>CAZLRF010000030.1:52009-62546 GCA_964561785.1 uncultured Acidobacteriota bacterium | reverse complement strand
AAGTTGATGATGTCGAAGCCCCAGCCGACCGGGACGTTCACGCCCCAGATGCCGACGCCCTTGAAGAGGAGGAGGGCGACGGTGCCGAGGAAGAGCTGGAGGAGGAGGAACGCGACGCCGAACCCCACGAACCAGCCGAGCGGCGTCTTCGTGGTGAGGACGAGGCTCGCGATCTTGTCGGTGACGGTCGCGAAGGTGTGTCCCGGCCCGATGACCGGGTGCTCGACCCGCGCCGGGCTAGCCATGGTGCGCCTCGCCTCCCCCGCCCGGGATCTGCGGGTTGGGGTTTCGCACCGCGGCGAGGTACGTCGTCCGCGGCTTCGTCTGCAGCTCCGTGAGCAGCCCGTAGCTGCGCTCGCCCCCCTTCAGCCTGGACACCCGGCTTTCGGGATCGTTCACGTCGCCGAAGACGATCGCCTGGGCGGGGCAGGCCGCCTCGCAGGCGGTCACCACGTCGCCGTCCCTCATCTCCCGCCCCTGGTTCTTGGCGTCGATCCGCGCCCGGGTGATGCGCTGGACGCAGTACGTGCACTTCTCCATGACGCCCCGGGAGCGCACCGTCACCTCGGGGTTGCGCATCATCTTGAAGGTGGGCGTCTCCCAGTCCTGGTAGAGGAAGAAGTTGAATCGGCGCACCTTGTAGGGACAGTTGTTCGAGCAGTACCGCGTCCCCACGCAGCGGTTGTAGACCATGTCGTTGAGGCCTTCCTCGCTGTGCACCGTGGCCGCCACCGGGCAGACCACCTCGCAGGGCGCCTTCTCGCAGTGCATGCACATCACGGGCTGGTGGAAGGTCTGCGGTCCCTCCGGGGGGCCCTCGTAGTAGCGGTCGACGCGGATCCAGTGCATCTCGCGTCCGCGGCCGACCTGGTCCTTGCCCACCACCGGGATGTTGTTCTCGGCCTGGCAGGCCACCACGCAGGCGTTGCAGCCGACGCAGGCGCTCATGTCGACCGCCATGCCCCAGGCGCGCCCCTCGTACGGGTGGGGCGGGAACATCGACAGGCCGGGGGCCGGGTTGTGCCCCATCTTCTGCACGACGTGGGGGTCCTTCGCGAGCTCGGCGAGGGTCACCGCGCGCACGACGTGCCGCGCCGCGGCCTGCTCGTGCGCGGTGGCCTCCATGGTCCAGTGGTCCTGCGTGCAGGCGACGCGCGCCGTCTCGCCGGTCTTCGACACCTCGAGCCCGGGAGCCGCCCACGGGGCGTCGCTCGTGCGCAGCGCGAACGCATCGAAGCCGACCCCGGTGCCGACGCGCCCCGCCCGCCGACGGCCGAAGCCGAGGTGGACGGTGACGGCGCCGTCCGCGTGGCCGGGGAGGACCCAGAGCGGGGCCCTCACCGAGCGGCCGCCGAGCTTCAGCTCCGCGACCTCGGTGGAGTGGCCGCTCGCCGACTGCTCGGTCTTCACCCCGCCGAGGGCGGCCGCCGTCTTCGGGCTCACGAGGGCGACGTTGTCCCACGTGACCTTGGTGAGCGGCTTCGGCAGCTCCTGCAGCCACCCGAGGTTCGCGAAGCGCCCGTCGAACACCGAGGGGTCGGTCCGAAACGCGATCTCGAGGCCGGCGGGGGCGACAGTGCGGCCCGCCTTCGCCCAGCCGCCGAAGAGGACCTTCACCGACTTCTCCGGGAACGCGGTTCCCGCGACGAGGCCGTCGTGCAGCGCGCGGTTCCAGCGCGCCTCGAAGCCGTCCGAGCCGAGCGCGGTCTCCCAGTGGGCGCGCAGCACGTCGTAGCCGCTCTGCTCCCCCTCGCCGAACGCGGCGAGGACCTCGATCTCGGAGAGCGTGTTGAAGAGCGGCGCGATCAGGGGCTGCACGATCGACGCCGTGCCGTCCGCGGCGCGCAGGTCGCCCCAGCTCTCGAGCGCGTGCGAGGCGGGCAGGTGCCAGTGGCACCGCTCGGCCGTCTCGTCGAGGTAGAGGCCGTGGTGGATCCGCAGGGGGACCCGGTCGAGGGCCTTCGCGAAGTCGAGGTCGGCCGGGGCGGCGTAGACGGGGTTCGAGCCGAGGATGACCAGCACCTCGACGGCGCCGTCGCGCATCTCGCCCGCGAGGGCTGCGAGGGCGGAGGTCTCGCCGCCCGGGGCGGCCTCGGCGGGGGCGGTGTAGGTGACGGTGGTGCCGACCGCGCCGAGCGCCTCGTTGAGGGCGTGGGCGATCGCGTGCACGGCCGGCGGCTGCGACTCGCCGGCGATCACCAGCCCCCGCGCGCCCGCGCGCTTCAGGTCCCCGACGATCGGGGCGACCCAATCGTGGGCGACCCCGCCCTCGACGGCGAGGCCGGCCCCCGCCGCGACCGCGCGGGCGAAGCCCTCGATCTGGGAGCCGCGCAGGGCGAGGCGATGGTCGGCCGAGGCCCCGGTGAGGCTCGGCGAGCCCTCGACGACGTAGAGCCGGCTCATCTCCGGCTTCTCCGCCGAGACCTTGCGGCGCGAGGCGAACTCGCGCACGAGGCGCAGGCTCGCGGGGTGGGAGGAGACGAAGTCGGCCTCGAGGCTCAGGACCACGTCGGCGCGGTCGAACCGGTACTGGGGCTCGACCGGCTCGCCGAAGGCGAGCACCGCCCCCGCGCGCGCGTTGTCGCGCCCGGCCGGCTCCCAGCTCGTCCACCTCGCCTGCGGGAACGCGGCGAGGATCCCGCCGATCTGCGCGGCCACCGTGGGCGAGGTCACCCGGCCCGTGAGCAGGCGCAGGCCCGCGCCGCCCCGGGCCTTCTGCTTCTCGAGGGCCTCGCGCAGGGCCGCCCGGAAGTCGCCCCACGTGCGGTCCTCGCCGAGGAAGAGAACCCTCTTCGAGCGGTCGGGGTCGTAGAGGCCGAGGACGTGGGCCTGCCCGAACACGTCCGAGCCGCCGAGGCTCGCCGGGTGGTCGGGGTTGCCCTCGACCTTCGTGGGGCGCCCCTCGTGGCTCTCCACGAGGATGCCGCGCGCGTAGCCGTCGTGAGAGGCCGCGGTGGCGAAGAACAGCGGCCGCCCGGGCACGAGCTGCTCGGGCTGTCGCACGTAGGGGAGGATCTTCTCCGCCGGCTGCTTCGTGCACGCGGTGAGCCCGGCGAGGGCGAGCGAGGCCCCCATCAGGGTCATGAACTCGCGGCGGCCCTTCGGATCCTCGAACATCGAGGCCTGCTCGGGGAACTCCCGGTGCAGGAACTCGAGGAACGCGGGGGCGTCGGCGAGCTCGTCGAGGCTCTTCCAGTAGCGACGGGGAGAGGTCGCCTCGGGCTTGCGGCGCACGCCCTGGAAGTCGACCGGGACGGCGGTGACGTGTTCCTGGCTCATCGGTGGCAGGTGGAGCAGGTGACCTGGGTCTTGACCTGGTATTCCGCGGCGAGCTTGCGTCCCAGCTCGAGCTGGTTCGACGGCGGCTTCCACGCGACGGAGTAGACCTCGCTCTTCGGGCGGAGGTACTTCTCGGGCTGGCGGTGGCAGTCCAGGCACCACTCCATGAGGAGCGACTCCTGCTGCCAGACGTACGCCATCTTGTCGACCGGACCGTGGCACGTGGTGCAGCCGACGCCCTTGTTCACGTGGGCGGAGTGGTTGAAGTAGACGAAGTCGGGCAGGTCGTGCACCTTGACCCACTCGATCGACTGGCCGGTCTTCCAGCTCTGCCGGACGGGCTCGAGCGTGGGGCTCTGGTTGAAGATCTGGGAGTGGCAGTTCATGCACGTCTTCGTCGGCGGGATGCCGGCCGTCGCCGACTTGTCGACCGCGGTGTGGCAGTAGCGGCAGTCGATGCCCATCCCGCCCACGTGGTGCATGTGGTAGAAGGGCACGGGCTGCTCCCGCGCCTCCTTCTGCCGCGTCACGTAGGCCGAGCGGGGGATCACGAAGATCACGATGCCGGCGACCACGGCGGCGAGGGCGCCGCCGAGGACGATGCTGGCCTTCGCGATCTGGTTGGCGGACTTCGGGAAAACCTGGGCCATGGTCTCGCTACGCCGCAGGGCGATCGGTGCTCTTCTCGGGCCTCGTTTCGTGCTGTTGGTTGGGAACGGGCGCCTCGAGACGCTTCGAGGGCCCGCAATAGAGCATTGAGACTAGTACAGGGCCCGAGGGAGCGTCAACACGCCGCCCCTACGTCCCGAAGAGCCGGTCCCCGAAGTCGCCGAGCCCGGGCAGGATGTACTTGCGGTCGTTGAGCTCGCGGTCGAGGGCCGCGGTGAAGACCTCGGTCTCCGGGGCCGCCCGCTCCAGGAAGGCGACGCCCTCCGGGGCCGCGACCACGCAGAGCAGGCGCACCCGGGTCGCGCCGAGGCCGAGGAGGCCGTCGATCGCCATCGCCGCGGAGCCCCCGGTCGCGAGCATCGGGTCGAGCAGGTACACGGCGGCCCCGTCGAGGTTCCTCGGGACCTTCTCGTAGTAGCGCCGTGCGACGGCCGTCTCCTCGTTGCGCTCGAGGCCGAAGTAGCCGACCTCGGCGCTCGGCACGAGCTCGAGAAAGGCGTCGAGCATGCCCAGACCGGCCCGGAGGACGGGCACCGCCACCACCCGCCGGGCGAGGACCCGGGCGGTCGTCCCCTCGAGCGGGGTCTCGACCCGCGTCTCGGCCGTCAGCAGGTCGCGCGTGGCCTCGGCGACGACCAGCAGGCTCACTCGGTGGGCGAGGCGGCGGAAATCCGCGCTCGGCGTCCGCACGTCGCGCAGGGCGCCGAGGGCGTCGTCCACGAGGGGGTGGGAGACGACGTTCAGCCTCATGGCGGGGCGAGGATACTACGCCCGGGCGGTGTATACTCCGCCTTTCGAAGGCACGATGAGACTCTCCTCCGACGAGATCCAGTTCATCTCCCGCAAGATCGTGAAGACGCTGGTGGCGGCGGGCCGCCTCGAGGTGGACGACGAGGCCCGGGTCGTCGAGGGCATCGCGCGCACCATCGTGGACGAGCTGTCCCTCGAGGGCCGCCTCAACGAGGAGGCGCGCGAGGTCCTCGCCCAGCACATGACCCACATGGAGCGCTCCGACATCACCTACTCGGAGATGTTCAAGAAGGTCAAGCGCGAGCTCGCGAAGAAGAAGGGGATCGTGCTGTGAAGCTCTCCCGCGAGAAGGTGCTGCACGTGTCGCACCTCATCCTGCGCTACCTCGACTCGGACGACGGGGTCGAGTACTTCGACGAGCCGCAGGAGATCCGCCAGACGATCGTCAAGATCATCATGGACGAGATGAAGAACGACGAGGCGATCGACGCGCTCGTGCGGAGGAAGCTCGAAACCCAGAAGAGGATCGTCGAGGGCTCGGACGAGTGGGACGTGCTCTACCGCAAGTACTACGAGGAAGAGGTCGCGAAGCACCGCAAGGTGATGCCGTAGGCGGGCCGGGCGGGGGACGCCTCGCTCTCGTCGCCGCGAGCGCGCTCCTCCTCGCCGCCTGGCTCGTCGCCGCCCAGGACCGCCTCGCCCTCGCGGGCGTCCCCGCGGCCACCTTCGTCCTCCTCGCGCCCGTCGCGACCCTCGTCCGGTTCCCCTTCGCGGCGTCGTGCCTCGTGTTCTTCGCCGTGCCCTCCTTCGGGAACCACCCGGGCGGCCGCTGGGTCGAGCTGCTCAACGTGCCCGTGGCGGCGGCCGCGCTCGGCCTGTCCCTGCGCGCGCGGCGCCGTCCTCGCCCTCTCGTTCCGGGTCCCCTCCCCCTCGCAGCTCTCGCCGTCCTCGCCACCGCCGCCCTCGCGCTCGTCCCCTCCCTTCCCGCCGCCCTCCTTCGCTCCGCCCAGGCGAACGACGCGCGGCTCGCCCTCGTCCAGGCCCTGGTGGCCGCCGAAGGCGACCCGCTCTACGGCGTGGGATCCTTCCTCCAGCTCGCGCTGTGCGTCACCTGGGCGCTCGCCCTGCGCGCCGCCGGCGCCGACGCGGCCTTCGCGCACCGGGCCGTCCGGGCCACCATGGCCGGCCTCGTGGTCGTGATGGGCGTCGGGGCGTTGCGCTTCCACGGCCTTCTCGACCTGCGCCGGCTCTGGTTCGACGTCGTGGACCCCAACCTGTTCTTCGACGACCCGATGCAGTCGATCTTCTGGAACCCGGGGTGGCTCGCCGGCTACTTCGCGCTCGCCTTCGGCCTCTCGCTCGGCCTGCTGTGGCTCGAGCGACCCGCCGGGCGCCTGGCCACCGCCGCCGCCCTCGTCCCCTGCCTCGGCTACTTTCTCCTCTCGCGGCAGCGCACGGGCCTCGCCGCCGCGGCCGCGATCGTGCTCCTCGCCGCGTGGCTCGCCTTCGCCCATCTGCCGAGGCGACGCCGGCTGCTCGCCGTCGGCGTCGCCGCGGCGATCGTGGCCGCCGCGCTCGCCGCGGCGGCCGACCTCGCGACGGACGCGTGGCCGACCGGGGCCTCGCGGCTGCTCTCCGTGCCCGGGCTCGACGAGCACCGCCAGCGCCTCTGGCGCGCAGCCCTGGCCATGTGGCGCGACGCGCCGCTGTTCGGCATCGGCGAGGGGTCGTTCTGCTGGCGCTACCCGGCGCTCGTGGCGCGGGGCGCGGCCCTCGAGGTTCCCTTCTCCGGCGACGCCCACAACACGTGGCTGCAGGTGCTGGCGACCCGCGGCCTTCTCGGCCTGCTCGCCCTCGGCGCACTCGCCCTCGCCGCAGGCGGCGCCGTCCGGCGGGCGCTCGCGGGGCGGGCCGGTGTCCCTCGCGGGCTCGGGGTCGGCCTGGCTTGCTCTCTGCTCGGGGCGCTCGTCTACTCGCTCTTCCAGGGCCTGTTCTACGTCCAGGCCCTGCAGGTCCTCTTCTGGGGCGTCGTCTCCCTCGCCTCGCTGGGCGACGATCGGCCTTCGCCCGGCGCGGGGATCGGTCGCGGGGCCGTCGCCTCGGGCCTCGCGCTCCTCCTAGTCGCGCGAGGCGTGACGGCCTGGCCGGCCTTCGAGACGCTCGGAACCGACCTCGCCCGGCAGCCTCGCGGCTTCTACTCGGCGAGGAGAACCGGAGAGGAGGTGACGCGCTGGAGCTCGCGCCGGGGCGTCCTGTGCCTCTACCCCGATGCGAGCGTGGTGCGCCTGGCGGTGAGCCCCGGCCGGCGGCCGCCCCACCTCTCGCCCGTGGTCGTGAACTTCCGGGTCGGCAGACGCCTCGTCGACCGCCTCGTGCTCGACCGCCCGGGCGGGGTGGAGCTGTCTCTGGCCGTTCCGGAGGGGACCGGAGTGAGGCCCCCCCCCGGCCCCCTGCTCCCGGGCGAGTGCAGCCCCGACGCGGAGCCGCTGCGGCTCGAGGTCGAGGCGAGCTCGGTGTTTTCGAGGATGATGGCGAGGGACTTCGAGGACTACCGCCACCTCGGCGTGATGATCACGCTGGGGTCGCGGTAGCAGCGGCGGCGGGAGCTGTGGCCTCGCGGTAGCGCTCGACGACCTCGCGGCTCGGGCCGTCGAGCCGGACGCGTCCCTTCTCCAGCCACACGATGCGGCCGCACACGTCGGCGAGCTCGTCGAGCACGTGGGACGAGAGGACCACGATCTCCCCCCGGCCGATCATGTCGAGCATGCGCCGCTTCGCCCGCGCCGCGAAGTCGAGGTCCCCCGCGGCCATGACCTCGTCGAGCAGCAGGACCTGCGCGTCCACGGCGGTCGTGGCGGAGAACGCGAGGCGGACGAACATCCCGGCCGAATAGGCGCGGACGGGGTAGTCGAGGAACTCGCCGAGGCCGCTGAACTCCGCGATCTCGTCGATCCTCCGCTCGATGTCCCGTCGGGGCATGCCGAGGAGCATGCAGCGGATCCGGATGTTGTCCCAGCCGGAGAGGTCCATCTCGAAGCCGGTCGCGAACTCGAAGAGCGGGCAGACGTGGCCGCGGACGAGCGCGTCCCCGCTCGTGGGGTGGTAGATGCCGCCGATCACCTTGAGGATGGTGGTCTTCCCCGCCCCGTTCGGCCCGATCAGCCCCACGCGCTCCCCGCTGCGGATCTCGAGCGAGACACCCCGCAGCGCGTCGACCGTGCGGACGGGCGCCCGCCGGCGCAGCCCCCGGAACAGCCCCTGGATGCTGCGGTCGCTCGCGGGGCTGACCGAGAAGCGCATGCCGACGTCCTGGAGGCGGATGAGGGCGTCCGCCATGGCGTCAGAGCATCGCCGGGATGCGCCGGTCGAGCGTGGCGGCCACGAGGAGGCCCGCCGCCCAGACGAGCGCGGTGTAGGCGACCGCCCCCGCCCACACCCCGGCGGGCGCGGGGCCGCCCTCGAGGATCGGGTGGCGCACGACCTCGAGGAGGTAGTAGAGGGGGTTCATGTGCAGGAACCACTCGAGGCCCCTCTGCCGCATCAGCTCGACGGGGTAGAGGATGGGCGTCAGGAAGTAGACCATCTGGAGCGCCGACGCGGAGGCGGGGGGCAGGTCGCGGAAGGGGACCGAGAGGTAGGCCATGACCGCGGAGTGGCCGACGCACGCGACGACCACGACGGCGAACCCGGCGAGGGCCCACAGGGGCGAGGCGCGCAGCTCGCCGTGGTAGAGGGCGGCGGCCACGAAGACCGGCAGCCCGAAGGAGAAGGCGACGAGGTTCACGACCGTCGTGCGCAGCACGTAGACCTGCTTCGCCTGTGGGATCTGGCGGATGTAGGACTCGGCCCCGAGGAACGCGTACCCGCCGTCCGTGATCGAGGACGACAGGAGCGACCACAGCAGCATCCCGATCGTCAGGTAGACGACGTAGTGCCCGCCCTCCTGGCTGAACAGCCGCCCGAAGAGGAAGCTCATCCCGACGACCATGACGGCGAGGCTGATCGCGATCCACAGCGGCCCCACCAGCGAGCGCTTGTAGCGGTTCTTGATGTCCTGGAGGCCGAGGTGGAACCAGATCTCCCAGGAACGTATCGCCCGGAGCCACGAAGCGAGCACCTCGCGCAGCCGCGCGGGGAAACGATCGGACCGGCGTCTGGCATCGAGACTGCTCATCGATCGGGGCGATCCTAACACACGGTTTTCTGTTGACCATGCCCGACGGAGGCGTACCATCGCTTCCGCGCCGTTCCCAGAAGCCCGATCGAACCGGCGCGCGCGGGATCCCCTCCCGTCCCGCACGGGTCGGAGGAGGTGTCAAGTCATGTCGTCCCGCTCGATGCGCCTGCCGGGAGTCCTCGCCGTGCTCACGTGCCTCGCGTTGGCCTCGCCCGCGGCCTCCGCACCGCCGGAAGGCGGCTACACGCGCCACCCGTCGACGGCCACGATGCCCGGCGCCCCCGCCGGCGCCTCCGCCCTCCCGGACCAGACGGGCGACCCCGAGATCGAGGCCGCCGTCGACCGGCTCCGCCAGGCGGTCGCCGCCGCCGCGCCCCCGTCGCCCGCCCTGGGCCGGGGCTTCGAGAGCCTCGACATGGCGCTCCTCGCGCGCACGCCCGAGGGCTACGTGCGGACGCTCTCGGCTCCGCCCGGCCGCGCGTTCCCCCTCCCGCGCGGGATGCGGGGCGACGCGCCGGCCGGCGCAGTGGCCTTCCTGTCGCGGCACGCGCGCGCGTTCGGCGTGGCCCGCCCCGACGTCCGGCTCGTCGTGCAGCGCGCGAAGGAGGCGAACGGCCGAAGCGTCGTCCGCCTGAGCCAGGAGTTCCGGGCCCTGCCGGTGTTCGGCGCGGCCGCCCTCGTCCAGCTCGGCGGGGACGGCGTCGAGTTCGTGCTCGCCGACCTCGCCCGGGACGGCGCGGCTTTCCACGCGCCCGACTTCGACACGACGCCGGGGACCACCCGCGAGACCGCTTCCGCCGTCGCCCTCGCTCTCGTCCAGGAGGCGCGCACGGCCCCGGACCTCGTCATCGACGAGCCCTTCCTCGCCGTGTTCGAGCCTTCCGTGATCGGGGAGGCCGGCCCGAGCCTCCTCGTCTGGCAGACCCGGGTGCGCAGCGAGCTCGTGATGGTCGACGAGCTCGTCCTCGTCGACGCGCACGCCGGCGAGGTGGCCTTCCACTTCTCCCAGATCAAGGAGGCGAAGAGCCGCCAGATCTACGACGCCAACAACGTCAGCGGCTCGCTCGGGACGCTCGTGCGCAGCGAGGGCCAGGGACCGAGCGGGATCACGGACGCGGACCTCGCGTACACCTACCTCGGCGACACCTACGACTTCTTCTTCACCCGCTTCGGCCGGGACAGCCTCAACGGCGCGGGCATGCCGCTCGTCGCGCGCGTCCGCTACTGCGAGCCGGGCGCCGGCTGTCCCTACCAGAACGCGTACTGGAACGGGGCCGAGATGCGCTTCGGGCAGGGCTTCTCCGCCGCGGACGACGTGGTGGCCCACGAGCTCGCCCACGGGGTCACCGAGAACGAGTCGAACCTCATCTACTGGGGCGAGGCGGGCGCGATCAACGAGGCGCTCTCCGACATCTTCGGCGAGCTCGTGGACCAGACCAACACGGGGGGGTCGGACGGCGCGGCCAACCGGTGGAAGATGGGCGAGGACGTGCCGGGGATCGGGGCCATCCGCGACATGTCGAACCCGACGCTCTTCAACGACCCGGACCGGCGAAACAGCTCGCTCTGGTGGACCGGGCTCTCGGACAACCGGGGCGTCCACACCAACTCGGGCGTGGCCAACAAGCTCGCCTACCTCCTCGTCGACGGCGGGACGTTCAA
>CAZLRF010000030.1:0-51909 GCA_964561785.1 uncultured Acidobacteriota bacterium | reverse complement strand
GCCGCGCAGGGCATCACCAAGACGGCCGCTCTCTTCTACGAGGCCGAGGCCAACCTGCTCGTCCCGAGCTCGGACTACGTCGACCTCTACCACGCGCTGCGCCAGGCGGCGAAGACCCTCGGGTGGAGCCCGGACAGCCGGGCCGCGCTCGAGCGGGCGTGCCGCGCGGTGGAGATCTCGGTGCCCGCGGCTCTGACGACGGTCGCCAGCGACGACTTCGAGGGGACGCTGGCGCAGTGGACGGTGACGGGCGGCGGCGCCGCGCCCAACACGCGCTGGGGGCTGTCGACCTACCGCAAGTCCACGGGCGCGAAGAGCGCCTGGTGCGCGGGGGGCGGAACGGACCCCTCCCCGGCGGGCGGGAGCTACAGGAACGGCCAGGACACGTGGATGCGGTACGGCCCGTTCTCGCTCGTCGGGGCCACTCGGGCCTGGTTCGAGTTCGACGCCCGGCTCTACTCGGAGCCCGGCTACGACCGGCTGGGCGTCTACGTCTCGACGAACGGCTCGAGCTTCTACGGCTACGTCTTCGACGGCTCGAGCGTGGGCTACACCTCCTCGGGCTTCGTGCGCGAGCTGATCGACATGCGCGAGCTCGAGCGGGTCTTCTCGGCCCAGGGCCTCGTCCTCCACGGCCAGCCCCAGGTCTACGTGGCCTTCCGCTTCTACTCGGACACCACGGTGGTCTACGAGGGCAACTACGTCGACAACTTCGCCCTCATGAAGGGCGGCGGCGCGCCGCCGTTCGGGGCCTTCGAGACTCCCGCCCACGGCACGACGGGAGTCACCGGCAGCATCGCGGTCACCGGCTGGGCGCTCGACGACGACGAGGTGACGAAAGTCGAGGTCTGGCGCAGCTCGGTGGCCGGGGAGCCGGCCGGGCAGGTCTACATCGGGGACGCCACCCTCGTGCCCGGGGCGCGGCCGGACGTGGACAACGCCTACGCCACCTACCCGTGGTCCTACCGAGCGGGCTGGGGCTACATGATGCTCACGAACTTCCTGCCCTCGTCGGGCAACGGGACGTTCACGCTCCACGCCTACGCCAGGGACGCGGGCGGGGGCTCCACGCTGCTCGGCTCGAAGACGATCACCTGCTCGAACGCGTCGGCGGTCAAGCCCTTCGGGGCCATCGACACCCCCGGCCAGGGCCAGACCGTCTCCGGCTCGTCCTACATCAACTGGGGGTGGGCCCTCACCCCCATGCCCGCCTCCATCGCGACGAGCGGGGCCACGATCCAGGTCTACATCGACGGCGCCCCGGTCGGAAACCCGACGGCGTACGGCCTCGCCCGCTCCGACATCGACACCCTGTTCCCCGGATACGCCAACACCGGTAAGGCGGTCGGGTACCGGGTGCTCAACACGACCGGGCTCGCCAACGGGATCCACACGATCGCGTGGATCGTCACGGACAGCCAGGGGCGATCGGACGGGATCGGCAGCCGCTACTTCTGGGTCCAGAACTGAGCACCTCGCGGACCGCGGCCCGGGAGGCGGCGACGCCTCCCGGGCCGTTTCGTTTCCGCGCGTGAGGGCGGTCACCGCCGGGTCGACCCGCCCCGCCCAGAATCGACCGGGGGTGATGCCATGCGCCGTGAGCCTGCCTGTCTCCTGCTCCTCGGCTTCGCCCTGGCCGCGGCGACTCCCCAGGCGAACGCCGCGGTCGCGCCCCCCGTCCTCAAGTGGAAGAACGGGGGGTGCTTCAGCTCCTGGTGCCAGACCGGCTGGTACGCGTCGCCCGCGGTGGCGGACCTCGACGGCGACGGGCGGAACGAGGTCGTGTGGGGCTCGTACGACCTCGTCGCCCTCGACGGCGGCACGGGCGCCCTGCGCTGGCGCGCGCCGAGCGCGAGCCGCGTGTGGCCGGGGGTCGTGGTCGCCGACCTTTCCGGCGACGGCACGAGAGAGATCGTCGTCGGCAGGAGCGGGGACCAGGTCACGGCCTACAGCGCGTCCGGCGGCGTCCTCTGGTCGCGGAACCCCTTCGGTGCGGGCGAGGTCCGGACCCTCGCCGTCGACGACCTCGAGGCCGACGGCTCGCTCGAGACCGTCGTCGGCCGGGCGAGCGGCGGCGCGACGAAGCAGCTCCACGTCTTCTCCGCGACCGGGGCGCCCCGCGCCGGCTGGCCGGCCCGCCGGGACGGCGAGGCGGGGTACGGCTGGGGCATGTACAACGAGAACGTCGCCGTCGCCGACCTCGACCGCAACGGGACTAAGGAGATCGTCGGGCCGACCGACACCCACTACGTCACGGCCCTCGACCGCAACGGCAACCAGCTCGCGGCGAGCCCGATCTACGGCGCGGGGAAGGTGTGGAGCCAGGTGGGCGTCCACGTCGACCACGCGGTGGACCTGCGGGGCTATGCGAACTGCGGCGTCGAGCACCGGCCGAACTTCGCGGACTCCGCGCCCTCCGTGGCCGACCTCGACGGCGACGGCACCCTCGAGATCGTGGTCGTGGGGAACGTCTACGACTGCGGGACGAGCCCGTACACCAGCCTCTACCACATGCCGTTCGTCTTCCGAATGGACCGTACGCGCTGGGCGGCGGGCCCTCACGACTGGACGGCGATCCCCGCCCCGCTGCCGGCGAGCGGGCCGCTGTCCGAGGATTACGACGTCATCGAGACCGCCGTTCCGAACCCCGTCCTCGCCGACCTCGACGGCGACGGGAAGCGGGAGATCCTCTTCTCCTCCTACGACGGGCGCGTCCACGCTTGGTGGCTCGACAAGACGCAGAAGGGCTCCTGGCCCTACGACGTCCCCGGCCCCGGCATCCGCTTCGCGAGCGAGCCGGTGGTGGCCGACCTCGACGGCGACGGGCCGGCCGAGGTGATCTTCACCTCCTGGCCCGACAAGGGAACGGGCGGCGTGGGGCGGCTGCACGTCCTGAGCGCCACCGGACAGCCGCTGCAGGCGGTCGACCTCCCCGCGCCCCTCAGCGCGTCGTGGACGTGGAACGGGGCGCTCGGCGCGCCGACCCTCGCGAACCTCGACGGCGACCCGGACCTCGAGGTCGTCGTCGGGACCGTGGCGAGCGGTGTCGTCGCCTACGACCTGCCGAACACCGCCCCCGCGCGCGTGCGCTGGGCGACCGGCCGGGGAAGCTACAAGCGCACGGGCGTTCCGATGGGCGCCTCCTCGGCTCCGTTCGGGTCGTTCGACACCCCGGCGAACGGGGCGAGCGGCGTCACCGGCGCCGTCCCCGTCACCGGATGGGCCCTCGACGACACCTCCGTCCAGTCCCTCGAGATCTGGAGAAGCCCCGTCGCCGGCGAGCCCCCCTCGAACGTCTTCGTCGGCTACGCCACCTTCGTCCCCGGCGCACGCCCCGACGTCGCCGCCGCCTACCCCGCCTACCCCAACTCCGACCGCGCCGGATGGGGCTACATGCTCCTCACCAACATGCTCCCCTCGGGAGGCAACGGCTCCTACACCCTGCACGCCTTCGCGATCGACGGCGACGGATCCCGCACCCTCCTCGGATCGAAGACCCTCTCCTGCACCAACGCCACGGCCACGAAGCCCTTCGGCACCCTCGACACCCCGGCCCAGGGCCAGACCGTCTCCGGCTCCGCCTACAACGTCTTCGGCTGGGCCCTCACCCCGCTCCCCGCCGCCATCCCCACGAACGGCTCCACCATCCAGCTCTTCGTCGACGGCTCGCCCCTCGGACACCCGAGCTACAACCTCTACCGCTCCGACATCGCCACCCTCTTCCCCGGATACGCCAACACCAACGGCGCCGTCGGCCTCTTCGTCCTCGACACCACCGCCCTCCCCAACGGCCTGCACACCATCGCCTGGTCCGTCACCGACGACCAGGGCCGCTCCGACGGCATCGGCTCCCGCTACTTCTGGGTCCAGAACTGAGGGCCGACCGCCCTCCGCGAGGACGTTGACGGGCGTCACACCGGGCCGAACCCGGGCATGCGATCCTGAGCCCATGAGCTTCCGCCGCCGCCTTGCGCTCTTCGTGTCCTTCGCCGCCCTCGTCGGACTCGCCGGGCCCGCGGTCGCGGGCACGTCGCTGCGCTTCCACGGCAACGGCACCGGCGACATCGACCGGGTGAAGATCCGCGTCGACGACCCGTCGAACTCGAACCCGGGCCCGCCCGCCGACGTGGGGGCGACCGACTTCACGATCGAGCTGTGGGTGCGCGGCCGCGCCTCGGAGAACCCGGCCCCCGCCGTCTCCTGCGGGGCCAACGTCGCCTGGATCAACGGCCACGTGCTGCTCGACCGCGACCGCTACAACCAGGACCGCAAGTTCGGCCTGTCGATCGCGGGCGGGCGGCTCGTGTTCGGGGTGAGCGGGGCGGGCACCGGGGACCGGACGATCTGCGGGACGAGCGGCGTCCTCGACGACCGCTGGCACCACGTGGCCGTGCAGAGACGCCGGTCGGACGGGCGGCTGTGGCTCTACGTCGACGGGGTGAAGGAGGCGGAGGCGGACGGGCCGGACGGGGACGTGTCCTACCCGGACGCCGGGGTGCCCGGCCCCTTCTGCGGCGGCAGCCCCTGCACCAACAGCGACCCGTTCCTGGTGATCGGGGCGGAGAAGCACGACGCGGGGCCGGCCTACCCGTCCTTCAGCGGGTGGGTCGACGAGGTCCGGATCTCGACGACCCTGCGCTACACGTCGAGCTTCACCCGGCCGGCGCAGGCCTTCGCGCCGGACGCGCAGACGGCCGCGCTCTACCACTTCGACGAGGGGAGCGGGAACGCGATCGTCGACAGCTCGGGCGCGCCGGGCGGCCCGAGCCCGGGCGAGCGGCGCTTCGGGGGCTCGCCGGCGGGACCGGAGTGGTCCGCGGAGGAGCCGCCGTTCGGCCGAGGCTTCGGGCTCACCCCCGTCGCGAGCGGCCTCGAACGCGTCGTGGCCCTCGCGAACGCCGGCGACGGCTCGGGCCGCCTCTTCGTGGTCGAGCAGGTCGGCCGGATCCGCATCCTCGACGGCGGGCAGGTGCGTCCCGTGCCGTTCCTCGACATCTCGCCGCTCGTCTCGTGCTGCTCCGAGCGCGGGCTCCTGAGCGCGGCCTTCCATCCGCAGCACGAGACGAACGGCGCCTTCTACGTCTTCTACACGAACACGAGCGGCGATCTCGTGCTCGCGCGCTACCTCGTCTCCGCCGACCCCAACGTGGCGAATCCCGCCTCGGGAGCCGTCCTCCTCACGATCCCCCACCCGACCTACGCCAACCATAACGGCGGCCAGGTCGCCTTCGGCGCCGACGGGCGGCTCTACCTCAGCACCGGCGACGGGGGCGGGGGCGGCGACCCCGACGACAACGGCCAGGACCTGGGCTCGCTGCTCGGCAAGGTCCTGCGGCTTGCAGTGGACGGCGGAACCGGCTACTCGATCCCCCCCGACAACCCCTTCGTCTCGACGCCGGGAGCGCGGCCGGAGATCTGGTCCTACGGTCTGCGCAACCCCTGGCGCATCACGTTCGACCGGCGCACCGGCGACCAGCTCGTCGCCGACGTCGGCCAGAGCAACCGGGAGGAGGTGAACTTCGAGCCGGCCGGGACGGGGGGCCGCAACTACGGCTGGGTCCGCATGGAGGGCAGCCTCTGCTACCGCCCGTCGACCGGCTGCAACGACGGCACGCTCACGCTGCCCGTGCTCGAGTACTCGCACGCGCTCGGCTGCTCGGTCACGGGCGGCTACCGCTACCGCGGCCGCGCCGCGGCCGGCCTCGACGGCGTCTACTTCTTCGGGGACTACTGCTCGGGCCGCGTGTGGGGTGGGCTCCAGGACGGCGCGGGCGCCTGGACCTCGGTCGAGCTCGCCGACACGCCCCACAACATCTCCACCTTCGGCGAGGACGAGGACGGCGAGCTGTACCTCGTCGCCTTTGGGGCCTCGAGCACCCTGTACCGGATGACCGGCGCCTCCTCGGCTCCGTTCGGGTCGTTCGACACCCCGGCGAACGGGGCGAGCGGCGTCACCGGCGCCGTCCCCGTCACCGGATGGGCCCTCGACGACACCTCCGTCCAGTCCCTCGAGATCTGGAGAAGCCCCGTCGCCGGCGAGCCCCCCTCGAACGTCTTCGTCGGCTACGCCACCTTCGTCCCCGGCGCACGCCCCGACGTCGCCGCCGCCTACCCCGCCTACCCCAACTCCGACCGCGCCGGATGGGGCTACATGCTCCTCACCAACATGCTCCCCTCGGGAGGCAACGGCTCCTACACCCTGCACGCCTTCGCGATCGACGGCGACGGATCCCGCACCCTCCTCGGATCGAAGACCCTCTCCTGCACCAACGCCACGGCCACGAAGCCCTTCGGCACCCTCGACACCCCGGCCCAGGGCCAGACCGTCTCCGGCTCCGCCTACAACGTCTTCGGCTGGGCCCTCACCCCGCTCCCCGCCGCCATCCCCACGAACGGCTCCACCATCCAGCTCTTCGTCGACGGCTCGCCCCTCGGACACCCGAGCTACAACCTCTACCGCTCCGACATCGCCACCCTCTTCCCCGGATACGCCAACACCAACGGCGCCGTCGGCCTCTTCGTCCTCGACACCACCGCCCTCCCCAACGGCCTGCACACCATCGCCTGGTCCGTCACCGACGACCAGGGCCGCTCCGACGGCATCGGCTCCCGCTACTTCTGGGTCCAGAACTGACACAGGGCGGCGCGTCAGGGCCGCAGGCGGAAGTCGCCGGAGCGACGGTCCATCTCCGGGTGCCAGTACGGGTCGCGCGGCAGGCGTTCGCCCCAGCGGTGACGCAGGCGTTCGTGCGCCTCGGGCGTCCCCAGGCGGGGCCAGGACAACTCCTCGTCGCCGGTCCGGACCACGGCCGCGTGCGGCGTGAAGACGATCCGTAGCCCTCTCTCGCGGGCCCGCAGGCACAGGTCGACGTCGAAGAGCCCCTCCGGGAAGGCGCTCGCGTCGAGGCCGCCCAGGGCAAGGTAGACCTCGCGTCTCAGGGCGAGGCAGGCGGCGCTCACCGCCGAGAGATTCTGCACGAGGAGCGCGCGGCCGAAGTGGCCGGGGGCGGCCGCGGGCAGGCCCCGGTGCGCGTCGACGACGGGGCGCTCGAGCCCGAGGTCGAGGAGGTACCCGGCGTGGAGGACCCGCCCGCGGGGCGTGAGGACCCGGCCACCGGCGACGCCGACCTCGGGGCGCAGCGCGTGCGAGGCGAGCTCCTCGAGCCAGCCGGGCCGGGGCTCGCAGCGGGGGCCCAGGAGGGCGACGACCTCGCCCCGCGAGGCCCGCACGGCCCGGTCGAGGCGGGCCCCGAGAGGGCCCGTCCCGGGGGGCACGCCGACCAGCTCCACGGGCAGACCCAGGGTGGCGCGCGCGACGAGGTCCTCGAGGCCCGGAGCGTGCGGCGCGAGCGCGACGACGGCGACGGTGGGCATCGGCTCGTGCAGCGGGTAGCGCACCCGGTAGAAGGAGTACAGGCTGCGCTCGACAAGGGCCGCCCGACCCGTTCGCGCGAGGTGGTCGCCGATCGCGCGGCAGCCGGCGTCGTGCGCATAGTCCTTGCGCCACAGGCCGCCGGATGTGGACTGGCGGGTCGTGCGCCAGTGATAGAGCACCCGGGGGACATGGCGGAACCTGTCTGGCGACGACAGCTCGAGGACGCGCAGGGCGAGGTCGTGGTCCTGCGCCCCCTCGAGGCCCTCCCGAAACCCGCCCGCCCGGCGGACGAGCTCGGTCCGGTAGACCCCGAGGTGGCTCACGACGTTCTGCGACAGGAGCAGGTCCGGGCTGAAGTCGGGCTTGAAGTAGGCGTCGACCCGCCGCCCCCGCCCGTCGAGCTTGTCCTCGTCGCTGTAGACGACGTCGGCGTCGGGGTTGCGCCCGATCTCGGCCGCGACCTCGGCGAGCGCCGTCGGGGCGAGCTCGTCGTCGTGGTCGAGCAGGGCGACGTACTCGCCGCGGGCGAGGGCGAGGGCCGAGTTCGAGGCGGCCGAGATGTGGCCGCGGGCCGCACGACGCACGACCCGGACCCGGGGGTCCTCTCGGGCGAGGCGCTCGAGGCTCTCGAGCAAGCCCGGGCGCGTGGAGGCGTCGTCCGCGATGCAGAGCTCCCACGGGCCGTGGGTCTGCGCGCGCACGGAGGCGACCGCCCGCTCGAGCCACACCGGGTCGGTTTCGTGGGTCGGCATCACGACGGAGAACAGCGGGCCCCCACCGGCGCTGGCGGAGCGGACGGCGAGGCGCCCCTCGCGCTCCCTCACCCACCGGGCGTAGTCCCGCCGATCGCGGGAGCGGCGCAACTCGCGCTCCAGGACGCCCCGCACGCCGAGGGCACGGACGGCACGCACGACGCCCCGGAGCATGGCGAGTGGGTTCCGCATGGCGCGAAGCGCCCGCAGTGTAGAGCGAAAACGCGACCGGGTTATGATCCCGTGCCTTGGGCCTCTCCTATCGGATCCCGAGAGGGGTGACGCTGCACGCCGGGAAACCCCCCTTCGCGACGACGCCCCAGGGGGGCCGGGTCGTCCTCGACGACGTGCTGGCCGAGGCCCTGCGGGCCGCGGACGGCCGGAGGCTCGAAGAGGCGGCGGCCGCGCTCGGCTCGTGGACCCCGAGCCCGGCGGTCGCCCGAGCGGCGCTCGCGTGCCTCGCCGAGGCGGGCCTTCTCGAGCGGCTGGGCGGCGAGCCCGCGCCTTCACCGTCCCGCCCGGCGGCGGGGGAGGGTGGCCCGCTGGTCTCGGCCGTGGTGGTGGCCTACAACGGCGTGCGATGGCTGGAGGGGCTCCTGCCCTCCCTCGCCGTCCAGACGTGGACGCCGCTCGAGGTCGTCGTCGTGGACAACGGCTCGCGCGACGACACCTCCGCCTGGGTCGAACGCGAGCACCCCTGGGTGCGGCTCGTCCGCATCCGCCCGGGCCTCTCCCTCGCCGGCGGCATCAACCGCGGCATGGCGGAGGCCCGGGGGGAGTACGGCCTCGTGCTCAACCAGGACATCGAGCTCGCGCGCGACGCCGTGGCCGAGGCGGTGGCGGTGGCGCGAGGGGACCCCGGCTGCGGTGCGGTGGCGCTCAAGCTGAGGCTCCTGCGCACGCCGGCGTTCCTGAACGGCCTCGGCAACCGCGTGGAGGGCCGCTCCTGGGGCGCCGACAACGCCATGGGGCAGCTCGATCTCGGCCAGTTCGACGACTGGCGCGAGGTGCCGTCGAGCTGCTTCGCGGCGACGCTCGTTCCCCGCGCGGCCTGGGAGCGGGTGGGACCGGTGGACGAGGGCTTTCCCCTCTACTACGAGGACTCCGAGTGGTGCTACCGGGCGCGCGCCCACGGGCTCACGGTGCGCGTCGCCCCCCGTGCCGTCGCGCACCACGCCTTCGGCGGCAGCGGCGACGAGCCCGAGGGCCTCTCGCCGGCCAAGCTCGAGCGGGTCGTCCACGGCCGCCTGCGCTTCGCGCTGAAGCTGCTCCCCGCCCCCGAGGCCGCGCGCTTCGTCCGCGCGTACCTCGGCGAGGACCTGCGCGAGGTTCGCAGGCACGCCCTGCGCGGGCGGCTGCGTCACGTGGCCGCCTACGCCCGGGGGCACGCCCGCGTGCTCGCCGACCTGCCGGGGCTCCGGCGGGCCCGCCGCAGGCTCGGGGGACGCCGGGCGAGCCCGACCTCCGTGCTCGCCGCGCTCCCCCAGCCGATCCCCGAGGCGCGGGTCGAAGGCTCCTCCCCGCGGCTCGCGTCGATCGACATCGTGCGAGACTACGCCCCACTGATGCTGCAGGGACGAACGCGCCCCGTGCCCGAGATGCCCGCCGGACGACGCCCGGTGCTGCTCCTGGTGAGCCAGGACGTGGTCGACCGCCGCATGGCGGGACCTGGCTTGCGCTACGTCGAGATGGCCCGGGCGCTCGCCGGCCGCTGCGACGTGGTCCTGGCGATCCCCAACCGCACGTCCCTCGAGGTGCCCGGGGTCCAAGTCGTCCGCTACGACGAGGCCGCCCCGGCCAGCCTGCAGGTGCTCGTCGAGAACGCCGACGCCGCGGTCGTGTCGGGGTTCGCGTTCGACAAGTTCCCGTTCCTGGGCGGCACGCCGACCCGCCTGGTCGTCGACCTCTACGACCCGCTCGTCCTCGAGAACCTTCACTACGACATGGGGGGCGGCGCTGCGGGCCGGGACGTGCTGCACCGGCAGGTCGTCGACGTGACGAATGCGGGGGTCCGGCTCGGCGACTTCTTCCTCGCCGGCAGCGAGCGCCAGCGCGACTTCTGGCTCGGCGTCCTCGCTGCGAACGGGCGCGTCAACCCCCGGACCTACGCGGACGACGAGAGCCTGCGACGCCTGATCGACGTCGTGGGGATCGGCCTGCCCTCCCGGCCTCCTGCCCCCGGGCGGGGGCTCAAGGGACGGCACCCGCGCGTCCCGGAGGACGCCTGCGTCGTCCTGTGGGGCGGCGGCATCTGGAACTGGCTCGACCCGCTGACCCTGGTCGCGGCCTGGCCCGAGGCGGCGAGCCGCGTGCCGCAGGCCCGTCTCGTGTTCCTCGGAACCCGCCACCCCAACCCGGCGGTGCCCCGCCACGAGATGGCGGCGAGGGCGGAGGCAGCCGCGGCGGCGTTGGGTCCGGTGTCGGAGACGGTGGTCTTCCTCGAGTGGGTCGACATCGAGGAGCGCGAGGCGCTGCTCCTCGAGGCGGACGCCGGCGTCTCGCTGCACCCCGTCCACGTGGAGACGCGCTACTCGGTGCGCGCGCGGATCATCGACTGCTTCTGGGCGAAGCTCCCGGTCGTGGTGACGGACGGCGACGTGGGGGCCGAGTGGGTGCGCGAGCACGGCGTCGGCCGCGTGGTGCCTCCGGGCGACGCCCCCGCGGTGGCGCGCGCGCTCGTCGAGGTCCTCCAGCGTCCGCGCCGGGAGTGGGAGGGGGGCTTCGCGCCTCTCCACGAGTCCCTGCGCTGGGAGCGGCTCGTGGAGCCCCTCGCGCGCTACTGCCTCGGCGGCGCGCCCGGCGCGCCGGACAAGCCCCGGTCGCGGTCGCCGGAGACGGCCCGCCCGCTGCCGCCGCCCCCCGGGACGCTGGAGCGCGCGGCCGAGGTGCTGCGGCGCCAGGGCCCCCTCGCCTTCGCCCGGAGGAGCCTCGCCTCGCTGCGCTTCCGTCTCCTCGGCCCGTGAGACCGCTGCGGGTCCTGCACGTCACCCAGGGCTACTTCCCCGGCATCGGCGGGACGGAGCGGCTCGTGCAGCGTCTGTCCGAGGAGCTCGTGCGGCAGTTCGGCGACGAGGTCACGGTCTTCACGACCCACTGCTACTCCGGCGAGGCCTTCAACCGGCCCTCCCTGCCCCGCATGCCCGTGGGGACGGAGGAGATCGCGGGCGTCCGCGTCCGGCGCTTCCCCGTCCGCGCTCGCCTGTCGCGCCTCCTCGAGCGGCCGCAGAGCTTCGCCTACCGCCACCGGTTGCCCTTCTCCCAGCACCTGCGCACCCTCTACCAGGGGCCGATCGTGCCGGGCCTCGGCCGGGCCATCCGCGCCCAGGACGCGGACGTCGTGGCCGCGACGTCGTTCCCCCTGCTCCACATGGCGACGGCCCTGCGGGCGGCGCGCGGGAGCGGACGGCCCTGCGTCTTCTACGGGGGCCTGCACCCGGACGACGACTGGGGTTTCGGCCGGCCGTGGATCTACGCGGCGATGAAGCGGGCGTCGCGCTACGTGGCCTACACGGAGTTCGAAAAGGGCGTCGTCCGGGAGCGAGGGGTCGCCGCGGACACGGTGCGGGTCATCCCGCTCGCGGTGGACGCGGGTGCGTTCGGGACCGTGTCCCGCGAGGAGGCGCGGGAGCGACTCGCCCTCCCCGCGAACGTGCCCGTCGTGGGCTACGTCGGCCAGCTCGGCCTGCACAAGGGCGTCGACACGCTCCTCCGCGCGATGCCGCTCGTCTGGGCCGCGCGGCCCGACACGCGCCTCGTGGTAGCCGGGGCGCGGGCCGTGTTCGCCGAGGAGATCGACCGGACGGTCGCGGCCTGGCCGGGGGAGTGGCGGGAGCGCACGTTGCGGCGGTACGGCTTCGAGGAGGCCGACAAGCCGCTCTTGTACTCCGCGCTCGACGTGTTCGCCTACCCCTCGGGCTACGAGTCGTTCGGGATCGCGTTCCTCGAGGCGTGGGCCTCCGGCCTCCCGGTGGTCGGCTGCCGCCGGGGGGCGATCCCGGACGTCGTCGACGCCGGCCGCGACGGCCTGCTCGTCCCCTACCAGCACGAGGAGCTCCTCGCGAGGGCGATCCTCGCCCTCCTCGACAGCCCCGCCTGGCGCAGGGGCCTCGGGGAAGCGGGCCGCCGCAAGGTCCTGAGCGGGCTCACGTGGGACCGGGTGGCCCGCCGGTTCCGCGAGGTCCTGGCCGAGGCGAGAGGGTGAGCGGGCTCACCTCGGCCGTCGCGGCCCCTCGAAGGGTCTGCTAGTCTCGCAGGATGCGACGGATCACGCTCACGCTCGCCGTTCTCGCCGCTCTCGCCGGAGAGGCGTTCGCACAGATCACGGTCACCGCCCCCGCCGCGGGAACGACGACCGTGGGGCCGGCCGACGACTACGCGAGTCGCGCCTTCCAGGACCCGTGGGACATGAACGAGCACTCGGACCTCGGCTGGCTCACCTTCGGGACGGACCAGCCCGCGGTGAACCTGAGCGGGATCACGGTGTCCGGCGGCGTCTTCACGGCCACGCCCACGAGCAACGACCCGAACTTCTGGCTGCTCGACACGTGGATCCCGGGCAGCGCGCTCCTCGGCAAGATCGGCAAGCGTTTCCCGATCGACGCCGCGAAGTACCGGGTCCTCGTCCTGCGGATGCGGCTGAGCGAGCGGCCGAGCGGCGACCAGGCGATGCAGATCCTCTGGAGCAACAACACGATCTACGGAAGCGAGCCCGGGGGCGGCTTCCGGGTCAGCAACAGCGTCCTGACCTACGACGGCTGGAACTACTACGTGATCGACCTCGCGACCCTCGGCTCGGCGGTGGGGCCGGGCTGGTCGGGGAACGTCGACTCGCTCCGCCTCGACCCGACGCAGTACCAGGTCGGCCAGATCCAGCTCGACTTCGCACGCCTCGTCCCCCTCGACGCGGCGAACCTCCAGCGGACCATCCAGTGGACCGGCGCGGCCTCCGTCGACATCTTCCTCGACAACGACGCGAACGCGGCCAACGGCACCCTCGGGCAGATCGCCCGGAGCGCGTCGGGGGGCTCGTTCCCCTTCTACGTGGGCGGGATCGCCCCCGGAGACTACTACGTGGCCATGCGCCAGGCGGGCACCGCCAACGCCCTCGTCTACTCCCCGGGGATCTACCGCGTCCTCGCCCTGCCGACGCTCGTCCTCACCTCGCCGTCCGAGGAGGGCTCGAGCGACGACTTCGCGACGGTGCAGCTCGGCAACCCCTGGGACATGAATGCCACGAGCGACGTCGACCGCGCCACGGGCCTCACCGGGCTCGCGACGGGCGCCGTGGCCGGAGTGAACGAGGCCGGCCAGAGCCTCGGCAGCGTGGGCGTCCTGCAGGCGACGAGCACCGCCGCGGCCGGCGTCGGGGACCCGGCCCTCTACTGGATGTGGTCGACCCTCCGCGGCCAGAACTACCGGATCGACACCGATCGCTACCGCGTGCTGACGTTCGAGCTGAACCTCCCCGGCGCCCGCAACGTCCTCCAGGGCTCGATCGCGCGCGTCGTCTGGAAGATCGCCGAGGAGTCGGCCGAGAACGTCAGCCAGGACATCGTGATCAACCACCGCGCGGGGGCGAGCGTGTTCGCGAAGGTGATCGCGGACATGGAGACGCTCGAGCTCGAGACCGACCCCGGGGGAAGCCCCTCCACCACGGGCTGGGCGGATGGGGGAGGCGCGAACCCGGGCGTCGACAACTTCCGCATCGACCCGCACGAGTTCGCCCCGGCCACAGCGTTCGCCTTCCGACGCGTGAAGCTCGCCGCCTTCGAGCGCGCGGGGGCGAGCTACACCTTCAGCTGGAGCTTCTCGAACCCCTCCTCCCTGGCCACCACGCTCAAGCTCGTGGCCGACCTCGACCGGCAGGGCTGCGACGGGATCACGATCGCGACCGGCCTCAACCCCGCCTCCGGCTCCTACGCCTGGACGGTCCCGGTCGGCTTCGCGAACGGCGAGGCGCGGTGGGTGTGCGCGCAGGTCCTCTCGGGGGCCACGGTCGTCAACCAGACGTACTCCCGCTGGCCGATCGTGCGCGAGGTCGGCTACACGGGCCTCCTCCCCCGCCTCGTCCCCGACCGCACCACGCTGCGCTTCGGGGCCGTGAAGAGCGGCGCCACCCTGACTGCCGTAACCCCGGCCCAGGCGGTCGTGGTGACCCAGATCGGCGCGGGATCCACGAGCTGGTCGGTCAGCTCGAACCAGAGCTGGGTCTCCGTCTCACCCACGTCGCTGTCGGGAACGAGCGTCTTCGACGTGGGCATCGTCAACCCGGGCGTCCTCCCCCCGACCGGATTGCTGCGCGCGACGCTCACGATCAGCGGCACGGGGATCTCCAACTCCCCGCAGTACGTGGACGTCTTCCTCGACGTCAAGGCGCCGGGCACGACCGCCGCGCCCTTCGGCGCGTTCGAGACCCCGGCGAACGGGACGACGGGCGTCACCGGCGCGATTCCCGTGACCGGCTGGGCGCTCGACGACGTGGGCGTCTCGAAGGTGGAGATCTACCGCAACGCGCTGGCCGGCGAGCCCACCGCGCCGAACGGCCGGGTCTACATCGGGGACGCGAACCTCGTGGCCGGCGCGCGGCCCGACGTCGAGGCGGTCTACCGCGACACGTACCCCCGGGCCCACCTCGCGGGGTGGGGCTACATGCTGCTCACGAACTTCCTGCCGAACGGGGCGGCCGGGACGGTGGGCGGCAACGGGACGTTCACGCTCTACGCCTACGCGGTCGACTTCGACGGGAAGACGACGCTGCTCGGCTCGAAGACCATCACCTGCAGCAACGCCACCGCGGTCAAGCCGTTCGGGACGATCGACACGCCGAGCCAGGGCGGGACGGCCTCGGGGAGCGGCTTCCCGAACTTCGGTTGGGTGCTCACCCCCCAGCCTGGCGTTGTCCCGTTCGACGGCTCGACGATCAACGTCTTCGTGGACGGGGCGCCGGTGGGGGGACCGACCGCGTACGGGCTGGCCCGCTCCGACATCGACACCCTCTTCCCCGGCTACGCCAACACCGGCCGCGCGGTCGGGTACCGCGTCCTCGACACGACGGCGCTCGCGAACGGCGTCCACACCCTCGCCTGGAGCGCCACGGACAACCTCGGTCGTTCCGACGGGATCGGCAGCCGGTACTTCCAGGTGGTGAACGGCGCCGGTGACCTGCTGGCGAACGGCTCGACCGTCGGCTTCTCCGACCTCGGGCAGATCTACGGGGAGGACCTCGGACGCCCGGCCCGCGACCTCGCGTCGCTGGAGACCGCTCCTCCCCTGAGGCTGGAGCTGGCCGCCCGAGGATCCCTCCGCACGAGGGTGCCGAGCGGGAACGGCGGACGTCGGGCGGCGTACCTCGTGGGCGCCGACCGCCTCGAGCGGCTGCCCGTGGGCGCCGGCTTCGACCCGACGACGGGCGAGCTGCGGTGGCAGCCCGGCGAGGGCTTCGCCGGGCGCTACCGGCTGGTCGTGATCGAACGCGACGACGACGGCCGCTCCCGCGTCCAGCCGGTCGAGGTCGAGACGCGGCCCGCGGGCGAGGGAGCGCGTTGAGGTACTCGCTGCTCAATTTCGTGGCCTGCCCGGTGGGGCGCGAGGAGCTGACCTGCCTCACCCTGGAGGAGGTGGAGGCGCCGCTCCCCCACGTGCGCCTCTCCGAGTGCGGCCGCGTCAGCCAGGCGGGCGCCCTCGTCGGCCCCCTGCCTCCCGGCGAGACGACGCCTCTGCGCGAGGCGCTCGCCGCGGAGGCCTGCGAGAGCGCGCCCCCGGAGCGCAACGAGAGCGTCCGTGTCCGCAGCGGGCTCCTCGTCGCGGCGGGCAGTGGGAGGTGGTATCCGGTGCGGGAGTTCGTCCCCGAGCTCCTCCCCGACCACCTGCGGGACCTCGAGCGCGACCGGGCCTGGCTCGACTCCGTCCGCGGGCGGCTCCCGGAAGCGATCTCGCGTCACCTGCGGCCCCTCGACCGTCCCGCGGCGCCGGCCGTCGACGGCGGGCTCTCCTACAAGCAGGCGGAGATGGCGATCGCGACCAAGGTCGACGACCCGGGCTTCTTCGGGCCGGGCCTCATCGCCCCCTTCAACCCCCACTCCCGGGTCCACTCCGCGTACCTGATCAAGCTGCTCGGGCTCTGTCTGCCGCTCCTCGACCCGGACGGGACGGCCCGGGCCGTCCTCGACTCGGGCTCGGGCTACTCCTGGACGACCGAGTGGATGGGGCGCCTCGGGATCGAGGCCATCGGGTCCGACATCACCCGCGACTACCTCGAGCGGGCGGTCGCGCGCTGCGGGGCGGCGGCGCCCCACCTCGTCGTGGCCGACTCGGAGAACCTCCCGATGCGCCCCGGGGTGCTCGACGCCGTCCTGGCGTTCGACGCGTTCCACCACATCCCCGATCGTCGCAAGGCCCTCACGGAGTTCCACCGGGCCCTGCGCCCCGGCGGCCGGGTCGTCCTCGCCGAGCCCAACGCCGCCCACGAGCACGCCGCCGTCTCGCGGGAGGTCATGGAGAAGTACGGCATCCTCGAGAAGGGGATGGACTGGAAGGACGTCCTCGAGTACCTGGAGGGGCTCCCCTTCGAGGCGCCCGAGGAGCACTTCCACCTGCGCGTGGAGCGCTCGGCCCTCGGGCGGGGGCTCTTCCCGCCCCGCGCGAACGCCGCGTTCCTCTCCCGGCACGCGACCGTCCCCTGGAACGTCTTCTCGATCCGCCGGCCGGTCTCGGCGTGAGCGCCCGTCGCCCGCGGGCCTGAGGCACGCGTGGAGCGAGTGGCGTGCAACCTCTGCGGGGCGGACGACGCCCGCCTGGTCTACCGCAAGTTCGACCTCGACATCTCCCGCTGCCGGCGGTGCGGCCTCGTCTACGCCGGGCCCCTGCGCCTGACCCCCGCGGAGTCGCAGGCGCGCTACAGCAGCGATTTCTTCGAGAAGGAGTACCTGCCCGCCCTCGGGGTCGCGGAGGGGCGGTTCGACCTCGCGGCCTTCGACGCCCGGTACGGGGACTTCCTGGCGAGGCTCCTGCCCGAGCGGCGGCTGGGGACGCTGCTCGAGGTCGGGGGCGGGGCGGGCTTCTTCCAGAAGGCCGCCGAGCGCGCCGGCTGGAGGACGACCGGGCTCGAGGTCATGGAGGCGGGCGCCCGCTTCGCCCGGGAGATCCTCGGCCTCGACGTGCGCAGCGGCACGCTCGAGGACGCGACGCTCCCCGCCGGCGCCTGGGACGCCGTGGTCCTGCTCGACGTGATCGAGCACCTCCCCGACCCCCGCTCGAGCCTCGCGCGGGCGCGCTCGCTGCTGCGCGAGGGGGGGACCCTCCTGCTGTTCACGCCGAACTTCGAGTCCCTCAGCCGGCTGGCCCTCGGGGTCGACTGGACCGTCCTCAGCCCCGTCGAGCACCTGTTCTACTTCACCGAGAGCACGCTCGGGCGGCTCGTCCGGGACGTCGGGTTCCGCCGGGTCGACTTCGACCGCCGCGTCGGGTGGGGCGTCCCCTACGACGCCTTGAACCCGCTGGCGACGCACGCCCCGGGCGGCCGGCGCGCGCGCGCGTGGCGCCGCCTGGTCGACTCGCTGGGGACGGGGCTCACCCGCCCGGCCCAGCAGCTCGGCCGGGCGGACGCGCTCCTGTGCCTGGCCCGGGCCTGACGAGCTCCCCGCCCGCGCCTACGGGTTCTCGACCCAGAAGTAGCGCGACCCGATCCCCTCGGTCCGCCCGAGGCTGTCGGTGACGCTCCACGCGATCGTGTGGAGCCCGTTGGCGAGCGTCCGGGTGTCGATCAGGAGGCGACCCGCCGGCCCGCCGGAGTTGGCGTAGCCGGGGAACAGGCCCGCGACGTCGGCCCGGTAGAGGTTGTAGGTCGGGTGGCCCACGGGGAGGCCGTCCACGTAGACGGTGATCGTCGAGCCGTTCGTCGCAATGGCCCCGGGCTGGGGGGTGAGCGCCCAGCCCCACTGGGCGTAGGCCGACCCGGAGACGGTCGCCCCCTGGCCGGGCGTGTCGATCGCGCCGAACGGCTTCGTCGCGGAGGCGTTGGCGCAGCCGATCGTCTTCGAGCCGAGGAGGGTCTCGTGCCCCTCCGCGTCGACCGCCCACGCGTGGAGCGTGTAGCTCCCGTTCCCCTGTCCGGGCAGCATGTTCGTCAGCAGCATGTAGCCCCAGCCTGCGCGGTAGGCGAGCGGCACGCCGGGGTTCGCCGCCTCCACGTCGGAGCGGGCCCCGGGGACGAACGCGGCGTCGCCCACGTACACCTGCCCGTGCTTGCCTGCCGTCTCGGCGCCCACGGGATCGCGGTAGATCTCGACCTTCGTGACCTCGACGTCGTCGAGGGCCCAGCCGGTCACCGCGACCGAGCCCCGGACGCCGGTCGCCCCGTGCGCCGGGGTGTCGAAGCTGCCGAACGGCCACGCCCCCGTCCCCGCGGCCTTCTGTGTGTAGGTGACGGCCGTCTCCTCGGGCGAGTTGCAGGCCGCGCCGCTCGAGACCGTGATGGTCCCCGACGCGCTGGTCGTGGCGCCCGAGCCCATCGACACCGTGAGGTTCGCGGGGCCGGTGCCGCTCGTCGGGCTGACGAGGAACGAGGGGTGCGAGGAGGCCGCGGTCCACGGGACCGTGCCCGCACCGGCGATCGTCAACCGGTCGACCTGGGGCGAGGTGCGAGTGGTTCCCACGCCCCCGAACGCGAGCGACGCGCGGGAGAGCACGAGGTTGGGCTCGCAGGACGAGAGGGCGAGGGTGATCGTGTCGCTCGACGAGACGGTGGTCGACCCGGTCCGCATCTCCACGGTCACCGTGCGCAGCCCGTTCACGTTCGGGAGCGTCCAGGCGACGGTGTTGGAGAACGCCTGCCAGGCGGTGAACGGCTCCCCGTCGTTGCGGATGCGCATCTCCGTCCACGTGCCGTAGATGTAGAGGCTGACGCTGCGGCTGTCCGTGCTCGCCGCCTCGTCGTCGATGACCACCGGGTACTGGCCGCTGCGACGCCCGAAGTCCTGCGCCCAGTAGTGGCCCCACGTCGCCCCCGGCCAGTACCCGACCCCGATCTCCCAGGCCGAGGCGCTGAGGATGTTGGCGCGGTGGCCGGAGGAGCCCATCCAGCCGGTGACCGCGGCCTGCGGGGTCGCGTAGCCCGCCGCGATGTTCTCGGAGAGGCTCGTCCACCCCGTGTAGAAGGCGCCGATCCTCTGGCTCCACGTGCAGACCTTGACGAGGCTGCCCCCGGAGCGGTCGTACGTGTCGTGGTCGGGGCCGAAGTAGTCGTCGTCGACCATGTCCTTCGCGTACCAGCGAGCCGCGTTCGTCAGCTGGCTCACGAGCTTGAGAGGCGGTAGGCCGTTCGCCCGGCGCTGCTGGTTCGTCAGCTCCACCACCTGCTGCTCGTAGCCTGCGTTCGAAGGCGCGGGGACGGCGCCCGAGCACCCCGTGTCGTAGGCGACGAGCGGCGGGTGGTCGGTGGCCACCGGCGGCGGGAGCGGCGGCTCCCCGCCACGGGCCGGGGCCCCGGCGAGGAGGCCGGTCGTCGCCAGCGCGAGCACGACGTGGGTTCGGTTGGACATGGCGGCTCCTCAGTTACGGACCCAGAAGTAGCGGCTGCCGATCCCGTCCGTCCGCCCCTGGCTGTCCGCGACCACCCACGCGAGCGTGTGCAGCCCGTTGGCGAGGGCGGTCGTGTCGATGACGCGGTAGCCCACCGCGTGGCCGGTGTTCGTGTACCCGGGGAAGAGGCTGTCGATGTCGGAGCGGGCGAGGCCGAACGCGGTCGGGCTCCCGATCGGAGCCCCGTCCACGTGAACCGCGATCGTCGACCCGTCGAACGGGACGACCGCCGTGCCTGGGGTGAGCGCCCAGCCGAAGCTCGTGATCGTCCCCGAGACCGTCTGGCCCTGGCCCGGCGTGTCGATCGTCCCGAACGGCTTCGTCGCCGTCGCGTTCGAGCACGTGATCGTCCTCGAGCCGAGCAGGGTGGACTGGGCGTCGTCGTCCGTGGCGTAGGCGTGGAGGGTGAAGGTGCCGTTGCCCCCGGAGGGCAGCATGTTCGTCAGGAGCATGTAGCCCCAGCCCGCGCGATCCGCCCGCGGGAAGTTGGCGAATGCGGCGGCCACGTCCGGGCGGGCGCCGGGAACGAGCGTGGCGTCGCCGACGTAGACCTGGCCGTTCGGCCCGGTCGGCTCGCCCCCGAGCGGGCTGCGGTAGACCTCGACCCGCTTCACCCCGACGTCGTCGAGGGCCCACCCGGTCACCGCGAGGGACCCGGCGAGGCCGCTCGCGCCCTGGGCCGGGGTGTCGAAGCTGCCGAAGGGCACGGTCATCTCCGAAGCCCGCGAGACGACGCGCACGGTGAGCGTCCGGCTCGCGGTTGGGCCGGTCCCGGCCACGGCGAGGGTGTGCGTCCCGGTGGCCGCCGGACACGCCGTGGTCGCGCCCCGGGCGTCGACCGACACGCCGTCGAGGGTGATGCTCGTGCCCCCCTGGGTCGACCACGACAGCGTCGTACAGCCCCCCCGCACGACCGACGCCGGGCTCGCGGCGAACGACTCCACCCGGGGAGCGTCGACGCTGGGCTGCCAGCCCCGCAGCACGACCTCGAAGTCGGACGCCTTGAGGGCGCCGAAGGCGGGGTTGAGGACGTCGTTGTTCCAGCGCGTGTCGTGGACGCCCGAGACGTACAGGTCAGAGCCGTTGTCCGCGACGACGAGGCCGTGCTTCTTCATCGCGCGGAAGATGCGCTGGATCTCGGGCGGGAAGCCGCTCAGGTCCTTCGAGGCCTTGAGGCGCAGCCGCGCCCCCATCGGAAGGGCGCCCGCGGTCGAGCCGGCGGCGTGGGAGGCCGGATAGACGAACCCGTTCGTGGCCCGCACGGTGACCCGGAAGGCGTGGCCGATCTCGGCGGCGCCGAAGGCCTCGTCGTAGCGGACGAGCCCGGGGAGAATGGCGAGCCCGGCGGCGTCGGCGGAGGTCCACCCCTCGGGGCGCCGCTGGTTGGTGCGCAGGTCGAACACCGCGCCCGATCCGGCGGTCCACCGCACGCCGTTCCAGCGGAGGGCGTAGAGCTCGTAGAGGAGCTGGTTGTCCGTGTCGTAGAGGAGCAGGTGTCGGTCCCCGCCCGGGTCCTGGTTGCCCGGGGCGCCGCCCTCGATCCAGCCGCACTGCGTGATCGCCTCGTCCGGGATGGGGTAGAACGCGATCCCCTCCCCGGTCGCGGTGTCGACTCCGTCGCTCTCGTCGGCGTAATCGAACTGGACCGCCCTCTTCGGCTGCGAGGCCCCGACGGTCGCGTAGGGGATCCCGTAGATCTCGCACGGGGCCGGGGCCCCCCCGAAGTCGGGGTGTAGGCCCTTCGTCAGGCCCACGAAGGACAGCAGCGCCGAGGACGAGGGGTCGACCGGCGCGGCGCTCACGTCCGCCCGCCACCAGTTGTCCGCGGCGGCCACGAGCGGCGAAGGCAGCGGCCCACCCCGCACGGGCGCGGCGGCGACCGGCGTGGCGGCGAGCGCGACACCCAGGACCGTGCCCCCGATCCCACGGCGTCTTCCGAACCGCGTCCTCGCCATGCACCGCCTCCCGTCCCAGTGTGGGCGGCGGGAAGGGCCGCCGGGAATGAGCGTCGTCACAGGGTGCCGGGCCCCCGAGGGTCCGGCGCCACGTGATCAGCCCGGGCTCAGTTCTGGACCCAGAAGTAACGGCTTCCGATGCCGTCGGCTCGGCCCTGGTTGTCGGTGACCACCCACGCGAGCGTGTGCAGCCCGTTCGCGAGAGCCGTCGTGTCGATCACCCGGTATCCCACGGCGTGGCCGGTGTTGGTGTAGCCGGGGAAGAGGCTATCGATGTCGGCGCGGGGGAGCCCGTACGCCGTCGGGCCCCCGATCGGGACGCCGTCCACGTAGACCGTGATCGTCGACCCGTCGAAGGGGATCACCGCGGTGCCCGGGGTGAGCGCCCAGCCGAAGTTGTTGATCGTCCCCGAGACCGTCCCCCCCTGGACCGGCGTGTCGATCGTCCCGAACGGCTTGGTCGCCGTCGCGTTCGAGCACGTGATCGTCTTCTGGCCGAGCAGGGTCGACTGGCCCTCGGCGTCGTTCGCGTACGCGTAGAGGGTCGTCGTGCCGTTACCGCCGTTCGGCAGGAAGTTGGTGAGGAGCATGTAGCCCCAGCCCGCCTTGTAGGAGAAGGGGTAGGTGGAGTTTGCGGCGTCGACGTCGGGCCGCGCGCCCGGCACGAACGTCGCGTCGCCGATGTAGACCTTGCCGTTTGGCTGGGTGGGCTCCCCGGCGAGCGGGTTGCGGTGGACCTTGACGCTCGTGACCTCCTGGTCGTCCAGAGCCCATCCCGTGACCGGGATCGCGCCCGTCACTCCCGTCGCCCCGCTCGTGGGGGTGTCGAAGCTCCCGAACGGGGCCTGCGTCGGGCTCTTCTTGATGACCACGTTGTCGAGGTAGACGCCCTCGTACTCCACCTCGAGGTCGGAGACGAACTGCACGGCGAACCACACCTGCGCCTGGCCGATCGTGCCCGCGATCTCGCGGAAGCTGAAGACCTCGTGGGCGAAGCCGGGGATCGTGGACTGGCCCACCGTGTAGCCGTCGGGGCCCGGCGAGACGGCGTAGCCGTCGAAGTTGACCCCGTCGACCGACACGCCCCAGAACGCCTCGTCGAACGGGTACTCGACGTCCATGAAGATGTCGAACTCGGCCCAGGCGTTCGAGGTGTTGGCGAGGGTGAACGGGCCGTAGACGAGCCACGTGTCCATGTACGACTTGTAGCTGCCGCCGGCGGGCGACGGCGACGCCCCGCCCGCCGCGCACCAGGCGCTCGCGGTGCCGCCCGCCTTGCGGTAGGTCGACTTGCCCCAGCGCGTGCCGAGCCCGGTCCCCGCGGCGCCGCCCTGGTCGAAGACCTGCCAGCTGCCCGGGAACGTACCCTCGAACGTGTCGGAGAACACGGTCGTCGGGTTCGAGGGGAGGTCGATCTGCACCGCGCGGCTCGCCTTCTCGAGGGCCTCGCGGAAGGCCGGGGTGAGCGAGACGTTGATCGCCGCCTGGCGCAGGACCGCGTAGAGGTCGAAGTAGTCGGAGGCGGGCAGGAGGAGGTTGACGTTCGCCTCGTAGAAGATCTTCGCCACGTTCGTGATCCCCTGCGCGGCGACGGTCTGGCCGTTGAACGAGCCGCCGTCGGTCAGCAGGAACGCGAGCTTGTTCGCGACGCCCGAGTTGATGTGGACGCCGCGGTTGTCGTCGGAGCCCGTGTACCAGTTCGCGCTGTAGCGCCGGTCGGGGTCGCCGTAGAGCGTGGGGTCGGACATGCTGCGGATGGCCCCGCCCGGGGCGTCCTCCCCCATCTGCCACCTCACGCCCGAGGTGTCCGTGCCACCGGTGTTCGTAAGGTCCACGAGCTCCCCGAAGATGTCGGACAGCGCCTCGTTGATCGCGCCGGACTCGGCGTAGTAGATGAGATTCGACTCGCGCTCGGTCACCGCGTGGGTGAGCTCGTGGGCCACGACGTCGTCGGCGGCGGCGAAGCCCTGGCCGAACCGCATCTCGGTGCCGTTCCAGTACGCGTTCGCGTAGGGGCACGAGCCGGTCGCCTCGCAGTAGCGCACGCGGGCGAGGAGGATCGCCCCGGCGCCGTCGTAGCTGTCGCGCCCGAAGCGGGTGAAGTAGAAGTCGTAGGTGTCGCCGAAGTACTGGTAGGCGAGGTCCACGTCGGAGATGCCCGTCGCCGCCCCGCCCTCGCTGCGGACGGGCGCGCCGAGCGACCCGGGCACGTTGTTCGCGTCGTAGATCTGGCGGTTCTTCGCGTGCTTCACGTCGGAGTACGAGAGGGCCACCTCGCCCGACGCCGCGTCGACGAGCACCACCTGGTTGACGTCGCCCTCGGGGTTGCGCGCGCGCACGTGCCAGACGAGCCGGGTCGGTCCCGCGTTGCCGATCACCGAGGGCTCGTAGACCATCAGCACCGGCTCGTCGGCCGAGACTCCGGGCGCGCCGGGGGGCACCACGCCGAGGGCGGCGGTGACGGCCGAGCCGGGGCCGGTGGCCGGCGCGGTCTCGAAGCCTTCCGCGTGCATCTCGGCGTCGTCGCGCGAGAGGTCCACGAGGGCAAAGGCGACGCCGCCGTCCTTCTCGACCTGGACGAGAGCACCCGCGCCGAACACGGGCAGGCCGGCGAAGCGCTGCTCGAAGCGGACGAACGTCCGCTCGCCGCGCGTCACCGCCCGCTCGACCGGGAATGAGACGCCCTTCTTCGACCAGCCGAAGGCGACCTTGTGCTCGCGGAGGAACCCGAGGGCGATGCCCTCGGGGCCGGCCCCGGCCGGACGGGCCACGCGGTAGGGACGCCCGGCGGGGGCGACGAACGCGGTCACGTGGCCGCGGGGCGAGCGGCCGAGGTAGGCTCCGTCCGCGGGCGCGCCGGGGACGCCCTGCTGCCGGGCGATCGTCGGTCCGGGCTGCTCGAGGGCGCCGCGCAGCCTGTCGACGGCCGCGGCGAGCGCGGGGTCGGCGGCCGTCTCGGCGACGGGCGCCTCGGAGGACGCCGCTGCGGGAAGCGTCCGCCTCGCGAGCTTACGCCCGGCGTGGGCGGAGGGCGCCGCCGCCAGCAGGGTCCCGGCTGCGGCCAGGGCCACCCAGGCCGCCGGCCGGCGGATCAACACTTTCCGTTCGAGCATGGACGTTCGACCTCCCCCGTCGCCGTTCCCCCGGTCAGCGCTCGCTCTTGACAGCGTCGCCCTCAGGTCATTGTACGCAATCGGCGTGCCATGACACCATAACACCGCCGAGGCGCTGGACACCGTGATGCGGATCTCAAGTCGGCGCCCGGTCGCGCCCGGGTCCGGTGCGGCGGCGCTTTCCGAGGAGCGAGCACGTGGACGACAAGACGATCGACCGAGTCGAGGCCGGGAGCGCGCGTCGCCTGCTCGACGAGTGCGACGCCTTGATCGAGGACGCGCGGCGACAGGCAGCTCGCGGGCAGGCGGAGCGGCGGCAGCAGATCGGCGACCTCCAGCGGCGGCTCGACGAGGCGGAGAGACGCGCGGCGGCGCTCGCGACCCAGCTCGCCGGCCGGGAGCAGGAGCTGGCCCACGCCGCGGCACGCGCGGAGGCCTCGGAGCGGGAGCGGGCGCGCCTGGCGGCGGAGGTCGAACGTCTGCGGGCGGACCTCTCACGGATTCACGGCTCGCGCTGGTGGAGAGTCGGCAGCCTCTACTGGGCGCTCATGCGCCGCGCCGGCCGGCTCCGGCGCCGGGTCGCGGGACTCTTGCAGGGCCGGGCCGCCGGCACGGCGTCCGATTCCGGGACACCAGCGCCCCCCGAGCCCACCCCCCCGACGCCCCCCCTGCGCGCCCACCGCGAAGATGTCGTGGCGGCCCCCGCGACGGGCGCCCGTTTCGACGTCGTCTGCTTCCCGGTCATCGACTGGGGCTTCCGATTCCAGAGGCCGCAACAGATCGCCAGACAGCTCGGGGCGCGCGGGCACCGGGTCTTCTACGTGGCCCTGCAGTTCCGGACCGAGGGCCCGCCGTACGTCCTAAGGGAGGTCGCCCCGAACGTGTGGGAGGTCCGGCTGAGGGCCACCCCCGCGAACGTTTACCAGGACCAGCTGACCCCGGAGGCGGTCGGCGAGGTGCTCGGCTCGCTGAACGCCCTGCGCCGCGACTTCGCCCTCGGAGCGACGGCGTCGATCGTCCAGCTCCCGTTCTGGTGGCCGGTGGCGAAGCGGGCGTGGGAGGAGCTGTCGTGGCCGGTGGTCTACGACTGCATGGACGACCATGCCGGCTTCTCGACCAATCGGCCGCAGATGCTCGTCCAGGAGGAGGAGCTGCTCCGGGGCGCCCGGCTCGTGTGTGTCTCCTCCGAGAAGCTCCGAGAGCGCGCCTCTCTCACCAACGCCTCCTGTGTCCTCGTCCGCAACGGGTGCGACTTCGAGCACTTCTGTGCCGTCTCTCCGCCCCCCCGCGGGCCTCGGCCGGTGATCGGCTACTACGGGGCGATCGCCGAGTGGTTCGACGCCGACCTCGTCGCGGACCTGGCCGAGCGCCGGCCGGACTGGGACTTCCTCCTCGTCGGCTCGACGTTCACGGCGGACACCGCGAGGCTGTCCCGGCTTCCCAACGTCACGCTCGCCGGCGAGCGGCCCTACGCCGAGCTGCCCTCCTGGCTCGACCGCATGGACGTGCTGGTCATCCCGTTCAAGCGCGTGCCGCTCACCGAGGCCACGAACCCGGTGAAGGCGTACGAGATCCTCGCCGCCGGGCGACCCCTCGTTTCGGTTCCGCTGCCCGAGGTCGAGGCGATGCGCCCCCACGTGCGCCTCGCGTCGACGCCGAGCGAGTTCGAGTCGGAGATCCTCGCCGCCCTCGCCGCCGACGGGCCGACGGAGGCGGCTCGTCGGCGGGCCTTCGCCGCCCAGCACACTTGGGAGGAGCGGGTCGACCGCCTCGTTCCCGCCCTGCGCTCGGCCTTTCCCCTCGTGTCGATCGTGGTCGTCACCTTCAACAACCTGGCCTTGAACCGCCAGTGTCTCGAGAGCGTGTACGAGCGCACCGACTGGCCGAACTTCGAGGTGCTCGTCGTCGACAACGCGTCGAGCGACGGAACGCCGGAGTACCTGGCCGAAGCCCTGGCCGAGCATCCGACCTTGCGCGTCGTTCTGAACGACACCAACGAGGGCTTCGCCCGGGCGAACAACATCGCTCTCGCGCGTGCCAGAGGCGACGTGCTGGTGCTCCTCAACAACGACACCGTCGTCTCCCGGGGCTGGCTTTCGACGCTGGTCCGTCACCTGCGGCGGGACCCCGGTCTCGGGATGGTCGGCCCCGTCTCGAACGCGGTGGGCAACGAGGCGCGCATCCCGGTCGGCTACCGGGACGTGGCCGACATGCCGGCCTGGGCGGCCGAGCACGTCCGGCGCCACGACGGCGAGACCTTCGAGATCCCCATGCTCGGGATGTTCTGCGTGGCGGTTCGTCGTGACGTCTACGAGAAGGTCGGTCCCCTCGACGAGCGGTTCGAGATCGGGATGTTCGAGGACGACGACTACGCGCACCGGGTGCGGGCGGCAGGCTACTCCCTGCGCTGCGCGCGCGACGCCTTCGTCCACCACTGGCAGAAGGCGTCGTTCGACCTGATCGGCGGGCCGGCGCGCTACTTCGGCCTGTACCAGCGCAACCGGCGGAGGTTCGAGGAGAAGTGGGGCCGTGAGGTCGACCGCGAGGCGGGCCCGCCCCCCCCGGCCGGCCTCGAGCCGGTCCTGCGTGCCGCCGCGGCCTGCGGCGGCGACGTGGCCGTCTTCCCCGCCGCCGGCCCGTGGCGGGCCGACGGGTCGGGGCGGGCGCAGGCTCTCGCGCGAGCGCTCGCGAGGGCGGGCGACGTGGTCGTGTTCGACCTGGGGCCGTCGGAGAGCGGCGCGCGGACGCGAGAGATCGAGCCGCGTCTGTTCCTGCGCGAGGGCCCGCCGGAGGACCTCCTCGCCCTCGACGACCCGGTCCTGTGGGTGACCTCGGAGGCCGCGGGCTCCCTCGCCGCCCTCGCGCCGAGCTGTCGTGTCGTGTGGGACGGGAGCGGGCCAGCGCAGCATGGCGACGGGGGTGACGCCCCGCCCGGCGTGATTCTGACCTGCGCCAGCCGCGCGGACCACGCGCGGGCCCTGTCACGCCATCCCGGCGCTCTCTTCGTTCCCGACTCCGTCGACCACGAGCTGTTCTCCGCGCCGGGCCCGCTCCCCGAGGACCTGCGGCAGCGCCTGGGCGCCGAGAGCGTTCCGGTGGCCGCGTGCCTCGCTCTTCCGCTCGCGCCCCTCGACGCGATGCGACTTCAAGAGATCGCCGCGCGGCGCCCCGACTGGCGCTTCGCGGTCGTCGGCGGCCTTCCACCGCGCCCGGGCCGGGGCATGCTCCTGCGGCGAGCCAACGTGACCTGGCTCGGGCAGGTCCGCCGCGGGACGCTGCCCGCGTTGCTCGCGTCCGTCGACGCGGTCGCGATCGTCGTCCAGAGCGGCGACGCACTTCCTTGCGCCGCCCTGCTCCCGGCGCTCGCCGCGGGGCGGCCGGTGGTGTCGACCGTTCCGCCAGAGGAGGCGCTCGCCGGCGTCTGGGTCGCGGAGGACGCCGACGCCTTCTCCCGGGCCCTCGACGCCGCGCGGCGCGAGATCGCGGACCCCGCCCTCGCCGCCCGGATGCGGGCCGGGGCCCGGGAGCGCTCCTGGGCCGCATCCCTCGCCCCGGTGCTGCGACGGCTCGACAGCCTTCGCCCCCGCGAGGCCGCGACGCCGGTGCCGGCCGAGCTGCCCCGAGAGGGGCTGGCCGAGGAGACCGGTCGGTGCAACGTCTGCGGAAGGTCGACGCGCTTTCTCCGCTGGAACGACGAGCCCTGCCGCGAGTCCCTCGTCTGCGCGTGCTGCCGGACGACGAGCCGCTACCGCTCGATCGCCCGCGGCCTCCTCGACGCCCTGGCGCTGCTGTCGGGAAGGGAGAGCCCCGCCTCGCTGCGGGAGCTGCGGGGCCACAGGCTGGGCCGGGCCGTGGCCGTCTACGACACCCAGGTGCCCTTCCGTACGCCCCGCTGCGCCTACCCCCTGCCCGACCTCCTCGCCCGGTGCCCGGACGTCGAGGTCCTCGTCTCGTCGCTTCGCGAGGACCTTCCCCCGGGCGAGCCGCTCGGCCCCCGGGCCACCAACCAGAACCTCGAGCGCCTCACCTTCGAGGACGCGAGCCTCGACATCGTCGTGACGAGCGACGTGATGGAGCACGTGCGCCTCGACGACCTCGCGCACCGGGAGATCCGGAGGGTGCTGCGACCCGGGGGCGTGTACCTGTTCACGGTGCCCCACGTCCGCGGCGGCGAGACGATCACCAAGGTCCGGGTCCCGGATCCGGCGAAACCCGCCCGGGACGAGGTCGTCGGCGAGCCGGAGTACCACGGCGACACCAACTCCCCCGAGGGCCGGGCCCTCGCCTACCGGGTCTACGGGATCGACCTCGACCGCCGCCTCGAGGCGCTCGGATTCGAGGTCGCGTACTCGCGGGTGGACCACCCCGGGGCGGGCATCCGCGACACCGAGCTGTTCTTCTGCCGGCTGCGGAGCTGAGCGGGGCGCGGGAGAGGCTCGACGTGAAGGCACCCTGGCGCGCCCTCATCATCACCGCCGCCGTCTTCGGCGTGCACCTCGGGTTGCTGTGGTGGAGTGCGGGTGGCGGGCCCCTGATCGGCTTTGCGGTGCACCACGACGACTTCCGGAACCTCTCCTATGCGTCGCTGAGCGACCTGCCCTCGCTCGCGGTTCGTCCGGTCTCGACGGCCGTCCTCGGGTTCCTGAGCGTTTCCGGCGAACGCACCTACTACGTGGCCCTCCACGTGCTCGTCGTCGCCTACGTGACCCTCGTCGTCTGCTTCATGTTGCGCCTCTTCCCCCAGCAGGGCGGCACGGGGGCGCTCCTCGTGCTCGCCTCGATCGTCGGGGCGTTGTCATTCGATCACGTGCCGGAGTACGTCTTCTACTCCGGTCTCGTCACAAACCTCGTGTCGGCGACGACGGGGTTGGCCGCCCTCCTGCTGCTCGACCGCGACGCCTCGGGCACCCGGGCGCGCCTGGGCGTCGTCTGCGGGACCGCCCTCTTCGCCGCGAGCCTCCTCGCCAAAGAGGACTTCGCGGCGGCGGTCTTCGTCGCCCTTGCCCTGCGGGCGATCGAGCAGGGGCGGCTGCGTCGAGGGAGAGGGTACGGCGCCTGGCTGGTGCTGGCCGTGCTCGCGACCGCAACGGGGCTCTTTCTCGCCTGGAGCCTCGGGCCGGGCCGGGCGAGCTTCCTGCGCTCCGCAGCGGACACCTACCGGCCCGACTTCACCCCCGTCAGCCTGGTACGAACCACGTTGGCGTACCTGACCTGTTCGGCCGGCGCATCGTTCGCGACCGGTGTCCAGCTGGCTGCCCTCACCATCGTTCTGCTGGCTGGACGTGCCACGACCGCCCGGCGAAGCCTCGGCATCCTCGCCGTGACGCTCGCCCTGGTGGCCCCGTACGCGGCGCTGCCTCGACACTTCCACCCGTACTACGCGTTCAACTGGAGCGTGTGGCAGGCGGCTTCGCTGTTGGCCCTCGGCCCGGTGCTGGAAGGAGCACCTCGGAAATGGAAGCGCGTCGCGGCAGCTGGACTCGCCCTGGTCCTGGCGGCCTGGGTTGCCGCCACCCACCCGCGACGCGCGGAGGTCGCGCGGTGGTACGCGCACGAGGCGGGGCGCAACCGCGTGACGGTGGCCGCGCTCCGGGATCTCGGGGAGACCCTGCGGCCCTGGCGCACCGTGGGTGTCGCCGGGGCGGGTCCGCTCAATCCCTGGTTCGGGCACGACGGGTGGTACTTCAAGAGCCGTCTCGGCCTGTACAACCAGTGGGTTGTGTTCGGCGGACCCGACTACCTCGAACGGACGCGCGGCCTGCTCGGGACCCTGCGCCTCGGCGCGATCGAGGTCATGCCGCTGACCGAGCTGCCTCGGAGCCCCCACCCGGTGCTCGCCATCGGCGCCGACGGGATGCCGCGGTTGACGATTCCCTCTTCGGTCCGTCCCGATCCGTTCGACCCGACCCGACCCACGCTCGTCGCCCGGCCGGACACCCTGCGTGTGTGCGACGGGAGCGGCCTGGGGGTGACGACGCTGGAGTGGGACAGCCCCAGGCCGGTCGAGATCCGCGTCGACAGCCCGGAGGGACCGGTATTCACCGGGTTCACCGCGGGCGGCCGGGCCGAGACCGGGAAATGGGTGCGGGACGGGACGACGTTCTTCCTGCGAGATCAAGGTGGCCGGGTGGAGGCGACCGTCGTGGTCCGCGTGACGACCCAGGGCTGCCCTTGAAGTCGGCCGTGCCGGGCGCTTCCCCCCCGGTGGCGTTCGAGTGAGAATCGGGCCGATGTTCTCCATCGTGGTGCCGGTCTTCCGGAACGAGGACTCGATCCCGGACCTCCTGGCGGCGCTCTCGTCCCTCGACGCCTCGACCGACGGCGACGTCGAGGCGGTCTTCGTCGTGGACGGCTCTCCGGACCGGAGCCTTCAGCTGCTATGCGAGAACCTGCCCGGGTGCCGGTTCCGCTCACAGGTCCTGGCCTTGAGCCGCAACTTCGGCTCGTTCCCCGCGATCGCCGCCGGGCTGGCCGCGGCTCGGGGGAAGACATTCGGCGTCATGGCGGCCGACCTCCAGGATCCGCCGGAGCTGATGCTCGCCTTTCGCGAGCGCCTGCTCGGCGGCGAATGCGACGTGGTGGTCGGCACCCGGACCAGCCGGGACGACCCTCTGACCTCCCGACTGGCCTCCGAGATCTTCTGGTGGCTGTATCGCCGCCTGGTCCAGGCGGAGGTGCCGCCGGGTGGGGTCGACGTCTTCGGCTGCAACGCCGCGTTCCGCGAGCACCTGCTCTCGCTTCGGGAGCGCAACACCACCCTGGTCGGGCTCGTCTTCTGGCTGGGCTTCCGCCGGGCGGAGGTGCCCTACTCGAGGCGCTCCCGGAAGCACGGCCACTCCGCCTGGTCGCTCGGGCGCCGCGTGCGCTACCTCCTCGACAGCGGCTTCGCGTTCTCGGAGCTTCCCGTCCGCCTGATGAGCCTCGCCGGACTCGGGGGGATGCTGCTGTCGGTGGCCCTCGCGACGGTCGTTCTGGCGGCGCGCCTGCGAGGGGACATCCCGGTCCCCGGTTACACGGCGACCGTGCTCGCCGTGATGTTCTTCGGGGGGCTCAACTCCCTCGGGATCGGCCTGCTCGGGGAGTACGTCTGGCGGGCCTTCGAGAACACGAAGGGGCGTCCCGCCTACGTGGTGGCCGCACGCCACGAGTTCCACGGAGGGGAACGGCCGTGAGCGACTTCTTCAGGCACCCCGCAGCGATCGTGGAGACCACGCGAGTGGGGACCGGCACCCGGGTCTGGGCGTTCGCCCACCTGCTCCCGGGGGCGGTCGTGGGCCGGGACTGCAACATCTGCGACCACGTCTTCGTCGAGAACGACGTGCGCATCGGCGATCGCGTGACCGTCAAGTGCGGCGTCCAGCTCTGGGACGGAGTGACCCTCGAGGACGACGTCTTCGTCGGCCCGAACGCCACCTTTACCAACGACGCGTTTCCGCGGAGCCGGCGGCGCCCGGAGCAGTTCGCGCGAACTCTCGTGCGCAAGGGCGCCTCGATCGGGGCGAACGCCACCATCCTGCCGGGCATCACCGTGGGGCGCGGCGCCATGGTCGGGGCTGGAGCGGTGGTGACCTTCGACGTCCCCGCGAACGCCATCGTGGCCGGCAACCCCGCTCAGATCCGTGGCTACGTCGACTCGTCCGGGCCCGAAGGCCCCCACGGCCTGCGCCCGACCGGTCGAGTCGACGCCGGCGCGAGACCGGTCCGCGGCGCGTCCGTCGCCGCGCTGCGGAGCGCGACGGACGCGCGCGGAAGCCTGACCGTGGCCGAGGTGGGGAGCCAGCTGTCCTTCCTTCCCCGACGCATCTTCTTCGTGTACGACGTCCCCAGCCGCGAGGTGCGGGGTGAGCACGCCCACCGCGTCCAGGAGCAGCTCCTGGTGTGCGTGCGAGGGTCCTGCTCGGTCATGATCGACGATGGCGACAACCGGGAGGAACTGCTCCTCGACTCTCCGCAGCGAGCGGTGCACCTCGGGCCGCTTGTGTGGGCCGTCCAGTACCGCTTCACGCCCGACGCCGTCCTAGTAGTGGCCGCCTCGGGGGAGTACGACCCCGACGAGTACGTTCGGGACTACGATGAGTTCCTCACGCTGGTGCGGTCACGTCGTGCCTGAGCCGGTACGAAGACGCCGACAGCCCGCGTTCCCGGCTGAAGAACAGCCGAAGTCAGCCCCGCACCGCCGTCGCGAGTATCCGGGCGACGTCCGTCGCCGTCTGCTCGGTCATGCGCAGGTGCAGCGGGAGGGAGAGCAGGCGCTCGCTGGCGTGACGGGCCCTGGGGCAGCTTCCTTCGGCGTACGCGTACATGCGGTACAGCGTGTTGTCACGGTAGTGGACGCCGGGAAAGACCCCGGCGGCGTTCAGCCGGACGACGACCTCGTCCCGGTCTTCGACGAGCACCTGGTACAGATGCCGAGACAAGCGGACGCCGCTTGGCGCGACCGGCGCGCGCGTCACCCCGGCGAGGGGCGCGAGGGCGGCGTCGTACGCGGCACAGAGGCCCCGCCGGTGCTCGTTGTCCTGCTCCAGGTAGCGCAGCCCCACCAGCCCCAGGGCCGCCATGATCGAGTTGCCGTGGTACTTGAAGCCCACGTGCTCCACGTCGTAGAGCCATTTGTAGCGGGCGGTGCCGATCGTGCGGGTGTAGGTGTCGGCGGAGATGCCCAGCCAGCTCCACTTGCGCGCCTCGGCATCGAGGCGGCCGTCGGCGAGGCAGATCATTCCCGAGTCGGCGGTCGGCAGGTTCTTCACGGCCTGGAACGAGAACACGGCCGCGTCGGCGTCTCGGCCGGCATGCTCGTCGCCGATCCAGGTCCCGGCCATGTGCGCGGCGTCCAGGATCAGCCGCAGCCCACGGCGGCGGCAGATCTCGCGGACCTCCCGATAGCGGCCCGGGTTACCGCCGAGGCCCACGAAGACGACCGCCCGGGTTCGGGGACCGATCCGGGCATCCACCGACTCCGGGTCCAGGCACAGGTCGTCGGCCACGTCGGCGAAGACGGGCCTCAGGCCCTCGTGAAGAAGAACGTGGTTCGTGGCCACGAAGGTGAGCGGCGTCGTGACGACCTCGTCGCCGTCGCGCCAGCCGTCCTCCTCCTTGAACAGCCGGATCGCCAAGTGGAGCCCCGCCGTCGCCGACGCCAGGAAGTGCGCGTGCGGGAACCCGGAGTACCCCTTCCAGGCGTCCTCGAAGGCGACGGTCTTGTACCCGAGCCCCGTCCACCCCTTCTCCAGACACTCCCGGATCTCGGCGAGCGCTTCCTCGACTCGAAACGTCGGAACGAAGAGGTGGACGGGATCCATGCTGCCGCCGACACGGGCCGGGCCGCATCGACGCCTCGGACGTCAGCGCCCCCGGCCGGCGACCGGCCAGGGGCGCTCCAGGCCTGGCGCTCAGTACGGGAAGTTCAACCCCAAAGCGACGGACAGGAAGACGGCCATCTGCCCGCGAGTGACCGGCGAGTCGGGGCAGTAGTTCCCGCCGCCGCAGCCGCTGGTGACACCCGAGGAGACGAGGGCCTCGACGAACTTGAACTGGCCGTTGGTCGTCGGCACGTCCGTGAAGGTCGCTGTGGCCGGCGCGGCCTTGACCTGTCGCTTCCAGAACACCCAACACCCACCGAACGACGTGTCGTCCGAGACGTCAGCGCTCAGGTGATAGGTGGTCACCACGTTGAGGCCGTCGAAGATGCTGATCGTCTCAGGGGTCGCCAGAAACACATTCGTGTACGCGACTCCCGGGCTGCCCGAACTGGCGCCAGTACCGAGACTGCCGGAGGTGCGGGTCGCGGGGCTCGTGTTGAAATCGGTGGAGTACTTCCACAGGCTGAAGCCGACGTTGTTGGTCGCGCTGGCGTCGTTGTATATGCAGGTGAAGGTGTCGACCAGGGCCCCAGACGGGACGTCGAGTTGCGCGTAGTAGCGCACGGAACTCGAGGATCCGGGGCTGTTGAAGTAGAAGAACGAGGCGTACGTGAGGACCGGCGTAGTCGACGACTGTCGGGCCGAGAACTTGGTCGGGGACACGAACGTGGCTCCCCGGCTGCTGCCCTGGGGATCTGCCGCCTGGTCCGCGTCCGAGCCCAGGATCGACGGGCCGCTGCCGCCCGTCGGGGCGGGCAGCGGGCCCTTCGCCGGATCCTCCTGCGCCCCGGCCAGGGCCGGGACGAGCATCACGACAGCCAACAGCGACCACCCGATTCTCTTCATTGGCGTAGCCCCCCCTCAGAGCCAGCTTCCATTCGTCTTCGAGGTCCTCTCGCTCGTCTCGCTGTGAAAACTTGTCGCGCCGAGACGCTACACTGCACGATGGGCGGGGTCAAGTGACGTCGCTCACGAGGGAGGCCATCGTGCGAAGAGCCTTGTGTTGGATCCTGCTGGGCCCAGCCGTGCTGTTCGGGTCAGATACGAAAACCGCACAGGAGGACCCGCTGCGAGCGGGGCTCGCCGCCTACGAGGCGGGACGGTTCGAGGAGGCGATGACCCTCTGGCGCCCCCTTGCCGAGACCGGCAGCACGGAGGCCCAGTTCTGCGTCGGCGTCCTCTACGAGAGAGGCGAGGGCGTTGCGGCCGACCCGGAGGTCGCGGTCAACTGGTATCGCCGGGCCGCCTCGCTGGGGCACGCGAAAGCGCAGTTCAACCTCGGGAGCGCTCTGCTGCGGGGCTCGAACAGCGCCGAGGATGTCGTCGAAGCCACACGCTGGCTCGAGCGGTCCGCGCGCCAGGGCCACGCGCCGGCCCTCGTCGCGCTCGGCGTCCTGCTCCTCGAAGGGCGCGGCATTCCGAAGGACGCGCAGGCCGCTTTCGAACACCTCCGGCGTGCGGCCGAGGGCGGCGACGTGCGCGCCATGAGGCTGGCCGGCACGATGCTGCGCGACGGGGTCGGCACGGAGAAGGACCTGCAGGCCGCCACCGTGTGGCTCGAGAAGGCGGCGCGGAGCGGCGACCCGGACGCCGTCTACCTGTACGCCCGCATGCGCGCCGGGTCGGCTGGCGCCGAGGCCGACGTGGTGCGCAAGGCGGCGGAGGTCGGGCTCGCGGCGGCGCAGTACGACCTGGGTTCGGCCCTGTGCCTCGGGAAGCAGATGCCCCTCGACGAGATGGCGTGCGCGGGCTGGCTCCGCAAGGCGGCCGAGCAGGGCCACGAGCGCGCGGCCCACGATCTCGGAGTGCTCTACCGGGACGGCACCGGCGTGCCCAAGGACGCGGCGGAGGCAGGGCGCTGGTTCCGGATCGCGGCCGAGAGCGGCCTTCCCGAAGGTCAGTACGCCTACGCCCAGGCGCTTCTCGAGGGCGAAGGGGTCACTCGCGACGAGCGCGCGGCGCTCCGCTGGGCGTCGAGGGCCGCCGCCGCCAACCTGACGAAGGCTCAGTACCTCGTCGGGACGATGTACATCGAGGGACAGGGAACGCCGCAGGACCACGGCAAGGCGCTCGAGTGGTTCCAAAGGGGCGCCGCGGCCGGAGACGGCAACTCCCTGTACGCCATCGGAAACGCCTACGCGAACGGCTGGGGCGTCGGAAAGAACATCCCCGAAGCCCTGGCCTGGTACTGCGCCGCGTTTCGTGCCGGGCAGCCCTGGGCCAGGACGACGGTCGGAGGCGATCCGGACAAGACGTGCGCCAGGACGCCCCCGCCGGCCGGCCTCGGCCGGTGAGCGAGCCCGAACGACGGCGGGCGCAGGCCGGCCGGAGGCGATCCCGGAGTCAGGCCGACGGCAGCTCGAGCCGCATCGTCACGAACTCGCGGCCACGGACCGTCAAGACCCCGGTTTCGACGAAGCCCAGGGCCCGGTAGAGGGCACGCGGCGCCTCGTTCGAGGCGAGCACGTCGCAGGTGAGCTCCCGGATGCCGACGGATCGAGCGTGCTCGATCAGCAGGGTCAGGGCGCGACGCCCCCACCCGCGGCCACGCTCCTCGGGAGCGACCACGAAGCGGCCCCACTCGGCCCGCCGGCCGTCCGGCGATCGGTTGTACAGGGAGATGGTGCCCACCGCGCGTCCCTGTGCCTCGATGACGAACCAGGCGTCGCGGTTCGTCGGAGCGAAGTACGAGTCCACGAAGCGCTCGTGGGCTTCGTACGGGACCTCGCTCGTGTCGTGGAAGCAGAAGCGGCTCTGCGGGTGCATCCGCCAGCGGTAGAGGTCGCGGGCGTCCTCGCGTCTCATCTCCCGCAGCGCGACGACGCCGTCGTCGAGCCGGCGGACGGGTGCGTCGATCACGTCCTCTCCGCCCGCGAGCGCAGATCGCCGAGGACGCGCGGCCAGACGACCCGCCACGTGTGGTCCCGGAGGACGCGCGCCCTTCCTGCCTGCCGGATCCGGTCGGCTTCCTCCGGGTGCTCGAGAACGCGCTCGATCACGCCGAGGAGGTCCTCCGTCGTCTCGAACCCGAGGATCTCCCGCCCGTATGCGAACGATCGGGCGACCTCCGGCGAGTGGTTGGTGACCACGAGGGCGCCCGCCGCCGCGAAGTCGAACAGGCCGACCTTGACGAGGCTGTGCCCGCCGGCCGTCCGGAAGAAGACCACGCTGGCCCGGGCCGAGCTCAGGGCCGCGAGCACATCGTCGCCGAAGATGAGACCCCGGCTCGGGATCCCGTGCGCGTCCCAGCCCTCCCCGTAGACGTGGGTCTCGAACCTCTCGGCCAGGGCGCGCGTGGGCTCGACGCGATCGGGGTGGGCGCGGCCGAGGAGAAGCACGTCGCAGCGCATCTCGAGGCGGGGCGGGACGGGGTGATAGAAGTCCTCGTTCGTGGCGATGGGAAGCACGCCCGCCGACGCCCCCAGGGCCTCGTACCGCGCGACGCAGGCGGGAGCATTCGTCAGAAATGCGTCGAAGTGAGGCGCCACGTGGCGCGTCGAGGCCTCGAACACGTCCGGGTCGCTCAGCGCGATGCCCAGGAGGAAGGCGCGCGGGCGCAGGAGCGCCGCGTCGCCGGGACGCAGGCCGAGCCCGCCGGCGTTGCAGACGACGAGGTTCGGGCGGAATTGGTCGATCGTGTCCATCAGGGCCGGCAGCCGGACCCACACCGGCCCGGTCGTGCCGCGGTCGTAGGGCCGTCCCTCCGTATCGAGGAGGTCCGGCCGTTCGTCGGTGTTCACCTCGTGAACGACGGCGCCGGCGGCGCGCAGGCCCAGCATCATGTGCCGGACCATGTCGTTGGGGCCCCGCCAGTAGCCGCCGATGTGAAGGGCGCGGACGTCCTCGGTCCGTTCGGGGAGCGGCGGACGGTCCACACGCAAGGGTGCTTGACGCCACCATCGCTTGATCATCGCTCCCGACCGCCTTTCGGCACCACCGCTGTTCCGATAGTCTACATACGGTATGACGTCCCGAATCGCAGAAGCCCGTCTCCCCCACGCTTCCTCCCCGGGGGATCCTTGGCCCCTGAGTCTTCACTGCCTCGCCGCAGCCACGGGCGCCCACGTTCTCGTTCACCTCCTTCTCGCTCCCGGAAATCCCGTCGTCGGATTCCCTGTCCACAGCGACGACTTCGGGAACCTGGCCCACACGTCCTTCGAGTGGTCGTGGCCGGCGACACGACCCGTGTCGGAGCTGGTCATCCGCCTGCTGAGCGCCCAGGGAATCGCCCCGTTCTACTGGGCGCTCCACGTGCTTTCCGTGCTCCAGGTCGCATTGGTCTTCTTCATCGTCTGGCGACTCCTGGACGCTCCCCCGGACCTGCTGATGATGAGCGCAGGCGCTGTCTGCTCGATGAGCCTCGAAAGCATGGTCGAACGCTACCGCTACACGGGGTCGGCAACGAGCCTGCTGTCGGGCGCGTTCGGCCTGGCCGGCCTCGTCCTGATGTGGGGCGGCATCCGCCGGGCCCGGGGAATCTGGGCAATGGGTGGGCTCGCCCTCTCGGCTCTGGCGCTGCTCGCCAAGGAGGACGTCTACGCCGCCGCGCTGGCCGTGATCGCCTACGCGGCCGCACGAGGTCGCTCGGAGGGAGAGAGACGCCGTGCCAGAGTCTTGGGGATCATGCTTCTGGCAATCGCGGCGGCCTTCGCCGTCCACGGCGTGTGGCTCAGGCCGAGCGTGTTCCTCGGCGCGGCGGGGGCCAGCCATCACACGATCGATCTGCGGCCCGATCGGCTTGCGGCCACCGCATGGCGCCTGATGACCGTGACGCCAGGCAGCGTGATCGGATGCGTTGCGCTACTCGCGGCAGTCGCGCTCGGCGTGGTGCGCCGGAGCGTCGAGGTCTCTCGCTTGACCCTCGTGCCCGTCGTGGTGGCATTGCTCGTCCTGCCGTATTCGGTCTTCCCCGATCGGGTCTACGCCTACTACTCGGCGAACTGGGTTCCCTGGCAGTTCGCGGCCCTGGCCGCCGTCGCGGCCGGACCATGGCCATGGCCTCGGCTCGCCCGTCTTCTGGCCTTGGCAGGAGTGGCCACCGCGACGGTGGTGGTGACGGCCTCATCCCGCCGGGGGACCCTGGCGTTCTACGCGGAGCAGGGGCAGCGTAGCCGGCGCACCGTCGAGGCGCTCGACAGCCTCCGCCCGGCCCTCGCCGATCATGCGCGGGTCGCAGTGGCGGGAGTTGCTCTGCTCAATCCGTGGCGAGCCAATGACGGCCTCTTCCTTGCCAACCGGCTCTCACTCTCGCCTCGATGGTTTGTCCTCGCCGGAAACGACTACATCGCTGGCCTGAGAGCTTTCGGCGTTCCTCCTGACCTCGGCCGCGTTTCGACGCGCAGCCTGGAAGACATGGGCGCCCTTGGCCCCATGCCCGTCGTGATCCTCCGCCCTGACGGCTCGGGATCGGTGGATTGGATCGCTCCGAGGGCCAGCCCCCCCGCGCGGCTCGAGGTCTCTTCCTGCAGGAGCAGCTCGGCGGGGAGCACCGCAGGGCACACGGCGATCTGGCAGGCCACAGGCGTCGTGGAGCTCTGGGAGCGATCACGCTCCGATACCCTCCTTCGACGCCAGGAGGGCCCGGGCCAGATGGCGGTGTCCGTCGAAACGGGGGCTTTGCTCACCCTCGAACGGGCCGTGGCGCCCCGGGGCTGGCTGGCCGCGGCCCTCGTTCCCGCCCCGGACCAGACCTGTCCATGAAGGGGAGACACGGCGTGCTCATCTTGATGAGCGCGCGACCGGGAGGCGAGCCCCCCGCGATCGCAGGAAGCCCTCGATCCTGGAGAAGGGGTACGCCGAGACCGTGATCGCGGCGTCGTCCTCCCGCATCGGGGGCTTCCACACCACGAGGTCGTAGACGATCTGCTCGCAGACGTCGAGCAGGTGCCTGCGCGCCACGCGGCGCAGGCGGGCGGGCAGCCAGCGCCAGGGGCGCAGGTAGTGGAAGCGGATGGCGGTGCAGCGCAGGTCGAAGCCGGGATCGGAGTTGTCGCTGCGAGCGAGCCCCCACCGCGCGCCGAGTGGGGGCTGGACGTACTCCGCGGGGTCGACGCCGCTCGTCGCGGCGTCCGTCCAGAAGCGCGGGCTGTGCTCGTTGAAGGCCTGGTGGTGGTGGGGGTTCGCGAGGTTCAGGCGCAGGGAGTGGTACGGCGCCGCGATGCACACGCGCGCTCCGGGGCGGGCCACGCGCCAGATCTCCCTCAGCACCGGGAGAAGGTCGCGGACGTGCTCGAGGGAGTGGTGGGCGAGCACGAGGTCGAAGGCGTCGCTCCGGAAGGGCAGCGCCCGCTCCAGGTCCGCCACGACGTGGATCCCGGGGAGGGGGTAGCGGTCGAGGGCCACGAACCCGGGCTCCGGCGAGAGACCGGCCCCGAGGTCGAGGCCCCGGAGCTCAGGCACGGCGGAGCTGTTCCTGCAGCGACTGGAGGCCGCGGCGCAGGCGCCGGAGCGCACGCTCGATGTCCTCGATCTCGGGACCGAGGTGGCCGGCCTCTGCGTCCGGGGCGCGAGGGCCGCGCCGGGCAGCCCCGGGGGACGCCTGGAGAGCCTCCAGGGAGTCGAAAGCGCGTCGGAGCTCGTCCCGCAGCGCCTCCCGGCGGGCGGCCATGCGCTCGCGGATGCGCGAGGCCTCGGCGAGCGCTCCCGAGAGGACCTGCGGGAGCCGCCCGAGCTCGCGGATGTCCACGACCAGGTCGTCGACGCCGACGGCGGCGGCGCAGCCCGCGACCTTCGGGTCGTACGCCACGGGCACGACCGGCGTTCCCGCGCAGCCGGCGAAGGCGACGCCGTGGTTGCGCCCGGCCACGACGAGGGCGGAGCGCTCGAAGAGCGCGATGGCCTCGCCCGGGGTCCCCACATCGACCACGGCGGTCGCGCGGTCCGGCAGAGCCGAGCGGAGCGCCTCGGCTACCTCGCCGTCGTCGGTGTCCGCACCGCGGTGGAACGGTGCGAGCACGATCGGGAGCTGGGGGGGCAGCGTCCGAAGGCCGTCGGCGAGCTCCTTGACGAGCCGGGCCCGCTCGATCCCCAGGTCCCAGGCGCGTACGGCCACCGACACCGCCGCGCGGTCGACACCGGACCGGTGCAGGGCCTCGGCGACGCGCCTGCGGTCGTCCTCGCCCGCCTCGAGGAGATGGGCCGGGTCGGTGGCGACGACCGGGCGCGCCCACGGGACGATGTCCCGGGCCTCGCGAGCCGAGGCCTCGTCGCGCACGATGAGGAGGTCTGTCGCCTCGCACGCCATCGCGAACAGGGCGCGACCCGCCCGCGTGCGCAGCGGTCCCACCCCGGCGCAGAACAGCGCGCAGGGCACGCCTTCCATCCGCGCGAGCAGGGCCGGGCGCACCCAGGCCTCCACGCCGTTCGTGCCGGGGCGGAAGAGCGCGGCGGGCGTCACACCCCAGTAGTCCTGGAAGACCCCCCCGAGCCCGAAGAGGACGAGTCGCGAGCTGGAGATCGCGTGGGCGGTCTCCTCCGTCTCGAGGAAGCGGGCGGCGGTCACTCCCAGCCGTTCGGCGGACGAGCGGTCCTCTCCGCAGGTGACGGTGACGCGCGCGCCGGGTCGACGCCGACGCAGCTCGCCGACCACGGCCTCGAGGATCGCCTCGTCCCCGAGGTTCCCGAACCCGAAGTAGCCGGAGATGAAGACGTCGTCGACCGGCGCCGACCGGGACTGCTCCTTCGGCTCGGGCAAGGCCCCCTCCCGGGCCAGTATAGAACGCCACCCCGATGGGGCCTCGGCGGCCCCGGTGGGCCGCCGGAGGGTAGACTTGGCCGCTGACGTCTGCGAAGCGGAGGACCCGTTCTTGCCCCTGCGCGTGCTGGCCGTCGTCGGTACCCGGCCCGAGGCCATCAAGATGGCCCCGATCGTGCTGCGCCTGCGACGAGAGCCGGAGTCGTTCGCCGTCGTGCTGCTCGCCACGGCGCAGCACCGGGGGCTGCTCGACTCGCCGCTCGAGACCTTCGGCCTTCGCCCCGACGTCGACCTCGATCTGATGCGGCCGGACCAGACCCTCAACGGGCTGTGCGCCCGCCTGTTCGATCGCATCGACGAGCAGCTCGTGGCGCACCGGCCGGACTGGGTGCTCGTCCAGGGCGACACCACGACCGCGATGGGGAGCGCTCTCGCCGCGTTCCACCGGCGGATCCCGGTGGCCCACGTCGAGGCGGGGCTTCGCACCGGGGACCTCGGCAACCCTTTCCCGGAGGAGATGAACCGCCGGGTGACGGACCTCCTCGCGAGCGCCCACTTCGCGCCCACCCGTCGCAGCGCGGAGGCCCTGCTCGCCGAGGGCGTCGCCTCGTCGCAAGTCCACGTCACCGGGAACCCGGTCGTCGACGCCCTGCTGTGGATCGCCCGCCGGGACAGCGTGGCGGCGGCGGACGGGAAACTCGTCCTCGTGACCGCACACCGGAGGGAGAGCTTCGGCGAGCCGATGCGACGCGCGTTCCGGGCGGTCGCGCGGCTGGCCCGTCGGTTCCCCGACCACTCGTTCGTCCTGCCCGTGCACCCGAACCCCCGGGTCTCCGCCGTGATCGACGAGATGGCCGGTGTGCCCAATGTTCGGCTCGTGGAGCCGGCCGGCTACCCGCAGCTCGTGGCATGGCTGCGCGCCGCCCGGCTCGTCCTCACCGACAGCGGCGGGATCCAGGAAGAGGCGCCGACCTTCGGGAAGCCCGTCCTCGTGCTGAGGGACACGACGGAGCGGCCCGAGGGAGTCGAGAGGGGGGTGGCCCGGCTCGTGGGAACGGACGAGCGGCGCATCTTCGACGAGGCCGAGAAGCTTCTCTCCGACGCCTCCGCCTACGCCGCGATGTCGAGCGCCGGCAACCCGTACGGAGACGGACGCGCGGCGGATCGGATCGCCGCCGTCCTGGCCGGAAGACCCTTCGAGCCGTTCGCGGGATGAGCTCGCTCGGCCGCACGCTCGGGGCGTTGCGCAGGATGGCGAGCGCGCTGGTCGGCCGGGCGTTTCAGGGAGCGAGCCCCGGCGAGCGGGTCGTGATCGCGCGGCTTCTCTGGTCCTGCCGCAGCGAACCGGAGGGCCCGCTCGCGCTCTTCGACGAGCCGTTCTACCGGCGGACCGCGTCGATCGGCGGCGGGGACGCCGTGCACCCCTTCGTGCACTACCTCCGGCACGGGGTGAAGGAGGGAGGCGACCCCCACCCGCTCTTCGACAGCCGCTACTATCTCGAGTGCAACCCCGACGTGGCGAAGGCGTCGCTCAATCCTCTCCTCCACTACCTCCGGCACGGTGCGAGGGAGGGGCGCAATCCCCACCCGCTCTTCGACAGCCGCTACTATCTCGAGTGCAACCCCGACGTGGCGAAGGCGTCGCTCAATCCTCTCCTCCACTACCTCCGGCACGGTGCGAGGGAGGGGCGCAATCCCCACCCGCTCTTCGACGCCGCGCACTACGCCCGAACCGCGCCCGGCGGCCTGCCCCCCGGGGCGAACCCCCTCGTCCACTACCTGACCCACGCCGCGACCCGCGGAGGCGACCCCCATCCGCTCTTCAGCACGCGCTACTACTGCCGGCGGAATCCGGACGTCGTGAGGGCCGGCTTCAATCCGCTCGTTCACTACGTCCGACACGGCTCGTTCGAGGGCCGCCGTCCCCATCCCCTGTTCGACCCGGAGCTCTACGGACGAAGCGCCGGGGATCCGCGCGCGAAAAACCCGGGGACGGCGCTGCTCCACTCCCTCGTCGCGCACGCCTCCGAGGCTGCCGATCCGCATCCGTTCTTCGACACCCGCTTCTACACGGCCCGCCACGGGGCCCGGGTGCCCGCGGGGACGAGTCCCCTCGTTCACTTCGTCCTCGAAGGCGCCGCGCTCGGACTCACCACCTGCCCCGAGCCGGACCCGGGGGTGCCGAACGGGCCGCCCGCCTCGTCGCGGGGCCGGGCCTCGCCTCCGCCCCGCCACGACGCGACGATTCCGTTCGAGGCCGGGGAGGAGCCGGTCCTGCTCGCGATCGTCCGCCCCCGGGCCTGGAGCGACGTGGACGAGGCGGCGTCGGACCCGCTCGTGGTCGCGCTTCGGCTTCTCCGCGCGGAGGGCTGGACGGTGTTCGTCGCGGTCCGCGACGACGTCGGAGAACCGGCGGAGCGATGCCACGAGGCCCTGCGACGGCTGGGGCTGGAGGAGCCTCCTGCGGGGCTCCCCCGATCCGACGCCGTCGACGCGGTGCTGCTCGACGAGAGCGCCGACCGCGCCGCGGTGGCCCGCGTCCTCGCCCTCCATCCCGAGGCCCGTCTGCTCCTGGCGCTCGGCTCGGCTCCGGTGACCGACGTCGGGCTGCTGGACGCGTTCGACGGGGTGCTCTCCGCCGATCAGGACGTCGTGCACTTCAACCATCTCGACCTCAGCCCCTTGCGCGCGAGCGCAGGGCGGGTCGATTCCGACCTCGAGACGGTCGCCGAGCGGGCCCTGACCGGGTTCCTCCGCCGCGGCGGGCTCGGGCCAGGCCGAACGGCGAGCGATCGGCTTCTTCGGCTCTGGCGGGCACGGGGAGCCCCCCGGAAGGAGGGTTCCGACCTGGTCGTGCTGAGCCTCATTCCCTGGCACTACCGTCGGCAGCGGCCCCAGCACCTTTCGGCGGCCCTGGGCCGCCGGGGAAGGCGGGTCGTCTACGTCGAGCCCACCTTCCTGCTCGAGGCCGCCCCTCGGGCCTTCCGCGTCGAGGAGAGCCCGGCGCCGAACGTGCTGTGCGCGAGCTTGCGTCTTCCGGGGCCCGTCGACATCAACCGCGCAGCGCCCACGGCCGAGCAGGCCGAGGTCCTGCAGGCCGGGCTGCGCGCGCTGTGCGACGCGCTCGGTCTCGGGGCACCGACCCTCCTCCTCCAGGCGCCTTTCTGGCTGCCCGCGTGTCGCGCCCTGCCCCGCGCCCGGATCGTGTACGACTGCATGGACCTGTATGCCTCCTTCCCGAACGTGAGCCGGGAGATCGCCGCCCTTCAGCAGGAGCTGTTCCGCACGGCCGACCTCGTGGTGCTCACCGCCGCCGGGCTGCTCGAGGGAGTCCCCGGGTCCGCGCCGTGCGAGATCGTCCGGAACGCCTGCGAGTTCGAGCGCTTCGCCCGGGCCAGCCCGCGGCGCACCGGGGAGCGGCCGACCATCGGCTACGTGGGCGCGATCGAGAGCTGGTTCGACGTCGAGCTCGTCGATCTGTGCGCTCGCTCGCGACCGGAGTGGACGTTCGTCCTCGCGGGCGCCGTCCACGGCCTGCCGGACAGCCCGCTCCCCGCTCGGCCCAACGTGCGCCTGCTCGGGGAGGTCGACTACGCGGACGTGCCGGGGCTCGTGGCGGGCTTCGACGTGTGTGTGATCCCGTTCCGGCTCGACGAGCTCACGCGCTGCGTGAACCCGGTGAAGGTCTACGAGTACCTCGCGGCCGGCAAGCCCGTGGTCGCGACCGCCCTTCCCGAGCTGCTCCTCCTGGACGCCGGGCTCGTGCACGTCGCCGACTCGCATGCGTCCTTCCTGCAGGCGCTGGAGCGGGCGGTGCGGGAGTGCGAGGATCCCGCGCTTCGAGCGCGCCGCGCCGGGTGGGCCGGCGGGCAGACGTGGGACGCCCGCGCGGAGGAGCTCGCGAGGGCCCTCGACCGGTGAGCGGACCGGCATCCGTGGCGGTGGTCGTCGTGGACTGGAACGCCGGCGAGCTGGTCGCCCGCTGTCTCGAGGCGCTCGCCCGGCAGACGGTCCGCCCGCAGACGGTCATGGTCGTGGACAACGCGAGCCGGAGCGAGACCTGGCGCCACGTGGGCGGCGAGGCGCTGCCGATCGAGATGGTGCGCCTCCCGGGCAACACGGGTTTCGCGTCCGGTACGAACCGCGGGGTCGCCCTCGTGCCCGACGTCGAGTGGGTGGCGCTCCTCAACCCCGACGCGTTCCCCGAGCCCGACTGGCTCGAGCGGCTTCTCGCCGCGGCCGTTGCGTACGCTTCGTTCTCGTTCTTCGCGAGCCGGCAGGTCATGGCCGACGACCCGTCGCGCCTCGATGGGACCGGCGACGCGTACGGGGTGTCCGGCTTCGCCTGGCGGCGCGACCGGGGGCGGCCCGTCTCCTCGGCGGGGAGCGAGCCCGAGGAGGTGTTCGGCCCCTGCGCCGCCGCCGCCCTCTACCGGCGATCGGCGCTCCTGGAGGTGGGGGGCCTCGACGAGTCCTTCTTCTGCTACTTCGAGGACGTGGATCTCGCGTTCCGCCTGCGCCTCGCGGGGCACCGGTGCTTGTACGTGCCCGACGCGGTGGTACGCCACGTGGGCTCCGCGAGCAGCGATCGCCGGGGCTCCGGGTTCGCCCTCTACCACGGGCACCGCAACCTCGTGTGGACCTTCGTCAAGAACATGCCGGGGCCGCTCCTCGCCCTCTACTGGCCCCACCACCTCGTGCTCAACCTCGTCGCTCTCGGCTGGTTCACCCTCCGCGGGCAGGGCCGGGCCATCTGGCGGGCCAAGCGGGACGCGCTGCGCGGTCTCCCGCGGGTCCTGCGCCAGCGGCGGGAGGTCCAGGCGAGCCGTCGGGTGGGCTCAGCAGAGCTGAGGCGGCTCATGGTGCGGGGGTGGCGCGGCTTCGGCCTCGGACGCTGACGGGGACGCGGGCGTAGACTTCCCGGGAGATGCAGCCGGCCGCGGCGGGCCTGACGTCGGTTGTCACCGTGAACTTCGACGCGGGGCCCCACCTCGTCGCCTGCGCGCGGTCGGTGCTCGCCTCGACCGCGCCGGTCGAGCACCTGGTCGTCGACAACGGCTCGACGGACGGAAGCCTCGCCGCGCTGCGCGCGGCGGCCGGCGACGACCCGCGCCTGCGGATCCTGGAGAACGGCGCGAACCTCGGCTTCGCGAAGGCCACGAACCGCGGGATCGCCGAGGCCCGGGGCGAGTGGCTGCTCCTGCTCAACCCCGACTGCGTGGTGCGCCCCGACACGATCGAGAGGATGCACGAGGCGATGCGGAAGCACCCGGGGGCGGGCCTCGCGGGGTGCCTCCTCCTGAACCCCGACGGGACCGAGCAGGCGGGGTGCCGCCGCGAGACGCCGACCCCCGGCAAGGCGCTCGTCCGCGCGCTGTCGCTGGGGCGTCTCGCCCGCCGCCTGGGCCTCGAGCGGACGGGCGCGCGCGATTTCGTGCGGACGGGCGACCCGCTGCCGGAGGGTCCGGCCGAGGTCGACGCGATCTCGGGCGCCTTCATGCTCGTGCGCCGGGCCGCGCTCGAGACGGTCGGCCCGCTGGACGAGGGCTACTTCCTCCACTGCGAGGACCTCGACTGGTGCCTCCGCTTCCGCAGGGCCGGCCAGGCCGTCCTCTTCGTCCCGGGCGTCGCGGTCGTCCACGAGAAGGGGGCGAGCAGCCGCGGACGCCCCGTGCGCGTGCTGTGGCACATGCACCGGGGGATGGCCCGGTACTACGACAAGTTCTTCTCGAGCGAGGACCCGCGGCCCTTCTCCTGGCTGGTGCACGCGGGCATCGCCCTGCGGTTCCTCGTCCTGGCCGCAATCGCCGCCGTTCGACAGGGAGTGGGCCGTGTCCTCGGCCGCTGAGGAGCACTCGGCCGTCCTCACCGGTGCGAGGGGCCTCGTCGGGCGACGCCTCCTGCCGCTGCTGCTCGAGCGGGGCTTCGCCGTGCAGGCGGTGAGCCGGGTTCCGGCGCCGGAGGGCCCGAGCGTGGTCGTGCACTGGGTCAGTCTCGACCTGTCCCGTCCTCCCGGGGCCCCGAGAACCCCCGCGATCGGCCCCGCGCGGCTCGCGTTCCATGCCGCGCCGATCTGGCTGCTCCCGCCGTGGATTCCCGTCCTCGCCGACGCCGGCGTCCGCCGCCTCGTCGCGTTCTCCTCGACGAGCCGGTTCACGAAGGAGCGCTCGCGCAGCTCCGCCGAGCGCGAGATGGCGCGGCGCATCGCCGAGGCGGAGGAGCGCCTCGCCTCGTCGTGCGCGCCGCTCGGCGTGCGGTGGACGATCCTGCGGCCGACGCTCGTCTGGGACGGGGAGCGCGACCGCAACGTGAGCGACGTCGCCCGCTTCGTGCGGCGCTTCGGCTTCTTCCCGATCGCGGGCGAGGGGCGGGGCCGCCGGCAGCCCGTCCACGCCGCCGATCTCGCCGCCGCCGCCCTTGCCGTGCTCGACGCGCCCGCGACGCTCAACCGCGCCTACGACACGCCCGGCGGGGAGACTCTGGCGTACCGCGACATGGTCGCGCGGATCGCCCGCGGGGTCGGGCGCGAGCCACGGCTCGTCCGCGTCCCCCTCCCCCTGTTTCGGGGAGCTCTCCGGCTCGCCTCCCGGCTCCCCGGTCTCGGGCACCTCTCGCCGGACGTGGCGGACCGCATGGGCGAGGACCTCGTGTTCGACGTCACCGAGGCCCGGCGCGACTTCGGCTACGATCCCCGTGCGTTCCGGTTCCCCGGTGCGCCCGATCCCCAGGCCGACCCGTGATCCTCGCCTCCCTCGGAATCGCTCTTGCGACCACGCTCGTCACGCTGCCCGCGGCCCGCGCCGTGGCCCGGCGCTTCCACGTCCTCGACCACCCGAACGAGCGCTCCTCGCACGTCACGCCCACGCCCCGGGCGGGTGGGGTCGCGATCCTGCTCGGCATGGCGCTGGCGCTGGGGCTCGGCCCGCTGCGACTCCTCGGCGCGGGCGGCGCGGCCTTCGCCGCGGGCGGGTTGCTCCTGGCTCTGGTCGGCATGCTCGACGACCGGTTCGGCCTGTCGCCGTGGCCCCGCCTCGCCTGCCAGGCCCTCGCGGCGGCGGCCGTCGTCGCCGCCTGCGGCGGCTTCGACCGCCTCCCTCTTCCCTCGCCGCTCGACGTCGCCCTGGGCCCGTTCGGGGCGGGACTGGCCGTCCTGTGGATCGTGGCGGTGGTCAACTTCTTCAACTTCATGGACGGGATCGACGGGCTCGCGGGCCTGCAGGGGCTCGTCACCGCCGGCACGTTGGCCCTCGCCCTCGCGCCGGTCGAGCCGGCCGCCGCCGCCGTCGCCGCCGCGCTCGCCGGCGGCTGCGCCGCCTTCCTGCTCTTCAACTGGTCGCCGGCCTCCGTCTTCCTCGGCGACGCCGGCAGCGGCCTCGCCGGCTACACCCTTGCGGTCGCCCCCTTCCTCGCGGGAGACGCCGCGCGCGACGGCGGGGTGCTTCTCGCCGGCACGAGCCTCGTCGTCTTCCTCCTCGACGCCTCGTCATGCCTCCTGCGCCGGATGCTCCGGGGACGCCGCCTCTACGAGGCGCACCGCGAGCACCTCTACCAGCGCTGGGTCTTCACGGGCGTCGGCCACGCGACCGTGGCGTCCTCCCTCGGCCTCGCGGCGGCCGTCGCGAGCGCGGCGGCGCTCGCCGGCTGGCGGACGGGAAGCGCGGCGTGGTCCTGGGTCGGCCTCGGGATCGGCGGAGTGGCCGTGGCCGCGGAGTGGGCGTGCGTCAGGCGCCGGGAGCAGCGGCCGAAAGACCAGGGCGACCGGGACGGCGCTCGATCCGAAGCGTCATCGGGGTGAGCTCACCCCCCTCGCCGGGCACGGGGAACGCGGGCGCGCCCGAGGGGTCGAGCTCCTCCGCGTCGGGCGGGAGCTGGCCCGGGAGGGTGGGGGCCCCGAAGTCGGGCGGCACCCCGCCGGGCACGATCGGCACTCCCGTGGCGGGATCGAGCGCCGGCTCCGGGAGCGGCGCGCTGTCCTCGGGTGGCGTCCACTCGGGAGCGGCCGCACTCGCGGGGGCGGGCGCGCGCGAGCCCCGGCTGGCCGGCTCGGCCACGGAGGACGCACCGAAGACGATGAGCCGGTCGGCACCTTCCGCGTCCCGCGTCAGCAGGTAGTTCACCGCGAGACCCTCCAGCAGGGGGCCGATCAGGGCCGCGAGCGATTCGCCCTCGACCGCGGCGGTGACGGCCTGGCGCGGTGCGGTGCCGTCGTACTCGACGCGCAGCCCGGCCTTCTCCACGAGGCACCGCAGCACCTCGGCGAGGGGCACCGCGCGAGCGCGGAGGGAGACGCGGCCGCCGGGACCGCGCTCAATCGCGAGGCCGGGCGCGCACGGGCGCGCGGACTGCGCCTGGACCACGGGGAGGAAGGCGGCCCGGAAGAGCGCCGCGTCGTCCCGGAGGCGCAGGAGCGCGTCCGCGCCGGCGGCGCCGGCGCCCACGACCAGGACCGCCGCGCCGAGCCGCTGGGCCGCGAGCGACGCCCTGGCCGGGGGACGGGGCGCGGCGACCCGCTCGACGCCGAGGGCGGGGGACGTGGCGAGCCCGAGCAGGACGGCCAGGACGAGGGGCGCGGCGGCGGTCCGGAGCGGGAAGCCGAACGCGAGATCGACGGCGAGGGCGGCCAGGCTCAGTCGCACGGCGAGGGCGATCGCCCGCGTGCGCGGGTCCGCGTCGTCACGCGCGCGCCGCAGGACGACGGCGGCCGTCCACGCCACCCACAGGATCGCCACGAGGCCCGGCAGGCCGGTCTCCGCGAGGACCTGGAGGGGCTCCGAATGCGGGCTCTCCACGCGCAGGGGGGGCCCCGTCTTCGAGACGACGGGCGCGCCGGCGAGCGCATGGGCCCGCTCGAACCCGCCGAGACCCACGCCGAGGATCGGGCTCTCCTTCGCGATCGCGAGAGAGCGGGCGGCGAGCTCGGCGCGGATCCCGAGCGAGCGCGCCTTCGGCGGATCGACGAGCGAGAGGGTCGCGGCCGCGCCGACGAGGAGGACTGCGGCGGCGAGGGCAAGGCGGCGGACCCGGCCCGTCAGCCGCTCGGCGGCCGTGGCCGAGGCGGCGAGCAGGACGAGCGGCACAGCCACCGCGAGGGCGGCGGCGCGCGACCGTGTGAAGGGCAGGTACGCGAGGACGAGGAGCGCGGCCGTCCGTGCCGCGCGGGGCGCGAGAGCGCCGCGCCAGGGGAGGAGCGCGAGCGGGAGCACGGCGGCGCAGAAGGCGGCCGCGACGTTCCGGTTGGCGAGAGTCCCGGCGGGGGCGACGGCCTGGGGCACGAGGTCGAGGCCGAAGAGCGCCTGGCCCAGCCCCACGAGGGCGACCGCCGCCCCCGCGAGCAGCAGGGCCCCGCCCAGGCGCAGGGCGTCCTCCGCGCGCGCCGCGCGCGACACGAGGAGGTAGGCGATCGCGCAGGCGGACCAGAGGCCCAGGGTGCGCAGGCCCGGGAGGGGGTCGGCCGCGACGGCGAGCGACGCCGCCGACCACGCGAGAACCGCCGCGATCGGCAGGTCGAGGGGGCGACGGGGCGCGAGGGCGGGCGCTCCCGCGGTCCGGACGAGCCACGCGAGCCCGAGGAGCGCGCACGCCGTCTGCACCAGCGCGAGCTGTGGCAGCCGGGAGAAGTCGACGTGGCCGGGGAGGGCGACGAGTGGGACGATCGCGAGGAGGACGGGAAGGGCGCGCCGCGACACGCCCCCATCGTAGCTCAGCCCACCCGCGGGCCCGGCTCCGCCCACGGGGAGGCGAGGGACCCGTTGCGCTCCGGCTCGACCGGAGCGCGCGGCCTCTGGCCTTGCGGCGACTCCGAGCACGAGGGCGGGGCAGCGACACCGAGCGCCGTGAGCAGGGCCGGAGACCACGTCGAGAGCGGTTCGCCGCCCGAGCGGTCAGGGTCCGCCGCGAGGCGGTTGAAGACGACGAGCAGCCGCCTCGGGTCGGACATGCACTCGACGAGCGCCGGCCGGCCGAGCCGCCGCTCCACCTCGACGGCCATGCGCCAGCCCACGGTGTACCAGGGGCCCTGCACCCCGAAGAACTCGGGCTCTTCGTGGAAGCGAGTGGGTGAAAACCGTACAAGGAACCGTATAAGG
>CAZLRF010000029.1:0-64019 GCA_964561785.1 uncultured Acidobacteriota bacterium | reverse complement strand
GGATATACTCGCGGCCTCTCCCCAAGGAGAGTCGACGATGACCCGCATCTCCCCCACCCTCGCCGCGGCGGTCCTGCTCGCCCTCGCGCCCCGCGCGCGGGCGGCCGACCCGGCCGACCTCGTCCTGACGAACGGCGTCGTCCACACCGTCGACGTGAAGCGGCCGCGGGCGGAGGCGGTGGCGGTGCGCAGCAACCGCATCGTGGCGGTGGGCTCCGCCTCGGAGGCGAGGGCTTTCGTCGGGCCGAAAACCCGCGTCGTCGACCTCGCGGGCCGGACCGTCGTCCCCGGCTTCGACGACTCGCACGCCCACATGCTGGGCATCGGGTTCGCCCGGCTCGACGTGGACCTCACGGGGACGAGGAGCTGGCCGGAGGTGGTCGAGCGCGTGGCGGCGGCGGTCCGCACCCGGCGGCCCGGGGAGTGGGTGCGCGGCCGCGGCTGGCACGAGGGCAAGTGGGACGCGCCGGCGCCGGGCGCGGTGCGCGGCTTTCCCACCCACCACGCCCTCACCGCCGTCTCCCCGGACAACCCCGTCGTGCTCGAGCGGGCGGACGGGCACGCCGTGCTCGCCAACGCCCGCGCGATGGCGCTGCGGGGGATCACGCGGACGACGGCGCCGCCCGAGGGCGGCGAGATCCTTCGCGACGCCGCCGGCGAGGCCTCCGGCGTCTTCGTGGACAACGCGGAGCGCCTGGTGGCGGCCCCCGAGCGGTCCGCGGAGGAGCTCCGGCGGGCGCTCGAGCTGGCGATGGACGAGTGCCTCTCGAAGGGGGTCACCAGCCTCACCGACGCGGGCGCGGGCGCGGACGTGATCGCGCTGTACCGCGCGGCGGCCGCGGCGGGGAGGCTGCGGACGCGGCTGTACGTGATGGCGGCGGGCCTGCCGACGATGCGTGAGCTCGAAAGGCCCGATCCGGGAAACGGCTTCCTGGCCGTGCGCGCGGTCAAGCTCTACGCGGACGGCGCTCTCGGCTCGCGCGGGGCGGCGCTGCTCGAGCCGTACGCGGACGACCCGGGCCACTCCGGCCTCCTCGTCACCCCCCCGGACGCCATCCTCGAGGCCGTGCGCTTCGCCCTCGCCCGCGGCTTCCAGGTGGGGACCCACGCGATCGGCGACCGGGCGAACCGGATCGTCCTCGACGCCTACGAGAAGGCGATGGCCGAGCGCCCCGAGGCGAAGGACCCGCGGCTGCGGATCGAGCACGCACAGATCCTCGACGCGGCCGACCTCCCGCGCTTCGGGCGGCTCGGCGTCCTCGCCGCCGTGCAGGGGATCCACTGCCCCTCGGACCGCCCCTGGGCCCCCCTCCGCCTGGGCGAGGACCGCGTGAGGGAGGGCGCCTATGCGTGGCGCAAGCTCCTCGACGCGGGCGCGCGGGTCCTCAACGGCACCGACGCGCCGGTGGAAGACCTCTCGCCGATCCAGAACTTCCACGCGACCGTGACGCGGCAGGACGCGAGCGGCAGGCCGCCGGGCGGCTTCGACCCCGACCAGAGGCTCACCCGGAGCGAGGCCCTGCGGACGATGACGCTCGACGCCGCCTACGGCAGCTTCGCCGAGCGCGAGAAGGGCTCGATCGAGGTCGGGAAGCTCGCCGACCTCGTCGTCCTCTCCCAGGACATCCTGTCGGTGCCCGACGAGCGGCTGCTGCACACCCGCGTGGAGATGACGGTCCTCGACGGCCGCGTGCTCTACGAAGGGGGTCAGATCTTGAATTGACGCATTCCGCCGCCCGGATGCGCTATTTCAAGATCTGACCCCTCGTCTCCTGGGCTATTCAAAAGTTTTACAAAACATAGACTCGGCCGGGGCGTCTTCAAGAGTGACGGCGCTCGATGCGCTTGCCCCACAAGGAGTCTCACTCGATGGAAACCCTGAACCCCGGACAGTTTGGGCTGGTGGCGAACCTGCTCTCCCTGACCGTTGCCGGGATGGGAGCGGCGACCCTGTTCTTCTTCCTGTCGCGAGCCCAGGTCGCCCCCCAGTACCGGACCGCTCTCACCGTCTCCGGACTGGTGACGGCGATCGCCTGCTACCACTACTTCCGCATCTACGAGAGCTGGAAGGCCGCCTACGCCCTCCAGGGAGGCGCGTACGCCCCCACCGGCCTCCCCTTCAATGACGCGTACCGCTACGCCGACTGGCTCCTCACGGTTCCGCTGCTTCTCGTCGAGCTGGTCGCCGTCCTCGCCCTCGCGGCCGCGGTGGCCCGCCCCCTCCTCACGAAGCTGGTCGTGGCGGCCACGCTCATGATCGGGCTCGGCTACCCCGGGGAGGTGGCGGACGCCACACCGACCCGCCTGCTCTGGTGGTCGCTCAGCATGCTCCCGTTCCTCTACATCATGTACGTGCTCTGGTCGCAGCTCTCCCGCTCGATCGACCGGCAGCCCGACGCGGTCAAGGACCTCGTGGCCCGGGCCCGGCTCTTGATCCTGCTCTCCTGGAGCTTCTACCCGATCGCGTTCCTCGCGCCCGACCTGGGTCTGGGAGGGGCGACCGCCGAGGTGGCGCTCCAGGTCGGCTACACGATCGCCGACCTCGTCGCCAAGGTGGGTCTCGGCCTGTACGTCTTCGGGATCGCGCGCGCGAAGTCGGCCGCGGAGCACTTCGCCCCCGCGCCGGCCCCGCTCGCCACCGTCTGACGGTCCCTCTGGGGCGGGCGGGTCCTCGATCCGCCCGCCCCTCTCGGTCCATGGGTTCTTGTGTGGCGCCCATACCCCGCATCAGTCACTCGAGGAGCGCGCTTGGGACGTGCCGAGGACAGGTGGATGTGCAGACGCAGCACCAGCAAGCGCTCCTCTTCGTTCTTCCCGTCGCGATCACGGGGAGCTTGCTGCTGCCGGGCGCGGGGGAGCAAGCCTTCCTCATCCTGAGCCTGATCGTGCTTCTCGGTCTTCCCCACGGCGCCCTCGACCTCGAGGTACTTCGCCGTGGCCCGCGCGACGGACGCCTGGCCTCGACCCTGGCGTATGCCGGCCTCGCCGCCGGCGCCCTGCTGGCCTTCGCCTTGGCGCCCCGGCTCACCCTCTGCGCCCTGCTCGCCCTCTCCGCCCTGCACTTCGGCCTCGAGGACGGGAGCGGCGGTCCGTCGCGCGGGGGGCGACGGGCAGAGATCGTGGTGCGGGGCTCCCTGCCGCTCGTCGCTCCCGCCCTCGCCCATCCCCAGGCGGCGGCGCTCCTGCTCGGCGCGGTCGAGGGACTGCCCCCCGGCACCCCGTCGCCGCTGGGACAGGCGCTCGGCCGTGCCGGGCTCGCCCTCGTTCCGGCGGCGGTGCTCCTCGCCCTCGTCGAAGCCGGCCGGGCGCTTCGCGAGCGCCGCGTCGCCCCCCTGCGCTCCGCCGCCGAGATCGCGCTCCTCCTCACCCTGTTCCTCGTCCTCTCCCCGCTCGCGTCCTTCCTCGTGTACTTCTGCGCGGTCCACGCGGTCCGCCACACCCTCGATCTGCGGTTGCCGGGCCCGGCCCGGTCCTGGCACGAGGCCGGCAGGCGCTTCGTCCTCGGCCTGCCGCTCTCGCTCGGCGTGGTCGTCGCTGGGGCCGCGACCTGGCTGGCCCTCCCGGGGCCTCCCCTCGAAAGCGGGGTCCGGATCGTCTTCCAGGCGCTGCTCGCCCTCACCCTGCCCCACGTGTGGCTCCACTCGAGGTCCGCCGGGCGCGACACGCCCTGAGAGCAATCCGGGCGACGGAATGCGTCAATTCAAGATCTGACCCCTCGGGCGGCTGACGAGGTTGGCGAGGAGCCGCCAGCCGCCGGGGACGCCGGCGGGGACCTGCCGGAAGAGGGCGAGGCCCACGTAGGTCCACGTGCCCTGGCCCACCTTCGCCTCGACGAGGAATCCCTTCTTCTCGCCGGGGTTGAACGGGAACGGGTCGGTCGCGGCCAGCAGGTCGACGTAGCCGGGATCCCGCGGGGCGAGGAGCTGGAGGCCGCGCTCCTGCACCCAGCCCTCCCAGTCGGCGGGGCCGATGCGGTTGGGCTGCGACAGGAGCCGGTGGCCGCCGACCAACGCCCGGACGGGCGCGGTCTCGTCGCTGACCCGCGCGGGAGTGACCACGGCCGGCAGCGGGACGTAGGGGCTCGGCGCGCCCGGCGCCGGCGCGGGCGCCCCGGGAGCGAGGCGGTTGAAGGCGTCCCGGTTGTACTGCACGACGAGGTGCCCGCCCGCCTCGACCCATCGCAGGAGCCGGCCGTGCGACGCGCGCAGGTCGGCCCGCGTCTCGTACGCCCGGATGCCGGTCACGATCGTGGTGAACCGCCCGAGGTCTCCGAAGAGGAGGTCCTCGGCGCTCAGCAGCGTCACGGGGACGCCCATCTGCCGGATCGCGTCGGCGAGCGCGTCGCCCGGGCCCATGACGTAGCCCACGGACGCCTCGGGGGACGTGCGCAGGTCGAGGACGAGGACGCGCGTCTCGGCGGGACGCAGCAGCTGGCGGCGCTCCACGTGGTCGTACTCGACGGCCTGGACGCCGTCGCGGTGCTCGCGAGCGTCCCGCACGGCCACCGCCCGCAGGGCGAGGGTCCCCGGCTCGAGGGAGGCGGGCGGCGTCACCCGGAAGCGGGCCGCGGCCTCCTCGCCTTCGTGGGCGAAGACGAGGTGCGCGGACGGCGGGTCGACCGTCCAGCCCGCAGGAGCGTCGAGCCGCACCTCCGCCGCTCCCGCGCCCCGCGCGAGGCTGCGCGCGAACACCCGCACCTCGAGGGGGCGCCGCGGGAGCGCGAGCGGCACGGGGGCGATCTCGGGGGACGTGCGCAGCGAGAGCGCGGGCACGACCTGCACCTCGTGCCGGCGCTCGCCCCCGACGAACGGGCCCTCGTAGCGCCACGCCACCGGCGCGGCGAGCGTCGTCGCGACGCCCGCCGCGCGCACGCGGGCCCGTGCGAGGAGGACGGGGGGGCTCCACGGCCGCGACTCGTCCGCGGGGACGAGGAGGTGGTGCCGGTCGCGGTCCGGCTCCCGCCGCCAGTAGGGCTGGGAGGGTCGCGCGTCCGCGGCCACCGTCACCGCGAAGCCCGCGCGACGCACGTCGCCGGCCGGGAGCGGGCCCGTCTGCGCGTGGCGCGGGGCGACCGTCCAGCCGGCCGGGGCCTCGACCTCGAAGGCCAGGACGTCGACGGCCAGGCCCGCCCCGCTCGCGAGCACGAGTGAGACCCCCACCTCCTGCCCGGGGGTGACGAGGCCGTCGTCGGCCCGCGCGTCGAGGGCGAGACCGAGGGCCCGCGCGAGCGCGCGCTCGACGTCCGCCTCCTCGTCCCGCAGGCGCTCCTCCACCTCGGCCCGTGAGGCGGGGTCGGCCACGCGGCCCCCGAGCCCGTCCGCGAGGCCACGCACGGCGCGAAGCGTCTCCGCGAGGGCCGGGGCGGCGGCGGGGAGGTCGTCGGCACGGAAGGCCGCCCGGGCGGCGTCGGCCCGGGCCTGGAGGGCCTCGAGGTCGGCGGCGAGCCCTGGCGCGAACCGAGATATCCCCCGCAGCGACACGTCGATCCCCGTGAGGAGGTCCCCCCCGGCGGAGGCCGCGGCGGGCTCGGAGTCGAGGAGCGAGAAGACGCCCTCCGCCGGCCCCGGGTCGGCCACGAGCTGCCCGGTGCCCTGGCAGCGGTGCATCGCCCGCGCCCGGCTGCCGAGCTGCTGCCACGTCTCGCCGAGCGCCGGGTCGAAGACGCCGGTCGGCACCCGGACAGGGGTCCCCGGCACGGTCCCGTAGCCCCCGACCCCGCCCTGGTAGATCCGGCGCGCCTGCCAGGGGCGCAGGCCGGCCGCGAGCTGCTCCGGGAAGCGCGCGGGGTCGGCCGCCGCGCGGAAGGCCTCCAGAGCGAGGCGGGCGGCCGCCTGGTGGTGCTGCCCGCCCCCCTCGCCCTCGAGGGGGAGGGTGAGGACGACGTCGGGCCGGAACGCGCGCAGCACGCGCACGACGTCCCCGAGCGTCTCCTCGTGTCCCCACCGCGCGAAGGTCTCCTCGACGCTGAACGAGAAGCCGAACTCGTACGCGCGACCGAAGTACTGCTCCGCCCCGTCGTAGCGGTGCACCGCGTCGAGCTCCCCCGTGCGCAGCACGCCGAGGGCATCGAACAGCTCCGGTCCGATCGCGTTCTGCCCGCCCTCGCCCCGCGTGAGGCTCAGCAGCGCCGTGCGCAGCCCGAGGCCTCGGGAGAGGCGCACGAGGACGCCGTTCATCTCGTCGTCGGGGTGGGCGGTCACGTACAGGACGCGCCCCGCGACGCCGACGCGGCGCAGCGCCAGCTGGAGGCCGCTCGCGCCCCGTTCGAGGTCGAGGGGCCGGAGGGGCGGCGCGGCGGCGAGGGCCGCGAGCACGGCGAGCACGGCGAAACCGACGCGGCGGGGGACCATCAGGAGAACGATTGTAGTAGCCTCCGCGGCATGAAGCCTCCCGGCCAGCACCCCGACGGCGAGCCGCTCCCCCGGGCCCTCGCCCCTCTCCTCGAGCAGGTGGACCGTGACGGCGGCCACGTCCTCGCCGTCTACCGCGAGCCGGTGGGCGGGAACTGGCAGGCCTTCTGCCTCCTGCCCCTCGAGGCGGTCGCGCCCACGCCCTACCAGCGCGACCTCTCCCCCGCCCACGCGAAGCGGCTCACCGAGGTGGTGAGGAAGGTCGGCCGCTTCGTCGACCCGATCGTCGTGGTGTCGCCGCGGCCGGGCGTCTACTGGACGCCGAACGGCCACCACCGGCGAACCGCGCTCGAGAAGCTCAAGGCGAAGCTCGTTCCCGCCATCCTCGTCCCCGAGGCGGACGTGGCCTTCCAGATCCTCGCCCTCAACACCGAAAAGGCCCACAACCTCAAGGAGAAGTCCCTCGAGGTCGTCCGCATGTACCGCGGCCTCGCCGAGGAGCAGCCGCGGACGAGCGAGGAGGACTGGGCGTTCCAGTTCGAGGCCCCCCACTTCGTCACCCTGGGGCTCCTCTACGAGGAGAACAAGCGCTTCGCGGGGGGCGCGTTCGCCCCGATCCTGAGGCGCGTCGACCGCTTCCTGAAGGGGAGGCTCGCCGACTCGCTCGGGGAGCGGCAGGAGCGCGCGGCGAAGGTGAGGGCCGCGGACGACGCGCTCGCGAAGGCGGTCGCCGCCCTGAAGAAGCGGGGCATCCACCACCCGTACGTGAAGAACTACGTGCTGGCCCGCACGAGCCCGCTCACCCGCGCCCGCAAGACCGTGCCGTCCTTCGACCAGACGTTCGCGAGGCTCCTCGCGGCGATCGAGGGCTTCGACGTGTCGAAGGTCCGCTACGAGGACGTGCAGCGGGCCTCGACGTTCGCGGCGCCGGCGGAGTAGCCGGAAGCGGGGCCTATCGCCGCCGCAGGCTCAGCATCAGCTTGATGTTGAGGCTGATGCGCGTCGTGCCGGGCGCCACCTCGATGTCGATCGGCACCTCGACCTCGGTGGCGGAGGGCGCCTCGGGCTCGAAGACGGGCTCCGGGGCCCTCGTGTCCTGGCGAGCTCCGGGGACGATCTTCGCCTGCGTGGGGTGGTCGAGCTCGTCGATCGCCTCGAGCTCCATCTCCTCCTCGACCGCGGGAATCCCGGGGGTGCGGATGTGCCGCCGCAGCTCGTCGGACTCGTCCCGGTTCGACACGAGCGTGTTCTGCGGACGGTGCTTCGCGACCGGGGGGCGCGTGGGCTCGAACGCGGGCGTCGGGACCGGGGCGGGCACCGGCGTCGGGACCGGGGCGGGCCGGGGCGTCGGGGGGCGCGAGACGGCCGGCACGGAGGGGGCGAAGGTGGACCCGACCGGCGTGTTCTCGTCGAGCTCGATCGAGGGCATCTCGGGGACGGAGGCGGGGGGCTCCGGCCCCCCGAGGTCGAGCTCGCCGAGGAGGTCCTCCGTGGTCAGCGGCACGGGGGGAGCCGGGGTGAGCGAGGAGGGCGCGGGCATCGACCGCGGGGGCCCGGGGGCCCGGCCCGGCGCAGAGGCGGCGGGGGCACCCTCGCCGTACTTCACCGAGAGCGACTTGAAGACCAGCTTCGTGACGGCCTTGAGCGTGTCCTCGACCCCGATCCCCTTGACCGCGATCGCCTCGTAGAAGGGGTAGTTGCGGGGGTTCATCCGCTCGTTGAGGATCTCGATCGGCAGCGCGTTCGGCAGGTCGCGCTTGTTGTACTGGAGCACGACCGGGATCTCGTCCGGGTCGATCTCGTTCGCTTCCAGGTTCTGCCGCATGTTCTCGAAGCTCTCGAGGTTGGCGTCGAGCATCGCCTCCTGCGAGTCGCAGACGAAGCAGACGGCGTCGGCGCCCTTCAGCACCATCCGGCGGGTGGCGTTGTAGAAGACCTGGCCGGGGACGGTGTAGAGCTGGATCCGCGTCTTCATCCCCCGGATGGTGCCGATCTCGATCGGCAGGAAGTCGAAGAACAGGGTCCGGTCCGTCTCGGTGGCCAGCGAGAGCATCTTGCCCTTGTTCTTGATGGGCAGCTTCTCGTGGACCCACTGGAGGTTGGTGGTCTTCCCGCACAGGCCCGGGCCGTAGTAGACCACCTTGGCCGTCAGCTCCTTGGTCGAGTAGTTGAAGAGCACCATGCGGTTGCGGGCATTCTATGGCCCCCTCCCCGCTCGCGCAACGCCCCTGATCCCACCTGCTAGAATCGGGCCGGAGACCCGTCCCCATGTCCCTTCTCGCCTGCGTCCTCGCCCTCGCCCAGGCCGCCGCCGCCCCCGCGGCCCCGTCGGCCCCGACAGCCTCCGAGACCGCCCCGGAGACGGCTCCCTCCGGGCCGCTCGTCGCCCTCGAGGTGGCCCAGGGCCGGACGAGCCTGGGCACGATCACGATCGCCCTCGACCCGGAGAAGGCGCCGGTCACCGTCGAGAACTTCCTCGGCTACGTGCGCTCCGGGCACTACGACGGCACGGTGTTCCACCGCGTCATCCCCGGCTTCATGATCCAGGGCGGCGGCTTCACGCCCGAGCTCGAGGAGAAGCCGACGCGGCCCGCCATCCGCAACGAGGCGCGCAACGGCCTGCGCAACTCCCGGGGCGCGGTGGCCATGGCCCGCACGAACGACCCCCACAGCGCGACCAGCCAGTTCTTCGTCAACCTGCGGGACAACCACCGCCTCGACTTCGGGATCTCCGGGGCGGGCTACGCCGTCTTCGGCCGGGTCGTCGAGGGCATGGACGTGGTGGACCGGATCGCGATGGTCCCCACCACGAGCCGCGGGCCGCACGAGAACGTTCCCCAGGTCGGGGTCGTGATCAAGAAGGCCCGAGAGTTGAAGGCCGAGGCCCCGGTGGCCGCTCCCACCCCCTGACCCCCCCGGGATGGCCGTCGCCTACAGCTCGGAGAACGCCTTCACGAGCTCCTCGGCCTTCGCCGGGTCGAGCTTGAGGACCGCCGCGTCGTTGCTGCGGCGGGCGTAAAAGGCCCCGTCCTTCTTCCCGAGCTCGACGACGCTCTCGCTCTTGGCCTTCACCGTGACCTTGAGAACGGGCGCGTCGAGGCCGTAGGCCGAGCTCGCCTGCGGCGCGTCCACGAACTCGGAGACCTCGACCCCGCCCATCTTGAACAGGGCGTCCTCGACCTTCGTGGTCTCGAGCTCCTTGGCGTCGGGGGCGGTGCGCTTCCACTGGGTCTTGTCGAAGCCGTCCTTGTCCTTGGTCGTGCTCTTGGCGTAGGTCTTCTTCACCCCTCCCGCGACGACCTCGAAGCCCTCGGTCTCGTACGTGGCGACCTCGAGGAGGCGCTTCGCCCGCAGCTCGCCCATGCCCTTGGCGAGGTCGTCGGCGAGGGTGGCCGGGACGACGGCCACGAGGCCGCGGCCCGCCTGCCGCGCGTAGTACTTCGTCGGCTTCGGCGGCTCCGGCTTCTCGCCCTTCTTCGCCGGAGAGGGCGACGGCGAAGGCGTCGCGGTGGGGTCAGGGGCCGCCGCGCCGATCTCGAGCGCGCGCGTGGAGCCGTCCTTGAGCACGAGGCTCACCGTGCGGGCCGGCGTGTCGAGGCCGTACGCCTTCACGTCCGCAGGCGCCTCCGCCGCCACCGACTCCATGCGCAGGTTCTCGATGGTGCCGAGGAGGCCGTCCACCGACCAGCGGCCGGCGCGGGTGGCGAGCGGCTTCGTGAACGCCCACTCCCCCTCGTCGGTGCGGGCGAGGGCATAGCCGCCTTCGGGGCCGGTGACCTCGAGCGAGCGCACGTCGTCGCGCTTGACCTTGAGGATGTCCCGGTCGCGCAGGTCGAACGGCTTCTTGTCGAAGGTGCCCTCGACCCAGCTCGGCACGAGGAAGACCCTCGGAGACCCGGCGGAGCGGGCGTAGACGCTCGACCCGTCGGGGGACCTGGCGCCGAACTCGACGACGAGGGGCGCGGCCGCGCCCTCGACCGTCGCGCTCACGGTGCGGCTCGGCCGGTCGAGCCCGAACTCGGCGGGGTCGGCCGCCTGCTCGACCACCACCTCGTCGGCCTCGAGACGCTCGAGGCTCGTGAGCAGCGACTCCACGGCCGAGCCGTCGGCGGGAGCGGCGAACGGGGCGGCGACCCTCCAGGCGTCGCCGTCCTTCACGAGGCGGACCGGCTCTTGTCCGGCCGGGGCGAGCGAGATCTCCCTCGCCTTCGCCTTGTCGACGGCGAGCACCGTCACCTTCTCGCGCTCGCCCTCCGGCTTCGGCTCGCGCTTGCGCTCGAAGAACCACCAGAACGAGACGAGCCCGCCGAGGACGAGGATCGCGGCCCCGGTCTTCCAGAACTCCTTCATCGGCCTACCGCCTCCGCCACCAGCTCGCCACGCCGAGGACCACGAAGAGGCCGGGCAGGATCACGAGCGCGAACCACGCCACGTTCTGCTGGACCTGGCGGCTCAGGAAGAGCGCCTGGTTCTCCGGCTCCTTCGGGCGGATCGAGATGAGGTCGGCGTCCTCCGCGAGCCACGCCACCGCGTTGAGGAAGAAGTCCTGGTTGCCCTGGAAGCCGAGGAGCGCGTTCGAGGCGAAGTCGGCGTCGCCCACCGCGACGACGCGGCCCTCGGGGGCCTTCGGCTCCTCGGGCGCGGGAGACGGCGCGGGAGACGGGGTGGGCGTCGGCGCGGGGGCGGGGCCCTTCACGGTCGCCACCGCGGCGAGGGAGATCGGCCCCATCCGGTCCTTGCCCTCGTCGAACTTGATGGGACCCTTCATCGCGAGGTCCGTCTCCGCCCACGACTGGGCCGAGGTCTTCACGAGGTCCTGTGCGGAGACGCCCTCGACCGTCCCCTGGCCCGCCTGGACGCTGCGCGCCCCGCCGAACACCGTGGGCAGGCGGAAGTCCTTCGTGATCGGGTGCCACGGGTAGTCCATGGCCATCGGGGCGAGCTCCGAGATGCCGAAGAGCTGGCCCATCCCCGACACGTCCACCACGATGTCGCTGCCGGCCTCGATGTTCCAGTCCTTGAGCAGTGCGACGAGGTTCGGGTAGGGCTCCTTGAGCTCGGGCTCGACCATCACGAAGGCCTTGCCGCCCTTCTTCACGAAGTCGCGGATCGCCCCCGTCGTCTCGGGAAGCAGGTCCTTCTCCGGGCCGCCGACGAGGAGCACCGTGCAGTCGCCGGGGACGGTCTTCTCGCGCAGGAGGAGGACGTTCTTCACGTCGTAGAGGCTCTTGGTGAGGGCGCTCTTGACGCCCGAGAAGCCGCGCTCTCCCGTCTCCTCGCCGCTCCTCTCGCCCTGGCCCTCGAGGAGGCACACCGTCTTTCGCCCCTCTCGCGTGACCTTGATGAGCGCGTTCGTGATCTCCTGCTCGCCGTCGTTCGAGAGCCTCTCGCGCTTGTCGCCCCGCTCGACCACGAGCACGGGCCAGGGGGAGCGCACGTCGTAGGCCCGCGCCTTGGCCGGGCTCTGGACGGGGTCCACGAACTCGACCCTGAGCTTCGGGGACAGCGCCTGGTACTCCTTGAGGCGGTCCTGCCCGCGCGCCATGTCGCGCTGGCGCTGGAAGTAGGTGATCTTGACCTCCTCCGGGAGAGAGGCGAGCACCTTGCGGGTCTGGTCGGAGAGGCTGTAGCGCTGGCCCTTGGTGAGGTCGAAGCGCTTCGTCCAGCGGCTCGTGAAGTAGTTCGCGAAGCCGAGGATGCCGAGGACCGCGACGACGAGCACGAAGGTGTTCGTCCCGTACTTGAGCTGGCGGCGGCCGAGCCCGCGGACCACGTCCTCCCAGCGCAGGACGACGTGCAGGAGCACGAGGGCGAGCGCGCCGACGAGCCAGGGCCGCAGGCCGCCCGGCAGGGGCTTGCCCATGGGGGTGAAGCGCGTCCAGGCGAGGGCGGCGATCGCGACGAGGAAGCCGAGCGGGGAGAGGAGGTCGACGAGTCTCTTCATGGCTCTCACGCCCTCCACCGCTGGCTCTCGACCGACTGGTGGGCCAGGAAGAGGCCGAAGGTGATCACGCTGAGGTAGAAGACCACGTCCTTGAGGTCCACCACGCCCTTCACGAGGTCCTCGAGGTGGGTGGTGACCCCGAGGTAGGCGACCACCTTCGAGACCGTCCCGCCCATGGGGTCCTCCGCCCAGCCGAGCGTCCACATCCCGAGGAAGAGGCAGAAGGAGAGGATCCCGGCCACGATCTGGTTCCTCGTGAGCGTCGAGACGAAGGTGCCCATGGCGAGGAAGCACGAGCCGAGGAGGAAGAGGCCGAGCGCCCCGGTGAGGATCGGCTTCCACTCCGGCGGGCTCGAGGCGTACGCCCACATGAGGGCCACGTTGACGAGCCCGGCGAGGATCATGAGGGCGTACAGCGCGGCCGCGGCGAGGAACTTCCCGAGGACCACCTGCAGGTCGCTCACCGGGGAGGTCGCGAGCAGCTCGATCGTGCCCTGCCGCTTCTCCTCGGCGAAGAGCCTCATGGTCAGCATCGGGGCGATGAAGAGGGCCACGACCGCCATGTTGTGGAAGAGCGGCCGGATCATGACCTCGTTGAGGGACAGCTTCATCCCCCCCCCGAACTCCATCCCCTGCTGCGCCACGCGCATGGACGCCTCGAGGAAGTAGGAGAGGGCGAAGTAGAAGAAGATGCCGAAGAGCATCGTCCACACGAACAGCGCCACCCAGGCGATGGGGCTGCCGAAGTAGTGGCGCCACTCCTTGCCGACGATCGCGGCGACGTTGCGAAGCGCGGTCACGTTCCTGTCTCTCCTTCGCCTCAGGCGGCGCTCGCCGGCTCGGCGGCGGCGTCGGTGGTGGTGAGGTGGAGGAAGATCTCCTCCAGGCTCATGCCCATCTGCTGCAGGCCGAGAAGGCCGTGGCCCCTCGTGACCACCGCCCAGGCGATCTCGGCCCGCACGTCCCGGCCCGCCTCGGCCTCCACGTCCACGACGACCGCGCCGTCGTGGCCGCCGCGCGGGTGCGCGGCGAGGACGCCGGGGACCGCCTTCAGCGCCTCGAGGACGGCGGCGGCGTCGCCCCGGGCCTCGACGCGGATGGTGCCCGCGCCCTTGAGGCGGCGGGTCAGGTTCTCCGGGGTGTCCTCCGCCACCACCCGGCCCTTGTTGATGATCACGACCCGCCCGCAGGTCATCGAGACCTCGGGCAGGATGTGGGTGGAGAGGACGACGGTGTGGCTGCCGGCGAGCGAGCGGATGAGCTCGCGGGTCTCGATGATCTGCTTGGGGTCGAGCCCCGCGGTGGGCTCGTCGAGGATGAGGACGTCGGGGTTGTGGAGGATCGCCTGGGCGAGGCCCACCCGCTGGCGGTAGCCCTTCGAGAGCTTGGCGATCAGCTTGCCCTGCACGTCACCCACCCGGCACTTCTCGATCGCGTCGGCGACGCGCGTCCGCCGCTCGCTCCCCGGGACACCCTTGATGCGCGCGCAGAACTCCAGGTAGTCCCGCACGCTCATGTCGGGGTAGAGCGGGGGCGTCTCGGGCAGGTAGCCGACCCGCTTCTTGACCTCCATGGGCTGCGCGAAGACGTCGTGGCCCGCCACCCGCGCCGTGCCCTCCGTCGGGGGCAGGTAGCAGGTGAGGATGCGCATGGTCGTCGTCTTCCCCGCCCCGTTCGGGCCCAGGAAGCCGAGGATCTCGCCACGCTCGACCCGGAACGAGACCCCGTCCACCGCCGTCGCGCGGCCGTACCTCTTGGTGAGGTTGTCGACCTCGATCATCCGATCGCTTCTCCGTGTTCTGGCCCGCGGGCCGGAGTCCGGTGGGGCACGGGAGGCCGTCGAGGGCGCTCGCCCCGCGGGACGCTGCGCAATCGCCTCGTCCCGAGACCGGTCCAAGTATCATAGCGACGGCTCTTTCGGGGTGTCAAACCTCCCGCGATGCGCGTGTTCGCTCTCCGCTCCCGGCGCCGCTCGGCCCTCGGCCACATCGCCGAGAGGGTCCTCGAGGCCCCCGACCTGCCCTCCCTGACCCGGCTGCTCACCGAGGACCTCCCGCGAGCCCTCGGCGCGAAGCAGGCGACGCTGCTCCTGTGGGACCGCCGGCTCGAGAGCTTCGAGGGCCTCGCCCTCGCCGAGGGCGGGCGCCTGCGCACGTTCGCCCCCGAGGTCGCGGGCGCCGGCGGGCCGAAGACGCGCTGGCTGCTCTCGGACGGCCAGCTCCTCGAGACCGCACCCGGGGCGGAAGAAGGCATGCTGGTGCCCCTGCTCGCCCGCAGCGGGCTCGCCGGGATGCTGGTCCTGCGGCCGGCGGGCGGCCGCGACCGGCCCGTGTCCGAGGCCGAGGCCCGCCTCGTGTCGCTCGTCGCCGCGCGCGCCGCCCTCGCCGTCGAGAACCACTTCTACCAGAGAGAGCTCATCGCCTCCGAGCGGCTAGCCGCACTCGGGACGATGGCCGGGATGCTCGTCCACGACCTGCGCGGGCCGATGACGCTCATCCGGGGCTGGGCGGAGACGCTCCTCGAAGGCAACCTGCCCCCGGAGGAGACGGCCGCGCGGGCGCGGGCGATCGTCGAGGCGGTCGACCGGCTGGAGCGCATGACCGGGGAGACGCTCGACTTCGCGCGGGGGGCGGAGCGGCTCGCCCTGCGTGCGGTGCCCCTCTCGCTGCTCCTCGCCGACCTCGCGGCGAGCATCGAAGCCGACCTGCCGGGGCTCTCGGTGGAGCGCGAATTCGACGTCCCGGCGGGCCGCCGGGCCGCCCTCGACGTCGACAAGGTCCGCCGGGCGGTGATCAACGTGGCCGCGAACGCCCGCGACGCGATGGGGGGCCGGGGCCGGCTCGCCTTCGCCGCCCGGGTCGAGGCCCTGCCCGGGGCGGACGGGCCCCCGGAGCACCTCGTGATCGAGCTCGAGGACGAGGGGCCGGGCGTCCCCCCCGAGATCCGGGACCGGGTCTTCGAGCCCTTCGTCACCCTCGGGAAGAAGCAGGGCACGGGGCTCGGCCTCGCGGTCGCCCGGCGCTTCGTGGAGGACCACGGCGGGCGGGTGGAGCTCGTCGACAGCTCGCCCGGACGGGGCGCCCGCTTCCGCCTCGCCCTCCCGCTCAGCCCGCCCGCGCCGCGGTAGAATGCGCGTCATGCCTGTCCCGCGCGGCGCCACGCTCGCCGCGAGCCTTCTCCTCACCCTCCCGGCCTGCCAGGGCCACGACCCCGCCCGGGAGCTCGCCGTGAGCGGCATCGAGACCTACTGGATCGTGGACTCGCCGCAGCAGGGTGAGAACTTCATCGCGCCCGCGGTGCGCTTTCGCCTGAAGAACGTGGGCCGAGAGACCCTCGGCTCGGTCCAGGCCCGCGCCCGCTTCCCCGCCCCCGGCCAGGACGAGACCTGGGGGTCGATCCAGGAGCAGGTGAGCACGTGGCAGCGGCCGCTCGAGCCGGGCCGGGAGGCCGTGGTCACCGTGCGCTCGGCGGGCCGCTACCACGCCGCGGCCGAGGCGGAGGAGCTGCTCCGCTCGCCGGGGTTCGTCGACCCGCGGGTCGAGATCTACGTCCGGATCGGCTCGTCGAGCTGGGCGAAGCTCGGCGAGGCCGCGGTCGAGCGGCGGATCGGCGCCCCGGGCGTCGAGGACATCGTGGCCGGCCGCTGAGGCCCGTGCTCGACCGCCTCCTCGAGCGGCTCCCCCCCGAGCCCCGTCGCACCCGGCTCCTCCTCGCGGGGATCTTCCTCGCCGCCGCGCTGTTCCGCCTCCCCGGCCTCGGCTTCCCGGCGGAGGAGTACTTCGACGAGATCTACCACGCGAAGACGGCGCTGCAGTACCTGAGGGGGGAGCCCCCCACCGAGTGGGTCCACCCGCCGACCGCGAAGCTGCTGATCGCGGTCGGGGTCGCCCTCTTCGGATACGAGCCGTGGGCGTGGCGGCTCGTGCCCGCCCTCGCCGGCACGCTCCTCGCCGGGGTCTTCTTCCTCCTCGCCCGCCGCGTCCTCGCCACCGAGCGGGCCGCGCTCCTCGCGACGCTCCTGCTCCTGCTCGACGGCGTCTACCTCGTGCAGAGCCGCGTGGCGATGACCAACGTCTTCGCGGTGCTCTTCCAGCTGCTCTCGGCGCTCGCGCTGCTGCGGGCGACGGACGAGCGCCGGCTCTCGCTCGGGCGGATGGCTGGGCTCGGGCTCGCCCTCGGCCTCGCGCTCAGCACGCGGTGGACGAGCCTGTGGGCGTGGGGCTTCCTCGGCCTCGTCTTCCTCGCCCGCCGGCGCGCGCGCGCCTTCGCGCCGCGCGAGCTCGTCCTCGCCGGCTTCGCCTTCGCCGCGGTCCCCGCCGCCGTGTACCTCCTCAGCTACGTCCCGTGGATGCAGCAGGCGCACCCGCAGGGGCTCTCGGGCTGGGCGGGACGGGTGAAAGAGGCCGTCCTCATGCAGCGCGACATCTGGGGCTACCACGCGAACCTCAGCGCGGGGCACACCTACTACAGCCCCTGGTGGACCTGGCCCTGGCTCTACCGTCCGACCTGGTACTTCTGGTGGTCGGGCGAGGGCTGGGTGCGGGGCATCGTGGCCCTCGGCAACCCCGCGATCTGGTGGGCGTCGGTCCCGGCGGCGGCCTGGGCGGCGGCGACGGGCGTGCGCTGGCGCGACCCCCGTCGCGTCCTCGCCGGCGCGGGGTTCTTCTTCCTGTACCTCCCGTGGGGGCTCTCCCCGCGCACGCTCAACTTCAGCCACTACCTGTTCGAGGCGATCCCGTACGCCTGCCTGTCGCTCGGGATCCTCCTCGACCGCGCGTGGGACGGCCGGCGCCCCCTCCTCCCCCGCGGCTACGTGTCGCTCGCCGCCGCGCTGTTCCTGCTCTTCCTGCCGTTCCTCGTCGGGCTGCCGGTGCCCCTGTCCCTGTGGGGCTTCCGCTTCCCCGGCGCGGGCGGGCTGTGGACCTGGTTCCCGAGCTGGGTCTAGGCGCCATGTCCGGGGCGGCGCCGCAGTCTCCCTCGAGCCCGCGCCGGGAGGTCTACATCGACGTCTTCCGGGGGCTGATGGCCCTCGTGATGGTCCAGGGCCACGTCACCGACACCCTCCTCACCGCGGAGGCGACGCACGCGCCCTGGTACGTCTTCCAGCAGGCCTTCCACGGATCGACCGCCCCGGGCTTCCTCTTCGCCTCGGGCTTCGTGGCCGGGCTGCCCCGCGCGCCGCTGTCGCTGCGCGCGAGCCTGCGCCGCGCGCGGCGCCTGCTGTTCGTGCTCGGCGTCGGCTACTTCCTGCAGCTGCCCTACTTCTCGCTGTGGAAGACCCTCGCCGCCGCGACCCCGGCGGAGCGGGCGGCCCTGTTCGCGTGCAACGCGCTGCAGGTCATCGCGCTCACGCAGCTCGTCGTCCTCGCCCTGCAGTGGGCGGCCGGGCGGCACTGGACGCGATGGGCGGCCGGGCTCGCCGCGCTGGTCGTGGCGGCGACGCCGTTCGTGTGGTCCTCCGGAGCGTCCGCCCGGCTGCCCGAGGCCGCGGCCCCGTGGCTCGACCCGGGCACGGGCTCGCGCTTCCCACTGTTCCCGTTCTCCGCCTTCGTGCTCGCGGGCACCCTCGTCGGCGCGGCGATCGGCCGGAGCGAGCCGGGGAGGCGGCACCGTCGGGAGCTGGCGTGGGGCATGGGGCTCGTCGCCCTCGGGGCGCTCCTCGCCCTCCTCCTCGCGGGTCGGGTGGACTTCTGGGGCGCGTCGCCGGCGTACGCCGTCGTCCGCCTCGGCGGCCTGCTGCTCCTCCTGCGGACGGTCGAGGCGGCCGCGGACGCGGCGCTGCCCGGCATCCGGGCCCTCGCCCTCCTCGGCCACGAGACGCTCCTCGTCTACGTGCTGCACCTCCACCTGCTCTTCGGGGGCGTCTTCGGCCCCTCGCCCCTCGCCCGCTGGCACCACGTGACGGGGCTCGGCGGGGCGCTCCTCGCCCTCGCCCTCATGCTGCCCGTGCTCCTCGGCGCGGCCTGGCTCTGGCGCTCGGCGAAGCAGCGCGCCCCCCACGAGGCGCAGCTGCTGCTCGTGTTCGCGACGGTGACGTTCCTGTACGAGTTCCTGGTGCGGCCGTGGTGACGCCACCGCGGGAGCCGCCAGGCTCCCGCGGGAGTTGCCGTTGTCCGTTGTCCGTTGTCCGTTTTGGAGGGCCGTGGTCCGTCTTGGAAGGCCCCGACGAAGACCGTCCGGTCAGCGGAACAGCTTCTTCAGGCTGCTGAGGGCCGAGTCCTTGGGGGACATCGACTCGAGCTCGGCGCGCGCGGCCTTGTGCTTGGGGCTCAGGCGCACCGCCGTGCGCATCTCCGCGATCGCGCGGCTCTTGATCTTCATGACCTTGTAGTAGAGCCCCCACTGGTAATGGATCTCGGCGTTCTCGGGCTCGAGCCGCGCGGCCTCGTAGAACTCGCGCTCGGCGAGCTTCGAGGTGCGCGGGTAGCAGGCCATGGCCACGGCGAGCCGGAGGTGGAAGGCGGCCACCCGGGGCGCGATGTTCACCAGCTTGTCGTAGACCTTCACCGCGTTCGCGTAGTCCGCGACCGTCATGCGGACCTCCCCCTCCATGAGCAGGTGCTCGATCTGGGCCTGGCCCTCGAAGGCGCTCGAGCCCGGCGGGGCCGCCTGGAGCGAGTCGTCGGGCCGGCCGAGCGGAGGCCGCGTGAGGTCGCCGGCCCGCGGGCCCCGGGCGGGGGGATGGGTCTCGTCCGGCGGCGCGGGCGAGGCCGGCGCGGGGGCCGCATCCGCGGGAGGGGCGACCGGGGGGGCCGCGACGGCCGCGGGCCCGGGGGGGCGAGGCGGTGCCGGCGCGGGAACGGGAGGGGTCGCGGCCACCCGCAGGGCCGCGGCCGCCTCCGCCGCGTGCCGCGCGAGCACCGCTTCGGCGCTCGCGGTCTCGGGGGCCTGGCGGGCGAGGCGCAGGGCCGACGACGCGCGCCCGAGAACCACGTCGATGTCGGTGCGCAGCGGGTCGTCCTCGGCGACGCCGTCGCGCAGCGCGTGGTAGCGCTCCATCTTCTCCTCGAGCGCCCGCACGAGCTCGTCGCGCGGGGCCGCGCGGGCCAGCTTCAGCCAGGCGTCGCGGTCGAGGCGGGCCGAGTGCTGAAGCTCCTGCTGGACCTCCCGGCGGATCGCGTCCCGCAGCGAGGGGTCGGGCCGGGCGTGCAGGGCGGAGAGGAGGAACATCCCGGTCTCGGTCTGGACGACCGGCTGGGGGGCGGAGGCGGGGGCGTCCGCCTCTCGCAGGATCCCGGCCGAGAGCAGCGCGTAGACCGCCCGCAGCCGGGGAAAGGCGAGACCGCCTTCGCCCCAGCCCAGCCGGCGCACGGTGACCCGGCGCTGGGCGAGGTCGAGGATCTCGAGCTCCTCGGTGGAGCGGCCGCGCGGCTCGTAGGGGAACGGCGGCACCTCGGCCAGCACCACCCCGCGGTCGAGATTCCCGAGCCCCTTCAGCACGAGCTCCTCGTTCTTCATCGCCCGGATCCCGTCGTACAGGAGGCGGTGGACGGAGAGGCTCACCATGTACTCGAGGGGGATCGAGCAGGCCCGCTCCTCGAAGACCGCCGCCCCGTCCGCGAGCTCGAACAGCGAGAGCGCGACCCGGCGGACCTGGCGGGCGACTGCGGTGCCGACCTCGTAGCGGTCCATGACCCCGGCCCGGACGAGCGCCTCCCCGAAGCGCCGGCCCCGGTCCGCACGCATGAGGGCGGAGACGCGGTCGAAGTCCTGCTGCGTGATCCGGCCGTCGGCCACGAGCGCCTCGCCGAGGCGGTCGCGGCGCAGGTTGCTCGCGGCGAAGACGATCCGCCCGTGGTCGAAGAAGGCGATCTTCACCATCCGGCCGGAGCGCACCTGCAGATCGCCGCTGCGCCGCTCGGCGGAGAGCCGGCGGACGGCGTCGGCGATCGGGCTGCGGGCGATGTCCGTCAGCATCGGCGGTCCTATTGTCCACGCCCGCGCCCCGGCGGCAAGGCGACCCATGGGGCGGGGGAGAGCGAGGGTATCATCGCCCCCGCGGGCGCCGCCGGTGAGCGGGCGCGCCCCGAGGAGGCCTCATGACGAGGGCGGTCATCGTCGGAAGCGGGAGCGAGATCGCGCCCACGAGGGTCACCAACGTCCAGATGGCCCGGATCCTGGACACGAGCGACGAGTGGATCCGGGAGCGCAGCGGGGTCGAAGAGCGCCACTTCGCGACCCCGGACGTCGCCACCTCCGACCTGGGGGCGGCGGCGGCGGCGAAGGCCCTCGAGGCGGCCGGGGTGGCCCGCGAGGAGGTCGACCTCGTGGTCTTCGCGACCATGACCCCCGACCACTACTTCCCCGGCTGCGGGACGATCCTCCAGCACAAGCTCGGCCTGCGCAGCGTGCCTTGCTTCGACATCCGCCAGCAGTGCTCGGGCTTCCTCTACGGGCTGCAGCTCGCGGACGCCCACGTCCGCGCCGGCCTCGCCAGGACCGTCCTTCTCGTCGGGGCCGAGGTGCACATCGGCTTCATGCCGTGGACGAAGGAGAACTACGCCTACGCGCTCGGGGAGTCCGAGGTGCCGCCCACGAAGGAGGAGTGGGACTGGAACTCGCGCTTCCGCCACCTCGTCGTGCTCTTCGGGGACGCGGGGTCCGCGGTGGTCCTCAAGGCGGCGCCGGACGGCGAGCGGGGCGTCCTCGACCACGAGCTGCACGGGTCGGGGGCGGACTACGAGAAGCTCTACGTGCCGGGCACGGGCTTCAAGCACCGGCCCTACACCGACCCCGAGCAGTTCCGCCGCGGGGACCACATCCCGGTGATGGACGGCCGCCACGTCTTCAAGATGGCGACCACGAGCATGGTCGACGTCGCGCGCTCCGTGATGCTGAGAAACGGCGTCGCCCCCGGCGACCTCCGCCTCGTCCTGATGCACCAGGCCAACAAGCGGATCAACGAGTACTGCGCGAAGGCGCTCGCCCTGCGCGAGGACCAGGTCCCCCACAACATCCACAAGTACGGCAACACCACCGCGGCCACGATCCCGCTCCTGTGGGACGAGTGCGTCCGCGACGGGCGCCTGCGGCCGGGCGACCTCGTGCTGATGGTGGCCTTCGGGGCGGGGATGACCTGGGGCGCCTCGCTCGTCCGGGCCTGAGGGCCTAGGCCGTGTGCTTGATCAGCAGGACCTCGTTCGCCTTCTCGCTGTGGAGGAACTCGTCGACCACCCGGCGGGCGATGAGCAGGCCGAAGCCACCGGGCCGCAGCCCGAGGCTCTCGCGGCGGGCGGCGTGGGCGAGCGGCGCCTCGGGCGGGTTCCCGATGGCCGCGTGGGGCAGGTCGCGGATGTCGAAGCCGGGCCCGGGGTCCTTCACGTAGTACACGATCGCCCGCCGCGTGCGCACCGCGGTCACCTCCACCACCTGGTCGGGCGCGAAGCCCGCCCCGTGCTCCATCGCGTTCAGAACGATCTCGCGGAAGGCGGTCAGGAGGTCGTCCCGCGTCACGTCCGGCACGTCGCGGGCGAGCTCCCCGAGAAAGTGGAGAAGCCTCTCCGCGGCGAGCCGGCGGCAGTCGACGCGCAGCGACAGCCAGTCGGGGCGGGCGGAGAGAACCTGGAGGCCGTCCCGCCACCCCGGCTCCCGGACGGCGCGGCGCACCATCTCGGCCACCTCGGCCATCTCCCACGGGGCCACGAAGCAGGCGAACGCGTGGGCCTTCAGGGTGGCGATGACCTCCTCGGGCGCGGCGTGCGGGGCGAGGACGAAGGCCTTCGCCCCCGGGCGGACGAGCTGCATCTGCTCGACGAGGGCGAGGTCCTCCCGGATCGGGCTCGCCGGGGAGGTGAAGATCGCGTCGTAGGGCCACGCCCGCAGGAGCCGCAGGGCGTCGGCGCCGCCCGCCGCGGCGTCCATCTCGACGAGCGCCATCCCGGGCTCGGCCTGGAGGGCCTCGACGAAGGAGGGGTCGGGGGCGACCATGAGAAGGCGGGGGGCGTCCGGCGAGGAGGCGGGCATCGGGGCCTAGGATAACGCGTTAGACTCCCGGCCATGCTCTGCGCGCTCGCCGCCGCGATCCTGGCCGCCGCCCCCGCCCCGCGCCCGAACATCGTCTTCGTCATGACGGACGACCACGCCGCGCACGCCATCTCCGCTTACGGCTCGCGGGTGAACGAGACGCCGCAGCTCGACCGGCTCGCCCGGGAGGGGATGCTCTTCCGCAACGCGTTCGTCACCAACTCGATCTGCACGCCCAGCCGCGCGGTGATCCTGACCGGCCTGTACTCGCACAAGAACGGCGTGCCGGTCTTCAACCGCTTCGACGGCTCGCAGACGACGGTGGCGAAGCTGCTTCAGGCCGCGGGGTACCACACCGGGATGATCGGCAAGTGGCACCTCGGGAGCGACCCCACGGGCTTCGACCGCTGGGAGATCCTTCCGGGGCAGGGGGTCTACGTCGACCCCGTCCTCTACACCGCGACCGGCGAGAAGACCTACCCCGGCTACGCGACCGACGTCATCACCGACCTCGGGATCGAGTTCCTCCGCGAGCGCCCGCGGGACCGGCCGTTCTTCCTGATGCTCCACCACAAGGCGCCCCACCGGGAGTGGACGCCCGACGAGAAGCACCGGAGGATGTTCGCCGGGCGCACGATCCCCGAGCCGCCGACGCTGTGGGACGACTACGCGACCCGCACCGACGCGCTGCGGGAGAACCGGCAGCGCGTGGCCGACGACCTGACCCGGCGGGACCTCAAGCTCGTGCCGCCGCCCGGGCTCGAGGGGAGAGAGCGCGAGGCGTGGCTCTCCGTGAAGCCGACCGAGGTCACGCTGAGCCGGGACGGCGAGACGACCACCCTCGCCGGCCGCGCGCTCGCGAGGTGGAAGTACCAGCGCTACATGCAGGACTACCTCGCCTGCGTGCAGTCGGTCGACGACAACCTGGGCCGGTTCCTCGACGTCCTGAAGGAAGACGGCCTCGAGGACACGACGATCGTCGTCTACACCTCGGACCAGGGCTTCTTCCTCGGCGACCACGGGATGTACGACAAGCGCTTCATGTACGAGCAGAGCCTGCGCACGCCGCTCCTCGTGCGGTGGCCGGGCGTCGTCCGACCCGGCTCGGAGGCCGCCGCGATGGCCACGAACCTCGACTTCGCCCCGACGTTCCTCGAGGCGGCGGGCGTGGCGGTGCCCGCGTCGATGCAGGGCCGGAGCCTCGTGCCCGTCCTGCGGGGGAGAACGCCCGCCGACTGGCGGACGGCGATGTACTACCGCTACTACCACGACCCCGGCCACCACGACACCCGCGCCCACTACGGCGTCCGCACCACGACGCACAAGCTCATCCACTTCTGGAAGAAGGGCCAGTGGGAGCTGTTCGACCTGCGCTCCGACCCCGCGGAGCTCGTCAACCTCTACGGCCAGCCGGGGCAGGAGAAGGTGACGGCCGAGCTCCAGGCGACGCTCGCGCGGCTGCGGGCCGAGCTCGAGGACGACGACCGCTTCGCCGACGAGCAGCCGCCCCCGGGCGTCGACGGCACGGTCGCCCAGCTGCGGGGGAGGTGAGCCCTCAGGGCGCGGGCGCGATCCCGCAGGCGTCGATCCCGTGGCGGGTCCCGGGCTCGAAGCGGTCGCCCCGCGGCTCGAGTCGCAGCTCGATCTCGACCTCGAGCACGCCGTCTGGTCCCCGGACCGGCTGCCGGATCCCGCCGAAGCGGCCGCGCTGCGCGGAGCGCTCCCTCTCGCGCGGGCTGACGAGAGGGTCGTCCGCGAAGAGCAGGTCCTCGCTCCACTGCGCGGGCCACCCGCCTCCCCAGAGCTGGTGGTGGACGTGTGCGGCCACGCGGCCTCCCGGGTAGGGCGCAGGACGGACGGTCCGGTACTCGAAGCGGCCCTCGGCATCCGTCGTCAGGAAGCCCCGCAGCCGCGGCTCCGCGCCCCCCTCGCGGGCGTAGAGCCCGCTCGCGTCGGCCTGGTAGGCGTAGACCGTGACTCCCGGAGCCGGCGTCCGGCCGTCGGGCTGGAGCACGCGTCCTTTGACCCGCAGCGGGGTCCCTCTCTCCTGCGACCCGGCGATCACGAGGCGCGCCGGCGCCCCGGCGCAGGGCCCGGCCGCGGACGGGGCACCGGGCGCTCGGACCGGCAGGGACGCCGCCATCATTGCCGCGAGCGCGAGCCTCGTTCGCATCGTGTCTCCTCCCGTTTCGATGACGAGACGCCGGGGCGGGGCCGACCGTTAACCGACGGGCGCGGCCTGGCAGACGGGGCAGAAGTACGTCGAGCGCGCCTGCTCGCCCTGGACGCGGCGGACGATCTGCGCCCCGCATCGCCGGCACGGCAGGCCCGACCGCCGGTAGACCCACAGCCGCCCGGGGGCGAGGGGCGAGGTGGTCCGTCGTGTCCCGGCGCCGAGGTTGCGGCGCAGGAGCTCTGCGGCCGTGGCGACGAGACGGTCGAGCGTCGCGTCATCCAGGTCGCGCACGCGGGCGAAGGGCGAGACGCGGCCGAGGAACAGGACCTCCGACTTGTAGACGTTGCCGATGCCGGCGAGCGCGGTCTGGTCCAGGAGGGCGACGCCGACCGGGAGCTCGCCCCGCTCCCGCAGGCGGCGGCGGGCGGTGGCGGGGTCGAAGCCGGGCGCGAGCAGGTCGGGCCCGAGCCGGACGAGCGCCGGGTGCCGGGCGAGCTCGTCCGGCGAGAGCAGCTCCACGACCGGTGCGAGCGTGCACGCGGCCGCGACGTCGCTCGTCAGCACCACCACCCGCCCCCGCGGCGAGGGAGCCGTCGCGCTCGCCCGGCGAGCGATGCGCCAGCTCCCCCGCATCCCGAGGTGGGTGTGCAGCGCCGCCCCGCCCTCGAAGCGCACGAGGAGGTGCTTGCCGCGGGCCTCCACCGCCGTGATCGTCCGGCCGACGACGCCCAGCCGCCGCGCGGCGGCGGCGACCGCCGGCAGGGGCGACGCCAGGCCGACCAGGACCTTCCGCGCGAGGGCCGCGTCGAGCGACCGTGCGGTCTTCCAGAGCGTGTCGCCCTCGGGCACCGGCGCCCGCTACTTCGCGGCGAGGGCCTGTCCGAAGCCCCGCGCCTTGAAGGCGAGGATCACGAGAATCACCCCGAACGCGATCGAGTAGGCCGCGATCAGCCACAGCACCGCGAGCGCCCCCGCCCCGGGCCGCGCCATCAGCAGGACACCGAACGCCACCGAGGCGAGCCCGCCCAGGACGAGCAGCCACTCGCCCTCGATCTCCTTCCGCAGGCGGATGGCGGCCACGATCTCGAGGACGCCGGTCGCAATCGCCCAGATCGCGATGTAGAACAGCAGCGCGAGGGCGGTGATGCCGGGAGCGAAGAGGGTGAGCAGGCCCACGCCGATGCCCACGAGCCCCTCGAGCAGCAGAACCCACCAGTGCTCCTTCTCCTTGCGCCCCGCGATCGCCGACCACGCGCCGAGGACGCCGTCCGCCAGCGAGTACGCGCCGAACAAGAGCACCAGCGCCGCCACCGAGAGGCCCGGCTGCAGCCAGGCCACCACGCCGAAGGCGATGGCGACGACCCCGCGCAGGAGCAGCACCCACCAGTTCCGGGCGAGGATCGCGGCCAGCTTGTCCTTGTCGATCTCCATCGGACTCCTCCTGTGAAGCCCCCGGGCTCCGCTTCGTCGCAGGGCCCCCGGGGAGACTCCGGGGACGATACCACCGGCGGCCGGGGCTCAGGGGCGCAGCCGGGGCAGGAGCAGCCCGCTGCGCGCGCGCCACGCGGCGAAGCCGGGGTGGCGCCCGAGCGACGCCTCCTGGGCGAGGATGTTGACGAGGAAGATCGCGGTCCACACCCAGGCGAGGATCGCCCACGCCAGCCAGTGCCGCACGAGGAGGGCGTAGGCGCCGTAGAGCATCATCTCGCCGAGATAGTTGGGGTGGCGGCTGCGCGCGTGCATCCCGTCGGTGATGAGCCCGGGCCGCGCGCGGAGCGTGAAGTGCTTCTGCGCGTCGGCGGCGAGCATGACCGCGACGCCCACCGTGTGCAGCGCGATCGCGGCGGCGAGGAGCGGCGCGCAAGCCTGCGTCTGGCGGGAGACGAGCAGCCACGGCAGCACCCAGTAGGGGCCGAGGACGAGCAGGAAGGACATCACGGCGCCGCCGATCGTGACGCGCTTCTCCCAGCGCGCGTCGGGGAAGGCCCGGTGCTTCATCAGCCAGAGAAGGCCGTACGAGCCGTGGAGAGCGAGGTAGACCCACGCGGTGGTCGTGAAGTTGTCGTAGAGGGCCATCAGGGCGAGGACGAACGGCGCGGTGAGGCCCTTCTGGAAGTTGATGACGTCGGCCATGCGCAGGGGGCGGGGTCCGCCGAGAAAGTCCTCGGAGAGGTGGCGGGTGAGGCGCTGGGCGGAGTCGACGAGGGGGTGGGGAGCAGGGGGCATGGGGGACCGGCCTTCCTCAGGGTTCTGCGAGATCGGTGGGCCTCTCGGGACCCGCTCCACCGGGGTCCCGAGAGGTGCGAAACCCCGGCCCGGATCGGACGAACCCGGCTTCGACGAGATACGGTGCGAGCGGGCTCTCGGCGAGGGCCGGGCCTTCACCTACCGCCCAGCCGAGGGCGGGGCCGCCGCCTCTCTCGCACCAGCGGCGGAGGGCCTGCGCGGCGGCAGTGGCCACGTGCGAGCGGGCCGGCTCCTCGTCCGGCAGGAGAGGCGTGACCTGGCGGCCGCCCCGGGCGACGACCGCCGCGAGCGCGCCGTCCACGAGGACGACGTGCGGGCCGGCCGCGCGGGCGAGGCGCGCGTCGCCGGCTCGCGGCCAGCCGAGCGCCGCACCGTAGGGGTTCGCGGGGTCGGCCGCGGCGAGGACGACCGCCTGCGGCGACTCGGGGTCGGCCTCGCGCCGCGCACGCAGGCGGTCGAGGGCGCCGGGGTCGGCGAACTGCAGGCCGCCGAGGCCGGCCACGAAGTACCCGCGGCGGATACGGCCGGCCTCCTCGAGCGCCTTCAGCACCGGGTAGACGGCCGAGAAGCCGCCCGGCACCTCCTCGAAGACGACCGCGTCGCGGGTGAGCACGCCGTGGCGCTTCAGGAGCTGCTCGGCGAGCGCCTTCATCCTCTCGGTGGGGCTCGGCGGGCGGCGGGGCAGCGGCACCCGGCTCCACCGGCCGACCGCCGAGGGCGGCACCTGCCTCCGCGAGCGGAAGACCGACACGCGAGAGCGGCGCTCCGCCCGGACCGCGTGCGTCGCGACGAAGGCCCGCAGCGCCCCCGGCGTGTCGTTCGTGACCTCGCCCGCCCACGCGAGGTCCCACAGCGCGTCGAGGACCGGCCGGGCGAGACCGCCGCCCGCCGCGTCCTGGATCTCCCCGAAGAAGGACGCCCCGTGCTTCGCGAGGTGCTCGCGGACGCGCTCGTGGACCTCGCCGAGCGGGGGCTCGGACCGGGGCGGGAGGAGAAGCGGCAGGTCGTCGGCCAGGAAGAGGGCGAGGCGCCCGTCGCGGTCGCCCAGCGGGCCGAGGCCGACCCAGACGACCTCGCCCGCGGCGCACAGCGTGTCGAGGTCCTCCGGCCAGTAGCCGGGAAGCCGCGCCGGCAGGACGTCCCGCTCGAGGATCGAGGCCGGCACCGCCGCGCCCTGGAGCTGCTCGACGACGTCGAGGAGGGCGTCGGGGCCGCGGCGGGTCGAGGGCGCGAGGGCGATCCCCTGCCAGTCCACGAGGAGCCGGGCGAGGGCGGAGGGCTCGGCCGGCTCGACCTGTTTGCGCAGGGCGGCGAGCGACCGGCGCCGCAGCGTGGCGAGGACGTCGGCCGAGCACCACTCGCGTCCGTGGCCCCCGGGCCGGAACTCGCCCTCGAGAACCCGGCCGTCCGCCTGGAGCTCGACGAGGGCCGCGAGCACGGGGGCCTCGCCCGTCGCGTAGCGGCGGGCGAGCTCGGCCGCGGTGAACGGTCCGTGGGTCCGGGCGTAGCGCGAGACGACCTCGCGCAGGGCGTGGGGCTGGCGCTCGAGGAACGCCCCGGGAAGGCCCGGGGGCGGGACCACGCCGAGCGCGTCGCGCAGCCGGCCGGCGTCCTCGGCCGCGGCCCACCGCTCCTCGCCGGCCACGTGAACGCGGATCGCCCGGCGCTCGCGCTCGAGCGTCGCGAGCCAGGCCGCGGCCGCCGCCGCGGCGTCGCCGTCGGGCAGAGGCCGCACGCGCGCCGCCGCCTCCTCCCGCGAGAGCTCGCCGAGGCGGAGCAGCAGGTCGTGGAGCCGCTCGGGGCTCGTGGCCTGGCGCGCCGGGTCGAGGCACTGCAGCGTCGTCTCGAGCTCGGCGAGGGCGTGTCGGTCGAGCAGCTCGCGCAGCTCCGCCTCGCCGAGTAGCTCGCGCAGCTGAGCCTGGTCGACGGCGAGGGCCTGGGCCCGCCGCTCGGCCAGGGGCGCGTCGCCCTCATAGAGGTAGTTCGCGACGTAGCCGAAGAGGAGCGAGGCCGAGAAGGGCGAGGGCGCCTGGGTGTCGACGGTGACGAGGCGGATCTCGCGGCGGCGCACGCGCCGTGCGAGCTCCACGAGGCCGGGCAGGTCGAACACGTCGCGCAGGCACTCGCGGTAGGTCTCGAGGACGATCGGAAAGGACGGGTAGCGCGAGGCGACCTGCAGCAGGTCGTGGGCGCGCTTCCTCTGCATCCACAGGGGTGTCCTCTGGCCCGGCCGCCGGCGCGGGAGGAGGAGGGCCCGCGCCGCCGCCTCGCGGAAGCGCGCGGCGAAGAGGCTCGTGCCCCCCAGCTCCCGCACCACGAGGTCCTCGATCTCCTCCGGGTCCGGCAGGAGGTCCGCCGCCTCGGGCGGGCGCTCGCGCTCCGGCAGGCGCAGGACGATCCCGTCGTCGCAGAAGACGGACTCGACCTCGGCCTCCCCCGAGCGGCGCAGGTGCGCCTCGAGCGCGGTCGCCCACGGCGCGTGGACGCGGCCTCCCCACGGGGACAGCAGGCACAGGCGCCAGTCGCCCATCTCGTCGCGGGTCCGCTCGAGGACGATCGTCCGGTCGTCGGGGAGCACGCCGGTCGCCTCGCGCTGCTCCTCGAGGTAGGCGAGGAGGTTCTTCGCCGCGAGGGGGTCGAGGTCGTGCTCGCGCTGGAGCCGCTCGTTCGCCTCCTCCGGCGTCATCGCGGCGATCTCGCGGGTGAGCCGGCCGATCGCCCGGCCCATCTCGACCGGCCGGCCGCCCCGGTCGGCCTTCCAGAACGGCATCTTGCCCGGCTCGCCGGGGGCGGGCACGACGAGGACGCGGTCGCGCGTGATCTCCGTGATCCGCCAGCTCGTGGCCCCGAGGACGAAGACCTCGCCCACCCGGCTCTCGAAGACCATCTCCTCGTCGAGCTCGCCGACCCGCCGGCCGCCGCCGTCGCCCTCGGCGAGGAAGACGCCGTAGAGCCCCCGGTCGGGGATCGTGCCCGCGTTGTGCACGACGAGCCGCTGCGTGCCCTCGCGCGGCTTCACCACGCCGCGCAGGCGGTCCCACACGAGGCGGGGCCGCAGCTCTGCGAACTCGTCCGAGGGGTAGCGGCCGCAGAGCATGTCGAGAACGCCCTCGAACTGGGCCCGGGCGAGGGCCGAGTACGGCGCCGCCCGGCGCACGAGCGCGTAGAGCTCGTCCGCCTTGCGCTCGCCGAGCGCCACCGCGGCCACGAGGTGCTGGGCGAGGACGTCGAGCGGGTTCTGGGGGACGCGCGTCTCCTCGACCGCGCCCTCCTTCATCGCCTTCGTGATCGCGGCGCTCGCGAGCAGGTCGCCCCGGTACTTGGGGAAGATCACCCCGCGCGAGACGGCCTCCACCCGGTGGCTCGCGCGCCCGATCCGCTGCATCCCGCTCGCGACCGACACCGGGGTCTCGATCTGGACGACGAGGTCGACCGCCCCCATGTCGATCCCGAGCTCGAGCGTGGACGTGGCCACGAGGGCCGGCAGGCGCCCGGCCTTGAGCGCGTCCTCGACGATCAGGCGCTCCTCGCGGGCGATCGAGCCGTGGTGGGCTCGGGCGATCTCCTCCCCCGCGAGATCGTTGAGGGCGGCGGCGAGCCGTTCGGCGAGGCGCCGGGAGTTGACGAAGAGGATCGTCGAGCGGTGCGCCCGCACGAGCTCGAGGAGCCGCGGGTGGATCGCGGGCCAGATGGAGCGCCGGCTCACGACGCTCGCCGGGCCCTCGGGGATCTCGTCCGGGGAGGGGACGATCTCCTCCCCGAGCCGCGCCATGTCCTCGACCGGCACCTCGACCCGCAGGTCGAAGGCCTTCTTCGCCCCCGCGTCCACGATCGCGACCGGCCGCGGCTTCCACGTCCGCAGGCCCTCGCCCCCGCCGAGGTAGCGCGCCACCTCCTCGAGCGGGCGCTGCGTCGCCGAGAGGCCGATCCGCTGGAGGGGCCGCCGCGCCGTCTCCTCGAGCCGCTCCAGGCTGAGCGCGAGGTGGGCCCCGCGCTTCGTCCCCACGAGGGCGTGGATCTCGTCCACGATCACGGTCTCGACCGAGCCCAGGAGCTCCCGGGCGCGCGACGTGAGGACGAGGAAGAGCGACTCCGGCGTCGTGATGAGGATGTCGGGGGGGTGGCGGAGCATCCGCGCGCGCTCCTCGGACGGCGTGTCGCCGGTGCGGATCGCGATCTGCGGGAGGTGGACCGCCTCCCCGCGCCGTCCGGCCACGCGCGCGATGCCCGCGACCGGCGAGCGCAGGTTCCGCTCGACGTCGACCGCGAGGGCCTTGAGCGGCGAGACGTAGACGACGCGGCAGCGGTCGGCTTTCGTCGGCACGGGGTCGAAGAGCAGCCGGTCGATCGCGGCGAGGAAGGCGGCGAGCGTCTTCCCGGAGCCGGTGGGCGCGAAGACGAGGGCGCTCTCCCTCCGCGCGATCGCGGCCCAGCCGAGCCGCTGCGCCTTCGTGGGCGCCTCGAACGTGTCGGCGAACCACTCCCGCACGGCGGGCCGGAACGGCAGCTCGGCCGGGCGGGCGCTCACCCGCCCATCATAGAGGACCGCCCGGACACGCCGGGGCCTATTCCTCGTGCTTGAGATCGTGCACGTCGCGCTCCCGGCCGGTCGGCCGCGCGATCTCGGCGTAGAGCCCGGGTCGGCGCGCCTGCATCCACAGCCGCCCCGTGGCCTTCTCGAGGAGCGAGGCGTCGAGGTCCGCGATCACGACGTCGTCGCCCGCCTTCTCGGACTCGGCGAGCACCCGGCCGTACGGGTCGAGGACCATCGCGTTGCCCGTCCGGATCTCGTCGTCGTCGACGCCGACCCCGTTGCTGAAGACGAGGAAGACGCCGTTGTCGTGGGCGCGGCTCGGCAGCCAGCGCATGAGCCAGCCCCGGCCCTTCTCGCCCCGCAGCTCCCGGAGGATCGCCTCCGGGTGCGCGTGGCGCTCCTCCCAGAGCCGGCGCTCGATCGCGCCCATGAGGTGGGGGTTGGTCGTCCGGCAGCCGCCGGTCTGGTGCGGGGCGAGCAGCACCTCCGCCCCGCGCAGCGCCGCGATCCGCACGTTCTCGACGATGTTGTTGTCGTAGCAGACGAGCAGCCCCGCGCGGAACCCGTGCGGCGTGTCGAACACCGTGACCTCGTCGCCGCCGTGGATCGACGGGTGCTCGAAGGCGTGGATCTTGCGGTGGCGGGCGAGCCGCCCGTCGGGCAGGGCGACGACGTAGGTGTCGTGGAAGACGCCCCCGCCCGCCGACTCGACGAGCCCCGCGCCCACGCTCGCCCCGAGCCCGGCGGCGAGAGCGAGCAGGCGCTCGCAGCTCGGCCCGCCCGGCACCGGCTCGGCGAGCGCACCCAGCTCGGGGACGCTCAGCCGGCGCAGGAACCAGTAGCCGGTGAGGCAGCACTCGGGAAAGAGCACGAGCGCGGCCCCTCGCGACGCGGCCTCGCGCGCGAGGCGCTCGACCGTCGCGAAGTTGGCGGCCTTGTCCCCCGCCGCGCACTCCATCTGCACGGCGGCCACCCGAGTGTCGTGCATGGCCCTATCCGAAGAAGAGGTAGCTGACCATCACCGCGGCCACGAAGCCCACGAGCTCCGCGGCGAGCCCGCAGGGCACGGCGTGGCGCCACTTCCGGATCCCCACCGAGCCGAAGTAGACGGTGAGGATGTAGAACGTCGTCTCCGTGCTGCCCTGGATGACGCAGGCGAGGCGGCCGGCGAACGAGTCCGCCCCGAACGTCTTCATCGTCTCGATCACGAGGCCGCGCGAGCCGCTGCCGGAGAGCGGCCGGACGAGCCCGACGGGCAGCGCGTCCACCCAGCGCGTGTCGAGCCCGAGAGAGGTGACGGCCCACCGGACGACGTCGAGGACCCGGTCGAGCGCGCCGCTCGCGCGCAGGATGCCGATCGCCACGAGCATCGCCACGAGGTAGGGGATGATGCCGACCGCCACCTGGAAGCCCTCCTTCGCCCCCTCCACGAAGGCCTCGTAGACCGGCACCCTGCGCCACGCGGCGAGGGCCACGAACGAGAGGATGAGGCCGAAGATCACGAAGTTGCTGAAGAAGCCGGCGTGCGCCTCGAGCGTCGCGCGGTCGAGCCGCGAGGCCCAGGCCACGATCCCGCCGACGAGCGCGGTGAGAGCACCGACGTACGCGACGACCACCGGGTCGCGCAGGCGCAGCTTCTGCACCCAGGCCGTCACGAGGAGCCCGGCGAGCGTGCTGCAGTAGGTGGCGATCAGGAGGGGCAGGAAGACGTCGGTCGGGTCCTTCGCCCCGAGCTGCGCCCGGTAGGTCATGATCGCGACCGGGATCACCGTCACCGCCGAGGTGTTGATCACGAGGAACAGGATCATGTCGTCGGTGGCGGTGTCCTTCTCCGGGTTGAGCTCCTGCAGCTCCCTCATCGCCTTGAGCCCGAGCGGCGTCGCCGCGTTGTCGAGGCCGAGCATGTTCGCGGACATGTTCATGACGATCGACGGGCCGGCCGGGTGGCCGGCCGGGATCCCGGGGAACAGCCTGCGGAAGAGGGGATCGACCGCGCGGCCGAGGAACGTGACCGCCCCGCCCCGCTCGCCGAGCTTCATGAACCCGAGCCAGAGGCACATGACCCCGGTGAGGCCGAGCGAGACCTCGAACGCGGTCTTCGCCATGTCGAACGCGGCGGCCACCATCTGGGCCCACACCTGGGAGTTGCCGAGCACGAGCCACTGGTGCAGCCCCGCGAGGAAGGCCGCGAGGAAGAACGCCGCCCAGATGGCGTTCAGCACGGAGAGCGTCCCTCGTCCGGTCTCGTCCTCATCACGGTCCCCCCATCACGATCCGACGGATTCGCGGCAGGTCGGCCAGGCAGACGCACTCGACGCGGTCGTGCAGAGGATAGGACCTCTCCCCCGGCGAAACCACGAACACGCGGTCGAGCCTGAGGTCGGCAAGGGCGACGTGGATGGAGCGGGTCATCCGCGGCGCGTCCGCGTACTTGAACTCGAAGCCCCATCGGTGGGACCCCCGCACCACGACGAGGTCGATCTCGGCGCCCGCGTGCGTGGCCCAGAACCAGGCCTGGCGCTCGATGGGCCAGGCGAGGACCTGCTCGAGCACGAAGCCCTCCCAGGAGGCGCCGAGCTTCGGATGGGACTCGAGGGACGCCTCGTCCTCGATGCCGAGCAGGGTGTGCAGAAGCCCCGAGTCGCGGACGTAGACCTTGGGCGACTTCACCACCCTCTTGCCGGCGTTCTCGAACCAGGGCGGGAGCTGGCGGACCACGAACGCGTCGGTGAGGAGGTCGAGGTAGCGCCGGGTCGTGGGTTGCGAGAGGCCGAGGGAGGACGCGATGGCCGAGCTGTTCCACGTCTGGCCGTGGTAGTGGGCGAGCATGGTCCAGAAGCGGCGGAGCATCGCCGCCGGGACCTGGACGCCGAGCTGCGGCAGGTCCCGCTCGAGGAACGTCCGGACGAAGCCCTCGCGCCAGGCGGCGCTCGCCTCACGGGAGCGCGCCCGGAAGGCCTCGGGGAACCCTCCCCGGGTCCAGAGCCGGCGCCACTGACGCTCCCCCACCTCCTCCACCGAGAAGCCGCCCATGTCGACGAACTCGACCCGCCCCGCCAGCGACTCGGAGGCGCCCCGGACGAGCCCGGGAGAGGCGCTGCCGAGGAGCAGGAACCGCGCGGGGAGCGGGCGGCGGTCGGCCAGCACCCGCAGGACGGGCAGCAGGTCGGGGCGGCGCTGGATCTCGTCGAGGACGACCAGGTCGCGCATCCCCTCGAGCGCCAGCAGGGGCTCCGCCAGCCGCGCGTCGTCGCGGGGGTTCTCGAGGTCGAGGACCGCGGCCCTGCGGTCGCGAGCGATCGAGCGGGCGAGTGTCGTCTTGCCGCACTGCCGAGGGCCGAGGAGGACTGTCACCGGGGCCCGGCCGAGGGCGGTCTCGACTCGCCGGGCGAGGGCGGGCCGAGGGAGGATCCGCATCCTTGAATATTGAACGGCCTGCTTTCGATTTTCAAGGAACTTCGGACGGCACGACGGCACCGTCGGCGGCGAGCGAGGGCCGGTGCGGCCCCGGCCTCGTGCTAATCTCGACCCCGGGGAAGGAGGACCGCGTGAGGCGCAGAGCGGCGGTGGTGCTGGTGGCGAGCGCTCTCGCGGCGAGCTGCGGCGGGGGCGGCTCCTCGTCGCCGGCGGCGTCGACTCCCGCGGCCTCGGGCGGCGGCGCGTCGAAGCTCGTCGTCCTCGAGTCGGGCAACTTCGACTCGCTCGTCCTCCTGGCGCCCCGGCCGAGCCTCGTGGAGTTCCAGTCGCCCACCTGACCCTACTGCCAGGCGATGGGTCCCATCGTCACGCGCCTCGCCTCCGACTTCGACGGCCGGGCCCTCGTCGGCACGGTGGACGTGAGCGTCCAGGGCGCCCTGACCGCGAGGTACGCGATCGCCGCCGTCCCCACGTTCGTCTTCTTCAAGAACGGCCAGGAGGCGTCCCGGATCGTGGGGGCCACGAGCTACGAGGAGCTGGCGGGCCGTCTGCAGGCGCTCGTCGCCTCGCCGTGACGCCGCAGCGTCCCGGCACGCCGCGCACGAGACACGCGGCTCGCCTCCCACCCCGTCCCGGGCGGACGCGTCTCGCCCTGGTGGTGGGCGTCGCCCACGTCCTCGCCGCGGTCGTGCTGTGCGGCCCGGCGGCGCCCGCCGCACACCCGATCCCCGCCCCCGCGTCGGTCCTCGGCTTCGTGCCGGGCGAGGACGGCAAGCTCGCGGGCTGGGGGCAGGTGGTCGAGTACCTGAAGGCGCTCGACGCGGCCTCCGAGCGGGTGAGGGTCGAGGAGGTCGGGAAGACGACCGGGGGCCGGCCCTTCGTGCTCGCGATCGTGACGTCCGAGCGAAACCAGGCGCGGCTCGAGGAGATCCGGCGGGCGAACGCGCGGATCGCCGACCCGCGCGGGCTGTCCGAGGACGAGGCGGAGCGGCTCGTGCGCGAGGGGAAGGCGATCGTCGCGATGGCGTTCTCGATCCACTCGACCGAGGTGGGCGGGACGCTCGCGTCGCTGCGGCTGCTCGAGCAGCTCGCCACGACGGACGAGGGACCCCTGCGCGCGGCGCTCGACGCGACGGTGCTCCTCGTCCTGCCGTCGCACAACCCCGACGGGACCGACATCGTGGCCGAGTGGGCCGCGCGGCAGGAGGGGACGCCGTTCGAGGGCACGTCGCCGCCGGTCCTCTACCACCCCTACGTCGGCCACGACAACAACCGCGACTGGTACGCGTTCACGCAGGCCGAGACCCGGCTCACGGTGCGCCACCTCTACCACCGGTGGCACCCCCAGATCGTCCACGACGTGCACCAGATGGGCGCCCGCGGGGCGCGCATCTTCGTGCCCCCCTACCTCGACCCCTGGGAGCCCAACGTGGACGGGGCCCTCGTGGCGGCCGTGAACGCCCTCGGCTCCCACGTGGCCGCGCAGCTGACGACCGCGGGCCGGGCGGGGGTCGTGACGGGGGCGATCTTCGACGCGTGGACCCCCGGCCGCGCGTACCCGCACACCCACGGCGGGGTGAGGCTGCTCTCCGAAACGGCCTCCGCCCGCCTCGCGACGCCGATCGAGGTGAAGCCGGAGGAGATCGCCCGGCGCGCGGCGGGGTACGACCCGCGGACGGCCTCCGCGAACCACCCCGTCCCGTGGCGGGGCGGGACCTGGCGGCTCGCCGACATCGTCGAGACGCAGCGGGCGGCGTCGCTCGCGATCCTCGAGCACGCCGCGGCCCACCGCGAGCAGTGGCTGCGCACCGCGCTCGGCGTGAACCGCCGGGCGAGCGAGCGGCGCGTGCCGTTCGCGTTCGTGGTGCCGGCGGGCCAGCGCGACCCCTCGGCGGTCGTGCGCCTCGCCGAGACGCTGCAGCTCGGCGAGGTGGAGGTGCAAAGGGCACGTGCCCCCTTCACCGCCGGCGGCCGCGCCCACGGGGCGGGCGCGCTCGTGGTGAGGATGCAGCAGCCGGCGAGCGGCTTCGCGAAGACGATCCTCGAGCGCCAGCGATACCCCGACCTGCGCGAGCACGAGGGCGGGCCGCCCCGCCGTCCCTACGACGTGACCGCGCACACGCTGCCGCTGCTCCTCGGGGCCGAGGCGGAGGCGGTCCTCCATCCCTTCGAAGCGGACGTCGAGCCGCTCCGGGACTCTCCCGTCCCCCCGGGCCGCGTCGAGGGAGCCGGCCGGATGCTCGCGATCGGCCACGCGAGCGGCGAGCTCGTGGCGCTCGGCCGCCTGCTGGAGCGGGAGGTGGCCGTGCGCTGGGCGCTCGACGCGTTCACCGACCGGGACCGCGCGTTTCCCGCGGGGACGCTGCTCGTCCCGGGGAGCGCTCGGCGCGAGGTCGCCTCGCTCGCGAGCGAGCTCGGGTTCGCCGCCCGAGGCGTCGACGCGCGCCCGAGATCGCTCCGCCTGCGTCGCCCGCGGGTCGGCCTCTACCGCTCGTGGGTGCCGTGCATGGACGAGGGCTGGACGCGGTTCGTCTTCGAGAAGGAGATGGGCGTCGGCCACCGGGAGCTGCACGACCGGGAGGTCCGGGCGGGGAGCCTCGCCGAGCGCTTCGACGCGATCGTCCTCCCCGACCAGGCGCCGGGCGCCCTCCTGAACGGCCACGCGAGAGGCTCGATGCCCGACGAGTACACGGGGGGCCTCGGCCCGGAGGGTGTGGCGGCGCTGCGCGCGTTCGTCGAAGGGGGTGGGACGCTCGTGGCGCTCGATTCCGCCTCGCTCTTCGCGATCGAGCAGCTCTCCCTGCCGGTGAGGAACGTCCTCTCCGGGGTCGAGCCCTCGGCCTTCTTCTGCCCCGGCTCGATCCTCGCCGCCTCGGCCGACCCTTCCGACCCTCTCGCCCACGGTCTGCCCGAGACGACGCCCGTGTGGTTCGAGGGCTCGCCGGCCTTCGAGACCGGGACGGGCCGGGTCGTCCTGCGCTACGGCGAGGGCGATCCGCTGCTCTCCGGCTGGCTGCTCGGGGGCGAGCGGCTCCGGGGAAAGGCCGCCCTCGTGGAGGTTCCCCTCGGGAAGGGGCGCGTCGTGCTCTTCGGCTTCCGGCCCCAGTACCGGGCCCAGAGCCGCGTGACCTACGCGGCCCTGCTCAACGCCCTCTACCTCTCTGCGGCCCGTCCCTGAGCGCTCGCGCGCCCGTGCTTCGCGAGCACGGCGCGCAGGCGGTCGAGAGGGAGGGCCTCCACGGTCCGCCCCGAGCCGGTGAGGGTCGTGGCCCGCAGCAGCGCGTTGAGGACGGCCTCCTCGGTGGCCTCGAGCACGGCCTGGAAGAGCGGCGAGAGCGCGTCCGTCGGCAGCTCCTCGCGCGGGCGCGCGGAGACGTCTCCGTGGCGGCGGCGCAGCGACGGGGCGGTCGAGAAGGCGATCGCGTAGTCGCCGCTGCCGTTGCTGTAGGAGGAGCCCGTGCGGGCGAGGCCGAACACCGCGCGGGCGGCGAGGCGCTCGAGGTCGCGCGACGCGAGCGGCGCGTCGGTCGCCACCACGATCATGCAGGAGCCGTCGGCGGGGCCTGGGGCGTCTCGCCCCAGCTCGCGGCCCACCGGCACCCCGTCCATCACGAGGACGCCGCCGAAGTTGGCCTGGACGAGGACGCCGAGCGTGTGGCCCCCGAGGCCCTCCGGCAGACGACGCGAGGCCGTCCCGATCCCGCCCTTCCAGCCGAAGGCGACGGTGCCGGTCCCCGCGCCGACCGAGCCCTCGAGGAGGGGTCCCCCGCGCGCCGAGCGGATCGCGGCGAGGACGTGCTCTTCGCGCACCGGGCGCGAGCGGATGTCGTCGAGCGCCCCGTCGTTCGTCTCGCCCACGAGGGCGTTCACCGAGCGGACCTCCTCGTTGCCGGGCTGGCGGAGCGTCCAGTCGACCGCGGCCTCGACCGCCGTGCCCACCGCGAGGGTGTTCGTGAGGAGGATCGGGGTCTCGATCGTGCCGAGCTCGCGGAGCTGGGTGGAGCCCGCCAGCTTGCCGTAGGCGTTGCCGACGAAGACGGCGCCCGGCACCTTGTCCTGGAAGAGGTTGCCGCCGTGGGGCAGGACGGCGGTGACCCCGGTGCGCACCGCGTCGCCCGCGACGAGCGTCGCGTGGCCCACGCGCACGCCGGCGACGTCGGTGATGGCGTTCAGGGGACCCGGCGGGAAGACGCCGGGGGCGAGCCCGAGGTCGCGGGCGCGGGGGCGCGGCTCGGGCAGGCCCCAGTCCGCGGCGCGGCCGCGGTGCTCGGCGTCGGGCAGCTGGACGAGGAGCGGCCGCGCGGCGGGGTCGAGCCAGCGGAGGAGGCGCTCCATCGGCTCTCTCTCGAAGGCCGTGCACCCCGCGGTGGCGGAGTCGGGGCCCGCGCGCAGGTGCAGGAAGATGCAGCTCCCGCCGCCGGGGAGGACCGGGGCGTCGTTGTGGCCCACCCACACGACGAGGCGGTACAGGTCGTCCTTGCGCCGCATGTCCTCGGCCGAGGACCAGTCCTTCGCGACCGTCGCCTCGTCGGCGAGCCGGTTGTAGTGGGTCGAACGGGGGTCGTCGACGCAGCGCAGCGTGGCGGTGGCCTCGCGGTAGGGCAGGAGCGTGCCGACCGGGGGCGCGGGGTCGTCGCCCGTCACGAGCCGCAGCTCGAAGATCCCGGCCGGCGACTTTCCGTCGCCCTCGCGCTTGTGCGGGCCGGGGAGCCCCGGCGGATGGAGCCCGCGGCCCCAGGCGAGGCCGGACCGGCCGAGCGACGCCTCGATCGGCGGGCCCACCGGCCGCCACGGAGCCCCTACCGCGGGTCTCTCGTACGCCTGGAGGAGCGCCGGCGTCGAGTCCCAGCCCGCACTCACCGACAGGACCATCTGCCGGCTCTCCGCGGGCAAGGGCGAGGCCGCGGCGAGCAGGAGGAGGAGGGCGAGCACGGGCGTCAGGCGCGCTCGGGAGGGTGGTGCCGGCCGACGAGGCGGTCGTAGACAAGGCCGCCGAGCACGGCCCCGAGGCAGGGGGCGACGATCGGCACCCACCACCAGTGCCCGCCGGCGGTGAAGACCTCGCCTCCCCAACCGGCGAGCGCGGTGAAGACCCGCGGGCCGAGGTCGCGCGCGGGGTTGATGGCGTAGCCGGCGTTCATGCCGAAGGTCATCCCGATCGCCACGACGAGCGCGCCGACGAGGACCGGCCCGCCGCTCGCGGGCCCCGCGTTTCGCCGGTCGCCGAGGGCGAAGATCACGAGGAGAAGCAGCGCCGTGCCCACCACCTGGTCGACGAAGCCGCCGGGAAAGGCGCTCAGGAACGGCTGGGGGTAGGTGGCGAAGATCATCGCCGTGGCCTTCTCCCCCGCGACCTGCCGTGTCCCGCCGTCGAAGGCCGAGAAGGCCTCGCGGTACGTGAGGAACGTGACCGCGGCCCCCGTGAAGGCGCCGAGGGTCTGGGCGAGGACGTACGCGGGGACCTTTCGCCACGGGAAGCCGCGCAGCGCGGCGACGCTCAGCGTCACGGCCGGGTTGAGGTGGGCGCCGGACACGCCGGCCGAGGCGTAGATGCCGAACGTGACGCCGAGGCCCCACGAGAGGTGGATCGAGAGGGCGGACCCGAGCTCGCCGCCGCTCAGGACCTTCTGGGCCACCGACGCCGTGCCGAAGACGAGGATGAGGAACGTGCCGAGGAACTCGGCGGCGGCTTCACGGGACGTGTCGCGGAGCATGGGCTCGACGAAGCTACTCGTCGAAGAGAGAAGCCACGTCGAGCTCGAACCCCGGGAGCACGTCCCCGCCGGAGAGACGCTCGGCCCCGGAGAGCTCCCGGGCGTCGGTGGGCGTGAGGTGGACCGTCAGGACGCGAGCCTGGGGGTCGGCCACCCAGACCTGGCCGACGCCGATGGCGAAGTACTCGCGGAGCTTCTGGTTGACGTCGACGGCCCTGTCCTCGGGCGACAGCACCTCGACGACGATCTCCGGGGCGACGTCGAGGTAGGCCAGGCCCGGGGTGCGTCGAGCGTACGCCGCGGCGCTGATGAAGATGACGTCGGCTCCACGGACGCGGTCCGGGTCGCGGCGCGTGTAGAGCCCCACCTCGCCGGTGAGCACCCGTCCGAGCTTCCTCGGCCGCACGAAGGTGGAGAGCGCCTCGGCGATCCTCGCCTCGATCTCGCCGTGCTGGTAGCCGGTCGGGCTCATGGGCACGATCCTCCCGTCGACGAGCTCGCAGCGGCCCACGTCGCCCATTCGGGCGAGCTCTTCCCCGGTGACGAGCCGTTCGCCGCTCGGAAGGGTTGCTGCCGACACCACCAGTGGCCTCCGCGGGAATGGTAGCACCGTTGAAATCCGCCGGGCCTTTGGCTAGGATCAAGGAAGCCGCGCTTGGGAGATCGTCCAACGGTAGGACACATGGCTCTGGACCATGGAATCGGGGTTCGAATCCCTGTCTCCCAGCCAACTCGCAGGCACCACAACCCAGAGGGTTGTCTCGGGACGACGGCCCATGATACCGTCGTGGTGTCTCGCACCCTGAAGCTCCACAGCTGAGCTCGGGGCCGTCGCGGCCCCGGTGCTGTCCCTCCTCCAGGCCGAAAGGTGGCGTCCGCACTCGCGGCGTTGGCGCCGCGAGGGGCGGGTGAGGGCTTCGCGCGGAGCACCCCTCTGGTGCGCGCGGGAACGAGGAGGACGGTGGATGAAGCTGGTCTACGTCGTGATGTCGGTTCTCCCGACGGTGGCGGTGGTGGCCCTCGCGTGGTTCGTGGTCCGGGCGATCTCCGTCCGGGTGACGTGGCGCGAGGCCGACATCCGCCGCCTGGACGACGAGCCGGCCTGAGGGACGCGCGAAGCGCGCGGCTATACTCCGCCGCGTGGCCTCCCTTCGCCAGCCCCGCCCGTGCGGGTGGGGGACGAGGGCCCGGCTCCGGGCCCTGCTCTCACGGCCGGCCGAAGACGCCGCGCGCGGCCTGATCGGCTGCGTCCTCGTGCGCCGCGCGCGTGGGCGAACGCTCACGGCGCGCATCGTCGAGGCTGAGGCGTACCTCGGGGCCGGCGACCCTGCCGCCCACGTGTTCCGCGGCCGCACGCCGCGGACCGACCCGCTGTTCGGCCCCCCCGGCACCCTCTACGTCTACTTCGTCTACGGCATGCACCACTGCCTCAACCTGGCGGTGGACGGCCCCGACACGGCGGGCTGCGTGCTCCTCCGGGCGGCGGAGCCGCTCCCCGGGAGCGACCTGGCTCCCGACGCCCTCCGCGGCCCCGGGAGGCTCTGCCGCGCGCTGGGGATCGACACGCGGCTCTCGGGGCGCCACATCTTCGAGAGCAACGCGCCCCTGACCCTGCGGGAAGGGACGCCCCCGCGGCGCGTGGTGGCCGCGCGGCGGGTGGGCATCCGGCAGGCGGCCTCGCGAAGGCTGCGCTTCTTCGACCCCGACAGCGCGGCGGTCTCCGCCCGCCCCCGTCGACGCGCTGGTATAAGCTTCGGGGCTGCACAGCAGAGAGGAAGGCCATGAACACCGACGCGTTCGGCGCCCGCTCCACCCTCGACACCGGCTTCGGCCGGGCCGTGATCTATCGCCTCGACGCCCTCGAGAAGGCGGGGGTGGCCCCCGGGCTCGCGCGCCTGCCGTTCTCGATCAAGGTGCTGCTCGAAGCGGTCGTGCGAAACGTGGACGGCGAGCTCGTGACGGCGGAGGACGTCAGGAGCCTCGGGGCCTGGAACGCGTCCGCCCCGAAGGACGTCGAGCTGCCGTTCATGCCCGCCCGCGTGATCCTCCAGGACTTCACCGGCGTCCCCGCGGTGGTGGACCTCGCCTCGATGCGCGCGGCCGTCAAGCGCCTCGGGGCCGACCCGAAGCGGATCAACCCCCTCGTCCCGGTGGACCTCGTGGTCGACCACTCGGTGCAGGTGGACGAGTTCGGCTCGCCGGACGCGCTGCGGCGCAACGCCGAGATCGAGTTCGAGCGCAACCGCGAGCGCTACGAGTTCCTGCGCTGGGGGCAGAAGGCCTTCGCCAACTTCCGCGTGGTGCCGCCCGCGACCGGCATCGTCCACCAGGTGAACCTCGAGTACCTGGCGAAGGGCGTGCTGCTCAAGTCGGCCGGCGGCGAGTCGGTGGCGATGCCCGACACGCTCGTCGGCACCGACTCCCACACCACGATGATCAACGGCCTCGGCGTCCTCGGTTGGGGAGTCGGCGGCATCGAGGCCGAGGCGGTCATGCTCGGCCAGCCGCTGTACATGGTGACCCCGCAGGTCGTGGGCTTCCGGCTCGTCGGGCGTCTGCGCGAGGGCACGACCGCGACCGACCTCGTCCTCACCGTCACGCAGATGCTCCGCAGGAAGGGCGTCGTGGAGAAGTTCGTGGAGTTCTACGGCCCGGGCCTCGCCGAGATGAGCCTCGCCGATCGGGCCACGATCGCGAACATGGCCCCCGAGTACGGGGCCACCTGCGGCTTCTTCCCGGTGGACGACGAGACGCTCGCGTACCTGCGCCGGACCGGCCGCAGCCCGGCCGAGGTGGACCTCGTCGAGCGCTACTGCAAGGAGCAGGGCCTGTTCCGGACCCCGGCGACGCCCGACCCCGTCTTCACCGACACGGTCGAGCTCGATCTCGCCTCCGTCGAGCCGAGCCTCGCCGGCCCCAAGCGGCCCCACGACCGCGTGGCCCTCTCGGCGATGAAGGACGCCTTCCGCAGGGCCCTCACCGCGCCGGTGAAGGAGCGCGGGTTCGGTCTCGCCCCCGAGGCGCTCGGCACGAGGGTGCCGCTCGAGGTGCGGGGACAGAAGGCGGAGATCGGCCACGGCTCGGTCGTGATCGCGGCGATCACGAGCTGCACGAACACGTCGAACCCCTCGGTCATGCTCGGGGCCGGCCTCCTCGCCCGCAAGGCCGTGCGGCGGGGCCTGCGCGTTCCCGCCCACGTGAAGACGAGCCTCGCCCCGGGCTCCAAGGTGGTCACCGAGTACCTGCGCCGCTCGGGCCTGCTGCCCGACCTCGAGGCCCTCGGCTTCCACGTCGTGGGCTACGGCTGCACGACGTGCATCGGCAACAGCGGCCCGCTGCCGGGCGCGGTGTCGAAGGCGATCGCCGAGGGGAAGCTCGTGGCCGCGGCCGTGCTCTCCGGCAACCGGAACTTCGAGGGCCGGGTGAACCCGGACGTGAAGGCCAACTACCTCGCGTCGCCCCCTCTCGTCGTGGCCTACGCGCTCGCCGGCACCACCGACATCGACCTCGCGAGCGAGCCGATCGGGACGGCGGTGGACGGCGCCCCGGTGAAGCTCGCCGAGATCTGGCCGGGCCAGCAGGAGGTGGCCGAGCTCGAGGCGGCGATCGGGGCCGAGATGTTCCAGAAGACCTACGGGAACGTCTTCGACGGCAACCCCGACTGGAACGCGATCCCGGTGGCGGGAGGCGACCTGTTCGACTTCCGGGAGGAGTCGACCTACATCCAGGAGCCGCCGTTCTTCCAGGGCCTCACCCGGCAGCCCGCGCCGCTCACCGACATCGTCGGGGCCCGGGTGCTCGCCGTCCTCGGCGACTCGGTGACGACCGACCACATCTCGCCCGCCGGGGACATCGCCCTCGCCTCGCCCGCCGGCCGCTTCCTCGTGTCGAAGGGGGTCGAGAAGAGGGACTTCAACTCCTACGGCTCGCGGCGCGGGAACGACCGCGTGATGGTGCGGGGCACCTTCGCGAACATCCGCCTCAAGAACGCGATGGTGCCCGGCGTCGAGGGCGGGGTGACCGTCCACGTGCCCTCCGGGGAGCGGATGGACATCTACGACGCGGCCGAGCGCTACAAGGCGGAGAAGACCCCGCTCGTCGTGGTCGCGGGCAAGGAGTACGGCAGCGGCTCCTCGCGCGACTGGGCGGCCAAGGGGACGCTGCTGCTCGGCGTGCGGGCGGTCATCGCGGAGAGCTACGAGCGGATCCACCGTTCGAACCTCGTCGGCATGGGGGTCCTGCCGCTGCAGTTCAAGGCGGGCGAGAGCGCGGAGTCGCTGGGCCTCGACGGCCACGAGTCCCTGACCGTCCGCGGCCTCGCCGGCGAGCTGCGGCCGCGTCAGGAGCTGACCGTCGAGGTGGAGCGGAGGGACGGGAGGAAGGGGAGCTTCACCGTCACCGCGCGGCTCGACACGCCGGTCGACATCACCTACTACCGCAACGGCGGCATCCTGCAGACGGTGCTGCGGAAGATGCTGGCCTGATGGCCCGCCTCCGCTTCCTCGGCGCGGCGCGGACGGTGACGGGGTCGCAGTACCTCCTCGAGGGCGGCGGCGGACGGCTCCTCGTGGACTCCGGGATGTTCCAGGGCGAGAAGGCGCTGCGCCTGCGGAACTGGGCGCCGCCCGAGTTCCCGCCCGCGAGCGTGGACGCGATCGTCCTCACCCACACCCACCTCGACCACATCGGCCGCGTGCCCCGGCTCGTGAAGCAGGGCTACCGGGGGCCGGTCTACTGCACCCCGCCGACCAAGGAGCTCGCCGAGATCCTCCTCCTCGACGCGGCGCACCTGCAGAAGGAGGACGCCGGGTACCTGAACCGCAAGGGCCTCACCAAGCACGCCCCCGCGCTCCCCCTCTTCGACGAGGAGGACGTGAAGGAGACGATCCGGCTCTTCCGGACCGTGCCCCTCGGCCGGCCGCAGGAGGTGAGCCAGGCGTTCTCGTTCGTCTACCGCGACGCCGGGCACCTCCTCGGCGCCGCCTCCGCCGAGGTGACGGTGCGCGAGGGCGGACGGGAGACCCGCGTCCTGTTCAGCGGCGACGTGGGCCGCTTCGGCGCGGTCCTGACGAAGGACCCCGACCCCGCCCCCGAGGCCGACTACATGGTGGTGGAGAGCACCTACGGCAACCGGACGCATCCCGAGCTGTCCGTGCTCGACCAGCTGGAGGGCGTCCTCAAGAAGACGTTCGCCCGCGGGGGGGTCCTCCTCATCCCCGCCTTCGCGGTGGGCCGGGCCCAGCAGATGGTCTACCTTATGGACCAGCTGGTCACCGAGGGCCGGGTGCGGGCCTTCCCCATCCACATCGACTCCCCGATGGCGGTCGACGCGACCCGGATCTACGCCTCCTACCCCGACGCCCACCGGGTGAGCCTCAACGGCATCGGCGGGCGCAGCCTCCTCCACGGCAAGTGGGTGCACCTGCACCGCACCCGGCAGGAGTCCGAGGCCCTCAACAAGATGAAGGGCCCGGCCGTGATCCTCTCCTCGAGCGGGATGCTCTCCGGAGGGCGCATCCTGCACCACTGCCGCGTCCGGCTCCCCCGCCCCGAGAACACGCTGCTCATCACCGGCTACCAGGCGGCGGGGACGCTCGGGCGGGCGCTCCTCGACGGGGCGCACGTGGTGCGGATCCACAAGGGCGAGGTGCCGGTGCTCGCCGAGGTGCGCGATCTCAAGGGCCTCTCCGGCCACGCCGACGGGGGGGAGATGCTGCGCTGGATGTCCGGGGTGGCGCGGCCGCCCCGGACGGTGTTCGTGACGCACGGCGAGGCGGAGGCCGCGGAGGCCCTCGCCGCCCGCATCGTGCGCGAGCGCGGCTTCTCCGCGCGGGTTCCCGCCCACGGCGAGGCCTTCGAGCTTCTCCCCGGCGAGGACGCAGGGCCCGGGCCGGAGGTGCTGTGAAGATGGGGGACCCATGAGCGACGCGGCGACGAGCGCCTACCTGATCGACATCGACGGCGTCGTGCTGAAGGACGACGAGGCCCTGCCCGGCGCGAGGGAGCTGGTCGCGTGGCTGCTCGCCTCCCGGCGGCGGTTCCTGTTCCTGACGAACTACCCCTCGCAGACGCCGCTCGACCTCGCCAACCGCCTGGCCGGCGCGGGGGTCGAGGCCCCGCCCGAGCACTTCTTCACCTCGGCCATGGCCACCGCCGAGTTCCTCGACAAGCAGGCGGGGGAGCGCCGGCGCGCGTTCGTGGTCGGAGAGGGAGCCCTCGTCCACGAGCTGTACAAGATCGGCTTCACGATCTCCGAGTCGGACGCCGACTTCGTGGTCCTCGGCGAGACCCGGCACTTCAACTTCGAGATGATCCAGCGCGCCGCGTCGCTCATCCAGAGGGGGGCGCGGTTCATCGCCACCAACCCCGACGTGGCCGGCCCCGGCGGCCGCCCGAGCTGCGGCGCCCTCGCCGCGCCGATCGAGCGGATCACCGGCAAGTCGCCGTTCTACGTGGGCAAGCCCTCGGCGTTCATGATGAGGGCCGGCCTGCGCCACCTCGGCGCCCACTCGGCCGAGGCGTGCATGGTGGGCGACAACATGGAGACGGACGTCATCGCCGGGGTGCAGACCGGCATGACGACCGTGCTCGTGCTCACGGGGGTCTCGAAGGAGGCCGACCTCGGCCGCTTCGCCCACCGCCCCGACCACGTCGCGAAGGACGCGTTCGCGCTGCGGGAGCTGCTGGAGAGAGGGGTCTAGGGGGGGCGGAGGGGGCCCGGGGGACCGGCCTTCGCCGGGGCTTTCGAGGTCCTCTGCGCGCCCGCTCGACCGGGGCGCGCAGAGGTGTCATGCCGGCAGGAACACCCTCGTCTCGAGCGCCCCGCCGGGGAGGGGGGCGAAGCGCAGGAAGCCTCCCATCTCGCGCACGAGGCGGTGCCCCTCCCCGAGGGGGCCGGGGTCGGCGCCCTTCAGGATGCGCTGCTGGTCCGCGTCGAGCAGGCCCCCCGCCTGGGTGAAGGCGATCATCAGGAAGTCGCGCTTCACCTCGCTGCCGTCGCGGCCGCGCAGGAGGACGGGCTTTCGTTCGGCGCGGAGCAGGATCCCGGTGGCGGGCGGGGCCACGCCGGCCAGCCCCTGCACGAACCCGGCGAGGGCGCGGCGCAGCGCCGCCGGGGAGCACCGCGGCAGCGCCGCGCCCCGGGCGACACGGTTGTCGACCGTGACCGGGCGCGCGGCGAGGACGGCGCGCGCCGCACCGAGGACCTCGGCCACGAGACCGTCGAGGCCGGTTCCGGCCGGCTGCGGTCCGGCGGCGGCCGGCGCGGGCGGCGGGGGGGAGGGCCGGGGCGGAGTCGTCGCGGGAGACGGAGCCGGCGGGCGCGGCGCGGAGGGGGGCGGGAGGACCGCGGGCGCGGGTGCGGCCGGCCGGCGCGGGTCGCCGGGAGCCGGAGGGGGGGTGACGGGGCGCGGGGGCACGGGCGTCACCTGGGGCGGCCCCGGCGCGCGCCGGGGTACGGCCGCCTTGGGGGGAGCGGCCTGGCCGAGCGAGCGCAGCGTCCCCTGGAGGCGTCGGACTTCGCCCCGGATCGCCGCGACGAGGGCCCCTCGCGAGGCCTCCTCCTGGACCGAGGCGAGCCTCTCCGCGTGCTGCTGGACCGTCACGAGCCCCTGGCTCATCTCGCGCACGACCTGCCCCAGCACCTCCGCGAGCTCGACGTTGGAGCGGATCGCCCGGTGCAGGAGCTCCTCGGAGACCGGGCTCGCTTCGGGCCCGGCCTGCCCGGGATACGCGGGCTCCATCCCCTCGGGCTGAGCGATCACCACGCGGGCGGGGGGAGCCGCGGGGGCGGAGGGGGGCGCGGCGGGGGCGGGGGCGGGCACGGAGGGAGACGCGGCGGGGGCGGGCGCCGGCGGCGGCCGGCGGAGGATCGAGGCGAACGCTTCGGCGACGATCTCCGGCACCGCCGCGGGGTCGAGGCCCTTCTCCTTCAGGTTGTACTTCTGGGCGATGGCCCCGAGCATGTCCTGGACGACGGCGACGAACGTCTCGATGACCCCCTCGCCGCGGGAGGCGACGGCGGGGAACGCCCTTCGGCCCCACGCGTTGAGCGTGCGGTCGAGCTCGGAACGGGGGAGGAGCGAGCCGAGGTCCTGCTTGTTGTACTGCAGGACGAGAGGCACCTTCTCCGGCACCAGGCGGTTGGCGAGGAGATTGACCTTCATGTTCTCGAAGGCCATCAGGTTCTCGCGCGCCATCTGCGCCTGGCTGTCGGCGACGAAGACGACCGCGTCCGCCCCGGCGAGGACCACCCGCCGGGTGGCGTTGTACTGCACCTGCCCCGGCACGGTGTAGAGCTGGATCTTGAAGTCGTACCCGGAGACGCTCCCGAGGCTGAACGGGAGCAGGTCGAAGAAGAGCGTCCGGTCCTGGGCCGTGTTGAGCGAGATGAGGCGGTTCGAGCCGTCGGGGTCGGTGATCCGGTGGATCTGCTCGAGGTTCGTGGTCTTCCCCGACTGCGGGGGTCCGTAGTAGACCACCTTCGCTTTGATGGTCCGCTCGCTGAAGTTGAACTGGACCATGACCGGGCGCGACGGACTATAGCACGCACCGCCGGCGGGCGCGGGGGCGCTGGGAGCGCGGCGTGCACGGGGGACGAAGGGGAGGCCCCGTGGAGGGCCCCGGCCTTGACGGGGTGAACGGGCCTCGATACACTCATCTTTTGGCTCCAGGGTCGGTTCTTCGGGCCCTCACGGGAGGCGTTCGTCATGGCACAGCGTTGCGACATCTGCGGCAAGGGCCCGCAGTTCGGGAATCGGATCAGCCACGCGCACAACGTGACCCACCGCCGGTTCAACCCGAACCTCGTCTCGGTGCGGGCGGTCGTGGGGCGGGGGACCCACAAGCGGGTTCGGGTCTGCACCCGGTGCCTGCGGTCCGGCAAGGTGACGAAGCCCGCCCCCCAGGCCCGGTCGAAGGCGGGGGCGGCCTCGGCCTAGCCTAGTAGGCCGCGACCACGTCGATCTCGACCCTCACCCCGCGCGGCAGGCCGGCGGCGGCGATCGTGGTGCGCGCCGGGGGCTTCGCCCCGAGGTGGCGGGCGTAGACCTCGTTCATGGCCGCGAAGTCGGCCATGTCCGCCAGGTAGACCGTGGTCTTGACCACGTTCTCCGGACCCATCTTGGCTTCGCGGAGCACCGCCATCAGGTTCTGGAGCACCCTCTCGGTCTGGGCGGCGACGTCCCCGTCCAGGAGCTCCCCCGTCTGGGGATCGAGCGCGATCTGGCCCGAGCAGAAGAGGAACCCGCCGGAGATGACGCCCTGCGAGTAGGGCCCGATGGGCTTCGGGGCGTGGGGCGTCGAGACGTACTTGCTGGGCACGACCGGACCTCCTTGGAGGGAGCGAAGCGAGCCTATCCGGTGTGGCCGGGGAGCGCAAACGCTTTCGCCCCCGGCGCGCGGCCTCTCTCTAGCGGGCCACGGCCTGCCGGGAGACGTCGATGACGCCGGAGATGCCCCGCACCGACTTGAGCACCTTGTCGAGGTGCTTGAGGTCGTTGATCCGCACGGTCAGCTCGATCGAGGCCGTCTTGTCGTCGAAGGTCCGGACCTGGGCGTCGCGGACGTCGGTGTTCATCGCGGCGAGCGCGGCGGTGACCGCGGCGAGGGCGCCCGGCCGGTCCTCGAGCCCCACCGCGAGGCGGACCTCGTAGCCTCCCTCCGCCCCCGCCTCCCACTCGACCGCGATCCGGCGGTCGGGGTCGTAGACGAGGTTCGTGACGTTCGGGCAGTTCACCGAGTGGACCGAGACGCCCTTGCCGCGGGTGATGTAGCCGACGATCGGCTCTCCCATGATGGGGTTGCAGCACTTGGCCCGGTAGACGAGGAGGTCGTCGGTCCCCTTGACCGTGATCCGCTCGTCGCCCCGGCGCAGGAGGCGCTTGACCGCGTCCACCACCGGCCGCGGCTTCGCCGGGGGCCGCTCCAGCCTCTCCGGAGGGAGGAGGCGGGCGAGCACCTGCCGCGCCGAGACCTTGCCGTAGCCGAGCGCGGCGAACAGGTCGTCGAGGCGGGAGCCGACCCCGAGCTCCTGGGCGAGCGACTCGAGGGGAGAGGGCTCGGAGACGACCTTCTTGAGCGAGAGGTCGTAGCGGCGCAGCTCCCTCTCGAGGTGCTTGCGCCCGATCTCGAGCGCCTGCAGCTTCTCGGTGGTGTTGAGCCAGTGCCGGATCTTCGCCTTGGCTTTGTTCGTGACGGTGAATCCCAGCCAGTCCCGGCTCGGCTTGTGGCCGGGAGAGGTCAGGATCTCGACGATGTCCCCGTTCTTGAGCTTGTAGCGCAGGGGCACCATCTTCCCGTTGACCCGCGCCCCCACGCACTGGTGGCCGACCTCGGTGTGGATCGCGTAGGCGAAGTCGATCGGGGAGGCGCCCCGGGGGAGCATCTTCACCTCGCCCTTCGGGGTGAAGCAGTACACCTCCTCGGGGTAGAGGTCGAGCTTCAGCGAGTTCAGGAACTCGTGGGGGTCCTTGACCTCCTGCTGCCACTCGAGCAGCTGCCGCAGCCAGGAGAAGGCGTGGTCGTCCTTGTCGACCCCGGTGCGCCCCTCCTTGTACTTCCAGTGCGCGGCGATCCCCTCCTCCGCGATGCGGTGCATCTCGTGGGTGCGGATCTGGACCTCGAAGGGGTGCCCGTCGTCGGAGATGACCGAGGTGTGCAGCGACTGGTAGCCGTTCGGCCGGGGCATCGCGATGAAGTCCTTGATGCGCCCGGGCACGGGCCGCCACGTGTTGTGGAGCACGCCGAGGGCGGCGTAGCAGTCGGGCACCGTGTCCACCAGCACGCGCAGGGCCACGAAGTCGTACACCTGGTCGAGGTCGATGCGCTGCCGCCTCAGCTTCTGCTGGATCGAGTGGAGGCGCTTGATGCGGCCCTCGATCGTCGCCTCGACCCCCGCCGCCGCGAGCTTCTCGGTGACGGTCGTCCGGATCTTCTCGACGAAGGCGGCGGCGCGCTGGCGGCGCTCCTCGACCTTGGCCGCGAGGGCGCTGTACGCGGCGGGGTCGAGGTAGCGGAAGGCGAGGTCCTCGAGCTCGTTCTTGACCTTGGCCATCCCGAGCCGGCCGGCGATCGGCGCGTAGATGTCGAGCGTCTCGCGGGAGATGCGCTGCCGGCGGTCCTCGGGCAGGTGCTGGAGCGTCCGCATGTTGTGGAGCCGGTCGGCGAGCTTGACCAGGATGACCCGGATGTCGTCGACCATCGCGAGCAGCATCTTGCGGTACGTCTCCGCCTGGCGCTCCTCGGTGGTGGCGAAGGGGATCTTGGAGATCTTGGTGACCCCCTCCACGATGTGCAGCACGTCCTTGCCGAAGTACTCCTCGAGCCGCTCCGGCGTCGTGAGCGTGTCCTCGAGCACGTCGTGCAGGAGGCCGACCGCGACGCAGATCGGGTCCATGCGCATCTCGGCGAGGATCGCCGCCACCTCGAGGGGGTGCACGAGGTAGGGCTCGCCGGAGGCCCTGACCTGTCCCTTGTGCTCGACCGCGGAGAAGACGTACGCCCGGCGCAGGACGTCGAGGTCGGCGTCCGGGTGGTGCCGCTGCACGGTGTCCTGGATGTCCTCGAAGCGGATCATGGATCTGTTGGCGAGTCTAGGGAGCGCGTGATCCGGGGTCAAATGAGCCGCGCGGTTCCTTGACTCGGGTGAAGCCGCGTGCCTATAATCCGCTTCCTCGGAGTCCTTTTGTATTCAATGACTTTCACGGGAGACGGCCGATGAGAACCCGATATCACGCACCTGTCCTCGCCGCCCTTCTGCCGCTCGTCCTGGCGAGTGTCGGGTGCACCCTCGTCCAGGCGAAGGCCGCGTTCAAGGACGGCAACGCCCGCTACAAGGAAGAGAACTACCGCAAGGCCATCGAGCACTACGAGCGGGCCGTCCAGCTCAAGCCCGACTTCACCGAGGCGCACTTCTACCTGGCGAGCTCCCACCAGGCCCTCTACCGACCCGGCAAGGAGGGCGACGAGAACCGGATGCACCTCGACAAGGCCATCGAGCACTACGAGCAGTCGCTCGCCACCAACAAGAACGACACACCGAACCTCCAGCAGGTGCGGCTCAACGCTCTCGGCGCCCTCACCACGATCTACTCCGACCCGCCGCTCTCGAACTACGAGAAGGCGCTCGGGTACGCGGAGATGCTCGTCAAGGACAACCCGAACGACACCAAGAACCTCTACGCGATGGCGAACCTCTACGAGAAGTTCAACCGGGTGGCCGAGGCGGAGGCCACGTACGTGAAGGTCAGCGAGCAGAACCCGAGCGACGCGAAGGCCTGCGGCGCCCTCGCCGCCTTCTACAACAAGCCCCTCTGGGACGACCAGGGCGCGGTCTGGGCGGAGAACACCAGCAAGGGCGCGCGGCGCGCCAAGTTCAACGAGGCGATCGCCACCCTCGAGCGCTGCGCCGACATCGACGCCTCCGACCCCTCCGGCCACTACAAGCTCGCGATGTTCTACTGGGACAAGGCCTACCGCGACCCCCTCATCTCCGACAAGGAGAAGAACGCGCTCGCGGACAAGGGCATCGTGGCGATCGACAAGTCGCTCGCCGTGAAGCCCGACTACTGGGAGGCGATCATCACCAAGGGCCTCCTCTATCGGGTCAAGGCCCAGGTCGCACCCAACATGGCCGAGCGCAAGCGCTACCTCGACCAGGCCGTGCTCCTGCAGAAGCAGGCCATGGACCTGCGCAAGGAGGCTCAGGCGGCGGCGAGCGCCGGCGCGACCGCGGAGATCCCGCCCGAAGCGGCGGCCGCGGCCGAGGGCAAGTAGGCCCCCGAGCGGCGGGGACGGCCCGCCGCCCACGAAAGGGCGCCCCTCTCGGGAGCGCCCTTTCCTCTTGCGCGCGGCGTAGATCTTCGGGACTGAGTCGAAAGGAAAAGGGCCCCTCTCGGGGCCCCTTCCGGGCGTCCGGCCGCGACGCTTCGCCTCTCTAGGGCTGGCCGCCGACGACGCCTCCCGCCTCCTCGATCATCTTCTCGGAGATGATCCCGATCCGCTCGACCCCCGCGGCCTTGGCGATGTCCATCGCCTGCACGACGCTGCCGTAGGGCACGGTCCCGGTGGCCCGGACGAAGATCGTCTTGTCCGAGCGGGCCTGGTAGATGTCGCGGAGCCTCGCCTCGAGCTCCTCGACGGTGACGGGGTTCTTGTTGACGGTGATGGCGCCCTCCTCGAGGGCGAGGACCACCTGGTTCGCCTGGCTCTTCTGCTCGGGCTGGTTGGGCGGGGGGGGCTGGGGGAGCGAGATGTCGAGGCCCTTCTGCGCGAGCGGGGTGACCACCATGAAGATGATGAGCAGCACCAGCATCACGTCGATGAGCGGCGTGATGTTGATGTCGGCCATCGCGCCCGAGGAGGCGTGGGCGTCCTCGTGCTCGGCCAGACGCCGCTTGCGCTGCATCTCCTTGTGGTGCTGGGCCTGGGGGTCGTTCGTGTGGGTCATCGTCCTACCCCTGCACCTTGCGCTCGGCGATGAGCGCGACTTCCTCGACCCCCGCCTCGCGGACGAGGTCCATGACCTTCATGACCTCGGCGTACGGGAGGCCCTCGTCGGCCTTGAGGTAGATCATGCGGGCGCCCTCGGGCAGGTCCTGGAGGCGCTCCTTGATCTGGGGGAGCAGCTCCGCCTGGCTCTCGAGCTTCTGGGTCCCGAGGTAGGTCGTGGTGTCCTTTCGGACGGCGACCACGATCGTCTTGGGCTCGTCCTTGCGCTCCTTGGTGTTGCCCGCCTGCGGCAGCTTCACGTCCACGCCCTTCTGGAGCATGGGCGTGATGACCATGAAGATGATGAGCAGCACGATCATGATGTCGGCCATGGGCGTGACGTTGATGTCCGCCATCGGTCCGCCCTTCTTGCCGCCGACTGCCATTGACATGGGAGTGACTCCTTGTCGGCCGGGACCGGGGTCCCCAGGGACCCCGGTCTTCGCCGCATCCGCCTAGGGCTAGGCGCCCTTCTTGATGAAGTAGTCGAGCAGCTCGGAGCTCGAGTTGTCCATCTCGACGTTGAAGCCCTCGACCTTGCCGTTGAAGTAGTTGAACGCCCAGACCGCGGGAACGGCCACGAACAGGCCGTAGGCGGTCGTGATGAGGGCCTCGGCGATGCCGGCCGAGATCGCGGCGATGCCGCCCGAGCCCGTGAGGGCCATGCCCGAGAAGGCGTTGATGATGCCGAAGGTCGTGCCGAAGAGGCCGACGAACGGGGCGGTGGCGCCGATCGTGGCGAGGCCGGACAGCCCCCGCTTGAGGTCGGCGAGGTTCACCGCGGTCGCGCGCTGGATGGCCCGCTTGGCCGACTCGACCGCGCCGTCGCGGTCCTTCTCGGCCTCACCCGTCTCGACCTGGTACTGCCACTCCTGCAGGCCCGGCTTCAGCACCTTGGCGAGGTGGGACAGCTTGTACTGCTTCCCGTCGGAGACGTCGATCGCCTCCTTGATCTTGCCCTGCTTCAGGAACCGGGCGACGTCGGGCGCGTACTTGCGCGACTGCAGGGTCGCCTGGCGGTAGGTCCAGTACCGCTCGATCATCACCGCGATGGACCACATGGACATGATCGTGAGCACGATGACGACGCCCCACGCGACCGCGCCCATGTGCTCGGCCATGGTCCTCAAATCGAACTGCATTTCGCGTCCTCCTGGACTGTAAGTCGCGCTCTTCGGGCCCGGGGCCTAGGAGAGCTTGAAGTTGACCGTGACGGTCATGATGACCGGAACCGGCACTCCGTTCAATAGTGTCGGCGTATAGACCCATTGCTTCACGGCGTCGACCGCCGCCTGGTCGAGCAAGGGGATGCCCCGCAGGACCTTGACGTCGCTGACCTTGCCCTGGGGGGAGATGGTGGCCTCGAGGATGACCACGCCCTGGACCCGGGCCTGCTTGGCGATGTCCGGGTAGATGGGGCTCACGTTCTTGAGCTTCTTGGGCTCCTTGATCTGCCCGCCGACCCGCACCGCCTGCTGGGGCGGGGGGGGAGGAGCATCGGGCAGGCCGCCGACCACGCCGCCCACGACGCCGCCGGGAACCCCACCCTCGACCCCGCCGGCGACCCCCCCCTCGACGCCGAGGTCGAGGCCCTCCTCGGGCTTGATGTCCTGGGGAACCTCGACGGGGGCGACGAACGTATTATCCTGTACGATCGGCTTGGGCGCCACCCGGGGGGCGGACGCCGCCCGCGGGGCCGGCGGTGGAGGGGGAGGCGGCGGCGCGGGTGCCGCCATCGGCTCCACGAAGAAGGCCTTCACCGCCGAGGCGGGCTCGGGAAGCTGCTCGGAGGCGAGAAGCGGGACGAGAACGACGAGCAACGCCGCCGCCAGGTGCAGGAGGAAGGAGACGGGCCACGTCGTGGACTGGCCCGTTCGACTCTTCGACTTGGCCGAGTCAATGAGGTCCTCGAACAGCCTCTTTTCCATTCTCCGCCCCTTCTGACACTTTGGCCGTGAGAAGTCGCCTCTTCGGCGAGAAGCGCGGATTCTATCTCCCGGCTTCCGAGGGTGTCAAGACGACGGTCCCCCTCGCCTCCGTTTCGACACCCGGCGCGGCCTCGGGGTTCCCGGGTGACGATCAAAAGATGCGGAAGTGGACGGGGGCGTGGGCGATCGTGGGCACGGGACGCCCGTGCTTGACCGCGGGCTGGAACACCCACTGGTAGACGCACTGCAGGGCGGCCGCGTCGAGGAGCGGCACCGACTGGATGACCCGGGCCCTCACCACGCGCCCCTGGGTGTCGATCAGGATCTCCACGAGGACGGTGCCCTCGATCTTCTTGACGAAGGCCTCGGCCGGGTACTGGGGCCGGGTCTGCTTGATCGGCCGGGGAGCCGCGTCGTAGTCCATGACGGGGCCGGTCCCGGTGCCTCCGAGGACGCCCCCGAGGACCCCGCCGGGCACGCCGCCGACCACCCCGCCCTCGACGCCCTCCTCCATTCCCAGCGGGTCACCGAAGTCGGAGCCGGTCAGGCTGCCGAACTGATCTTCCGGGCGGACGCCGGCCTCGGGCTCGAGGCGGGCCGTCTCCCGGGGCTGGGGCGTCTCGATCGGAGCGGTCAGCTCCGGCTTCGGCCTCTCCGTGACCGGCTTGGGCGCCTCGGGCTGCGCCTTCTGGGCGACGGTGGGGCTCCCCTTGGGCAGCGGGGGCGGGGGTGGAGGGGGCGGGTCGAAGAAGACGACCCTGCGGTCGCCCTGGTCGGGCAGCTCCTCCGGCATGAAGATCGGGACGAAGACGATCGCCGCGATCACGGCGACGTGGGCGAAGAAGGACAGGCGGGCCCCGATGCGCTGCCAGCGGCTGCGGGGGCGAGGCGCGGACGCAGCGAGGCCGGTTGCGAAGAGGTTGTCCTCGTCGAGCGCCCCGAGGGTGTGCCGCGGGGCCCGAGCCTCCGTCTCGCCCGTCATCAGCGTCATCTTAGCACCCGGCCCGGGGACGGGCCGGGACGGGCGCCGCCTCCACGCCTTTTGACGTTGTTGCCTCTCCACGGCCCCGACGATACGGCTGACGTCGGGCGCCCCGGCGACGTTCCCCTCGCCGGGGTCAAACGCCGTCACGGGTCGGGCGCCTAGGCCGAGGAGCGCCCCTGCCGGGCGTACCACCAGCTCACCAGGGGCACCGCGATGAAGAGGGTGGAGTAGGTCCCGACGAGGATGCCCACGACCATGGTGAAGCCGAACCCGCGGAGCACCTCCCCCCCGAAGAGGAACAGGCCGAGCACGGCGAGGAACGTGGTCCCGTTCGAGATGATCGTCCGGGTGAGGGTCTGGTTGAGCGCGTCGTTGAGGATCTTCGCCATCGAGTCCTTGCGGCGGTGGAGCATGTTCTCCCGCGCCCGGTCGAAGATGACGATCGTGTCGTTGACGCTGTAGCCCACGAGGGTGAGCAGGGCCGCGATCACGTTGAGCGTGATCTCGAAGCCGAAGAAGGCGAGGAACCCGAGGCAGACGAGCACGTCGTGGAGGGCGGCGATCGTGGCCCCCGCCCCCCACACCCCGCCCTTGAAGCGGGCGGCGATGTAGACGAGCTGGAAGAGCAGGCCGAGCACCGTGAGCAGGATCGCCTTCTGCCGCAGCTCGGCCCCCACGACGGGCCCGACGATCTCCGAGGAGGACTCGACGACGGGGTTCTGGGCGTAGGTCTCGGCGAGGGCCTGGCGCACCGCGCGGGCGGGCGCGTCGAGGTCGGCTTCGGGGGCCTCCTGGGAGATGCGCACGAGCACCTTGTTGGCCCTCGCGTCCCCGTAGGTCTGGATCACGGCGCCCGGGGAGACCTTCGTCACCGCGTCGCGGATCCGGTCGACCTCGGGCGGGCCCTGGAAGCTCAGGATGAGCTGGGTCCCCCCGGAGAACTCGACCCCGTAGCGCAGCTTCCCGGAGGCGATGAAGAACAGCCCGGCCGCGATGACCAGGACGGAGAGGACCACGAAGTACTTCGCCTTGCCCAGGAAGTCGATGTTCGGGTTCTTGATGATCTCCATGGCGGGCCCCTAGATGCTCAGGCTCTCGACGTGGCGCTTGCCGAGCACCCACTCGAAGAGGAACTTGCTGACGAAGTACGAGGCGAACACGTTCGCCACGAGGCCGATCACGAGGGTGACCGCGAAGCCCTTGATGGGCCCGGTCCCGAACTGGAAGAGGAAGGCGGCGGCGATGAGCGCGGTCGCGTGGGTGTCGAGGATCGTGATCCAGACCCGGTCGAACCCGTTCTGGATGGCCGCCCGCACCGTCTTGCCGTTGCGCAGCTCCTCGCGGATCCTCTCGAACACGAGAACGTTCGTGTCGACGCCGACGCCCACGGTGAGGATGATCCCGGCGATCCCGGGCAGGGTGAGCGTCGCGTTCGAGTAGGCGAGCGCGGCGAGGACGATGAGGAGGTTCGCGGCGAGGGCGACCACCGCGTTGAGGCCGGAGAAGCGGTAGTAGACGAGCATGAAGATCGCGATGAACGCCATGGCCGCGATCGAGGCCCTCACGCCGTCCCGGATCGAGTCGCGCCCGAGCGAGGCGCCCACCGTGAGCTCCTGCAGGTAGCGCAGGGTGGCGGGCAGCGCCCCCGCCTTGAGGATCTTCGCGAGCTCGTCCGCCTCCTGGGTGGTGAAGCGGCCGGTGATCCGGTTGTCCGACCCGAGCTTGCTCTGGATGACGGGGGCCGAGTAGACGGTGCCGTCGAGGACGATCGCGAGCTGGCGGCCGATGTTGCGGCCGGTCTCCCGGGAGAACCTGTCGGTGGCGAGAGCGTTCAGGGAGAAGTTGATCTGGGGCTGGTTCGACTCGTCCACCCCGACCCGGGCGCTCTTGAGGTCGCGCCCGGTGATCATCGCCTCCCGGCGCACGAGGTAGTACGTGGGCTGGCCCGGCGTGTCGCTCGGGCCGGACAGCATCTCCATGTTGTCGGGGACCTTGCCCCCCGTGCCCTGGAGGAGGGTCTCCGGGCTCGCCGCGGAGCTCTCGACGAGCTTGAGCGAGAGCTGCGCCGTCGTCTTGATGATGCGCTTGGCCTGCTCGACGTCGGTCACCCCGGGGAGCTGGACGAGGATCTGGTCGCCGCGGCCGCCCTGGACCGCGATGATGGGCTCGGCGACGCCGAGGGCGTTCACCCGGCGCTCGAGCGTGCGCTGGGCCTCCTGGACGGTCTGGTCCTTGAGCTGGCGCTGGTAGAGCTCGGTCATCTCGACCGTGAACTTGCCCTCCCCCGACTCGCGCACCTCCCAGCTGCCCCGGAAGTAGTCGCGCAGCACGTCGCGCATGTCCTTCACCCGGGCCGGCTCGGTCCCCTCCACCGAGAAGGACGTCGGCGAGACGCGGGTGACCGCGCCGAACTGGATGCCCTTGCGCGTGGCCTGATCGCGGGCGGTCGTGACCGCGTCGTCGACGGTCGCGTTGAGCGCGTCCTCGACGACGACCTGGAGGACGAGGTGGATGCCCCCGCGCAGGTCGAGGCCGAGCTTGATCCGCCCGGGGACGCCGTCCCGCTCGTAGGGGGGCCAGATCGCCACCGCGCACGCGAGGAGGAACGACCCGTAGCCGATCGCCTTCCAGCGCAGCTCCGGGCGCATGAAGGCGTAGACGAGCCCGGCGAGGGCGGCGGTCAGCAGGAGCCAGAGGGTCACGGGGTTCTGCAGGGCGGGAGGCATCACTTCTCCGTCTTCTCGGCCCCCGGCGCCAGGCCGGCCACGGCGCTCTTGAGGACCTTGATCCTGGTCTTGTCGTCCACGCGGACGAGGAAGGCGTCGTCCTCGACGCCCACGATCGTGCCGAAGATGCCGGCGTTGAGGACCACGCGGTCGCCCGCCTTGAGCTGCTTGACGAGCTCCTCGAGCTTCTTCTGCTTGCGCCGCATCGGGAGGATGAGCACGAAGTAGAAGATCGCGAAGATCAGCCCCATCATCACCAGGCTGGCGAGGGGGTTGGGCTCGCCCGGGCGGGAGGGCCCGGCGAGGGCGAGGACGAGGCGGGGGTCGGCCATGGCGGTCATGTCTCCGGGCAGTCCGCTGTTCCGGGTTCTCTCGCTATGCGGACGGGCGGCGGGGGCTCGTCAGGAGCGTTCGCGCGACGACCCGTCCTCTTCGGTGGCCGCGAGGCGGCGCAGGGTCTTCTCCCGCCACTCCTCGAAGCGACACAAACGGATACTCTGCCGCATCGCCCTCATCATGTCAAGGTAGTAGAAGAGGTTGTGGACGGAGGCGAGGGTCGCCGCCCCCATCTCGCCCGCCTGGTGCAGGTGGCGCAGGTAGGCGCGGCTCGTCGTGCGGCAGGTGGGGCAGGGGCAGTCCGGGTCCGGCGGTCGCGGGTCGTCCCGGAAGCGGGCGTTGCGGATCGACAGCCGCCCCCGGCTCGTGAAGAGCTGGCCGTTCCTGGCGTTGCGGGTGGGCAGCACGCAGTCGAACATGTCGATCCCGCGGGCCACGGCGTCGATGATGTCCTCCGGCGTGCCGACCCCCATCAGGTAGCGGGGCCTGTCCGGCGGGAGGATCGCCTCGAGGTGCTCGAGGACGCGGTCCCGGCCCGGCTTGGGCTCGCCCACGGAGAGGCCTCCCACCGCGTAGCCCGGGAAGTCGAGGGCGAGGAGCTCGCGCGCGCTCGTCTCCCTCAGGTCGAGGTGGACCCCGCCCTGGACGATCCCGAACAGCCACTGGTCGGCCCGCCGGTGGGCGTCGCGGCTGCGCCTGGCCCAGCGGGTCGTGCGGGCGGTCGCCTCCGCCACGGCCTCGCGGGGGGCGTCCCCCGGCGGGCACTCGTCGAAGGCCATCGCCACGTCCGCCCCCAGGTTCTGCTGGACCTCCATCGACCGCTCCGGGGAGAGCAGGTGCGCGGTGCCGTCGATGTGGCTCTGGAAGCGCACTCCCTCCTCGTCGAGCCGGCGCAGGGCCGCGAGCGAGAAGACCTGATAGCCGCCGCTGTCGGTGAGGAATGGCCCGTCCCAGCCGGTGAAGCCGTGGAGCCCCCCGAGCCGGAGAACGAGCGCGTCGCCCGGGCGGAGCATCAGGTGGTAGGTGTTCGCGAGGATGAAGCGGGCCCCCATCTCGCGCAGGTCCCGGTGGAGGACGGCCTTCACCGCGCCCGCCGTGCCCACCGGCATGAACATCGGCGTCTCGGCCTCGCCGTGCGGGGTGAGGAGGCGCCCGGCGCGGGCGCGGCCGTCGCGGGACTCCACCGTGAACGAGAATCCGGCCATGGGGCAGCGAGTATAGACTCTCGCCCATGACCGAGCGGCTCGAGGTGGCTCTTCTCTTCGGCGGGCGCTCGGGCGAGCACGAGGTGAGCCTGCGCTCCGCCGCGTCGGTGGCCACGGGGCTGCGCGGCCGCCACCACGTGCGGTGCGTGCTCGTCGACAAGGCGGGACGCTGGCTCCTCCAGGAGGGGGAGACGCCGCAGCCCGAGGGAGGCGAGCCCGTCTTCCTCGCCCCCTCTCCCGGGGACTCGGGCCGCCTGCGAAGGCTCGAGGACGCGCGGGTGCTCGCTCGGCCCGACGTCTTCTTCCCCGTCCTGCACGGCACGTACGGAGAGGACGGGACCGTGCAGGGGCTCTTCGAGCTCGCCTCGGTGCCCTACGTCGGCGCGGGGGTCGCCGCCTCGGCCGCCTCGATGGACAAGTCCATGATGAAGGCCCTCTTCGCGCGGGCGGGACTGCCCCAGGTGGAGCACCGCACGCTCCTTCGGCGCGACGGCGCCGAGGAGGCGCGCGTCCTCGAGGAGCTCTCCCTGCCGGTGTTCGTCAAGCCCGCGAACCTCGGCTCGAGCGTCGGCGTCGCCAAGGTCAAGACGAGAGAGGACCTCGGCCCCGCCCTCGACGCCGCCTTCGCCTACGACCGCAAGGTGATCGTGGAGGCGGGGGTCGACGCGCGGGAGATCGAGGTCGCCATCCTCGGCAACGACGACGCCGAGGCGTCGGTGCCCGGCGAGATCGTCCCCGACCGCGAGTTCTACGACTACGACTCCAAGTACTCGGCCGCGAGCCGGACCGAGCTCCACGTCCCGGCGCGGCTCGACCCCTCGACCGCGGAGGAGGTGCGGCGGCTGGGCCAGGCCGCCTTCCGGGCGGTGGACGCGGCGGGGCTCGCCCGGGTCGACTTCTTCCTCGAGCGGGGAAGCGGCCGGCTCCTCGTCAACGAGATCAACACCCTCCCCGGCTTCACGTCGATCAGCATGTACCCCAAGCTGTGGGAGGCGAGCGGCGTCCCGTTCGAGGAGCTGCTCGGGCGGCTGGTGGCGCTCGGGATCGAGCGCCACGCCGCACGCGAGCGCCTGCGCACGGACTACGGCGCCTGAGGAGCGGGGTTGCGGCTGGCGGTTTTCGTCCTCGCGGCGGCGGTGGCGGCCGGCTCCGAGGAGCCGGCGGGCCCCGGCCGGCCGCAGGACGACGAGGCGCGGGCCGCGCTCTCCCGCGTCTACGACGGCGAGTTCCACCGGGCGGAGGAGGAGCTCGATCGTCTCGCGCGTCGGCACCCGGAGGACCCCGTGCTGCCGTACCTGCAGGCCCTGGCCCTCGAGTGGCGGCTCGAGCAGGATCCGCGCAGCCGCGCCCACGACGCGGCGGTCCTCGCCCTCGCCGACCGCGCGCTCTCCCTCGCGGAGGCCGCGCTCGGCAAGGACCCCCGCGACGCCCGGGCGCGGCTCGCCCGCGGCGCCGCCCACGGCGTGAAGAGCCGCCTGCACCTGTTCCGCTGGGAGCGCGGTCCCGCCTCGCGCGAGGCGGTGCGCATGCGCGAGGCCCTCGCCGCCGCCCGCGAGTCGGGGCCGGCGGTGCTCGACCTCGACTTCGGGCTCGGCCTGTACGACTACTACGCCGACACCCTGCCCCGCTTCTTCAAGGTCGTCGCGTTCCTGCTCCGCATCCCCGGGGGCGACCGGGAGCGGGGCCTCGAGCGCATCGCGCGCGTCGCGCGCGGCGGCAGCCTCTTCCACGACGAGGAGGCGCGGGTGCAGATGTACGACATCCACTCGTACTTCGAGCGCCGGCCCGACCGCGCCGTCGGCTGGATCCGCTCGATGCGCGAGCGCCACCCCGGCTGGCCCCTGTGGGGGCTCAAGCTCGCGCAGCTCCTCGGCGACGACATGGGGCTGTGGCCCGAGAGCGCGGCGGTGGCGCGCGAGGTCCGCTCCGCCGCGCACCGGGGCGGCCATGCGAACTACCAGCCGGTCGTGGCGGACATGGCGGGGGCGCTGCTCGCCTCCGCCCTCCTCGGCGACCTGCGGGTCGAGGAGGCGGCGGCGGCGGCGCGAGAGGTGCGCGACGTGCCCGGCGCGGCCTGGGTGGCCGAGCGGCGCGACCGCGTCCTCGCGCGGGCGCGCGCGCTCGCCGCGCCGCCGCTCTCCCCCGAGGCGAAGAGCGCGGCTCTCCTCGCCCTCTCGCGGCGGCTCGCGGAGCGGGGCGACGAGGAGGGGGCGCAGGCCGCGTGCCTCGACGCCTTCCGCACGCACCCCGCGAGCGAGGAGGCGCGCCTGTGCGCGGCGCGCGCGAGCCTGCGCGAGGGGCGGGCGCGGGCCGCGCGCGAGCTCGCCCGCGGGGTCCTCGACGCGGCGGCGGACCCCGGCCTGCGCCCGGCGGCGCGCGTGGTGCTCGCCCAGGCGCTCGAGGCGCTCGGGGAGACGGACGCCGCGCTCGCCGAGTGGCGCCGCGCGTGGGAGGAGCCGCTCGGACGCGCCGCGGTGCGTGCGGCGGCCGCGGCGGCGATCCTCCGCCTCGACCCCCGCGCCACCCTCCCCGATCGCCCGCCGCTCGAGGAATGACGCGTGCGCATATTCCAACTACCATATAAGAACGCGCCGTCTCCACCGGTCTCCCACATTTTCGTCGTCCGCGACGGAAGGCACTTCGGGACAGTGAGTTCGCGAAAGGTCGTCCTGCAAACTGGCTCCTGGAGCTACTTTGAGAGATTTCCACACCGACGTGCACAGCCTAAGCCTCTCCATGCGTGGACCATCGGAGCCTCGACGACCAGAAAGTGCTTGACAAGGGTGAGGGGCGTTCCTACCCTACCGCTAGTATGCGAAGCCCTTTGAGACCCTTTAGGTTGAAAGAGGGCTTCCACCGTCCATCCTTGGACTGAAAGGGGGGATCACCTCGATGCCTGCGAAGAAGAAGGCGGCCAAGAAGAAGACCGCGAAGAAGAAGAAGTAAGAGCCCCGGGGAAGTGGGGGGGGTCGAGAGCGATCTCGCCCCCCACTTCTTTTTTGGGGC
>CAZLRF010000028.1:0-64944 GCA_964561785.1 uncultured Acidobacteriota bacterium | reverse complement strand
CTAGAGAGCGTGGCGGTCCAGCCAGCCGAGGAGGGCGGCGGTCACCTCGGCGAGGACGTCCTGCGGGGTCCTCGAGGAGCGCTTGCGGACCCCGAACGAGTGGTCGGCCTCCCGGACGCGGACGAGCTCCGCGCGCGGCGCCAGCCTCTCCAGCAGGGCGAGGAGCAGGTCCTCGCGGGCGAAGTCGTCCCGCGTCCCCTGCACGAAGAGCATCGGCGCCGGGATCGCGAGAAGGTGCGCTTCGCGCCGCTTCTCGATCTGCCCCGGCGGGTGGAGGGGGTAGCCGAGGAAGGCGAGGCCGTCGGCGCGCTCCCCCTGTGCCACGACCTGGGAGGCGATCCGCCCCCCCAGCGAGCGCCCGCCGTGCACGATCCGGGCGGCCCCCGTCGCCTCGAGGGCGAGCGCCGCCGCCGCGCGGGTCGTGCTCTCGAGGACGGCCGGAGGGTCGGGGCGGCGCCTTCCGGCGGCGGCGTACGGGAAATCGTAGAGGAGCGCGGCGCGGCCGGAGGCGGCGAGCGATTCGGCGAGGGCCAGGAGCATGGGGTTGCGGCGATTGCCGCCCGCGCCGTGGCCCAGGACGACGACCGTGTCTCCTCGGCCGTGGAGAGAAGCCCCCGGACCGCCCCCGGGCAGCTCGAGCTCCGAGACGCTCGCGCGCGGGTCCTCCATTCGCCCCGGAGCATACCCCCAAAGGCCGGCCGCCCCCCGAGGCCCGGGTGGTACACTCGGCGAGCCGCCCTCGCCGGGGACCGCCACCCTTGTACGAGTCCTTCTACGGCTTCCGCGAGAAGCCCTTCAACCTCACCCCCGACCCGAAGTACCTCTACCTGTCCCACCGGCACGCGGAGGCCTTCGCCCACCTCGAGTTCGGCCGGAGGGAGCGCGGGGGCTTCATCCTCATCACGGGGGAGGTCGGGACGGGCAAGACGACCCTCGCCCGCTACTTCCTGTCCAAGCTCGGCCCGGACACCCACACCGCGTTCGTCCTGTACCCCGCCCTGACCGCCGACGAGCTGCTGCGCACGGTCCTCGACGACCTGCACGTGACGCCGCAGGGCGAGTCGAAGAAGTCGCTCGTCGACGCGCTCCACCGCTTCCTCCTCGAGGCGCGCGCCGCCTCGCGCAACGTCGTCCTCCTCATCGACGAGGCCCAGGACCTCTCGCCCGAGGTGCTCGAGCAGGTCCGGCTCATCTCGAACCTCGAGACCGACACCGAGAAGCTCATCCAGATCGTGCTCATGGGCCAGTCCGAGCTGCGCGACATGCTCGCGCGGCACGAGCTGCGCCAGCTCGCCCAGCGGGTCACCGCCCGCTACCACCTCGCCCCGCTGGGCCTCGCCGAGACCGGCGAGTACGTCCGCCACCGGATCGTCGTGGCGGGGGGCGAGGGCAAGGTGGGCTTCACGAGCGACGCCCTCGCCGCGGTGCACCGGCTCACCGGGGGCGTGCCGCGCCTCGTGAACCTCGTGTGCGACCGCGCGCTGCTCGCGGGCTACGTGCGCAGCGCGCGGACGATCACCGCGGGCATGGTGGAGCAGGCCGCGGCGGAGGTCGTCGGCGAGCGCCCGGCGCCCGCCCTGCGCTGGCACCACGGCCTCATCGCGACCGCGCTCAGCGTCGCCCTGGCCGTGGTCGCGTTCGCCGTAGCCCCCCGCCTCGCGCGGGCCCCGGAGACGCCGGCCGGCGAGCCCACGCCGACGCCGCTCACGGCGCCGCACCCGACCCCGGCGCCGGCTCCGCCCCGCAGCGACCGGCTGGACGCGCTCCTGCGAAGCCTCCCCCGCCCGCTCTCGTTCGAGAGGGCCTCCTCGCGCGTGCGCTCCGCCTGGGGCGACGCCGCGCTGTCGCGCGCCGCGCTGCGGACCCACCTCGGCCAGCTCCGCGCGCTCGACCTGCCGGCCGTCCTCGAGATGTTCCACCCGTCGCGGCGCGACACCTCCTTCGTGGCCCTTCTCTCTCTCGGCGAGGTCGCCGCCGTCGTCTCGGCGGGGGGGGAGGAGCTCACCGTCCCCCTGTCACAGCTCGACGCGCTCTGGACGCGCGAGGCCGTCTTCTACTGGCCCGAGCCGCCCGAGGCGCGGGCGAGCGCCGAGGGGCGCGACGCGTGGGCGCGCCAGGCCCTCGCGGACCTCGGCTTCCCGGACCCCGTCCTCGCCACGGCCGTGAGCCGGTTCCAGGAGTCGGCGGAGCTCGTGCCCGACGGCCTTCTCGGCTCGCGCACCCGCATGGCGCTGTTCGCGCGGTCGCCGTCGGCGCGGCCCCGCCTCGCCACGGGGGAAGGCGGCCGATGAGCCTCATCCTCGACGCCCTCAAGAAGCTCGACCGGGAGAAGGACGCCCGCGAGGCCGGTGTGGTGGTCGTCGGCTCCGTCCCCTGGGGCGCTCGCCAGCCCTCGCGGCGTCCGCTCGCGGTCGGGGGGCTGGCCGCGGTGCTCCTGGCCGTCCTCGGCGGCGCGTGGTGGGCGCTCCGGCCGACCTCGGGCCCGAGCCGGCCCGCGCCGGCCGTACCTCCTGCCGTACCGACGACCGTCGCGCCGACCTCCCCCGTCGCCCCGGTTCGCCCGCCCGCCCCGCCCCCCACCACCTCCCCCCTGCCCTCCGAAGCGCCGGACGCGGCCCCGCCCGAACGCCCTCCGCTCCTCGCCCCGGCGCCCGCTCGACCTCCGGCGCCGGCGACCGCCGCTCCGGCCGAAGTGGTGCCCGGCAAGGCGTCGGCGCCCGCGACCTTTGGCGCGAGGTCCCCAGACGAGCTGGTGCTGCAGGCCATCTCCGAGCGGGACGGGAGCCCCGTCGCCCTCGTGAACGACCGCCTCGTGCGCGAGGGCGACAGCTTCGACGGCGTCACCGTCGTGCGCATCGGCGCGAGCGAGGTCGAGGTCGAGGTGCGCGGCCGGCGCCGCGTGCTGCGGTTCTAGGTGGTCCACCTCAGGGGCGAGACCCCCGAGTCCCTGGCCGCGGCCTTCCCCGGCCTCCCCCTCGCGGTCGCCCGCCGCGTCCTGCACCGCGTGGTGGGCGAGGACCGCGACGACCTCGACGGCGTGCGAGGGCTGTCGAAGGCCCTCACCTCCGAGCTGCGCGCGCGCGGCCGCCTCGACCGCCTCGAGGTGGTGGACCGACGGAGAAGCGCCGTCGATCCCTTCGTGAAGTACCTCTTCCGCTCCGGCGACGGCCGCGTGTTCGAGGCCGTGCGCATCCCCCTCTTGAAGCCGCGCTTCAGCGTGTGCCTCTCGTCCCAGGTGGGCTGCGCCCTCGGCTGCACGTTCTGCGAGACGGGCCGGATCGGCTTTCTCCGCAACCTCGAGGCCTGGGAGATCGTCGAGCAGGCGCTGACGGTGCGCCGCGAGTCGCCCGAGCGGCCGCTCACCGGGGCGGTCTTCCAGGGACAGGGCGAGCCGCTGCAGAACTACGACAACGTGATCCGGGCCGCGCGCGTCCTGCGCGACCCCTCGGGCGCCCGGATCGGAAGCGACCGCATCACGATCTCGACCGTGGGCCTCCTCCCCCAGATCGAGCGGTACACCGACGAAGGACACCCCTACCGCCTGACCCTCTCCCTGACCTCGGCCTTCTCGGAGAAGCGGGCGCAGCTCGTCCCGGTGACCGCGCGCTACGCCGTCCCGGAGCTCGCCGCGGCGATGCGCCGCCTGGCCGATCGGCGCGGGGGCCCGGTGAGCCTCGCCTGGGTTCTCATCTCGGGCTTCAACACGGGGGAGGAGGAGGCGGCGGAGCTCGCCCGCCTCTTCCGCGGGACGAGCGTGCGCCTCTCGGTCATCGACGTGAACGACCCCGGGGGGCGCTTCGCCCGCGCCTCCGACGAGGAGCGGTCGCGGTTCCTCTCGGCCCTCTCCCGCAGCGGCCTCGGCTTCGTCCGCCGCTACTCCGGCGGGCCCGACATCGACGCGGCGTGCGGGATGCTCGCCTCCCGCGCCCGCGGCGGCGCCGCCCACGAGCCGCCCCCGCCCGCGCCGTGACCGCCCGCGTCCTCCCCGCCGGCGATCCCGCCGCCGTGCGCGAGGCCGCCCTCGTCCTGCGCCGCGGCGGCCTCGTGGCCTTCCCCACCGAGACCGTCTACGGGCTCGGCGCGAACGCATTCGACGCGCGCGCGGTGGCGCGGGTCTTCGAGGTGAAGGCCCGGCCGTCGTTCGATCCGCTCATCGTCCACCTCTGCGATGCGTCGGACCTCCCGCGGGTCGCCGCCGTCGCGGACGAGCGCGTGGATCGGCTCGCCGCTCGCTTCTGGCCGGGTCCCCTCACCCTCGTGCTGCCGCGGCGCCCCGCGGTGCCGGACCTCGTCACCTCCGGTCTCGACACCGTGGGAGTGCGCGTGCCGGCCCACCCCGCCGCCCGCGCGCTGATCGCGGCGGCGGGCGCCCCGCTCGCCGCGCCGAGCGCCAACCCCTTCGGCTACGTGAGCCCCACGACCGCCGCCCACGTGGCGGACCTGCTGGGGTCGGCGGTCGACCTGGTCCTCGACGGCGGGCCGTGCCGCGTGGGCGTCGAGTCCACGATCCTCTCGCTCACCGGGGCAGAGCCTGCGATCCTGCGCCCCGGGGGAACCCCCCGCGAGGCCCTCGAGGACGCCCTCGAGCGTCCCGTCCCGCTCGCCACCCGCTCCGGGCGCCCGCTCGCTCCCGGCCAGCTCGAGCGCCACTACGCGACCCGGACGCCCCTGCGGGTGCTGCCGGGCCCGGCGGGAGACGCTCCCCCCGGCGTGGGGCGGGTGGGTCTGCTCGCGTGGCGCTCCCCCGCCGGGGCGGGGTTCGCCGCGGTCGAGGTCCTCGCCCCCGACGGCTCGAAGGAGACGGCGGCCGCGAACCTCTTCGCCGCCCTGCGCCGGCTCGACGCGGCCTCGCTCGACCTCGTCCTCGCGGAGCCGTGCGACGAGGGCGGCCTCGGCCACGCCATCATGGACCGGCTCCGGCGCGCGGCGGCCGGCGACGGCCGGGAGGGGCCGGGCTAGGGCTTGCGGGCGGCGCGCGCCTCCTCGACCCGCTCGCGGAGCCAATCGTCCACCTCGCTCGGCAGCGAGGTGAACCGCACGCCGACCGAGCCGTCGGCCGAGACGTGGATGACCTTGGCGTACAGATCGAGCGGACCGCGCCCGGGGGGTCGCACCTGCAGCTTCAGGTTGGAGAGCGGGCGCAGGCGGCGGGGGGTGAGGAGGACGCCGCCCCGTGCGGCCAGCTCCACGAGGCGGCCGCCGAAGGCCTCGGCGTGCACGCGCTTGCCGACCACGACGTGGCACAGGACGCTCAAGGGCTCGGCGAGGACGACCGCCTCCTCCGGCGCGTCGGGGAGCCGCGCGTCCCCGAAGCCCCGCAGGTCGTAGACCACGATGCGCTCCCGCGTCCCCTTGGCGTCGATCGCGAGGCGGGGCCCGACCCTCACGCTGTCGCCCGCCTCCCGCAGCGTGGCGTCCGAGACGAGGACCTGCCCCCCCACCGTGAAGGACTCGATCCGCCCCGCGTGGTTCACCGCGCTGCCCACGACCCCGTACTTCGTCCGCTTCTCCGAGCCGATGTTCCCGACGATGACCTCGCCGGTGTGCACGGCGATGCCCATCTCCAGGCGGGGGAGGCCCTCGCTCTGGTTGCGGCGGTTGAGCTCGGCGAGGGCCCCCTGCATCGCGACCGCGCACGCGACGCCGCGCCGCGCGTCGTCGGGCCGGGCGAGGGGGGCCCCGAAGATGGCGAGGATCGCGTCGCCCACGAACTCGTCGATCGTGCCCTGGTGGGCGAGGATCACGTCCGCCATCGCCCCCAGGTAGGAGTTGAGCAGATGCAGGACCCGGTCCGGGGAGAGCCCCTCGGTGAGGGGGGTGAAGCCCCTCAGGTCCGACATCAGGAGGGTCACCTTCCTCTGCTCGCCGCCGAGGCGAGGTCCGTCCGGGGAGGCGAGCAGGCCGCTCACCACCTCGTCGCTGAGGTAGCGGCCGAACAGGGAGCGGATGAAGCGGTTGCGCAGCTCGAGGTTCTCCGCGAGGCGGCGGATCTCCTTCTTCTGCCGGGCGAGCGTGAGCTGGGTCTCGATCCGCGCGAGGACGACCGGGAAGTCGAGCGGCTTCGTGACGTAGTCGTTCGCCCCCAGGCGCAGGGCCTCCACCACGTCCTCGGTCGCGTCGCGGGCGGTGGCCATGATCACGGGCAGGTCGGACTCCGAGGCGCGCTCACGCAGGCGGCGCAGCACGTCGATTCCGGACAGCCCCGGCATCATCACGTCGAGGATCACGAGGTCGTACGGACGCTCCTCGATCCGGGCGAGGGCCCGCGCGCCGTCTTCGGCGACCTCCACCGCGAAGCCCCGGCCCCCGAGGCGGCGGGACAGCATGTCGCGGTTGAGGTCGTTGTCGTCGACGACGAGCAGCCGCACGCCGGTGGGGTCGAGCGGGGCGCCGGGGACCCGGATCGGAGCGAGAGGCAGGGTGGGCTCGCCCCCGGCGGCGAGCGGCGGCTCGGGGGCGGGCGGCGCCTCCTCGGGCTCGCGGAACACCACCGGCACGGCGGGGAGGGACGTCGGAGGCACCGCCTCGTCCACCACCTCGAGGGCCTTACGCGCCGCATCGCGGATCTTCGCGAGGTCCGCCAGGTACGACTCGTGCCCGGCGTCGCGGACCTCGTCCTCGAGCAGCTCCGAGTAGCCGATGATCTGGTGCAGAGGCGTGCGAAGGTCGTGCCGCAGACGGGCCCGTGCGTCGACCTTCGGGTCGCTCATGGCCGGGCTAGTTTAACCCCGGGGACGGATCCTCAAGGATGGTGGTGGTGGCCGTGGGAGCGCGTCTGCGCCCCGGCTCGCGCCGGGGTCTCCTTCGTGAGCGCGGCGCGCCGGCCCCCGAGCCACTCGAGCCACTCGGCGACCCCCTCGCCCCCGCGGGCCGAGACCCGGACGAGCTCGGGCTTCGGCATGACGCGGGCGAGCGCGTCCAGGACGGCCTCGACGCGGTAGTCGAGGTGCGGCAGGAGGTCGACCTTCGTGAGGAGGACGAGGTCGGCCTTGCGGAACATCACCGGGTACTTGAGGGGCTTGTCCTCGCCCTCGGTGACCGAGAGCGCCACGACGTTGACCGCCTGCCCGAGGTCGTAGATGGCCGGGCAGACGAGGTTCCCCACGTTCTCGACGAAGAGGTAGTCGAGGTCCTTCCACGCAAAGCCGTGGAGCGAGCGGTGGACCATCTCCGCGTCGAGGTGGCAGGCCGAGCCGGTGGTGATCGCGGCCGCCGGCACGCCGACCGCGCGGAGCCGGTCGGCGTCGCGCTCGGTCTCGAGGTCCCCCGCGATGACGCCGATCCGGCCCTTCCCGGCCAACGCCCGCGCGGTGGCCTCGAGCACGGCCGTCTTTCCCGCCCCCGGGGAGCCCATGAGGTTGACGGCGAAGACCCCGCCCGCGACGAAGTGCTCCCGGTTGTGGGCGGCGGTCCGGTCGTTGACGGACAGGATCTTGTCGTGGACCTCGACGGAGACCTTGTTGGGATCGCCGCAGCCGCAGGTGTCGCACATCAGGGCACCTCCATCTCGATCTGCTCGAGGAGGATCTCGTCGCCGCTCACGAGCCTCGCCGGGACGTCGCAGGACGCGCAGCGCAGCACCGCCCCCGATGGTATCGCGGCGCCGCAGGCCGGGCACGCCCAGGCCGCCTCGCTGCGCCGCAGCTCGAGCTCGGCCCCCGCCACGATGCCCTCGCGGCAGAGGGTGAAGGCCGAGGCGAACAGCTCCGGCTCGACGCCGGACATCGATCCGATGCGGACGGCGAGGCGGCTCACCGCGGTGGCCTTGCGGGCCCGGGCCTCCTGCTCGACGCGGTCGACCATGGCGCGGACTAAGGAGTATTCATGCATCACGGACACCGGCCTTCGAGGGGGCTTTCGCTACGGACACGGATAGATCTCCTCGGGACCCGTCCCGCCGGAGTCCCTCGGAGGGCATCAGCAGATCCTCGGCAGCTGCTCGCCGGTGAGGCGCTCGAGCAGGCGGTGGGAGCCGATGCGCGTCCGCAGGACGAGGCGGCCGGGGTCTTCGGCGACGACCGAGCCGATCCGCCGGGCCGCTTCGCCCCCGGGCGCCGAGCGCACGGCCGCGAGGGCGGCCTCCGCCCGCTCGCCGGGCACGATCGCGAGGAAGCGGCCCTCGCAGGCCACGTAGAGCGGGTCGAAGCCGAGCAGCTCGCAGGCCCCGCGCACCTCCGGCCGCACGGGGATCTCGGTCTCCTCGAGGCGGATCCCGACCTTCGAGGACAGGGCGATCTCGCACAGGGCGGTGGCGAGGCCGCCGCGGGTGGGGTCGCGCAGGACGCGGGTGTCGGGGACGGCGTCGAGGAGCGCCCGCACGGGAACGAGGACGGGCGCCGAGTCGGAGAGCAGGGCGGTCTCGAAGTCGATCCCCTCGCGCGCGGCCATCACGGCGATGCCGTGGTCCCCCACCGGGCCCGAGACGATCACCGCGTCGCCGGGCGCGGCCCGGCCCGGACCCACGTTCACCCCGTCGCGCACGCGGCCGACACCGGAGGTGTTGACGTAGATCCCGTCGCCCTTGCCCCGGTCGACGACCTTCGTGTCGCCGGTGACGAGCGGGACCCCGGCCGTCGCGCAGGCGGAGGCCATCGAGGCCACGATCCGCTCGAGGTCCCGCATCGGGAAGCCCTCCTCGAGGAGGTAGCCCGCGCTCAAGAAGAGCGGCTCCGCCCCGCACATCGCGAGGTCGTTGACCGTCCCGTGAACGGCCAGCGAGCCGATGTCGCCGCCGGGGAAGAAGGCCGGCTTCACGACGAACGTGTCGGTCGTGAAGGCGAGCCGCTCGCTCCCCACCGTGACGATCGCGCCGTCGCCGAGCGGCTCGAGGTGCGGGTTGCGGAAGGCGGGCGCGAAGAGGGTTTCGACGAGGCGGGCCGTCTTCTTCCCCCCGCCTCCGTGGGCGAGCTCGACGATGTCCCGGTGGTCGAGCGGGAGAGGGCAGCTCAGCATCTCCTCGCGGGACCGCGCCATCTCCCTTAGCTCGCGGCCGCCCCGGGGCGGCGGTAGTGGAAGTAGGCGGCGCAGGCCCCCTCGGAGGACACCATGGTCGCCCCGAGCGGGTGCTCGGGCGTGCAGCGCGTGCCGAACTCGGGGCAGTCGGGCGGCCGCAGGCGGCCCTGGAGGACGAGCCCGGAGCGGCACTCCTCGGGCTCCTTCACCGACACGTGGCCGACGTCGAAGACCCGCTCGGCGTCGAGGTCGGCGTATCGTGCCGACAGCTGATAGCCGCTCCTCGGGATCTCGCCGAGGCCGCGCCAGCTCCGGTCCGAGACGACGAAGACGTCCTCGATCACCTCGAGCGCGGCCGGGTTCCCGTCCCGGACGACCGCGCGCGGGTAGCCGTTTTCGACCCGGGCCTCGCCCCGCTCGAGCTGGCCCACCGCGGCGAGGATGCCCTTGAGGAGGTCGAGCGGCTCGAAGCCGGTGACCACGATGGGGATCCGGTGCTTCTCCGCGACCGGCTCGTAGTCGCGGTAGCCGGTGACCGCGCACACGTGGCCGGGGGCGAGCAGGCCCTGGATCTCGACCCCGTCCGCCGAGAGCAGCGCCTCGAGGGCGGGCGGCACGAGCACGTGGGCCACGAGGAGGGAGAAGTTCGAGAGGCCCTCCGCCTTCGCCCGCCGAGCGGCCATGGCGTTCGCGGGGGCGGTCGTCTCGAAGCCCACCGCGAAGAAGACGACCTTGCGCGCCGGGTTCTCGCGGGCGAGCCGCACGGCGTCGAGGGGCGAGTACACGATCCGCACGTCGCCCCCGCGGGCCTTGACCTTGAGGAGGTCGTCGCGCGATCCCGGCACGCGGAGCATGTCCCCGAACGAGCAGAAGATCGTGTCGGGCCTCGAGGCGATGGCGATCGCCCGGTCGATCAGCTCGAGGGGCGTGACGCAGACGGGGCAGCCGGGACCGTGGACGAGGTGGACCGACTCGGGGAGCAGCTCGTCCATCCCGAACTTCAGGATGGAATGGGTCTGCCCTCCGCACACCTCCATCAGCGTCCACGGCCGGGTGACGGTCTCGCGGATCCTCCGGACGACCGCCTCGACGGCGGCCGGGTCGCGGTACTCGTCGACGTGCCGCATCAGGGCTCCCGGGCGGGGTGAGCGCCCTCGGGCGTGTCGGGCGCATCGAGCCCGCCCAGCTCGCCGATCTCCCGCAGCGCCTCGAGCGTCTCCATCGCCTGCTTCTCGTCGATCCGGGAGATCGCGAAGCCCACGTGGACGAGGACGTAGTCCCCGAGCTGCGCCTCCGGCACGTAGGCGAGGCAGGCCTGGCGCTGCACCCCGGCGAAGTCGACCTTCCCCATGCGCAGCTCGCCCTCGCCCGTGATCTCGACGACCTTCCCCGGCACCGCGAGGCACATGCCCTTCCCCCCGTCTCCCCCAACTCTACCCGATCGCCGCGCCCCTCACGCCCCCGGCCGTGGCGTCGGCCACCACCGCCTGACCGAGGGCCACGCCCCCGTCCCCCGGCGGCACCTCGCCGTGGCGCAGGACGAGGGCCCCGGGGAGCCGTCGCAGGAGGCCCTCGACGAGGCGCTCGTTCTGGAAGCAGCCGCCGGTCAGGACGACCGGCAGGCCTCCGCGCTCGGCGAGGGCCCGGCGGACGAGCGCGGCTCCCGCCTCGGCCATCGTCTCGTGGAAGCGCGCCGACACGCGCCCCGGGGCGGCGCCGCCCATCAGCTCGGCCACGGCCGCGCGCACCATCGGCCGCAGGTCCACCTGGAGGAGGCTCGCCTCGCCCTCCAGCTCGAAAGGGTACGGCTCGCCCGGCGCGTCCTCCGCGACGAGGTTCCACTCGAGCGCCACCTGCCCCTCGTACGTCGAGCGGGCGCGACCGAGTCCGAGGGCCCCGAGCGCGTCGAACCACCGCCCCGCCCCGTGGGCGAGGGGCGCGTGGAGGCCCTTCGCCGCCATCTGCCGGACGACCGCCACGTCCCTCGCGGGCACCGCGTCGAACAGCGGCAGGCGGTCGAGCGGGGGCCGCCCGTCGAAGGCGTCGTCGAGCGCGGCGAGCGCGACGCGCCAGACCTGCCGGATCGCCTCGTCGCTGCCCGGGAGGCGCAGGGGCCGCAGCGTGGCCAGCCGCTCGAAGCGAGCGCCGTCCACGAGCAGAAGCTCTCCCCCCCAAGCCGAGCCGTCCGTGCCGTAGCCCGTTCCGTCCCAGGCCAGGCCGAGGACGGGCCCGGACAGCCCGTGCTCGGCCGTCGCGGCCGCCACGTGGGCGTGGTGGTGCTGGACCGCGACCTTCGGCGCCTCGGGCCGGGCGAGGGCGTAGCGGGTCGAGGCGTACTCGGGGTGGAGGTCGTGGGCGATCACCTCGGGCCGGATGCCGAGGAACCGCTCGAGCCTTTCCACCTGCTCCTCGAACGCGCGCACGGCCTCCAGGTTGTCGAGGTCGCCGACGTGGGGGCCGAGCCAGGCCTCCTCGCCGGCGGCGAGGCAGAAGGCGTTCTTGAGGTGGGCCCCGCAGGCCAGGACCGGCCGGCGCACGGGACGCGCGAGCCGGACCGGGCGGGGAACGTAGCCGCGCGAGCGGCGCATCAGGGTCGGCCGGCCCGCGATCACGCGGGCGACCGAGTCGTCGCAGCGGTTCTCGATCGCTCGATCGTGGGCGAGGAAGAGGTCGGCGATGCCGCGCAGGCGCCCGAGTGCCTCCTCGTCGCCGGCGGCCATCGGCTCCTCGGAGAGGTTGCCCGACGTCATCACGAGCGGCCGGCCGGCCGCCTCGAGGAGCAGGTGGTGCAGCGGCGTGTAGGCGAGCAGCAGGCCGACCAGGGGGTTTCCGGGGGCCACCTCCGGCGCGAGCGCGGACCCCTCCCGGCGCCGGACGAGGACGATGGGACGCTCGACGGAGGCGAGCAGGCCCTCCTCGTCGGGAGCCAGGGCGGCGACCTCCCGCGCGGCGTCGAGGCTCCCGACCATCACCGCGAACGGCTTCTCGTCGCGCCGCTTGCGCTCGCGCAGGCGGAGGACGGCCGCGCTCGACGTCGCGTCGCAGGCCAGGTGGTAGCCGCCGAGGCCCTTGACGGCCACGATCCTGCCCTGGCCGAGGGCCCGTGCGGCGGCGGCGAGCGGCCCCTCCTCGGGATCGAGGGGGGCCCCGTCGGCGTCGACGAGCCGCACCCGGGGGCCGCAGGCGGGGCAGGCGACCGGCTGCGCGTGGAAGCGGCGGTCGAGGGGGTCCTCGTACTCCCGGCGGCAGTCGGCGCACATCGGGAAGGCGGCCATGGTGGTCGCGGGCCGGTCGTACGGGACGTCCACCGCGATCGTGTACCGCGGGCCGCAGTGCGTGCAGTTCGTGAAGGGGTAGCCGTGGCGCCGGTCGGTGGGGTCTGCCACCTCGCGCAGACACTCCGGGCAGGTGGCGAGGTCGGGCGGGATCGAGACCCGGCGAGCGCCTTCGTCCTCGCTCGGGACGATGGCGAAGCCGGAGAGGCGCTCGGCGGGGATTCGCACCTCCCGCAGGCTCCGAAGCAGAGCGGCCGGGGGCGCCTCGGCCCGGAGGCGCCGGAGGAAGGCGTCGAGCGTCTCGGGGGAGCCGAACGCTTCGATCGTCGCTCCCTGGGGGTCGTTGCGAACCCGCCCGCGGATTCCCTGCTCGACGGCCAGCCGGTAGACCCACGGGCGGAAGCCCACGCCCTGAACGATCCCCTGGACCTCGATGCGTCTGCCTTCGATCGCCGGGTCGGCGTCCGTCGCTTCTCCCACCTCACGACATCAGACCACGCGCCGGGCGACCCGGCAAGCCGCTCGGCCGGCCGTCCGTCGCCGGCGTCCCTCCTGTATCATTCCCACGTCTCGCCGCGGCGGAGAGCCGTACGGAGGCCGCCCCCGAATGCCCACTCCCTCGAACCCCGGGACGCTGGTCCTCACCGGCGCCTCCGGCTTCGTGGGGCGGCACCTCCTCGACGACCTCAAGAACGACCACCGGATCTTCGCGATCGCCCGCCGCTCCCAGCACGACTGCGGGGCGCCCGTCCACCCGAACATCGCCTGGATGCGGGTGGACATCGCCGACCGCGACGGCCTCGCCCGGACCTTCCGCGAGATCAGGACGGCCGGCGGCGCCCGTGTGCTCGTCCACCTGGCCGCCTACTACGACTTCACGGGGGAGGAGCACCCCGAGTACCGGCGCACCAACGTCGACGGCACCCGGAACGTCCTCGAGGCCACGCGCGAGAGCGGGATCGGCGGCTTCGTCTTCGGCAGCTCCGTGGCCGCGTGCGCGTTTCCCCGCCCCGAGGGGCCGGTCGACGAGACGACGCCCCCCGACGGCGCGCACGTCTACGCCTGGAGCAAGCGGGAGGGCGAGCGCCTCGTGCGGGAGATCTCGCCGTCCCTGCCCTCGCGGATCGCGCGATTCGGCGCGATCTACAGCGACTGGTGCGAGTACCCGCCCCTCTACGTCTTCCTGCGGACCTGGCTCTCCTCGAGCTGGCGATCCCGCATCCTGGCCGGGCGGGGGGAGATGGCGATCCCCTACATCCACATCCGGGACCTGGTGGCGTTCTTCCGCAGGCTGCTCGCCTTCCCGTGCGCCCCTGGCCCGACCGAGGTGCTGGTGGCCAGCACGTCGGGCAGCACGCCGCTCGCCCACCTCTACCGCCTCGCCACGCTGTCCTACTTCGGGCGCGCGCGGTCGCCCCTGTTCGTGCCCGCCCCGCTCGCCTCGCTCGGTCTCGTGGCGATGGACCTCGGAGGCCGGGCGATCGGCCGCCCGCCCTTCGAGCGGGCCTGGATGCGGCACTACCTGGACAAGAGGCTGGAGGTGGACAACCGGCGCACCCGGGAGCGGCTCGGCTGGGCGCCGAACCCGCGCTTCCAGATCGAGCGGCGCCTCCCCTTCCTCATCGAGCGGCTGAAGAGCGAGCCCTTCGAGTGGCTGGCCCGCAACACGGCGACCCTCACCCGGGCGCCCCTGCGGCCGGACCTCCGGATCTACCACGCCCTCCTCGACGGCGAGGACCAGGTGGTCCGCGCGGTCACCGGGCGGCTGGCGTCCGCCTCCGGGCCGCCGTGGGGCGGCCTGCTGCGGATGGACCCCTCCGAGCGGGAGTGGTACGTCCGGCTCCTCTATCGGCTGCTGCTCAACTCCGTCCAGAACAGCAACCGGATGCTCCTCCTCAACTACCTGGCCATGACCGCGCGCCGGCGCTTCGAGCTGGGCTTCACGGGCGAGGAGCTCGGTCTGCTCCTCGACCTGCTCCGGGAGGAGACCCGGGCGTGGCTCGCCCGGCGGCGCGAGCTCGCGGGCTTCGACCGGGAGCTGTACGAGAGGGTCAGCGTCCCCCTCGACCTCGGCAAGGACGAGCTGCTCGACCAGTACGAGCGCTTCCAGGCCGGCGCCGGCGAGACGATGGAGGCGGCGGGCGAGGCGGGCGCCCCGCCCCTCTCGGGACAGGAGCAGCTCGCGGAGACGATCTGGCAATGCCTGGTGCAGCGCCGCTGAAGAGGCTCGGCCTGGGGGCGCGCATGCTCCTGGGCTTCCTCCTCGTGCTCTGCCTGGTGGGCTCCATCGGCATCCCCGCCGGCCTCACCTTCATCTCGCGAACCCTGAGGGGCGAGGCGATGCGGCGGGTCGAGATCGACCTCGGCGCGGCCTGGGCCGCGTTCGAGGCCGAGCGCGGCCACGTCCAGACCGTCCTCAGCCTGGTCAGCCAGCTCGCGCCCATCCTCGCCGCCTTCCGCGGGGAGTCGAGCCCGGAGGAGCTGCGCAGCGAGCTGGAGAGCCTCCGCCTGAAGCACGAGCTCGACATCCTCACGGTGGTCGACGCCTCCGGCAAGGTCCTCCTCCGCTCCCGCACGCCCTACCGCCGCGGCGATGCGCTCGGCCAGGACCCCGTCGTGAGGCGGGCTCTCTCCGGGGAGGCGGCGAGCGGGACCATCGTCGTCACCGCGGAGGCGCTTCGCACCAAGGCGCCCGACCTGGCCGAGCGCGCGTACGTCCCGCTCGTGTTCACGGAGCGCGCCGTGCCCACCGACCGCCTCGCGGAGGACCGCGGGCTCGTCCTCGAGGCGGCCATGCCGATCCTCGACGCCGCGGGCAACGTCCGGGGCGCCCTCGTGGGCGGAATCCTCCTCAACCGCAAGTTCTCGCTGGTGGACCGCATCCGGACGACCGTGTTCGGGGACCGCACGTACGAGGGAAAGCCCGTGGGCACGGTCACCCTCTTCCTCGGGGACGTCCGGATCGCGACCAACGTGATGCTCGACGCCGGCACCCGCGCGCTCGGCACGCGCGTGTCGCGCGAGGTCTACGAGAAGGTCCTCGAGCGGGGCGAGCGGTTCGCCGACCGCGCCTTCGTGGTGAACGACTGGTACCTCTCCGCCTACGACCCGATCCGCGACCCGGAGGGGCGGGTCGTCGGCATCATCTACGTGGGGCTCCTCGAGAAGGCCTACCTGCAGTACCGCACCGGCCTCGCCCGCGAGTACCTGGCCCTGAGCTTCCTCGCCGTCCTGCTCTCCGCCCTCGCCGCCCTGCTGGTGTCGCACTCGATCCGGCGCCCGGTGGCCCGGCTGGTCGCGGCGACCCGCGAGATCGCGGCCGGGAACCTCGCGGCGCGCGTGCCCGTCGGCTCGGGGAGCCAGGAGTTCGTCGAGCTCGCCCGGGCGTTCAACTCGATGGCGGAGGCCCTCGCCGCGCAGAAGCGGGACCTCGAGGAGGGCAGGGCCGCCCTCGAGAAGGCCTACGCGGAGGCCGCGGAGAGGAACCGCGCCTACCTGGAGATGCTGGGGTTCGTGACCCACGAGCTCAAGAGCCCCCTCGCCTCGATCGTCTTCGGGATCGGGTCGCTCCGGGAGGGCCTCCTCGGGTCGCTCAACGAGGCCCAGCAGGCGGCGCTGCGCTCGACCGCCCACTCGGCCGACTACCTGCAGGCCACGATCGCCAACTACCTCAACCTCGGCCGGCTCGAAGAGGGCGGGCTCCGCCTCGCCCTCGAGGACGTGCCGCTCCTGGAGGCCGTGGTCGTTCCCCTCGTCGAGCGGGTGAAGGAGCTGGCCCGCGAGCGCCGGATGACGTTCTGCCTCGACGTCGCGCCCGACGTCGTGGCGCGCTGCGACAAGGGCCTGGTCAGCCTGGTCCTCGAGAACCTCGTGTCGAACGCGATCAAGTACGGGGGCATCGGGGGCCGCGTGCGCATCGGCGCGCACGCGGGGGCCGACGAGATCACCTGCAGCGTCTGGAACGACGGGCCGGGCTTCGCCCCGAGCGACGCCGAGCGGCTGTTCCGCCGGTTCTCCCGCCTGCGCGAGGACGGGGCCGATACCAGGGCCGGCACGGGCCTGGGGCTCTACGTCTCCCGCCAGGTCGTGGAGCGGCACGGCGGTCGCATCTGGGCGGAGTCGGACCCCGGCCACTGGGCCTGCTTCAGCTTCACCCTGCCCGCCGCCCCCGGCCCCGAGCGGGCCCCCGTCCCGGGCTGAGCCCCGCTCAGGCCCCCGTCCCCGACCGGGCCCGCTCGAGCACCGCCTCGATCGTGGCGAGCATCTCGGCCGGCTTGACCGGCTTCTCGACGAACGCGTCGACGGGCAGCAGAGCGGTGCCCACGCGCTGGGCGAAGTCGACCTGGGTCTTCGAGGTGACGCTCGTCAGCATGATGATCGGAACCCGCGAGAACCGCGCGTAGCGCGACGAGGGGTCCGCCCGCAGCTCGTTCACGACGCGGAACCCCGCCACGAAGTCCTCCATGATCACGTCGAGGATGACGAGGTCCGGCTCCACCGTCTCGATCGCGGCGAGCCCCTGCAGGGCCGACCCCGCGGAGTGGAACTCGTACCCCCTGCTCTCGCAGACCAGGCGGAAGACGCTCACGAGGTTCACGTCGTCGTCGATCATCAGGATCTTCCGGCCCGTGCCCAATCGTCCCTCCCCGCCCGCTCAGGATACCGCCGCCCGCGCGCCGAGGTGCTCGTAGACCTCCTGGACCTCGTCGCAGCCCCAGCGGAGCGTCATCAGCAGGTGCTCGTGGATCTCCGCGCGCAACGCGAGGGACTCCGGGTCCTGCCGCAGCGTCCGGACCGCGGCCGCACCCATCGCCTCGAGGGCCCCGCACACCTCCTCCGCGGGGACGCCCGTCTCGTGGCAGCGCTCGGCGAGGTCGCGGCAGTAGGCCACGAACTCCATCCGCTCCCCGGTGCCGACGGTGTCGATGAGGTGGCGCAGGGCGAAGCCGTGGCGGTTGCCGGGATGCTCGGCCGGGCCGAGCCGGGCGAGGCCCGGGAAGCGCCGCCGGCCGTCCTCCCCGAGCACGGCCTCGCGGAACCGTGCCTCGATCGTGGGGGCGTGCGCCTTCAGCAGCGCGTGGAGAACGAGGTGCCTCTGGACGCGGACCTGCTTCATCGCCGCGTGGTTCCTGCGGCTCCACTCGACGGGATCGCACCTCAGGTTGTGGATCAGGAAGGGGAGCCGTCGCAGGACGAGGAAGCGCGGGCGCGGCTCCCATCCCAGGAGCGCCCGGGTCTTGCGGCCGTCCGCGGTCATGCGGGTGTCGATGTAGCGGGCCATCCAGGGGCGCTCGAAGGGCCGCTCCCCGAGGAGCCGGCCGGCGAGGTCGCGAGCCCACATGCCGGGGCCGCACAGCGGCCGGGGCACGAGCAGGGGCCGGCGCCGCTCCCCGAAGTAGAGGAGCGTGGCCTCCTCGAAGAGCTCCCGGTGGGAGACGGCGCCGTCGGGGCTCGCGACCAGGACCTGACCGGGAGCGAGGCGGTCGAGCCGCCCGAGCACCGCCCGGAAGAGGCGCACGGCGTCGCGGACGTGGAGATAGGGGATGGCGGTCTCCCCGCGTCCCCCCAGGATCCGGGCGTTCCACGCCCTCGAGAGCCAGGTCCGGAGGAACACGTAGAGGGGGGCGTACTCGCACCAGTCGGAGAAGAGGGCGGCGAAGCGGAAGACGACCGAAGGCATCTGCGGCTCGAGCTCCCGCAGCATCTGCTCGCCGGCGCGCTTCGTCCGGGCGTAGACGTGCTCGCCGTCGGGCGGGCTCGTCTCGTCGAGGACCTCGCCCCGGGCGGGCAGCCGGCAGGCGGCGAGCGAGCTCGGGAAGAGGACGTGCCTCACCCCGAGGTCGCGGGACAGCTCGAGCACGTTGCGCATGCCGTAGACGTTGGTGCGCCAGTACTCGACGTACTCCTCGCCGGTGAAGTCGTAGTGGGCGGCGAGGTGGACGAGGACCTCCGCCCCTCCCGCCTCGCGGACGCTGCGGAACACCGCTTCCAGGGCCGTCCGGTCGCCGATGTCGGCCTGGAACCATCGGATGTTCGGGTGGACCGGCGCCCCCGAGCGGGCCTGCGAGCGGCGGGCGAGGCCGAAGATGCGGTGGTCCTCCCGGAGCGCCTCCAGGAGGTGGCGGCCGACGAACCCGGACGCGCCGGTGACGAGGAGCGTCGGCCCGCTCATGGCTCCCCGATCACGACCTCGGCCCCGGCGACCTCCGCCCGCACGCGGCGGAGCGGCCGGTTCGGGGGCCCGCCGGCGGGCTCCCCGTCGGCATCGAAGAGCCCCTCGTGGCAGGGGCAGTGGTAGCGCCGCTCGGCGGGCCGCCACTCCACGCGGCAGCCGAAGTGGGAGCAGAGGAGGGTGCGGGCCACGACGCCCGCGGGGCCGAGCACGACCTCGGTGGGCTCCCCCGCGTACTCGATCTCCACCCGTCCGCCCGCGTCCAGGCTCGCCAGGTGGATCCGCACGCGGCGGTCGGGCGGGGGGGCGGGCGCGCAGGCGGCCAGGCCGGCCAGAAGCGCGAGCGTCCGGCGCCGCACGCGCGAGAGCGGGCCGGCGCCGCTCACGGCGCGCCCCCGGAGGCCGGCCCCGCCAGGGGGAGCCGGCGACGCCGCCGGAGCAGCACTACCAGGCAGCCCATGAGCCCGTCCCCGACTCCCGAAAGCGGCACCACCCACGGCGCGGGACCGAGAAGCGTGACCAGCCCCAGGAAGACGACCGCGATCGACTTCGTCATCACGAGCATCAGCACGCCGCGGTACACGAAGTACTCCACGAGGTAGACGCCGGCCACCACGAAGTGGAACGCTCCCGCCTGCCGCGGGAAGAACAGCGGCACCGGGTCCGGGAAGCCCCCGAAGCGGGCGCCCCACGCGGTGGCGAAGCTCAGGAGCAGCCCGACCACGAGGCTGTGGAGCGCGATCAGGACGACGAGCGCCCGCTCCAGCCCCGCGAGCCCCTCGGGCGTGCCCAGCCGCCGGCGGATCGCGCTCGGCATCGGGCTCAGGTCCCGGGGCGAGCCCACCAGGCGTCGGGGGCGGGCGGAGAGTCCCGCCGACGGGCGGGGCAACCCAGCCGCTCGAGCTCCCGGAGCACCTCGGAGACCGCGAGCGGAATCGCCGCCTGCACCGCGGGGCTGAGGCGCACCCCCATCCCGGTGTCGCCCGGCACCGCGCCCACGAGGAGGACCTCCCGCGGGCCTCGTCCGGCGAACTCGGCCGTGAGCAGCGCCTCCTTGACCCCGGGGTCGTGCGGGCTCAGCCGGGTCGGGGGCGCATGGGCGAGGATCTCGTCCCGCCGGTAGAGGCGCAGGGTGCCCGGCGGGGCCTCCGCGCGCACGGTGTCGACGAGGACGAGGGCCTCGAGGTCGGCGAGGTAGGGCATGAGGTCGAGCCCCGGGGTGCCGAGGTCCTCGACGGAGACAGCCTCGGGGAGCTCGTATCGGGCGAGGAGGGTCTCGACGACCCAGGGGCCGAACGCGTCGTCCCCCATGAGGACGTTGCCGAGGCCGATCACCCCGACGCGCGCGGGGCTCATGGCCGGCCCGTCCCTCGCGAGCTCGACGCGCGGCCGGACGCCGGCGACGTCCGGCGCCCGGCCGCCGCCTTCACAGCGTCCTGACCCGGGCGATCTCCTGGCCCTCGGGGTCGAGGGTGTGGATCGCGCAGGCGAGGCAGGGGTCGAACGAGTGGATGGTCCGCAGCACCTCGAGGGGCCGCTTCGGGTCCGCGATCGGGTTGCCGAGAAGCGACGCCTCGTACGGCCCCTTCTGGTCCCGGGCGTCCCGCGGGCTCGCGTTCCACGTGGTGGGCACGACCGCCTGGTAGTTCCCGATCTTCCCGCCCCGGATGACCGCCCAGTGCGAGAGCGTCCCCCGCGGCGCCTCGTGGAAGCCGAAGCCGCGCACCTCGCCCGAGGGGAACGTCGGCGGGTTGAAGATCGCGGTGTCGCCCTTGGCGATGTTGTCGACGAGCAGCTTCCAGTGCTTCTGGGCCATCTCGGCGATGACCGCCGTGCGGACGGCCCGCGCGGCGTGACGGCCGAGGGTCGAGTGGAGCATGGCCGGGGTGACCTGGACCCTGGCGATGCTGGAGACCGTCTTGAGCGCGAGGTCGGCCCAGCGCTTCGTCGGCTCGTGGCCCCCGACGTAGCCGACGAGCACCTGGGAGAGCGGCCCCACCTGCATGGGCTTGCCCTGGAAGCGGGGGGCCTTCACCCAGGAGTACTTCCCGTCGTCCTCCCACTTCGTGTACTTCGGGTCGGTCGTCTCCTCGAACGGGTGCTTCTGCCACTTGCCGTCGTACCAGGAGCGCGCGATCGACTCCTCGACGTTGTCCTTGAAGTAGGCGTCGTCGAAGCTCTCGATGGCCTTGTAGGTCGAGAAGTCGCCGCCCAGGATCGTGCCGCCGGGCAGGTCGAACTGCGTGCCCTTCGTGTCGAGGGGCAGGTCGGGCACCGCGAGGTAGTTGGTGACGCCCGAGCCGTAGCCGAGCCACTCCGGGTACATCGCCCCCACCGCGCAGACGTCGGGCAGGTACACCTGGTGCACGAAGGCCGCGACCTCGTCGAGGAGGCTCTTCACCCTGTAGAGCTTGTCCATGTTGAGGGTGGCCTGGTTGTCGAGGTTGATGGCGTTGGCGACCCCGCCCACCGCCAGGTTCTGGATGTTCGGCGTCTTGCTGCCGAGGATCGCCACGACCTGGTTGGCCTTGCGCTGGTAGTCGAGGGCCTGCAGGTAGTGGTGGACGGCCAGGAGGTTCACCTCCGGCGGCAGCTTCATCGCCGGGTGGCCCCAGTAGCCGTTCGCGAAGATCCCGAGCTGGCCCGCCTCGACGAAGCCGGCGAGCTTGTCCTTGGTGGCCTGGATCTGCATCCGGCCGTTCATCGGCCACGGCGAGAGGCTCTCGGCGAGGGCCGAGGCCTTCGCCGCGTCGCCCTTCAGGGCCGAGACCACGTCCACCCAGTCGAGGGCGGAGAGGTGGTAGAAGTGCACGATGTGGTCGTGCATCGCGTGGGCGATCACGATGAGGTTCCGGATGTACTGGGCGTTCAGCGGGATCTCGAGGCCCAGGGCGTTCTCCACGGCGCGCACCGAGGCGATCGCGTGCACGGTCGTGCACACCCCGCAGAAGCGCTGGGTGAAGATCCAGGCCTCGCGGGGGTCGCGGCCGAGCAGGATCGTCTCGATCCCCCGCCACATCTGGCCGGACGCCCAGGCGTTCCGCACCGAGCCGCCGTCCACCTCGACGTCGACGCGCAGGTGACCTTCGATTCGCGTGATCGGGTCGATGACGATTCTGGCCATCTCCATCCCTCCTAGGCCCGGGCGGGCTCAGGCTCGCCGGCGAGGATCGGGAACGTCTTCACCGCGGCCACGTAGAGCGCGATCTCGAGGGCCACGATCCCGAAGGTGATGAGGAGCTCGGGCACGGCCGGGAAGTAGCTCCAGTGCTCGCCCGGCCGGAAGCCGACGAGGTACACGTTGAAGCGGTAGACGGTGCCGCCCACCACGAGCAGCAGCCCGGCGAGGACCTGCTGGCCGGGATTCCGGCGGCGGGCGTCGGACATCAGGATGGCCGCCCCCGCCACGAGGAGGCCGAGCTCCAGGGCGACGGCGAGGCCGTACCAGGAAGCGAGAGCGCCCAGCCGGCCGCGGGACGCGAGGTCCACGACACGGAAGGCCACGAAGAAGAGGGCCACCCACATCGCGACCTGCGCGAGGCGGCCGATCATCACGGTCTCCCGGCGGCGGCCGAAGGCCGAGGCCGCGCCGTGGCTCTCCAGCACCACGACGCCGAAGCCCATGAGGACAGAGTTGACCAGGAAGAGGAACGGCAGCCAGGGCGTGAACCACAGAGGGTGGAGCTTCGGCCCCGGCAGCAGCATCATCGTCCCGAGCGAGGACTGGTGCATCGTCGGCAGCAGGATGCCGAGGCCGATGATCCAGAGCATGCCCCGGCTCACGAGCCGCATCCCCCGCTCGGCGAAGGAGCGCAGGCCCGAGTCCGGGCTCGCCTTCCACTTCTCGAAGAAGGCGGGCGAGAGCTCGAGCGCCACCACCAGGACGTAGGTGGCGACGCAGAGGGCCACCTCGAGCTGCGGGGAGTGGCTCCAGCGCCAGAAGAAGACCGGCACCTTCCACAGCTCCCAGGGGCGCCCGAGGTCGACCGCGACCGCGACGACCGCGAGCCCGTACCCGAGGAGGCTGGTGAGGAGCGCGGGGCGGACGAGGGGGTGGTACTCGCCCTTGTTGAGGATGTACACGAGGAGAGCGACCGCGTAGCCGCCGCAGCCGAGGGCGGTGCCCGTGACGACGTCGAAGGCGATCCAGATTCCCCAGGGGTAGCCGTCGCTCAGGTTGCTCACCGCGGCGAGCCCGGCCGCGAAGCGCCAGAGCGCCATGACGCCGCCGAGCGCGGCGACGGCGACGAGGATCCGGAAGGGGCGGGTCCAGAGCTCCCCGCCCACCGGAGCGTGCGCGTGGGCGTGGCTGCTCATGCCTCCACCTCCCCTCCCGCCTTCTTGCGGTTGCGCCAGAGGACCGCCCCGAGGGCCCCGTAGAGGACCACGGGCGCGATGAACCCCTTGTAGAGGCCCTCCTGGATCGTGTACGCGGTGTGGGGCACGCCCTGCGGGCCGTAGTCGGGCAGCCCGAGCTTCTCGAACGGGACGTGAGACAGGTAGAGCACCTGCGTCCCCCCGGCCTCCGTCTCCCCGTAGACCTTCGGCACGTACGCCCCGGGGTTGGCGGCGAGGCGCCGCCTGGCCTCGGCCAGCAGCTCGCTGCGCTTGCCGTAGATGACGGCCCCCCGCGGGCAGACCTCGCAGCAGGCGGGCCCGTGGCCCCTGGGGTAGCGGCTGAAGCCGCCGTCTTCGGCGAGCGTCGCGTCCCCGACCCGGTGCCGGCACAGCTCGCACTTGACGATCTTCGGTACCGCGCGGTCGAACTCGAACTTCGCCACGTTGAAGGGGCAGGCCATCTGGCAGTAGCGGCAGCCGACGCAGTACTGCGGGTCGTACTCGACGACCCCCGTCGTCTCGTTCTTGTGCAGCGAGTGCAGCATGCAGGCGGCGGCGCAGGCCGGGTCCACGCAGTGCATGCACTGGGACTTCACGAACGAGACCCTCTCTCCCTCCCGGTAGAGCTTGATGACGTTCTTCGTCCGGCCGCTGAGGTCCCGCGGCATCAGGTGCAGCCCGTCGGGGCTGCGCTCGGGCCGCAGGTCGTTGGCCACGCTGCAGGCCGCGACGCAGGCCTTGCAGCCGATGCACTTCGTGGTGTCGTACAGCATGCCCATCGCGCCGGGAGGGGCCTGCTTCGGCGCGCGGGCCGCGTGCGCCGGGGCCGCCGCGACCGCGGTGGCCGCCCCCGTCCCGGCGAGCACGCGCAGCGCCCGCCGACGGCCCGGGTTCACGGCTTCACCCCCGTGTCGCCACCCTCCGGCGGCGCGGCGGGCTCCGATCCCAGCGTCTTCGCGAACCGGTAGCCGGCCCCGAGGGCGGCCCCGACGGCGAGGCCGGCGACGCCGGCGGCGATCGCGCCCACCTTCCCCTGCGCCTCGTGGATGCCCGGGTACGTGTCGGGCGGGGTCGGGCGGTCGATCATGACGGTGTCGTGGAGCGGCACCCGGAAGGCCAGGCTCTGCTCGGTGCAGCCGAAGCAGGGGTGCCCGAGGCCGATCGGCCAGGCGTCCACCACCTCGCCGAAGTGCAGCGTCGAGCAGCTCGCGTGCGTGGCCGGGCCCTTGCAGCCCGTCTTGTAGAGGCAGTAGCCGAGGCGGTGGCCCTCGTCGCCGAACTGCTGCACGAAGCGGCCGGCGTCGAAGTGCGCGCGCCGCGGGCAGTGCTCGTGGATGGTGCGGCCGTAGGCGAACATCGGCCGGCCCTTGTCGTCGAGCGCGGGCAGGCTGCCGAGCGCGACGTACTGCAGCGCGGTCCCGAGGAAGATGTAGGGGTTCGCCGGGCAGCCCGGCAACGTCACCACGGTCTTCCCCTCGAGCACCATCGGCGCGCCGGTGGCCCCGGTCGGGTTGGGGTCCGCGGAGGGGATCCCGCCCCACGAGGCGCAGGACCCGATCGCGACGATCGCCCCGGCCTTCTCGGCGACCTCGTTCACCATCTGGAGGGCGGTCTTGCCGCCGATCATGCAGTAGATCCCGCCGTCCTTCGTCGGGATCGCCCCCTCCACGACGCAGATGTACTTGCCCTCCTTCGCCTTCATCGCCGCGTGGAGGGCGTCCTCAGCCTGGTCCCCAGCGGCCGCCATCAGCGTCTCGTGGTAGTCGAGCGAGACGAGGTCGAGGATGAGCTTCGCGAGGTCCGGGTGCGACGTGCGGAGCAGCGACTCCGTGCACCCGGTGCACTCCTGGAAGTGCAGCCAGATCACCGACGGCTTGATGCCGGCGGCGGCCGCCTCCACCATCTTCGCGGCGGCGGTCGCGTCGAGACCCACCGCGGCCGCGGCCATCGTGACGACCTTGACGAAGCCGCGGCGGTCGAGACCGGCGGGCTCCGTCACGGGGTTCTCGAAAAACCGGAGGTCGTTCATGCTCGTCGCCTCCCTGCTCTGGCCCGGAACCACCGGGGTCCCGCTCGCTGTCGCTTGGTTTGGGGGTCACGTGCGGGCCCCGCGTTTGGGATCGAAGGTTGGGACATCCGATGAGCAGGGTAAATGCAACCGATGATTCAGCCCGATGATCCGGGAGGCCCATTTCGCCTGTGGCGATCGAGGGCACGAAACGCACGAAAAAGCGCCGTCGAACCGCAGTGGCAACCGCCTGAAGGACGGCGTGATAGCCTCACGGCGTGATCGGCAAGACCCTCGACGACCTCGCGACCCCCGCCGTGGTCGTCGACCTCGACGTCCTCGAGCGCAACGTCGCCGTCATGGCGGCCCGCGCGCGAAAGGCGGGCGTGCGCCTGCGTCCGCACGCGAAGACCCACAAGTGTCCCGACATCGCCCGCATCCAGCGGGCGGCGGGGGCCTGCGGGCTGACGGTGGCCAAGGTGGGCGAAGCCGAGGTCTTCGCCGACGCCGGCTTCGACGACCTGTTCGTCGCGTACCCGGTCGTCGGCGAGGACAAGGCCCGCCGGCTCCTCGCCCTCGCCGAGCGCGGGGTCCGCATCGCGGTCGGGGCGGACAGCGTGGAGGGCCTCTCGACGCTCGCCGGGCCGTTCCGGGCGAGAGGTCTCGTCCTCGACGTCCTGCTGAAGGTGGACGTGGGCCTCGGCCGGGCTGGCGTGCCCCCCGAGAGGGCCCTCGAGCTCGCCCGACGCTTCGCCGAGATCAGGGGAACCCGGCTGCGCGGAGTGTTCACCCACGGGGGCCAGGGCTACGGCGCCCTTCCCCGCTCGGCGGTCGAGGCCGTCGGCGACCACGAGGGTCGGACGCTCGCGGCGACCGCCTCCGCGCTGCGCACGGCAGGCCTCGCGGTCGACGAGGTGTCCGTGGGCTCCACCCCGACCGCCGCGTCGGCGATGCGCGTCCCCGGGGTCACCGAGTGCCGCCCGGGCAACTACGTCTTCCACGACGCTTCGCAGGTCGGGCTCGGCACCTGCGGCCTCGAGGACTGCGCGCTCACCGTCCTCGCCACGGTGGTGAGCGTCCCCGCGCCGGAGCGGGCCGTGGTCGACGCCGGCAGCAAGACGCTGTCCTCGGACCCCCTGCGCCCGCGCGGCGGCGGCCACGGCTTCATCCTCGGCCGCAGGAGCCGGGTCGAGAAGCTCTCCGAGGAGCACGGCGTCGTGAACGTGGAGGACGGCGAGACCTTTCGGGTCGGCGACCGCGTGCGCATCCTTCCCAACCACGCCTGCGTGGTCGCGAACCTCCACGACCGCCTGGTCGGCGTGAGCGGCGGACGGGTCGAGGCGGTCCTCGAGGTCGCGGCCCGGGGGCGGATCCGCTAGGACGCGCGGGGGACGGCGGGTTGACCGGCTTTTACTTGACTAGTCAATTGATATCGTCGTATCCGTTGAGGAGCCAGAGATGGGAACGATCCGAAGCGAGATCAAGCAGAGCCGCCCCTTCCCCTCCGCCGCGGACGAGGCGGTGGTGACTCTCCTCGCCACCGCCGACCGGGTGCGGACGGCCCTCTCGCGCGTGATCGAAGGGCACGACCTGACCCTCCAGCAGTACAACGTGCTGCGCATCCTGCGCGGGGCGGGCGAGACGGGCCTGCCCACCCTCGAGATCGCCGCGCGGATGATCGAGGCGAACCCCGGCATCACCCGCCTCCTCGACCGCCTCGAGCGGAAGAGGCTCGCCCGGCGGGTGCGCTGCCCCGAGGACCGCCGGCAGGTGCTCTGCCACGCGACGCCCCCCGCCCTCGCCCTGCTCGAGACGCTCGAGGCGCCCGTGGCCGCGGTCGCCCGGACGCTGCTCGCCCCCCTCGACGCCGCGCGCACCGCGGAGCTCGTCCGGCTGCTCGACCGGGTGCGCGCGGCCGCCGCGCCGCCCGAAGGCGGCCTCCCGACCCCCGCCGACCCGAAGAAGAGAACGAAGGACCCAGTGAGGAGATGAAGACAATGAACAGGTGCATGGCCGTTCTCGCCGCGGCGATCGCCGTCGGCTCCCCTGCCGCCGCCGCCGAGACCTACCAGATCGACAAGGCGCACTCCACCGTCGGCTTCCAGGTCCGCCACATCTTCACGATGGTGGGCGGCAGCTTCCAGGACTTCTCCGGCACGGTGAGGATCGACCGCGCCCGGCCCGAGGCGTCCTCGGTCGAGTTCACCATCCAGGCCGCCAGCATCTTCACGAACGAGCCGAAGCGGGACGAGCACCTCAAGTCTCCCGACTTCTTCGACACCGCGAAGCACCCGACGATCACGTTCAAGAGCACGGCGGTGAAGCCCGCGGGCAAGAACGTCTTCGAAGTCACGGGCGATCTGACCATGCGCGGCGTGACCCGGCGGGTCACGCTGCCCGTCACGTTCCTCGGCGAGGCCAAGGACCCGTGGGGCAACGAGAAAGTCGGCTTCGAGATCGGGACCGTCCTCGACCGCAAGGACTTCGGCATCAACTGGAACAAGGCGCTCGACCAGGGCGGCGTCCTCGTCGGCGACGAGGTCAAGGTCCAGATCTCGGTCCAGGGCAACAAGGTCGAGCAGCAGGCTTCGAACTGAGGACCGTACCGGGGGAGCCCGATCACGCCAGCCGCCGCGCGGCGTAGAGCACGGCGGCCGCCAGCCACCACAGGCCGACCAGCCGGAACAGCCACAGCACGAAGGCCGTCCCGAGGAGGGCCTGGAGGTGGACGGGGAAGGGCATGCGGCCGGCGGACGGGCTCCCCCGGCTCGTCGAGAGCCACCCCAGGGGCAGGACGGTGAGGGCGACGCCGGCGCGGAACACCTCGACTGCGTCCTCCGCCCGCAGGCCGGCCGGCGTCCCGAGCCCCGAGGCGAGCGAGAGAGCGAAGAGGGCCGCGAGCGAGCCGAGGATGCCGGCGGCGATCGCCCGCGACCGCCGGGCGGCCCACCCGAGGGTCCGTGCGAGTCTCTCGGCGTGCGAGCCCGAGCAGGCACGCCAGGCCGTCCTCCCCCCCGGCTCCTCGATCTCCAGCAGCGGTCCGTCTCCCGCCTCTCCTCCGCACCACAGGCAGCGCCTGGTCGCGCGCGAGAGCGCGAAGGGCCGCGCGTAGAGGCGGTGCGTCGCCATCACGACGAGCCCGACGACGAGGGACGCGGCGGGCCCGAGCGGCTGACGGGTGAGAAGGCCGAGGACGATCGGGACGGGGAGAAAGAGAAGGAGGCCGGCGGCTCGGTCGCCCACGCCCGCGCTTGGTATCATGCGCGCGCATGCTCGTCCACCCCACCGCCGTCGTCTCGCCCCGGGCGCGCCTCGCCGCCGGCGTCGTCGTCGGCCCCTTCGCGGTCGTGGAGGACGACGTGTCGATCGGGGAGGGCTCGGAGATCCGGGCCCACGCCGTCGTCAAGCGCTTCACGGCCATAGGCGCCGGCAACCGCGTCCACGAAGGAGCGGTGATCGGCGGCGAGCCCCAGGACCTCTCGTTCCGCGGCTTCGAGTCGCGGGTCGTGATCGGCGACCGGAACACGATCCGGGAGGGCGTGACCGTCCACCGCTCGGCGAAGCCCGGGGGCGAGACGGTCGTCGGCTCGGACTGCTTCCTGATGGCGTACGTCCACGTGGCCCACGACAACCGGCTCGCCGACCACGCCATCCTCGCGAACAACGTCATGCTCGCGGGGCACGTCGAGATCGGCGAGAGGGCCTTCCTCGGGGGCGGGGCGGGGGTCCACCAGTTCTGCCGGGTGGGCCGGCTCGCGATGGTGGGCGGCAACGCCAAGGTGGTGCAGGACTGCCTGCCGTTCGTGCTCACCGACGGGCACCCCGCCCGCGCCCGGGGCCTCAACGTCGTCGGGCTGCGCCGCGCGGGCGTCTCGCCCGCCGGGCGGCGGGCGCTCGAGGAGGCCTACCGCCTGCTGGTGCGCTCCGGCCTCCCCCTGGCCGAGGCCCTCGATCGGATGGCGGCCCTCGGCGATCCCCTCGTCGGCGAGATGGCCGCCTTCGTGCGCGGCTCGAAGCGGGGCTTCGCCCACGGGCGGGCCGCGAGTCCGGCCGCGGGCCGGGCCGAAGGCTGATGGAGGCGGCTCCCCGGACTCACGGCGTGCGCCGCGGCCGGCGCTGTCGTATCCTCAGGGAGGGTGTCCGCGGGGCGGCTCGCGGCGCACCCATCACCCGATCAAGGAGGAACCTGAGGTGTTGAAGCGCGTGTTCCTGTTCGTCGCCACCAACATCGCCATCCTGGTGATGGTGTCGATCGTCCTCGCCGTCCTCGGCCAGCTGGGGGTCTTCCAGCTGGCGGGCGGCCACCTGGGGCTCCTGATCCTCTGCGCGGTCTGGGGCTTCGGGGCCGCGATCGTCTCGCTGCTGATCTCGCGCTGGATGGCCAAGCGCGCGATGGGCGTCGCCCTCGTCACCCCCGATTCGCGGGACCCGGAGGCGCAGTGGCTCCACGCCACCGTGGCCCGGCTCGCCCAGCAGGCCAACCTCCCGATGCCCGAGGTCGGCATCTACGAGTCGCCCGAGGTCAACGCGTTCGCCACCGGCCCCTCGAAGAGCCGCAGCCTGGTCGCGGTCTCGCGGGGGCTGCTGCGGTCGATGGGCAAGCAGGAGGTGGAGGGCGTCCTCGCCCACGAGGTCGCCCACATCGCGAACGGCGACATGGTCACGATGACCCTCATCCAGGGTGTCGTGAACGCCTTCGTGCTCTACCTCTCCCACATCGCGGCGGCGCTCGTGCGGGGCGCCCTCTCCCGGGACGGCGAGCGCGGCCCGTCGTTCCTCGGCGTGATCGCGGGCCAGCTCGTCTTCATCGCCGCCCAGATCGCGTTCGGCCTCATCGGATCGACGATCACCGCCTGGTTCTCGCGCCAGCGCGAGTTCCGCGCGGACGCGGGCGGGGCCGCCCTCGCCGGCCGCGGGGCGATGGTGGGCGCTCTGCGGCAGCTGCTCGCGCAGCAGGGGCGCGTCGACAACTCCGTGCCCGAGTACGCGACGCTCAAGATCGCGGGCGGCCGCAGCGGCCTCATGGCGCTGCTCGCCACCCACCCGCCGCTCGAGCAGCGCATCGCCGCCCTCGAAAGCGGGGCCTAGCCGGGCAGTGGACGTGTCCCGCGCCCGCCGGGCGGCTCGCGCCCTAACGGTGCTCCTCGCGCTGTGGCTCCTCCCGTCCGGAGCGGTCCGGGCGGACGAGGGCCCGGCTCTGTTCCGCATCCGGCCGGTGCGCCCGGTCGCGGAGCTGCGCGAGGAGGCCCGGCGGGCGCGACCGCCCGTGGAGGAGGGACCGCACCGGGCGCCCGACCTCGTGGAGATGGTCCGGCTCGACCCCACGATCCGCCTGGACGTGCGCTACGCCACCCCCGACAACTTCCTCTCGACCCCGGTCTACGAGGAGGCGCGGGCGTTCCTGCAGCGCCCCGCGGCGGAGGCGGTCGTCCGGGTCCACCGCACGCTGCGGTCGGAGGGCTACGGCCTCCTGATCCACGACGCCTACCGGCCGTGGTGGGTGACGAAGGTCTTCTGGGACGCGACCCCGCCCGACAAGCGCGACTTCGTCGCCGACCCCGCCAAAGGCTCGCGTCACAACCGCGGCTGCGCGGTCGACCTCACCCTGTTTCGTCTTGCCGACGGTCGCCCCGTCGAGATGCCGAGCCTCTACGACGAGATGACGGAGAGGGCCCACCCCGCTTACGCCGGGGGCACGGAGGAGCAGCGCGCCCGCCGCGACCTCCTCCGCGCGGCGATGGAGCGCGAGGGCTTCGCGGTGTTCGAGGCGGAGTGGTGGCACTTCGACCACCGGGACTGGCGGGAGTACCCGATCCTCAACCTCTCGTTCGCCGAGATCGGCCGCTAGGGGCCGCCCAGCCGGCACGCCGGCGCCTCGGAGAGGGAGTCGCTCGCGGCGTTGCCGGCCGTGGTAGCCTCGTCCCCACCCCTGAATGCCATGAGAAACCTCGCCCTCGCCCTCCTCGGCGCCGCCGCCCTCCTCGCCGCCGTCGTCCCGTCGCCCGCGCAGTCCCGGCGCACGGTGAAACCGGTCCTGCACGCTCGCCACTGGGTCGCGATCACCGGCAAGCCGCTCGCCGCCACCGCGGGCGCCCTCACGTTCGCCAAGGGCGGCAACGCGGTCGACGCCGCCGCCGCCATGCTCGCGGCGGCGTGCACGATGTGGGACACGCTCGGGTGGGGCGGCGAGACCCAGGCGCTCGTCTTCGACCCGCGCGCGAAGAAGGTGATCGGCGTGAACGCCCTCGGCGTGGCGCCGACCGGCGCGACCCCCGAGATGTTCCGCTCGCAGGGCCTCGCCTACCCGCCCGCGTACGGGCCTCTCGCCGCGGTCACGCCCGGCACGCCCGGGGGCCTCATCACGATGCTCGCCGAGTACGGCCGGCTGAGCCTGCGGGACGTCCTCGAGCCCGCGATCCAGATGGCCGACGGCTACCCGATCGAGGCCCAGCTCGCGAACGCGCTCGAGCGCGAGAAGAAGCGGCTCTCCGCTTGGCCGTACTCGAAGGCGGTGTTCCTGCCCCACGCCGGGGCCGCGCGCGAGGCCCCCGAGGCCGGCGAGCTGTTCGTGCAGAAGGACCTCGCGGCCACGCTGCGCAAGCTGGTCGAGGCGGAGCAGAAGGCCCTCGCCTCGGGGAAGAGCCGGCGGGAGGCGCTGATGGCCGCGTACGACCGGTTCTACCGGGGAGACGTGGCGGAGGAGCTCGTGCGGGGGACGCGGGAGCAGGGGGGGCTGCTCACGATGGAGGACCTCGCGCGCTGGGAGGTGAAGCTCGAGGAGCCGGTCCAGACCCGCTACAAGGGAATCGACGTCTACAAGCTGACGGTCTGGACCCAGGGCCCGGCGATGCTCCAGGCCCTGAACATCCTGGAGAACACCGACCTCAGGGCCCTCGGCTACAACTCGTCGCGCTACATCCACACCCTGTACCAGGCGATGAGCATGGCCTTCGCCGACCGCGACTTCTACTACGGCGACCCCGCGTTCCCGCCCGAGGAGCCGGTGGCCGGCCTCCTCTCGAAGGAGTACGCGAAGCGGCGCTTCGCCGGGATGCGCAAGGACCGCAACGATCCCGACATTCGCCCGGGCGACCCCTACCCCTTCCAGGGCGGGACGCACCCGTTCCCGACCCTCCTCGAGGCCTGGCGCACGGTGCCCGGGACGCGCACCGGCGCGCCGGCCCACGACCGCACGGGCGACGGGATGACGTACGACGAGGCCTTCCGCGCGGGCACGACGTCGGTCGTGGCCGCGGACGCGGAGGGCTGGGTCGTCTCGATGACACCGAGCGGGGCGTGGAACCCCGCGGTCGTCGCGGGCCGGACGGGCATCGGCCTCAGCCAGCGCATGCAGAGCTTCGTCCTCGACGAGGCCGAGAACCCGTACAACGTGGTCGCCCCGGGCAAGCGCCCGCGGGTGACGCTCACGCCGACGCTGTCGCTGCGGGACGGCCTCCCCCACCTCGCGTTCGCCGTGCAGGGCGGCGACACGCAGGACCAGAACCTCCTCCAGTTCTTCCTGAACGTGGTCGAGTTCGGGATGAACGCGCAGCAGGCGGCGGAGGCGCCGAACGTGAACTCCCATCAGATGCGCAGCTCCTTCTCCGCCCACGAGTCGCGACCGGGCCACCTGACGATCGCCGCGTCCACCCCGGACGCGGTGCGCCGGGAGCTCGAGGCGATGGGCTACACGCTCGAGACCGAGCCGATCACCTCGGGTCCGATCAACGCGGTGCTCTTCGACCGCGCCCACGGCACGATGTGGGGCGCCTCGAGCCACCACGGCGAGGACTACGGGGTGGCCTGGTAGCGGGAGGGAACGAGGCGTGCCCCACCTGCGGCTGTCGTCCGGGGACGGTCCCCTCGAGGTGTTCGCCCTGCGCGAAGCGCGGGTCGTGCTCGGGCGGTCCCACGAGTGCGACCTCATCCTCCCGGACGTCGTCCTCTCCCGGCGCCACGCCGAGATCGTCCGCGACGGCGAGGGCTGGCGGATCCGGGACCTCGGCAGCCTCAACGGGACGCGGCTCAACGGGGCGCGGCTCCTCGACGAGGCCGTCCCGCTCCGCGACGGCGACGTCGTGGCCCTGTCCGACTGGCGCATCGTCTTCCACGACGCCGACGCGCCGTCCGACCCCGCGCTCGCCGCCGGGACGGCGCGCCTGCGCGACCTCACCGACCTCGCCACGCGGTCCGACATCGACGCCGGGGCCCTCGCCCGCCAGGGCCGGATCCTCGCCGTGCTGACCCGCGCCGCCGCCGACGTCGTCGCCGCCCCCACGGCCGAGGCGCTGCTCGACACGCTGCTCGGCCGCCTCCTCGAGGCGGCGCCCGCGCGCCGCGGGCTTGTGGCCCTCTTCGAAGGCGAGCCCCCGTCGCCGGTCCTGGCCGCCGCTCGGGCGGTCGACGGCGAGGCCCCCTCGACCGTCGACGCGGCCGTGGCCGAGCGGCTCGCCCGCTCCGGCCAGGCCTTCCTCGCGCCGCGGGTCGCCTCCGAGGACGGCACCGTTCGCTCGCTGCTGTGCGCGCCGCTGTGGTTCACGGGGGGGGGACCATCGGCCGAGCACATCGCAGGCTGCGTGGCCCTCGAGGCCCCCGCCGACCCCTCGCCGTTCGCGGAAGAGCACCTGCGTCTCGTCAGCGCGGTGGCCAACCTCGCCGCGAGCCGCCTCGAGTCGCTGCGCCTGCGCGAGGAGACGGCCGACATGCGCCGGATGGAGGAGGACCTGCGCGGCGCCGCGCGGATCCAGGCGAGCCTCCTGCCCGCGGAGATCCCGGCCGTCCCCGGCTGGGAGCTGGCCGGCTCGACCCGCCTGTGCAGCGAGGTGGGCGCGGACTACTACGACTTCGTGCGCGACGACGGGGGTCTCCTCCTCGCCCTCGGCGACGTGGCCGGCAAGGGGCTCGCCGCCGCCCTCCTCATGGCCTCGCTCCGGGCGGCGGTGCGCGCGCGGTGGCGCGACGAGGACTCGCTCGCGCGCGTCGTCCACGCCGTGAACGCGAGCCTCCGCCAGACCGTGCCCGAGAACCGCTTCGCGACCCTCTTCCTCGCCCGCCTCGACGCGGCGAGCGGCGCGCTGCGGTGGGTCAACGCCGCCCACTCGGGACCGCTGCTGGTGCGCGCGGGGGGCGTCCCGGAGCCCCTCGAGGCGACCGGGACGATCCTCGGCGTGTTCGACGACGCCGCGTGGGAGGAGCGGCGGACCGTGCTCGCGCCGGGCGACGTGCTCGTGGTCCTGTCGGACGGGGTCGTCGAGGCGACCCGGGCCGCCTCGGCCGACCTCTCTCCCGGGCGGGTGTCGGCCCTCGTCGGCTCGACGCCGGGCTCCGCCTCCGCGCTGCTCGCCGTGCTGCAGGCCGCGGCCGAGGAGGGGCTCGGCGGGGCCCGGGCCGCCGACGACCACACGTTCGTCGTCCTGCGGCGGCCGCCGGTTCGCTAGCTAGCCGCGCCACCGCCCTTCCCGGCGAGGGGCCCGGTCGCCGACCGCCTCCGTGATAGAAGTGCGGCGAACGGAGGTGAGCGATGTTCCGCCGCGTGGACGACTTCCGGAAGGCCTGGGCGCACGAAAGCACGTCGACGCTGAAGGTGCTCCAAGCCCTCACCGACGGCGCGCTGTCGCAGGCCGTCTCGCCGGGCCACCGCACGCTCGGCCGCCTGGCCTGGCACCTCGCGACGACGCCCCGCGAGATGCTCGAGCGCGTGGGGCTGGGGGTCTCGGGCCCTTCCCCCGACGAGGCCCCGCCCGCGAGCGCGGAGGCGATCGCGAGGGCCTACGCCGAGGCGGCCCGCTCGGTCGCCGAGGGGGTCGCGTCCTGGACCGACGCGACGCTCGAGGTCGAGGACGACATGTACGGCGAACGTTGGCCGCGGGGCCTGACCCTGCAGGCGCTCCTCACCCACCAGGCGCACCATCGCGGGCAGATGACCGTGCTGATGCGCCAGGGGGGGCTCGCCGTGCCCGGCGTCTACGGCCCCGCCCGCGAGGAGTGGACGGCGTACGGCATGGAGCCGCCGGTGGTGTAGCCCTGGCTCTCGGAAGGGGCCTTCCTTGCGACGGCTCTCCGCGGGGCCTTCGCTACGGACAACTCCTGAGGGATCCCTCTCGGGGATCCCTCAGGGGCGCCTCACCGCGATCGCCTGCATCTCGAAGCGCGCCCCGAACAGCAGCGGCCCCGAGCCGATGAAGGCGCGCGCCGGCAGCTCCTTGCCGAAGTAGGTCGGGTAGACCTTGTTCCACGTGTCGAACAGCGAGACGTCGGAGCAGAACACCTGGACGGACACGAGGTCGTCCATCGACATGCCGGCCTCGGCCAGCACGGCCTTGAACTGGTCGAGGACGTTCCTCGCCTCCTCCTCGGCGCTCGCCGGGATCTGCCGCGTCCCGGGGACGAAGCCGAGCCGCCCGGCCAGGTACAGCGTGTCGCCCACCAGTACCGCGTCGCTGAAGGGCGCGGCCACCGCGCGCCCCGGCAGGTTGACGTGCTTGCGAACCGGCGCCGCCTTCACGCCGGCCAGCCCGGCCCCCATCCCGAGGCCGGCCAGGAAGACGCCGGCCATCCCAAGCGCGCGCTTCATCGCGATCCTCCTCCCGCGTCCTCGCCGGCGAGCAGCAGCCGCTCGGCGATCTCCAGAACGTCCACCGGCCAGTACTCGCCCGGGCGCGGCCGGCGGGCCCGCGGCCCGAGCGGCCGGCAGCTCAGGACCATCGACCGCCACTGCAGGGGCACCGACTCGCGGCCGTGGACGGCCCCGAGCAGCGCCCCCGCGACGGCCGCGTTCGTGTCCGTGTCGCCCCCGCGCCGCACCGTCGCCACGACGCCCTCCTCGACGCCCGGCGCCCGCAGCGCCTCGTGGAAGGCGTTCTGCAGCGCGATCCTCACCCACCCCTCGCTGCCCTCGTCGCAGGCCGGAGGCCGCTCCGCCGCCTCCTCGAGCGCCTCGCGGACGAGGAGGGCCGCTCCCGCGGAGCGCACCCACTCGACCGCGGCGCGCCAGGCCCGCTCGCCCCCGTCCCCCTCCCTCACCGCGTGTGCGACGGCCACCACGAACGCGGCCGTCGCGTCGCCGCAGACCGGGCTCGGGTGGGTGAGGCTCGAATCCTGTCGCGCGAGCTCCGCCGCCTGCGTGGGAGAGAGCGCGTGTGCGAGGATCCCGAGGGGGCAGGCGCGCATCAGCGAGCCGTTGGCCTGGCTGGCGGGGTTCGGGTGGTCGCGCAGCGCCGCGGCGACCGTGCCGCCGACGTCGAACGGGGACGAGCGCATCCACCGGCGGTAGGCCTCCCGGGCGGCCTCGCGCTCGAAGCGGCCCCGCCCGAGGATCGACCGCGCGAGGGCGAGCGCCATCTCCGAGTCGTCGGTCGGCTGCCCGGCGAGCAGGTCCCAGTGCCCGCCGTCGACGAGGAGGCGCGGCCCGAGAGGATGCGCCTCCCGGATCGCCCGGCCTGGCTGGAACTCGACGAGCCCGCCGAGCGAGTCGCCGGCGACCTGGCCGAGGAGGCACCCCTGGGCGCGGGCGAGCCGTCCCGCGTCGACGATCGCCCGCCCAGGCGCGAGCCGCGCCGGCTCGAGCGACACGGCGCGGCCCTCGGCCCGCAGGCCGAGCGTGTGCCAGGGCCGCGAAGCGAGGGTGCGGGCCACGGCCTCCCGCCCCCCGAACGCGCAGACGCAGCGGCTGCGCCCTCCCGGCTCGTAGGACACCTCGCGTCCCTGCTCGTCGAGGAGCACCGCTCTCGCCCCGCGGAGCAGCGCCTGCCCGGCGGCGTAGTCCCATGCCGAGGGCCAGTTGAGCGACACCGCGGCCGCCGCCTCCCCCGCGGCGACGAGGGCGAGGCGGTGAGCGATGCTGGGCACGGCGCGGAAGCGGGCGGGCGTCACGCAGGCGAGGTTGCCCTGCGGGTCCCTGTCCCCCGCGCTCGACACGAGCACGACGTCCGCGGGCGAGAGCGCACTGGGCAGGTCGGCGGCCACGGGGCGCCCGTTGCGCCGCAGCGGCCCGCAGCCCTCCGCCCAGGCGAACAGGTCGCCCTCTCCGTCCGGGTAGGCGAACGCGAAGACCACGCCCAGGCGAGGCACCTCGCCCAGGAGGAGGCCGATCGAGACGGCGCTGCCCCGCCGGCCCTTCAGGTAGTCGCGCGTCCCGTCGTTCGGGTCGACCACCCACACCGGGAGGGCCGGGTCGCCCGGCGCGGCGCCCGTCTCCTCGCCGAGGAAGCCCCACCCCGGAAAGGCATCGAGCAGGCGGCTGCGCACCAGGCGCTCCGCCTCCGTGTCGGCCTCGGCCTTGTCGCCTCCTCCCCGCGGTCCTCCCGCCCGGTGGAGGTCCGCGCGCAGGACCGCGCCGGCCTCGAGCGCCGCGCGCGTGGCGTGCTCGAGCGCGAGGCGGAGGTCGATGGCCATGGCGGGCGATTCTCGTACGGGACGCGTGCGGAGTCCAAACCGCCCCGCGAGCGCCGGGGCGTCAGCCGCGCGGGCGGCGTGGCGAGCGCAGCTCCGCGCGGCGCCGGTCGCGGCGACCGAGCACCTCCGCGCTCGTCCTCAGGAGGCCGTTGTCCTCGTCCTGCAGGCCGTAGGCGCGGCCGATCTCGTCGACACAGCTCTGGTCGGGTGTGGGTGTCGAACCCCCGGGAAGCTCCTCGCCGACGTACTCGTTGGCGAGGCTGTCGTCGTCCGGGTCCCCGACGCGAATCGTCTCGTCCTCGTGCGGGATCGCCACCCGGCGGCGAAACCCGTTGGGCAGGACGCCGGTCCTCAGTGCCTCGGCCGCCACGGCGGTCGCCGACGGGGCGTGCCGTTCCGACGCCACGCGCGCGGGGCGCCTCTTCGTCGTCCTGACCCGCGTCGCCGTCACCGGGGATCTCCGGCACTACCTTGCGCCCGCCGCCCCCCGGGGGTCAAGGCCTTTTCCCGCGCCGACGCACCTTCACCACCATCACGGGCGGGCGGGCCCGCCGCGTGCGGGACGACGGCCTCGAGCTGTCCCCGGCCTCAGGCCGGGTACTTGCCTTCCCGGTAAAGGCTCTTGCGCAGCTGCTCGACGAGGTCCCGCTCGAACCGGTGATGCCCGCCCAGCGTGACCTGGCAGGGCAGCCGGCCCTCGCGGGCCCAGCGCGTCACCGTGTTCGGCGAGACGCCCAGCAGCTTCGACACGTCCGACCGGGTGAGGAAGTCGGTCCCCACCGTCTCCGGGGCGGCCACGTCCACAGTGTGTCGCACGAAGCCCACGTTACATGGTGGCTCTGGAGGAGATGAATAGCTCAGATGGTTCAGTCCCCGTACCCTCGTTCTACTGGCCGTCTCCAGAAAGAGAACGGGGGATGACGAGCGCTTGCCCGCCATCCCCCGAAGAGAGGCTCCGGGCGGCGTCGCCGCCCGGAGGCCCCGCGATCAGAAGTTGTAGAACACCCGCACGATGCCGGTCTGACCCTTGTAGGGCCGGTTGCCGTAGCCGGTGATGAGCGCCCCGAACCAGTCGATGCGTGCCGTGTCGGTCTGCGCCCCCAGCTCGGGCCGCGGGAGCGTCTGCGGCCCCGCGGTGTTGATCGTCGCCCAGTCCTCGACGTCGAACTTCTCGAAGAGATAGTAGAGCCCGATGCCGAAGCTCTTCGAGATCGAGTAGCTGACGTCGAGGGTGAACTGCTGCCACGTGTTCGTCACGTTCGGCAGCGCCACGAACTGGTTGGCCGCCGACAGGGAGCCGATGCGCGGTCCGCCGTGTACGAACGCCTGGTCGGAGTCGCTGTACGTGTAGGCGGCCCGGATGTCGGTCCGGGCGAACGCCTTGATGAGGTCGACGTAGGCGGCGAACGTGTTGACCGTCTCGTCGTTGTCGAGCGTCCAGTTGCGGTTCGGGTCGGTCCACGTCGGGTCGGGGGCCGGGTTGGCGTTGCGCGAGGCCTGCAGGGCGCTGAACTCGTCGCGGCCGTAGTTGGCGCCGAGGTTCACCTTGTTGCTCGGGGCGTAGCTGAGCCCCACCGTCCACGAGGTGTTCTCGTTGTCGAGCAGGCCGAACTCCTGGGTGGGGTCGCCTTCCTGGTAGTCGTCCTGGCCCTTGCCCCAGCTGAAGCTGAGGCCGAGCGACGACGTCGGCATCACCTCGGCCAACAGCGACATCCGGTCGCTCTTGCGCGCCGCCTCGTCGTAGAAGCGCGCCGCAGGCTGCATCGCGGCCTCCGCGAGCGCCTCGGGGCTGAGGTCGATCGTGTCGCGGTCGACGTGCTTGTACTGGGCCCGCAGCGTCAGCCACTGGTTGCCCACGAAGTCGACCGACACGCGGGCCGTGTCGTCCTGCCATCCCGAGGTCGTGCGGTGGGTGTGCTCCCAGCGGTCGACGCCGTACCCGAAGCGGACGGCCGTGCGCTCGATCCCGGTGAACGAGGCGTCCGCGTCGAAGGTGTTGCGGCTGATGTTGAGCGCGTGCGTGATCCCGCCCGTCTCCTCCGGCACCGCGTCGAAGCGGACGTACTCGATGGCGTCGAACTCCCGCGTGAAGTCGGTGCGGCTGTTGTGCCGGTAGCGGCCGGTCAGGGTGAGGTTCCGGATCGCCCGCGAGGTCACGTTCGCGGTGCCGGTGAAGTAGTCCACGCGCATGTTCGACGTGTCCCGCGGCAGCTCGCGCAGCTCGGGGAACGCCGCCCAGGTCGCCTCTGTGTTGATGCTGGTGTTGGTCGTCCACGGGATGAGCGCGTTGTCCTGACGGCCGATGCCCGTGCCGAGGCTCGCGTTCGCGGTGGTGCGCCCGGGCAGCTTGATCATGCCCATCCAGTTGAAGCGGTCGACGCTGTTCGACGGGGGCAGGGCCATCCGGCCGAAGGCGGGCCCGTTGCCGTTGATGTAGCCGCTCGGGTCCCAGCAGGTGCCGGGGGGCTGGTTGGCGAGGCCGGTCCGGCAGAAGTCGGTCGCCCGGTTCGGGTTGTCCCACCGCAGGTCGGGGATGTTCTGGTCGAACTTCTGGTGCTGGTACTCGAAGCGGGTCATCCCCTGGTGGCTCGCCCACTCGACGGCGCCCAGCCAGTCGGTCTCCCGGTTGTCGATCACGAGCGGCAGCTCGACGCCCACGGAGAACGCGAACGACGCGCCCCACGGCATGTTCCCCTTGCGCTTGTAGCTGTGGACGCCCACGATGAAGTCGAGGTTGTCGGTGGCCGAGAAGCGCGCCTCGGCGGCGATCGTGTCCCGCCGCGACTCGAGGTCGAACGGGTTGGCGATGGCGTTGTAGGACGTGCCGGCGAGGATCTGCGCAAGCGTGGTCGGGACGCCGATGGCCGTCCGGTTCTCGACCTGCGAGCGCAAGCCCGCGTCGAGCGAGCAGTTGCCGCCGGTGCACTGGTACGGCGTCCGCGTGTAGTAGGCGTAGTTGGTCGGGACCTGGTCGAAGAGCGCCCAGACCTTCCACTTGCTGCTCTTGTAGTTCAGCTCGTAGCGGCCGTCCTCGTAGCCGATGTTCCGGGCCAGGAAGTCGAACGTCCAGCTCGACGTCTCCTTGCCGAACAGGAAGTTGGCGTTCACGCCGCTTTGCAGGTCGCGGTATCGCTCGTAGCGCGCCTCGTCACCGTCGACGTCCGTGAAGCGGCCGCCGACGTCGAAGGTTCCCTGCTGCGGCTTCTCCTGCGCCGCCGCGAAGGTCGCGGAGGCGGCGAGGAGCGCCGCAGCGCCGATCATCACTGTGTTGCGCATGGCTATCCTCCTCACCTACCGCAAGAGCGCCTTGCCGTTGGGGCCGTTCGACCCGTGGACCTGCTGGTGGCAGACCACGCAGGATCGGCCGTAGATCTTGTTGGCGTTCTGCGAGTTGTTCAGCAGGTAGCCCTCGTACACCGTGGGGGGGTGCCGCGACGTCACGTGGCAGCGCTGGCACAGGAAGGGCTGCTTGGCGATCAGCATCCGGTCGTTGTTCGAGCCGTGGGGGTCGTGGCAGGTCGAGCAGCTCTCGGTCACCGGCGGGTGCTCCCACAGGTGCGGGCCGCGCTTCTCGCCGTGGCAGGCGGTGCAGGACTCGTTGACGGTGCCGCCTTCCTTCAGCAGCTTCACGTTGCGCGAGCCGTGCACATTGTGGCAGGACGAGCACTCCATCTTGCCCTCGCGCACCGGCATGTGGTTGAAGCGGAACTGCTTGTTCGCGATCGACCGATGGCACTGCGCGCACAGGGCGGTCTGGGTGGCCGCCTTGAGCTGGCTCTCGCCGGCCGGCGCGTGGATGCTGTGGCACGACGTGCAGCCGACCTGGCGCTCGTCGTGCTGGCTGCCCGCCCAGAAGGTGTGGTCCGTGCGGAAGTGGCAGCTCACGCAGGTGTCGCTCGCTTCCTTGACGGACAGCGAGGCGAAGGGACGGATCTTGGTCTTGTCGCCGCCCGCGTCGGCGTGCTCCTTGCCGGGGCCGTGGCAGGCCTCGCAGCCGAGCGCGGCCTTCGTGTCGCCGTGGCACTCCTGGCAGCCCTTCGGCGACATCGGCGTGCCCGCGCGGAACGCGTGGGAGTGCGGGCCCTTCGTGGTCGCACCCGCCATGTCCTGGTGGCAGGCGAGACACGCTTCGGTCCCGGCGTAGGCCCCGTGAGGGGCCTTCTGGACGGCCGGAGGGGCCTGCTCCGGGGCCGCCACCGCCGTCCCGGTCACCGTGAGAAGCGCGATCGCAAGAACGGCGATCAGGCCCACGGGGACCCAGGTCGTCCTCAATGAGTTCATCGTCTGGCTCCTTGGGTCCGCACGGCGGACCCTGGCAGGTTCGCTCATCCCACCCTGTCGGCACCCGCCACGGGGCTGACCGGGTTTCGTCACGCGGCTGTCACCATCCAGCGCGGACGAGCCGACTGGCTCTCCCGCGCGCCCGGCTCACGGCCTCCACAAGGGCGAAGACGTTTCGTGTCGTGTGCGGCCTCGCGGGGTCAGCCGGTCCGTCCCCCTGGCCGGTAGAGGCTCTGGCGAAGCCGTTCGACGACCTCGCGATCGAAGCGGTGGTGTCCTCCGAGGGTGACCTGGCACGCGAGCTTGCCCTCGCGCGCCCAGCGGGTCACGGTGTTCGGCGAGACGCCCAAGAGCCTCGAAACCTCCGAACGGGTCAGGAACTGCGTCCCGGCGGTCTCTGCGGCGGCCGCTCCCGTATTCTTCACGGGCCCAATGCTACTTTTCTTTTCTTGACGAACAAATGGACCGGATGCCTCAACAGCCTAGACACTGGGTATTACGCGCGTAACAAACAGAACGAGCGTGACATAGGGCCGCGGGTACCGTCGCCGCGGCATCACGGGGCCCCGTCCCCCCGTGGCTCGCCCGCGTCCTCGACCTGCGTGATGCAAATGACTCATATGTCCCACTGCCGTCTGCACTTGCGCGACGGGCGACCTTACGAAGAGAATGAAAGGCGTCACCCGTACGGAAACGTCCGGAACGTCCACAGGAGGTTGAATGATGCGTCGACTGGTGATCCTCGCCGCCGCCCTCGCCGCGGTCTCTCTCGCTGCCCCGTCGTTCGCGGGCGATGCCGCCGCGGGCAAGGCCGTCTACGAGGCCGCGAAGCCCGCGTGCAAGTCGTGCCACACCGAGACCAAGAACCCGCTCACGAAGACCGGGGCGGAGAACAGCCTCGAGGAGCTCAAGGCCTGGGTGCGCACGCCCAAGGACATGATCGCGAAGAAGGGCAAGAAGGGGATCATGCCGGCCTACGGCGCGGACAAGATCACCGACGCCGACCTCGACAACCTCGTGGCCTACATGGCCACCATGAAGTAGGGCCGCGCTTCCCCGGCCGCCCCGGGAGGATCCTCGATGAAACGCATCCCCGCTTGCGCCGTTCTCCTCCTGGGGTTGGCCGGCATCGTCCTGGCCGCCCCCGCGCGCGCCCAGGAGTGCCTGGACTGCCACGGAGCGGCCGGCTCGACCGTCACGTTCAAGGACGGCTCCGAGAAGGACGTCACGATCGACCCCGACGCCTGGGCCGCCTCGGTCCACGGGGCGATGGGCGCGAGCTGCACGGACTGCCACGCCGGGCACTCGGAGTACCCCCACCCGGAGCTCACGGCCGGCTCCGCGCGCGAGTACACGCTGGCGCACTACACGTCGTGCCAGCCGTGCCACGAGGAGCAGTTCGAGAAGCAGCTCGACGGGGTGCACCTCGCGATGGTCGCTGCGGGCAACAAGAACGCGGCGGTCTGCTCGGACTGCCACGACCCGCACACCCAGAAGAAGATCACCGGCGACGACGGGAAGCTCCGGCCCGAGGGCCGACTCGCCGTCCCGCAGACGTGCGCCCGCTGCCACGCCGAGATCCAGGCGCAGTACCGCGAGAGCGTCCACGGCTCCGCCCTCGTGACCGGCAACCCGGACGTGCCGACCTGCACCGACTGCCACGGGGTCCACGACATCCCCGACCCGCGCACCGCGGCGTTCCGCCTCGCCTCCCCGAAGATGTGCTCCACGTGCCACACGGACGAGACGAAGATGGCGCGCTACGGCCTCTCGACCCAGGTCCTCCGGACCTACGTCGCCGACTTCCACGGGAGGACGGTCTCGCTCTTCGAGAAGAACCACCCCGAGCAGCAGACGAACAAGCCCGTCTGCTACGACTGCCACGGGTTCCACGACGTCAAGGCCGTCGACGACCCGCAGAAGGGTCTGCACGTCAAGGGCAACCTGCTCGCCACGTGCCGGAAGTGCCACCCCGGGGCCACCGACAACTTCCCCGACTCGTGGCTCAGCCACTACATCCCCGACCGCGAGCGCGCGCCGCTCGTCTACTGGGTGGACGCGTTCTACAAGGTCCTGATCCCGGGCACCCTCGGGGGCATGGCCCTCTTCGTCCTGACCGACTTCGCGCGGCGCCGCGTGGACGCGCGGCGGGAGCGCCGGGCGCGGGCGAAGGACGAACCGGGACCGGCGGACGGGGGAGGCGTGGCATGAGCGGCGGGGGACGCGAGCGCTACCTGCGCTTCACCACGAGCCAGCGGATCCAGCACTGGGTGATGGTCGCGGGCTTCGTCGGGCTCACGATCACCGGGATCCCGCAGAAGTACGCCGCCACGGGATGGGGCGAGCGGTCGATCGCGCTGCTCGGGGGCATCGAGCTCGTCCGCATCGGCCACCGCGTGTTCGCCGTGATGCTGATGGTCGCCACGATCCACCACCTGATCGACGCGATCCACCGCGTGTGGGTCCTGCGCCGGCCGCTCAGCATGCTGCCCCGCTACCAGGACGTCCTCGACGGCCTCCAGGCCGTGCGCTACAACCTCGGCCTCGCGAAGCAGCGGCCCCGCATGGACCGCTTCACGTTCGAGGAGAAGGTCGAGTACTGGGCCCTCATCTGGGGCACGATCATCATGATCGTGACCGGCTTCATGCTCTGGAACCCGATCGCGACCGCGCGCTTCCTGCCCGGGCAATGGATCCCCGCCGCCCAGGTCGCCCACGGGGGCGAGGCCGTCCTCGCCATCCTCGCCGTCATCCTCTGGCACGGCTACGGCGTCCACCTGCGCCACTTCAACCGCAGCATGTTCACCGGCACCATGAGCCGGGAGGAGATGCTCCACGAGCACCCGCTCGAGCTCGAGGCGATCGAGAGCGGGCGCCTCGCCCGCGCGCCCGAGGCCGCGCTCGTCCGGAGGCGGATGCGGGTGTTCGTTCCCGTCGCCTCGGTGCTCGGCGTCTTTCTCCTGGCCGGGCTCTACTGGTTCGTCACCTTCGAGCAGACCGCGATCGAGACGCTGTCCCGGGCCCGCTGAGGCGCTCGAGTCGCACGAGGCGCAGGCCCGGACGCGCGTCGTCGAAGCGGAGGATCGCGAGGATGCGGCGCTTCGTCGCCGGCGAGAGCCCCACGAAGCGCCCCCCGACCTCCTGGCGGCGCTGCGCGCCCTGGAGGCGCTGCGCCCCGACCCACATCGCCTCGAGGACGACGCGGGTGGGGCGGCGGCTGCCCGGCCGGCTGCCGGCGAGCGTCATCACGAGGCGGTCGCCCACCGCGACCGCCGGCAGCCGGGAGCCGACCAGCTCGAGCCGGGCCCCGGCGCGGCTGGCATCGCTCACCGTGGCCGACAGCCCCCGCAGCAGCGCGGTCGCGTCGGCGGGCAGGGCGAGCGGGACCCGGGCCTCGCGGCGGGGCCGGTGGTTGAGCCGCCGCAGCTCGGCCATCGCCTCGCGCAGCCGCTGCCGCTGGGGCCCGGGGTCGAAGTCGTACCGCAGCGTCATCGCCATCCGCCGCCCGCGCGGGCGGCAGCTCGTCACGACCCCCTTCACCTCGATCGGGGCGCGCAGCGAGCGGGTGGTCATCAGCAGCACGAGGTGGGTGCCGGCGGGCAGACCGGTGTCGGCCTTCAGCAGCGTCTGGCCCTGGCTGAGCGCCCGGGACAGCTCCCGCAGGAGCGACCCCGCGGAGGCGTAGGCGGCGGCGAGGCGAATGGGGCCGGCGAGGGCGGGCACGACGGGGATGCGGTCGATCATGCCGCGCTCAGGCCCAGGCCGCCCCGCCGCTCGTGATCGCGTTCACGTCGTAGGGCGTCTGCTGGTAGACGTAGTAGTTCAGCCAGTTCGCGTAGAGCAGGCTCGCGTGGGCGCGCCAGCGCACCACCGGCTCGCGCCTGGGGTCGTCCCCGGGGAAGTAGTTGCGGGGCACCGCGATCGGGAGCCCCCTGCTCACGTCCCGCACGTACTCGCTCTGCAGGGTGAGCGGGTCGTACTCGGAGTGGCCGGTGACGAAGACGTGGCGGCGGTCCGCCGACAGCACGATGTAGACCCCCGCCTCCTCCGACTCCGAGAGGAGCACCAGCTCGGGCACGGCCAGGACGTCCTCCCTCCGGATCTCGGTGTGCCGGGAGTGAGGGGCGAAGAAGACGTCGTCGAAGCCCCGCGCGAGCCGCTCGTACCGCACGTTCACCGTGTGGGGGAACACCCCGAACATCTTCTCGGGAAGGCCGTGCTTCGGCACCCCGTAGTAGTGGTAGAGCCCGGCCTGGGCGCCCCAGCAGATGTAGAAGGTCGAGTAGACGTTCGTCCTCGCCCAGTCCATCACGCGGACGAGCTCGGGCCAGTAGTCGACGTCCTCGAACGGCATCTGCTCGACGGGGGCCCCCGTGATCACGAGCCCGTCGAACTTCTCGCCCTTCACCTCCTCGAAGGACGTGTAGTGCTCGAGCAGGTGCTCGGCCGGGGTGTTCCTCGACTCGTGCGACGCCATGTGGAGGAGCGTCACCTCGACCTGGAGCGGCGTGTTCCCGAGCAGGCGCAGGAGCTGCGTCTCGGTGGTGATCTTCGTGGGCATCAGGTTCAGGATGGCCACGCGCAGCGCCCGGATGTCCTGGTGGACGGCGCGGCTCTCCCCCATCACGAAGATGTTCTCGCTCTCGAGGATGCCCATGGCGGGCAGCGTGTCGGGAATCTTCACCGGCATGTCGGGAACCTCTGGCGCATTAGTCTACCCCCGGGGTGGTGCTGGTGCCGGGATTCGAACCCGGACTGTGCCCATTTTAAGTGGGCCGCCTCTGCCAGTTGGGCTACACCAGCGCCGCGGCGCGGCTAGACGAGCGTGACCGCCTCGTCGCGTAACGCCTCGACCAGGGCGTCGTGGAGCCGTCCGTTCGTGGCCACGACGCCGTCGGGGCCGAGGCCGAGGGGGGCGCCGTCGAGGCGGGTCGCCCGTCCGCCCGCCTCCTCGACCACCAGCCGCCCGGCGTGCATGTCCCACGGCTTCAGGATGACCTCCCAGAAACCGTCGGCCCGTCCCGCCCCCACGTAGCACAGGTCGAGCGCCGCCGAGCCGTCCCTCCGGACGGCCCGGGCGAGGCCCATGAGCCGGTTGAACGGCCGCAGCCGCTCCTCGAGCCGCTCGTGCAGGTCGTAGGGGAAGCCGGTGATCACGAGGCTCTCGATGAGCTGCTCCGTCGACGTGACCTTCAGCCGGCGGCCGTTGAGGTGGGCCCCCGCCCCCTTCTCCGCCGAGAACAGCTCGTCCCTCATGGGGTCGAAGACGGCCCCCGCCACCAGCTCGCCGTCGACGGCGAGGGCGACCGAGGCGCAGAAGAAGGGGTAGGAGTGGGCGAAGTTCACGGTCCCGTCGAGGGGATCGACGAACCAGACGTGGCGCGAGCCCGTGCGCGCGAGGTCCGTCTCTTCGGTGACGATGTCGTGCGCCGGGTAGCGCGAGCGGATGGTCTCGAGGATCGCGAGCTCGCAGGCCCGGTCGACCTCGGTGACGAGGTCGATCTCCCCCTTGTACTCGACCGCGACGCCGGACGCATAGCGCTCCTTCTGGATGCGGCCCGCCCCCAGGACCGCCTCCGTCGCCACGGCCAGGTGTCGCCAGCTCACCGGGACGTCCCTCCCCTCGCGGCGATTGTAGCCCGGGCCGCGTCTCGCGAGTGACAGGCGACGAGGGCCGCATTACGATCGCCCGCATGTCGCGCAGCCTGCCCCCCCGGGCCACGGCGGTCCTCCTCGCGCTCGTCCTCGCCCTCCTCGCCTTCCGCCTCGGGGCCGTGCCCCTGCTCGGCCCCGACGAGCCGCGCTACGCGCGCGTGGCGGTCGAGATGCAGCGCTCCGGCGAGTGGGTGCGCCCCACGCTCCAGGGGGAGCCCTGGCTCGAGAAGCCCCCCCTCTACTACTGGCTGGCGGGGGCCGCCTTCGCCCGGCTCGGGGAGAGAGAGGCCGCCGCCCGTCTGCCCTCGGTCCTCGCCGCCCTCCTCCTGGTCGGGACCACCGCCCTCGCCGGCGCCCGGCTGTTCGGCCCGGCGGCGGGACTGCACGCCGGCTTCGTGGCCGGGACCTCGCTGCTCGTCTTCGCCTACGGCCGCGCCGCATCGATGGACATGCTGCTCGCGGCGACGGTCACGCTCGCGGTGGGCCTCGGCGGCCTCCGGGTGCTGGGGGTCGCGGGGAGGCTCGCGATGGTCGCGGCGGCGGCCGCGGCCGGCCTCGCCACTCTCGCCAAGGGCCCCCTCGGCCTGCTCCTCCCGCTGCTCGTCCTCGGGGGCTACGTGCTCGCGACCCGGCAGTGGCGGTGGCTCCGCGAGGCGGCCTCCCCCGCCGCCCTCCTCGCCTTCGCCGTGGTGGCCGCGCCCTGGTACGTCGCGATCCTGCTCGACCAGGGGCGGCGCTTCGTCGAGGTCTTCCTGCTGAACCACAACGTCCAGCGCTTCACCTCGACGGTCCACAACCACCCGGGGCCGCCCTGGTACTACCTGCCGGTCCTCCTCGGGGGGCTCTTCCCGTGGTCGGGGCTCGCGGTGCCCGCCCTCGTTCGCGCGAGCCCGCGGCTCGAGCGGCGGGACCTGTTCGTCCTCCTGTGGTTCCTCCTCCCCCTGGCCTTCTTCTCGCTCGCGGGATCCAAGCTCCCCGGGTACATCCTGCCCTGCGTGCCCCCGCTCGCGATCCTGATGGGACGGGCCGCCGACCGCCTGGTCACGGAGGGCGCCACGCCCGAGCGGGTGCTCTCCTCGCGGGTCGCCGGCCTCGTGGGTGTCGCTCTCGGGGCGCTCGTGGCCACCGCGCCCGCTGCGCTCCTCCGGATGGGGGAGCCGCTGTGGCGCTCGGCGATCCCCCTCGGGACCTGGGCGCTCGTGGTGAGCTTCCTCTTCTCGCGGCGAGTCCTCGGGGATCCCGCGGGCGCCCTGCGCCTGCTGAGGGTGGGCGCCGCGGGGCTCCTCGTCCTCCTCGCCCTGGCCGCCCCCCCGGTCCTCGCCCGGCGCGAGTCGGGGGCCCTCCTGTTCGCCCCCGCGAGGGGCCGCGAGGTGCTCGCGTGGGGGGCGTGGCGGACCGCGTGGATGGCGGGCTACTTCTACAACGACGCCCGGGTGCGTGAGATCTCCGAGGCCACCGAGATCTTCGCCGCGGTCGAGGCGGGGCCCGCCCTCGTCCTCGCCGGCCCCTCCGAGAAGCGGCGGCTCGAGGCGATGGGCTCGCTGGAGGTGATCGTCCTCGGCGAGGGGCCGCGGCAGAACGCTCTCCTGCGCGTCGAGCGGCGCAGAGCGCAGTAGCTCGCTCTATGCCGGCGCGGCGTCGGGCGGCGCGACCCTCTTCAGCATCCGGACGACCGTGCCCCCCTTCGGGGGGAAGGAGTGGGTCACCTCGTCCATGAACTGCCGCATGAAGAACAGCCCTCGCCCGTAGGCCCGCAGGAGGTTCTCGGGGGCGAGCGGGTCGGGAACCGCGGCCGGGTCGAAGCCGGCGCCCTGGTCCCGCACCTCCACCTCGAGGGCGCGGTCGTGGAGCGTGAAGACGACGTGGACGCGCTTCGACGCGTCCTGGCGGTTTCCGTGCTTGATCGCGTTCACCACCGATTCGCGCACCGCGACCGACATGTAGTGCACGGCCTCTTCGTCGAAGCCCACGATCGCGCAGCACTGGAGGAGGACCGTGTGCACGACGTCGAGCATCTCGTAGCGGCTGGTGACGTCGAGGGTGACCGTCCGGTCGTCGGGAGCCTTCGTCATCGTCGAGAGGGCGTTGCCTTCAAGCGTTTGGACGGTCGAGCCGTTGCGGCGCAAGCTAGCACGGGGCGAAGAGGAGGGTCAAGGCGCGCTGCGTTTCGCCAGCCGAACGGCGAGGCGCGAGAACGCGGCCGAAGACCCGGGGAAGCGAACCCGAAGCGCGGTCGAAGCGCCCTCGCTCACGAGCGTCCCCGGGGAGGCCGAGGCGGGCGCCTCGCCGCGGAGCCGCAGCGTCGCCTCGCTCCCCGAGCGTCCCTCGAGCGCGAGCGCCCAGCCGCCGGGGACCGCGTCCACGGACAGGACCCGCACGCCGCCGTCCGCCTGCCCCGGCTCGAGGGCGACGAGCGGCGGATCGACCTCCAGGCCCCCCGTCCAGCTCGCCTCGACGACGCGGGTCTCGCCGGACAGCGCGACGAGCGCCTCGCCCACCCTCGGCCCGGGCGCGGGGCGGCCGTCCAAGCGCAGGACGAGGCCGCTCGCCCCCGGCGGCAGGACGGGCCGCACGGCGAGCGAGAGAGCGCCTCCCTCGGCCCGGACGCGCAGTCGCAGCCGGCCGGGCCGCCGCTCGATCGCCGCGTCGAGGCGCGCCGGGCCGACCCGCAGGCCCTCGACGCGCGCCCCGTCCCAGTGCGGCGGCAGCTGGGGGGCGAGACGGGCCCGGCCGGAGGGGGCGTCGGGCTCCCAGCCGAGCAGGCCGTACGCGACCGAGCTCGCGAGCATCGACGTCGCGAAGAACTGCTGCGGGACCGCGGTGTCGAGCGGGCGGTAGAAGGCTCCCGAGAGCAGCTCCGGGTGGCGTCCCCTCGACCAGTCGAACGCCAGGCGCGCGAGCGCGTCGACGAGGGGGTAGGCCGACCAGGGGCGCTCGTAGCGGTAGTGGCCGAGGGCCACGAAGCCGGTGACGAACGGCCAGACCGCGCCCATGTTGTAGCGGGTCGGTTCGTAGAGGGGGCTCGCGGTCGTCATCATCCGCGCGCCCCAGTCCGCGGTGAGCTCGTGGCCGGCGAGGGCGGCGAGCGTGCGACGCCCCCGCGAGGGCTCGAGGAGGGAGAACGCGGCGGCGGTGGCCGGCCAGGCGGTGAGCGTGTCGTTCGTCCGCCCGGAGCGCAGCACGCCGAACGCGTGGTGGCCGGCGGCCTCGATCCAGTAGCGCGACTCGATCGAGGCCCGTGCCTTCTCCTCGAGGGCTCGCGCCTCGGCGGCCAGGCGGGCGTCGCCGCGCGCCGCGGCCATCTCCGCCATGGCCCCCGCCGCCCGGGTCCACACCGCGGCGAGGTAGATGTCCTGGTGCACGTCCTCCCCGATCGCCCCGACCTCGATCGCCCCGAGGCCGGCGGTCGTGTTCTCGATGATCCCGTCGCCGTCCGCGTCGTGGCCGCGGCAGAACGCCCACGCCTTCTCCGCCGCCGGCCACAGCTCGGAGACGAGCGCGCCGTCGCCGCTCGCCCGCCACTGCCGCCACAGGGCGAGGATCCAGAAGGGTGTCGTGTCCGCGTGGTAGTACGCGTACGGGAACTCGGCGAACCACGGCACGACCGTGGCCGCCTGCGAGATCTCGTGCGGGACCTTCCCGTCCGCCCGCTGGTGCCGGGCGAGCAGGCGCAGGCCGTCCGCGGCGGCCGCCCACTGGCCGGTGGCCGCCATCGCGAGCGAGTTGATCGCGGCGTCCCCGCCGAAGAACCACCCGAATCCGGGCCGCGCCCCCTCGCCCGAGGGGCCCCACCCGGCCACGAGGCCGCACCCGAGGTCGGGGTGGCACACGGTCTGCTCGTCGAGGTTCACCTTCGCCCACTCGAACGCGAGGTCCAGCCGGTCGTCCGGCGTGTCGATCCGCGCGTGCTCCTCCCGCAGGGCACCCGCCCGAAGACGCCGCGCGGCGTGGATCTCCCGGGCGCGGGAGAGGATGCGGCGGTAGGCCGCCGCGATCTCGTCCCGGGGCCCGGCGCCGGCGGCGACGGCGATCGGGACCATCTCGCGGGCCGCCCGCTCCGGGTCGACCGGGATCGTGAAGGTGCTCGGCGCGTCGGGCAGGGCGTGGGCGGGGTGCGTCGAGCCCGAGGCGGCCCAGGGGGAGCCGACGAGCGCGTTGCGCCGGCGCAGGCTCTCCGAGAGGACGAAGGCCCGCTCCTGCGCGCTCCAGAACGCGTACTGGCCGCCCATGCCGCCCGGCCACGCGTACTGGAGCACGGTCCGGAAGGAGACCACGACCTCGAGGGGCCGCACCGCGTCGATCTCGAGGAGCACGAGCAGGCCCGGCTCGTCGAGCGGGGCGAGGAGGTGCTCGCGCACGGTGAACGTCGCGTGGCTGTAGGTGATCGTCGTCGCCTCCGGCCGCACCTCCACCGTCCGCGCGACGTCGCTTCCGGGGACCGGCTCGCCGTACTCGGGGATGCGGAAGGCGAGGCGGAAGCCGCTCGCGATCTTCAGCGGGTGCACCCACAGCTCGGCCTCCCCGGTCTCGAGGCCCAGCCAGGCCGAGCGCGGTCCCACGACGCCCAGGTACCGGCCCGGCCGCACGTCACCGCGCAGACCGATCGGGGAGGGCGGCACCGGGAAGCGGGGCACTCCCGGCGGCTCCGCCGCGTCGGCGGCGGGGGCGAGGAGCGCGGCAAAGGCGGCGGCGAGAAGGTGCGCGCGGGCGAGAGGCATCGGCGTCCTCCGATCGAGGGCGGCATTGTAGGCCCGTGCTACGATCCGCCCGCCTTGAGGATCGAGACGGCGTCCCGCTTCCGCGGCCGGTTCACCCTCCCGGGGGACAAGTCCATCTCCCACCGGGCGGCCCTCCTCGGCGCGATGGCCGCGGGCGAGACCCTCGTCCGCAACTACTCCTCGGCCGCCGACTGCGCGTCCACCCTCGCCTGCCTGCGCGCGCTCGGGGTGGCGATCGACCGCGAGGGGACCGCGGTCCGGCTCCGGGGCGGCCTCGACACGTGGCGCTCCCCGTCCCACCCCCTCGACTGCGAGAACTCGGGCTCGACGATCCGGATGCTCGCGGGCGCGCTCGCCGGCCGGGCCTTCCGCTCGGTCCTGACCGGGGACGAGTCCCTGAGACGCCGCCCGGTCGAGCGGGTGGCGCTCCCGCTGCGGGCGATGGGGGCGCGGGTCGAGACGAGCGACGGCCGGCCTCCGCTGGCGATCGAGGGTGCCCGCCTGCGTCCCGTCGCCTGGGACCTCCCGGTGGCGAGCGCCCAGATCAAGACCGCGGTGCTCCTCGCCGGGCTGCAGGCCGAGGGCCGCACGAGCGTGCGCGAGCCCGCGGCGAGCCGCGACCACACCGAGCGGATGCTTCCCGCCTTCGGGGTTGCGGTCGAGCGGGACGGCCTCTCGGCCGCGGTCGACGGACCCGCCCGCCTGCGGGGCGCGACCCTCGACGTGCCGGGCGACGCCTCGAGCGCGGCGTTCCTGGTCGTGGCCGCCCTCGTCCTGCCCGACTCCGAGGTCCGGCTCGACGGCGTCCTGCTCTCCCCCACCCGCACCGCGTTCCTCGACGTGCTGCGCGAGATGGGCGGCCGGGTCGAGGCGCGGCTCGAGTCGACCTCCCCCGAGCCGGTGGGGTCGATCCTGGCCTCCTCCTCGTCCCTGCGCGGCACGCGCATCGACCCCGCCCTCGTCCCCTCCCTGATCGACGAGGTGCCCGCGCTCGCCGTGGCCGCGGCGTTCGCCTCGGGCCGCTTCGAGGTCTCGGGCGCCGCCGAGCTGCGGGTGAAGGAGAGCGACCGGCTCCACGCCCTCGCCTGCGGCCTCGGCGCTCTCGGCGCCCGGGTCGAGGAGCGAGAGGACGGGCTGGTGGTCGAGGGAGGCGCGCCCCTCACGGGGACGGTGGTGCCGTCGTTCGGCGACCACCGCATCGCGATGGCGCTCTCCGTGGCCGCGCTCGGGGCCCGCGGGGCGACCGAGGTCGAAGGCGCCGGGTGCGTGGCCGTGTCCTTTCCCTCCTTCTACGACGTGCTCGCCGCGGCGACCGGCCGTGCCTGAGCGGCCTTCTCGCATCGTCCTCGTCGGCTTCATGGGCTCGGGCAAGACCGCGGTCGGGCGCGAGCTGGCCCGCCGCCTGGGCTGGCGCTTCGAGGACATGGACCGCCGGATCGAAGCGCGGGCCGGGCGGAGGATCGCGGAGATCTTCCGGGACGAGGGAGAGGAGGCCTTCCGCGAGCGCGAGCGCGAGGAGGCGGCGGTGCTGTCGGGGCTCCCCCGCCGGGTGGTGGCGACCGGGGGCGGGGCGTTCGCGCGGAGCGCGACCCGCGAGCTGCTGCGCCAGGGGGCGCTCACGGTCTACCTCGAGTGCGACCTCGAGACGATCCTCTCGCGCGTCGTCCTCGACGGCTCCCGCCCCCTCGCCGGGAACCGTGACATAATGCGGGCCTTGCTGGCCGAGCGAGAGCCCTCTTATCGCCTGGCCGACGTGGCGGTGGACGCCTCGTCGGGGACGCCCCGCGAGGTGGCCGGCCGGATCGTGGAGCTCCTCGAGGAGCGCAGCGGGAGACGGGCGCCGGCGCGGGAATGAGATACCTGATCCTCTCGGACATCCACTCGAACCGCGAGGCCCTCTCGGCCGTGCTCGCCTTCGTCCGCCGCAAGCGCTGGGACCGCGCCATCGTCCTCGGCGACGTCGTCGGCTACGGGGCGAACCCGAACGAGGCCGTCGACATGGTGCGCGCCCTGCGGCCGCTCGTGGCGATCCGCGGCAACCACGACAAGGTCTGCTCGGGCATCGAGGACGGCGAGATGTTCAACCGCGTCGCCCTCCAGGCCGCGCTGTGGACGCGCGAGCGGCTCACGCCCCGCAACCTGCGGTGGCTCCGGTCGCTGCCCGAGGGGCCGGTGGTGGTCGACGGCGCCTTCGCCGTGGCCCACGGCACCCCGATCGACGAGGACGCCTACATCTTCGGGGAGATCGAGGCGCTGAACGTCTTCCGGCAGACCGCCTTCCCGCTCTGCTTCTTCGGCCACTCGCACTTCCCGGTGGTCTTCGGCCTCTCCCCGGACGCGATCCAGACCGTGCTCACGACGTCGCCCGCGTTCCGCTTCCGCCTGGAGCCGGGCGTGCGCTACCTCGTGAACCCCGGCTCGATCGGGCAGCCGCGCGACGGGAACCCCCTCGCCTCGTTCGCGATGTTCGACTCGGCGAGGCGGACGGTGTCCGTCTACCGGGTGCCCTACCCTCTGGGGCGGGCGCAGCGGAAGATCCTCGACGCGGGCCTCCCGCGCCCCCTCGCCGACCGCCTCGCCCTCGGGCGCTGAGGCCTCGGGGCTCAGGGCACCCGGAAGGCCGCCTCGCGCAGGCGGCGCCGGAGCTCCCCGGGGAGACCCGCCACGCGCCGGCTCTCGACGCCGCGGGCGTACTGCCAGGGCAGCGCCGCGCGCAGCTGCGCGAACGTGGTCCCGGCCGCGGGGTCGAGCGCGGCCACCGCGGAGGGACGGGCGCCGCTGGTGCCGATCGCCACCGTGTCCCCGAGCAGGGCGGCCCAGTGGCGGGCGAGCCCGACCGGCGTCGGCGGCGCGGCGCGCCGCGGCAGCCCCGGGGGCGTCTCGTAGGCGGCCGCGTCCGGCGGCGTCACCCGCACGAGCAGGTCGGGCGAGCCCACGAGCGCGACGCCGACCGCCGGCGACTCGCGGGCCTCGAACGCGATCCCCTGGCCGACGCGCGCGCGGTCGACGGCCGCGTTCAGCGCGGCCGCGATGCGCAGCGCGCGCTCGCCCACCGAGCGGGCCTCGTCCTTCCCGGAGAGGAGGAGCACCGGGGCGATCTCGGTGCCCACCGTGGCCTGTCCCTTCGCCCCGCCCTCGCCCACCGCGCCGGCGAGGAACCGGGGCACCCACGCCCCCTCGACCAGCCGCTGGAGCGGGAAGGTCGCGCCGTCCGAGGAAGCCTTGTCCCCCACGCGCACGACCACCTGGGCGAGCGTCTCGGCCTGGGGGCGCACCGGCGGGGGGACCACGACCGCGAGCTCCGTCGGCGAGGCCCCCACGACGAGGGCGAGGACGCCGTCGAACGTCAGGACGTTGTCGTCGGCCGACGGCGCGAATCCCGCCCCGCGGATCCTCACGAGGTCCCCCGCGACGCCCTTCGCCGGCGAGAAGGACGCGACGAGCGGCACCCGGCCGAGGTAGAGGGGCAGCGCTTTCGAGCGGCGCTCGGCCACGCTGACGACCACCTCGTGCCGGCTGCCCGGCGACCCGTCGACGGCGGGCATCTCGAAGCGCAGCGCGCCCGGCTCCACCCGCACGACCCGCGCGGGCTGCGCCCCGACGGTGACCGTCGCCCCCTCGGCGAAGCCGCTGCCCTGCACCACCACCTCGTCCCCGGGCAGCGCGCCCGCGGGGTCGAGCGCCGCCGCCCGCAGAGGCATGAGGGCGACGAAGGAGACCGGTCGGCTCCGGCCGGCGCCGGTCTCGACCGACACCGGGACCGGTCCTCCCTTCGCAAAGGCGGGGACTCGGACCTCGAGGCTGCCGCCCTCCGCCTTCGCCGCGACCGCGGAGCGATCGCCGAACCACACGACGTTGTCCTCGGCGTCCCGGTCGAAGCGGGTGCCGGTGAGCGTGACGACCTGCCCCGGCTCGGCCTGGGCCGGGTGAACGGCGTCGATCCGGGGTGCGGTGAACCACGTCCGCTTCGCCAGCCAGCCCCCTCCCGCGAGGAGCACGAGGCCGAGGGCCCCGGCGCCGACGAGGCGCAGGTCCGGCAGCCGGGGGCCCCGCCGGCGGGCGGAGCGCCGGACGGGCCGCGAGACGGCCGCGCGCGGTGCGGCGGGGCCAGCCGCCTCCGGGGTCGCGCCGGGCGCAGGCGGGGGGGGCGGCGACGGCTCCGGCACGGACCCCTTCGGGATGCGGATCCTGATCTTCGGCGGCGCGGACTTGCCCCCGGGAGGGGCGAACTCGATGACGTCGCCGTCGAGGAGGGGCGCGATCTCGACCTTCTCGCCGTTGACCCAGGTGCCCCTGCGGCTCCCGTTGTCGACCATCGAGATGCCGAGGTCGTCCCACGCCACCTTGACGTGCGCGAGCTCGATCTCGGGGTGATCGACCCGCATGTGGGCGAGCCGCCCCGAGCCGATGATGAGCGTCGTGCCCGGCGAGAGCTTCATCTCGTAGCCGTCGAGGGGCCCGCCCACGACGGTGATGGTCGGCAGCTCGGGAACCCCCTCGGACATCTCCTCCTCCGCTCTGCGGCCCGACGCGCGATGATAGCACCCGGGCTCCGCGCGCCCGCCGGGCGGGGGCGCGGAGCTCAGCCGAGCAGCAGCGAGAGCAGGGCGACGAGGAGGGCGGCGCGAAGGGCGCCCCGCACCGCCGTCGGCTCGAGCGCGGCGCGGCCGAGGAGCGCGGCCGCCGAAGAGGCGGCGACGGCGCTCGTGGCGTAGGTCCCCTCGCGCCCCACGGCCAGGACGCCGAGGACCAGCGCGGCTAAGGCGGCGGCGGCGGCGGCGGCCGGGACGGCGCGTTCGGCGAGGCCCGCCCATGCCGGAAGGGACCGGGGGCGAGTCGCCAGCAGCGCCGCGACCAGGACGACGAGCCCGGCGGCGAGGGCGAGCAGGGGCAGGACGGAGGGACGCACCCTCGCGTCGAGGAGCGCCACGCGGACCGCGGCGAGCCCCAGAGACAGCGCGAGCAGCGCGGCTCCTGCCCACAGCGCGACGCGCCCGACGGCCGGGGAGCCCGCCGTCCCGCCGGAGAGACCGCGCGCCGCGAGGAGGAGCGTCCCCGCGAGCGCGAAGACGACCGCGCCCCCGAGCAGGACGCCCGTCCCGGCGAGCGGCACGCGGCCGGCGGCGGACGGGAGACCGAAGCTCCACGCGAGCACCCGAGCGCCGTCCGCGAGGACGAGGAGGGCGAGGACGGCCGCACCCGCCGCGACCAGGGACCCGCTCGACGGGCGGTCGGCGGCGGACCCCGCGGTGCGAAGGCCGCGGAGGACCAGCGCGGCGAGGACGAGAAGGCCGCCTGTGAGGACGAAGAGCGCGGCGGGCTCGCGGTGCACGTCGAGCTGCGCCGCCCGCTCGGGCTCGACCTCGAGCAGCGAGAAGGCGAGCCCGAGCGGCTCCACGCGGTGGACGCCCGGCATCGAGCGCAGCACGAAGGCCCGGTGGGACTCGCCCCCGCGCTCCACGCGGAGCAGGGCGGCCGGGTTGCGGGGCTCGAGCGAGCGGGTGAACGGCGTCCGCCGCTCGTCGAGGGCGAAGTCCGGGAAGTACTGCTCGAGGGCCACCGTCGCGTCGCCCACGAGGCCGGGCGAGCCCGGCGCCACGTCGGCGACGAACGTCCGGGTCCCGTCCGAGGCTGCCACCCGCACGCGCGCCGCCCCCCCGGTCAGCGCGGCGCGCGGGCGGGCGAAGCGCCATCCACCGGAGGAGGCCGCGCGGTCCGCGGTGACGACCGCGCGCCCCGAGGGCAGCGCGAGCGTGACGGCGCCGTCCGCCAAGACCGCTTCCGCGACGACGGGGAAGCCGAAGGGCCGCAGGCCCAGCGAGCGGCCGTCCGGGCCCGTCTCGTCGAAGTGCGGCCGGGCCTGACCCGCCGCGAGCCGCACCGAGCCGTGGTGAGCGAAGAGCCCGTCGGCGGCGAGGGCGAGCAGGAGCGCTCCCGCGCCCGCGGCGAGGAGGAGGTCGCCCGGGGCGCGCGAGCCCCTCGCGCGCTCGCCGAGGGCGAGCGTCGCGAGAAGGGCGAGCGCGGCGAGCAGCGCCTCGCGCGCGCCCAGCCCGGACGCGCGGCCGAGGGCCGGGTGCAGCACCGCGGCGGTCCCCGCGAGCAGGGCGGCGAGCACGGGGGGACGGGCGAGCGCGCTCACGGCCGGGGAAACCCGAGGTCGAGCCCGGCCTCGCGCGCGAGCCGGAGCAGGAGCCGGACCGGCAGGCCCGCCACGTTCGACGGCGAGCCCTCGACCGCCTCGACGAACAGCGCGCCCTTGCCGTCGACGTGGTAGCCCCCCGCCTTGTCGAGCGGCTCCCCGCTCGCCGCGTACCAGCGCAGCTCCTCCTCGCCCATCGGGGCGAAGCGCACGAGGCTGCGCTCGACGCCCGCGAGCTCGAGCCCCCCCGCGACCAGGCACAGGCCGGTCACGACCTCGTGCGCCCTCCCCGCCAGCCGCCGCAGCATGGCGACCGCGTCCTCCTCGTCCGCGGGCTTGCCGAGGACCTGCCCGTCGAGGAGCACCTCGGTGTCCGCCGCCAGCACCGGCAGGGCCTGCCCCGGGGCCACCGCGCGCGCCTTCGCCCGGGCGAGGCGCTCGACCGCCGACGCGCCGTCCTCGCCCGGGGCGAGCGTCTCGTCCTCGTGGGAGACGACCACGCGGAAGCCCACCCCGAGATCGGTCAGGATCCGCGCGCGGCGGGGGGAGGCGGAGGCGAGGACGAGGCGCGGCTCCACTCGGCCTCTCAGGAGCGACGGAACACGGTGATGACGCGGGCGACGAGCGCCTTCGCCCCGCCCGACTTGGGGACGATCTCGTCGGCCCCGTGGACCTGCTGCGCCTCCCGCTGGTTCGCGATCGGCTCGCGGGTCCACAGCACGATGGGGATGTCCACCCACTCCATCGTGGCCTTGATCATGTTCACGACGTCCTTGCCCCCCATGTCGCCGCCGAGGCCGATCTCGAGGGCGATGAGGTCCGGCTTGTCCTCCGCGATCGCGGCGAGGGCCGCGTTGCCGTCGTCGAAGGCGCGGACCGGCACGTCCGCCCGCTCGAGCTCCGCCACCGCGTCCGCGCGCGTCGCCGGGTCGTCGTCCACGAGCAACACCGAGCGGCGGCGGGCCGCCCGGATCGGCGAGAGCGGGGACGCGAGAGCGTCGTCGAACGCCGGGGCCGGGACGCCCGCCGCGGCGGCCGCGGCGGGCGATCGCCGGCGCAGATCGCCGAGCGCGTCGAGGATGCGCTGCTGGGTCTCCCGCACCGCGCGGATCTCCTCGAGGACGAGCTCGAGGGTGGCCTTTGCTCCCCCCCGCCGCAGGGCCTCGGGCCCCGGCGCCGTCGCGGGACCCGGCCCGGGCGCCTCCGGGGGCCTCGTGCCGAGGAGCATCGCCGGGGTCGGGGGAAGCGTCGCGGACGGGGGCGGCAGGTCGGGGGCCGGCTTCTTCGGGCCGCCCTGCGAGCGCAGGGCCGCCGCCCGGGTCATGAGGCGCGACCCGCACCCGGGGCAGGTGACGATGCTGTCCGGGTCGGAGAGCGGTCCTACGGGCGTCTTGCAGCGGGGGCAGTTCATCGCTCGAAGGCGGGGCCGTGGGACTTCGGGCCCGGACGGCGAGTATAACGTAGGAGACCGACCGGCCATGGACACTCCCCGCGACCCCGACCTCGCCCGCCGCCTGTTCGGCGAGCGCCCCGAGCACACGCTCGCCCTGCTCCGCGCCGCCTGGCCGGCCGCGGTGGGTCCGGAGATCGCGCGCCGCACGGAGGTCGTGGCCTTCGACCGCGGCGTCCTGCGGGTGAAGGTGCCCGACCCCGGCTGGCAGAAGAATCTCCTGCGTGTCCGGGGCGACATCCTGGGCCGCCTGCGCCGCATCGCCGGCCAAGCGGCTCCGCACGCGCTCGGGTTCGTCCAGGGCCCCCTCGCCGAGGCCCCCGCACCACCCTCCCCTCCGCCGTCCCCGCCGCCCGTGCGGGCGCCGGAGGCGCCGCCCGCCGTGGCGGAGGCCGCCGCCGCGATCCCGGATCCCGAGCTGCGGGCGCGCTTCCTCGCCGTCGCGGGACGCTACCTGGCCCGCTTCTCCGCGGCTCAGACCGAGAGATCGGGCTCGGGCACGACGGCGGGCTGAGGCAGCAGCCGCTCCACGAGGGCGCGCCCGGCGCCGAAGAGAGCGACGCGCAGGAACGATCGGGCGAGGACGAACGCCTGCTGCGCCGCTACGAGCAGCAGCAGGAGGCGCCCGGCCGGGAGCGCCTCGCGGACGGCGAGGTAGGCGGCGAAGGCGAGGCCGAGCAGGAGCGCGTTGAGCGCCCAGGCCCCGAGCCACTTCACGGGGTGCCGCAGCACGAGCGTGAAGCCGGACGCCAGCAGCGGGAGCACCCGACGGGCGTCCTCGCGGACGATACGCACGCGGGCGACGTCGAGCGCGAGCAGCGCGACGAGGACGACCAGGCCGCCGGCGAGGAGCGCCGTGACGGAGACGGCCAGCGAGGCCGCCTCGAGGCCGTGCTCGCGACGCAGGCGGGTGCCGAGGGCCAGCAGGGGACCGGCCACGAGGGCCGATCCGACCGCGCCGACGAGCAGCGCGGCGAGACCCGCCCGCACGAAGCGGGCGAAGAACCGCCCGGCGCCTCGCCCGAAGCGGTGGGCGAAGGGTCGAGCGTCACGGCTCGCGAGCACCTCGAGCACGCCGCCCGAGACGGCCGCGCCCGCCAGCAGCCCGAGGAACGCGACCCCCACCGCCGAGAGGGCGAGCCCCCCGAGGAGCCCGGGGCGCATCTCGAGGAGGTCGAACACGACGCCGAACACGAACCGCTCGCGCAGGGCGTCGGCCTCCGGGAGGGGGCCGATCGCCGAGGCCAGCGCGAGCCAGCCGGGGACGCCGGCGGCGGCGGCGAGGGCGAGGTTGACGAGCCAGAGGACGACGGCGAGGCCCGGGTTACGGCGGGCGGCGGCGAGGCCCTCGCGGGTGGCGGCGGCGATCACGGCTAGAGCCCCACCACGGCCAGCAGCTGCTGCAGCCAGAACACCCAGCGCGCGCCCCAGTGGGCGGCGGCGCGACCGTCGGGCTCCACCCGCCTCGCGTTGTTGAGCCGGTTGACGTCGAGGACCAGGCGGTCCTCCGGGTCGATCGTGGCGGACACGAGCCGGCTCTCGCCGGTCAGCTCGACCCGCTTCCAGCGCGACACCCACGGCCCCGCGGACGCCCCCGCGCCGCCCGGGGCCGCCGCCTCGAGGTCGAAGCTGGGCTCGCCCTCGACGAGCGTGATCGTCTGCGCCTCGCCCCCCTCGAACTCGAGCCGCAGCGACGTGGGCAGGGCCACCTCCCCCCGCCGGCGCACGAGCACGCTCGAGCGCCAGGGGCGCCCGCTCTTCCCGTCCGCGTCCTTCTCCCTGCGCCGCGCCTCCTCCGCCCCGATCGTCCGGCGCGCCTCCCCCTCGCCGAAGACGCCCTGCCTCTCGCGCACCCGCTCGCTCCTGATCGACGCCACCTCGTCGTCGAGGACGCCGGGCCGCTCGACCGTCTGCTCGAAGAACCACCGCATGTCACGCCCGCTCACCTCCGCGACCACCGCGTAGAAGTCCTCGCTGCCGGGATGGCGGAAGCGGAAGCGCTCGTGGTAGGTGCGCATCACCCGCGCCATCGTCTCCTCCCCGAGCAGCGCCTCGAGCGTGAGCAGGGTGAGCTGGGTGCGGGCGTAGGAGTTGAAGCCGTAGTCGCTCGAGGAGGAGTAGCCCCACGAGTGGGTCCGGACGCGATCGAACATCCGCTCGACCGAGTTCTGCCCCCTCGCGAGCTCGAGCTCCCCGAGGCGCAGCCCGAAAGCCTGGACCAGGTGGGGCCCGTAGACCCGCTCCATCACCTTGCCGGTCGAGTAGCTGTTGAACCCTTCGTCGAGCCAGGACTCCTCGAACTCGTTCGAGGCCACCATGCCCTGCCAGTACTGGTGCCCGAACTCGTGCACGACGACCGACTCGGGGGCGAGCACCCGGTCGAGCGGCCAGCGGTTGAAGAGGACCGAGGTGCCCGCGGTGATGAACGTGGGGTACTCCATGCCCCCCGACCCGCCCGCGCCCGCCGGGGGGTCCACGACGGTCAGCGTCGGATACGGGTAGCGCCCGTACCACAGCCCGAACCACTTGATCGACTCCTTCGCCGCCCGCACGTGCCGCTCGGCCTGGGGCGCGTGCTCGGGCTGGAGCAGCACGGTCACGTCCACGTCGGACAGGCGCACCTCGTCGAGTCGGCGCCCGAGAAGCCGCGCCGCCTCGGCGTACTCCTCCGGCCGGACGTCGGTCTCCGCGGAGAAGCGCGCCTTCACCTCGAGGAACCGCGGCGAGGCGGTCCAGGCGAAGTCGATCACGTCCGCCTGCTCGAAGACGTGGGTCGACGTGCCGTCGGGGTTCTCGCGCCGCTCCGTGCGGCGGCCGGTCGCCCCCACGACGAAGCGGCTCGGGAGGGTGATCTCGACCCGGTAGCGGCCGAAGTTCGCGTAGAACTCGGAGTGCGCGTGGAACTGGTGGCAGTTCCACCCGCCGGCGGTCCGGCCCCGCGTGCCGGCCGGCTCGTAGACCCCGAGCTTGGGGAACCACTGCCCCACGAGGAAGTAGTCGCGGAAGTAGCCGGTGCGGGCGAAGACCCGGGGCAGCTTCGCCTCGAACACCGCGTCGAGGGCGATCTGCCCGCCCGGCGGCACCGGCTCGGGCAGGCCCACGCGCCAGACGGTGCGGTCCTCCGTGTTGTCGTCGTCGGGGTGCTCGAACGTGGCACCCGGGGCGAGGTCGGTCCCGTCCGCGCGGCGCAGCGACCGCACCTCGATCCAGCCCCAGCCGTCCTCGCTCATGCGGTCCCCGCGCAGCCGGCCGCCCGACTCCACGAAGAACGTGCTCCTCGAGTTCTTGAACGCGTTGAGGTAGAGGTGGAACCACAGCTCGGAGACGGGCTCCGGCGCGGGGTTGCGCCAGACGATCCGCTGCTCGCCCCGCAGGCTCCTCGTCTCGGGGTCGAGGCGAACCCGCATGTCGTAGTCCGCGAGGGGCACCGCCGCCGCGGGCAGCGCGTCCGCGCCGGCTCGGGCAGGCGCGGTCGCAGCGAGGGCGGGAAGGAGGATGAGGGCCGGGAGGAGCCGTCGGCGCGAGGGGGTCACCGGTTCGTTCTCGGCGCTCAGCTCAGGCGACCGAGCTCGTCGTCGATCGCCCGGAGCGCCCCCTCGAGCGTCTGCCGCAGAGCGGGCGCCTGCGCCAGGGCGAGCCGCCTCTGCACGTCGGTCCGCGAGAGCTCGAGGCGGCGCCGGCGAGCGAGGAGGACCGGGTCGCGCGAGCCATCGTCGCGGGACGCTCTCGGCGCCCGGGCCGACTCCTGCTGATCGGCGACCGACTTGCTCTCGAAGCCTCGCGCCATGAGCGACCTCCGCGGTGGCGTGCCCGCGAGAGTGTACCGCCGAACGCCCCCGCCGCGGGCGAGGCTCCGTGACTACAGCCGGCGCTCGAAGATCTTGAAGTCGCTCTTCTCCGCCTCGACGATGTCGTCGAGGAGCGCGTAGATGGCGGCGATCTTCCGGTCCTTGTGGAACTTGTCGTCGAACGCGGTGAACTCGACCTCGTCCTTGAAGCGGAAGACCTCCATGAGGTAGTTCGGCCGGCTGCGATCCTCGTAGATGGCCACGTCGCCGCCGCCGATCGTGTTCAGCATCGGCTTGAGCTCGCGCATCAGGTCGAAGAACTCGCCGCGGCGCCCCTCCCGGATCGAGTAGGTGATCGCGAGGAGCACGCCCGCCTCGCCGAACTCGGGCAGCGCGACCGGCGGCTTGGGCGGCGCGACGACGGGCGTCGGCCGGCGCGCCTCGCGAACCGCGGGAGGCATGGAGCGAGCGGGCATCGTCACCGCGACGCGCACCGGCGCCACGTGTCGCGTCGGGAGCGGGGACGGGATCGGCACGCGGCGGACGGGAGCGGCGACGGCGTGCACGTGGGTGGACCTCGCCGGCGTCGACGCGCGTGCGCGGACGACGGGGGTCTTGGTCCGGGAGGGCTTCGCCTTCGCGCGGCTCTTCGCCTTCGCCACCGTCTTTCTGGCGGAGCTGGAACGCGCCTTGCCCTTGGTCTTCCGGTTTGACGCTGAAGCCTTCAACTGCTTCCCCTTGATTGGATGGTGGCCCCGGCGATTCGGGCCTTGCCCCAGGATGCCCGGGGGTGGCCTTTCGTCTCCGTTCGATTGTAGCAAGGCCGTCTCAGTCGTCCAATCCTTTTTTCGCGGGCGCATCCAGCACGCTGGATTCCCACACGCGCCATACTCCAACCGACTGTTTTTCAAACACTTGATTCGAATCCAACCTGCCGGATAGGGCGGCGCATTCCTTGCGCACCCTCGCTGCGCGCCGAAGGGCGCGTGCGCCGCAGGCCCGTTTGTCCTCCCTCGAGGACGCAATCGCTTTTTCTTCGCCCCTGGCCTAGAATGGACCCCGCCCGACCGCATTCCGGGCTAAAGTCGCGAGCGCAGGGCGGGACGGCCTCGCCCCTCTCCCGGAAAGGACGAAAGGTAAGGAACGATGGCTGACGACAAGCAGGAGCGGGCCAAGGCGATCGAGGCGGCCCTCGCGCAGATCGACAAGCAGTTCGGCAAGGGCTCGATCATGCGGCTCGGGAGCCGCGAGAAGATCGACGTGCCCGCCATCCCCACCGGCTCGCTCTCGCTCGATGCCGCGCTCGGCGTCGGCGGCATGCCGCGCGGCCGCGTCGTCGAGATCTTCGGCCCGGAGTCCTCGGGCAAGACCACCCTCGCGCTGCACGTCATCGCCGAGGCCCAGCGCCGGGGCGGCATGGCCGCCTTCGTCGACGCCGAGCACGCCCTCGACGCGGTCTACGCCCAGAAGCTGGGCGTCGACATCGACAACCTCCTCGTCTCTCAGCCCGACAGCGGCGAGCAGGCCCTCGAGATCGCCGAAGTGCTCATCCGCTCCGGCGCGGTGGACGTGCTGGTCGTGGACTCGGTGGCCGCCCTCGTCCCCCGCTCCGAGCTCGAGGGCGAGATGGGCGAGGCCCAGATGGGCCTCCAGGCCCGCCTGATGAGCCAGGCCTTGCGCAAGCTCACCGCGATCGTGTCGAAGAGCAAGACCTGCCTCGTCTTCATCAACCAGCTGCGCGAGAAGATCGGCGTGATGTTCGGCAACCCCGAGAC
>CAZLRF010000027.1:0-65908 GCA_964561785.1 uncultured Acidobacteriota bacterium | reverse complement strand
CGCCCGCCGGTCCTTGACACATGTAGTCTCTTGTGACCACACTGCTTCCATGAAGGCCGTGGGCGTTCGCGAGCTGAAGAGCCGGCTGAGCGAGTACCTGCGCCTCGTGCGCAACGGCGAGGAGATCCTCGTCACCGACCGGGGTGACATCGTCGCGGAGCTGCGCCAGCCCAGCCCGCGCCTCGCCCTTCCCCATCCGGGTCTCATCGAGGCCATCCGGCGGGGTCGAGCGCGCGGCGGGCTGCCCAACCGGCCCGATCTGTACCCGGCACTCGGGTCGATCGCCCCGGCCGGCTCGGCGAAGCGGCTCCTGGACGAGGAGCGAGGCGACCGCTGAACCTCTACGCCGAGTCGAGCGCCGTGCTCTCCTGGCTCCTCGACGAGCCGGACGCGGTCGGGGTCCGTGCCGCGCTCGGAGCGGCGGAGATCGTCCTGGCGTCCGCACTCACGCTCGTCGAGTGCGACCGGGCGCTCCTGCGCGCCGTCGCCGTCGGCCTCGTGCCGGAGGCCGTCGCGGCCGAGCGGCGAGAGGTGTTGGCCCGGACCGCCGGCCATTGGATCGTCTTCGAGGTGGACGCCGCGGTCGTGGAACGGGCCCGGCAGCCCTTCCCCTCGGAGCCGATCCGAACCCTCGACGCGCTTCACCTTTCCACTGGCATCCTCGTGCGCACCCTCGTACCCGACATGGCCTTCCTCTCGCGCGACCGCCGGGTCCGCGCCTGCGCGCGCGCGATGGGGTTCGAGCTGTTGCCTGACGAAGCGCCCGGCGCCGGGTCCGCCGGAGATGCGTGACGCTCCGCCCCGAGGAGTCGAACGGATGAGCTGCCTCCGCCACGCTGCCGCTGCCCTCTTCGCCCTGGTCACGTCGGCGTCGCTCGTCAGCGCCCAGGCCACGCCGCCGCCCGCCCCGCCCGACGCGGTCCCCCCCGGCACGACCGCCTGGGCCAAGGGCAACCTCTTCGACCCACCCAGCCAGAAGTGGCTCCTCACCGGCGCCTTCGGCTTCGGGGCGGCCGACGGCAAGTACGGCGACGTCCTCCAGAAGCCCCTCCAGTGGGAGGTGCGGATCGCGAAGGAGAGCGCGTCCGGGGCGTGGCGCTTCGGCGCGGGCCTGCAGTTCGGGTCGATGGACCCGGCAGAGGACCCCGACATTCCCCCCGAGACGCTGGAGCTGTGGCTCCCCGACAAGGAATGGGCCCGGCTCGAGACCTCCCTCAGCGCGAGGCGGGTCTTCCAGCCGCAGGCCGACTTCCGGCCCTACCTCGAGGCCCGCGTGGGACTCGTGCGCGTCCACCCGCGGAGCGAGCTCTTCTACAACAAGCCCCCCGAGGGCCTCGAGCCCGGCGAGAGCCCTACGAAGGCCACGAACGGCGTCGGCCTCACGGGCCAGACCGGGTTCGAAGTGGCCCTTGGCCCGAAGCTCGCGCTCGACGCCGGCTTCTGGGGCACCTACTACAAGACGGGCTCGTACGACATGTCCCCGCTCGGCCTGCCCGACGTCGACTCCGGCTTCGAGTGGGGCGGCCGCGTGGGCCTGACGTGGCGGCCCTTCGCCACCTTCCCCCCGGCCCCTCCGAGGGACCCGTGGCCGGCCGACCCCTCGACCGGGAAGCTTCTGCCCCTCCCGCCGCCCGACGCTCACCGCGACGCCTGGGGCGTGCCCCGGAGCTGGGGATGGGCCACGGCCGAGATGCTCGCCATCAACTTCGGCGCGTCGATGATCAACGAGTACGTCCGGGACGCGAACTTCAACCAGATCAGCCCCCGCAGCTTCTGGGCCAACCTGAAGGAGGGCTTCACCTACGACGACAACGAGTTCAGGACGAACCAGCTCATCCACCCCTTCAACGGCGCGACCTACTACAACGCCGCCCGGGCGAACGGGATCGGCTTCTGGGGCTCGTCCGCCATGGCGATCGCCGGCGCCTTCGTGTGGGAGTGCTGCGGCGAGACGCACCCCATGTCCTTCAACGACATGATCTCGACGGGCATCGGCGGGATCGCCCGCGGCGAGGTGTCCTACCGCGTCTCGTCGCTCATCCTCGACAACACGAAGCGAGGCAAGGGCCGCTTCGGCCGCGAGGCCGCGGCCCTCCTCTTCAACCCGGTCCGGGGCTTCAACCGGCTCGTCTCCGGCGACGCCACGGAGGTGAAGGGGAACCCGGTCGACCCCTGGGACTGGAGACCGGACTTCCAGCTCACCGTCCGCGCCGGGGCCCGCGTCATGGGCGAGGGCGAGTCGATCACCGAGAACACGAACGCCTACGGGATGCTCGAGTGGGTCCTCAACTACGGGAACCCCTGGGACGGCAAGGACCACCGCCCATACGACCGCTTCGACGTCCACGCCCAGTCGAACTTCGGCGACAAGACGCGGCTCGGGCGCCTCCTCATCCGGGGCGACGTCTTCACGAAGCCCCTCGGGGACGGGAAGAAGCACGTCCTCACCCTGCAGCAGGACTTCGACTACATCGACAACGAGGCCTACGAGTACGGCGGCCAGAGCCTCGGCCCGGGGCTGCTGTCGATGTGGAGCCGTCGGGGAAGCTGCGCTTCTTCACACGGCTCCAGGCCTACGGCATCCTCCTCGGGGGCATCAACTCCGACTACTCGGCGCTCGCCGACGTGGCCAACCAGGAGCGGATCCGCGAGTACGACTACGGCCCGGGAGTCGGGGGAGCGATCGAGCTGTACCTCCAGAGGAAGAACCTGCCGCTGCTCACCGCGCGCTACCGCTACAGCTACATCGACGTCTCGAACGGCTCGATCTACAACGGCGAGACGGAGAGCGGCGCGAAGATCGGCCTCGAGTCGACCCACGACGTCCACCAGGTCAACCTGAAGCTCGAGGTCCCGATCGGCCGGTCTCTGACGGTCGGCGCGGACGGCTCCGTGTTCCTGCGCCGCAGCCGCTACGAGATCACCGAGGACACGCCCGAGTTCGGCGAGGCCCGCCGCCAGACGATCACCCAGAGGAACCCCGAGGCCCGCGTCTTCGTCGCCTGGACGTACAACCACTGAGCCGCGCGCGGCTCGCCTGACGTCGAAGGAGCACCCATGCCATCCCTCCGCCCTCGCGCGGCGCGTTCCGCCGCCGCTCTCGTCGTCCTCGCGCTCGTCGCGGTCGCCCTGGCGGCGGCACCGGCCCCGCCGACGGGCGAGCCCGCCCCGGTCGACGGCGGCTGGCCGCGCGAGGCGAAGACCTCCGCCGGCCTCGTCACCCTCCACCAGCCGCAGCTCGACGCGTGGGACGGGGCGAAGCTGTCGTTCTACTCCGCGTTCGCCCTGCGCGAGACCGCCGAGAGCAAGCCGCTCTACGGCGTCGTCTGGGGCGACGGCCGGACGGTGGTCGACAAGGACACGCGCCTGGTGACGTTCTCCGACCGGACGCTCCGCCGGCTGGCGTTCCCGTCGGCGCCCGAGCGGGAGAAGGCGCTCCTCGACGTGCTCGAGAAGGAGGTCTCGCCGGTCACCCGCACGATCGCCCTCGACCGGCTCGCCGCGATGCTGGAGCAGGCCGAGGTCGACAAGGCGTCGCGCAGCCTCACGCTCAGGCACGACCCGCCGAAGATCCGCTTCTCCTACCAGTCGGCGATCCTCGTGACGATCGACGGTCCGCCCGCGTGGCAACCGGTGAAGGACGCGAAGCTCGAGCGGGTGATCAACACCCGCGTGCTCCTCGTGCGCAAGGGCGAGCACCTGTACCTGCGCGTGTTCGACGGCTGGATGACGGCGAAGGCGCTCGAAGGGCCCTGGACGGTGGAGACGAAGCCGCCGAAGGAGCTCCAGGCCGCCCTCGCGGACGCGAAGGCCTCCGGCCAGGTGGACCTGCTCGTCGGCGGCAACCCGAACGACGCGAAGACGCTGCCGTCCCTGAAGCAGAAGGGCCGCCACCCGGAGATCGTCGTGGCCACCGAGCCGACCGAGCTCGTCGTGCTCGAGGGCGGCCCGAACTGGATCGCCATCCCCGGGACCGGCCTCTCCTACGTCCAGAACACCACCGGCAACGTCTTCCGCCTCGGGGAGGAGATCTACCTCCTCGTCTCCGGCCGCTGGTTCCGCGGCACGACGTTCGACGGCCAGTGGACCTACGTGGCGAACGACGCCCTCCCCGCCGACTTCGCCAAGATCCCGGACGACAGCCCGAAGGAGAACGTGAAGGCCTCGGTGGCGGGAACCGCGCAGGCGAAGGAGGCCCTGATCGCCAACGCGATCCCCCAGGTCGCCGAGGTGAAGGTCGCCGAGGCGAAGATCGACCCGCCCAGGCTCGACGGCGAGCCGAAGCTCGCCCCGATCGAGGGCACGTCGCTCCAGTACGTGACGAACACGGCGACCCCGATCCTCCAGGTCGCCCCGGGCTCTTTCTACGCGGTCCAGGACGGGGTCTGGTTCGTCGCCCCCTCGGTCGCCGGCCCGTGGACGGTGGCGACCTCGGTGCCGGCGGCGATCTACTCGATCCCGCCGTCGTCGCCCCTGCACTACGTGACGTACGTGAAGATCTACGACACGACCCCGACGACGGTCTCGGTCGGCTACACGCCCGGCTACTACGGGGCCTACGTCTCGCACGGCACCGTCGTCTACGGCACCGGCTACGTCTATCCGCCGTACGTCGGCACCGTCTGGTACGGCCCGCCCATGACCTACGGCGCGGGCGTCGCGATGACCTACACGCCGTGGACGGGCTGGACGTACGGCTTCGGCTTCGGCTGGAGCTGGGGCTCGGTGACGGTCGGCTGGGGCTGGGGAGCCTACCCGTGGTGGGGCCCGGTGGGCTGGGGCTACTACTATCCCTACCCCTACTACCGCCCGCCCTACTGGGGCGGCGCGGCGTGGGGCCCCTGGGGCGGCGGCGCCGTCTGGGGCCCGGGAGGCTGGGCGGCGACGACCGGCAACGTCTACCACCGCTGGGGCAGCACCGGGGCGGTCACGCGCCGCTCCGGCGGCTACGACGCCTGGACGGGCACCGCCTGGCGCAACGCCGCCGGCGCGTCCTACAACTCGCGAACCGGGACGCTCTCGGCCGGGCAGCGCTCGGCGGTCGGCAACGTCTACACCGGCAACTATGCCTACGGCGGCCGGGGCGGCGCCACCAGCACGCGCGGCGGCGGCTCCGTGAGCGGGGGACGCGTCACGGCCGGCAACGTGCGCACCGGCGACCAGGTGACGGCGGGCCGGATCTCGGGGACGACCGGGTCCGGGGAGTCCGGCTCGGCGGCCTGGGTGCGGGGCGAGGACGGCGGGGTCGCCCGCGTCGGCGACGACGTCTACGCCGGCAAGGACGGCAGCGTCTACAAGCGCAACGACGAGGGCGGCTGGGACCAGGTGCAGCGCGACGGGAGCTGGAGCGGGGTCGCGGATCGCGAGCGGGCGGGAACGCTCGACACCCACGAGCGCGCCCGCCAGGACGGCGCCCAGCGCACGGGCGGCTACGACCGCGCCCGCTCCGGCGGCTACGGCCAGGGCTACCGCAGCGGAGGCGGCGGCGCGAGCGCCAGGCCTCGCGGCGGCGGCGGCCGGCGGCGCTGAGACGCGTCCCGCCCGAGCCACGTCGGGGACGACCTCGCCCGCCACACGGCCAGCTGCGGGATGCTACCCTTGGTGCACGATGGCGACGCACACGTCGGGAGTCCGGCTGTCGCTGGAACTGGACGACCCGTCCGCGATCCCCTATTTCATGTGGGACGAGCCGATCACCCTGGCCGAGCTGCAGGCTCGCCTGCGGGACGGCGGCCGATCGGAGCGCTTGCGCCTGCTCGGCCGCATCCTCAGGGAGGCACGCGATCCCGACGTCTGGCGGTTCACGACGCCTGGCGAGGTGATCGCCGAGTGGCCGGAGCTCCAGAGGTACCTGGGCAGACGCCGCGCCTTCTGGGAGTTCCTGCTCGGGCGGTGGGGGCAGGATGGTCCCGATGGCCGCGCCTAGGAGCCGACTGCCTCCGCTCCAGATCGAGATCCTCGAGGCATTCTTCCGACACGAGGACCGTTTCTACCTCACTGGAGGGGGCGCTCTCGCCGACACCCTACTTCTTCCCGGCGCCCGGGGGGAAGTCCTTGAAGAGCTTGTCGCTCGCCTTCGCCAGCTTCTTGATGTTCTTCTCGGTCTTGTCCGAGAGCTCGTCCTGGGCGGCGCCGCGCCAGACGAGACCCTTCGACTTCGCGTCGAACATGTCCACGACCAGCGTGCCCACCGTGTACTCCGAGACGGTGGTGGTGGCCGAGCCCATCCCGCCCATCCCGCCCCAGCGGTAGCCATACCCGCCCATCCCCGAGTAGAAGGTGTTGAGGTTCCTCTTGAGCTCGGTCGCCCCGTGCAGCACGACGTGCACGTCGGCCTCGGCCTCGGGCACGGCCTTCCAACCCTTCTCGGCGAGGGCCTGGGAGATCTCGTCCGTGACCCGCTTCTCGCTGATCGGGTTGCTCCAGCTCGTGCCGACCTTCAGGCTGAACGTCCGGTAGGCGGCGAAGTTCGCCGCCGCGTCGAAGTCGACCTTGACGTCCTGGGCCCACGCCCCGCCGGCCACGGCCATCGCGAAGCCCGCAACGGCCATCGTCTTCACCAGCTTCATCTTCGTCTCCTCTGAAACGAGAACGAGCGCGGTCGCCCGCGCCTGCCTAAACGACGATGTCGACGCTCAACGGCCGGGCGAGCCGGAACTCGACGGCCGTCCCCGCAGCGATCGCCACCTGGTTGCCGGGGGACGACTTCGCGGCCGCGACGCCGACCACCGCGCCGGCGGCCGCGCCCCAGGCCGCCCCCTCGCCGCCGTCGATCATGCCGCCGATGCCCGCGCCGAGGGCCGCGCCGCCCAGCACCTTCTTTCCCGCCTTCTTCGCCTCGGCCGTGTAGCTCACGGGCTCGGTCGCGAGCGACGCCACCCGCCCGCCGACCTCGACGTCGGTGAGCTCCACGGTGAGCTGGGGCGCCCCGCCCGTCCCCGTCCCGGCCTTGGCCGCGACGACCCGGCCGTAGACCCTGGTGCCGCGAGTGGCGATGACGCGCCCGTCGTCCGCGACGAGGTCGGCGTCGAGGTTGCCCTGGAAGCGCTGGCCCGCCTGCGCGGTGCCCGAGCTGACTTCGGTGGCGACGCGCACCGTCAGAGGCCGGCCCGCCTGTGCCGTGAGGGTGACGGTCGTGGGCCCGGGCACCTGGGCCGCGGCGCCGGGCGCGGCCGCGGTCTGGGCCGGGATCGCCGGCACGGCACCCGCCGGCGCGTCGACCACCAGGTACAGCTCCTCGCCACCGGGGTCGAGGTAGCTCACGTAGTAGCGGTCTTTCGAGCGGAAGTACATCACGCTGCCGGCCTGCATGGGCTCGAAGTCGTCGGGCAGGGCCTTCACCGCGACGAGGCCCGCCGGCTTCGTGACGACGACGTAGGTCTCCTGGCCGTTCGTCACGACGCGCTTGTAGAACGCGTTGCCGTACAGGTCGTACGTCGTCCCCGAGATCGTGATCGCGGTCTTGTCGGCGGGCAGGGTGGTGCCGGCGGGGAGGCTCGCTCCCGCCGGCGGCGCCACGACCTGGTATTGCGTGGCCCCCTCGACGTACGTCGTCTGGTAGTAGGTGCCGTCCGAGTACAGGAGCGCCATGCCGGCGACCGTCAGCGCGATGGCGCCGACCGGGACCGTCGTGTAGTAGCAGCCCCACGGCGGCCACATGTGGTGATAGTAGGCGGCGCCGCGGTAGTAGTACGGGCGGTAGTAGGCGCCGCCGTGGTGGTAGTACGAGTGGCCGTGGTAGCTGTAGGGGCGCGCGCCGTAGGGCAGCTGAGCCGCGTGGACCGGCCCGCCGTAGGCCCGGCCCGCCACGACCGTCCGGTCGCCGTAGCGGCCGGCGGCGTAGCGGTGCTGGGGGTCGGCCCGGCGCTCCCGGAGGAGCCTCCGGCCGACGTCGCGGCCGACCTCGAGCGCCCGACCCTCGAGCCGGGCCCGCGGTCGGTCGATCGATGGAACGCAAGGAGCCGCCGAGGAGGCGGTGGCCCGGCTCCCCGACGTGCCGAAGGAAGTCGTCTCGGCCGGGGAGTTCCCGCTCCTCGGCACCGCCGAGCACTCTGTGACGCTCGTCCCCCAGCGGCGCTGGGACATCTGGAAGATCTCGCTGCGGCTGGGCCTGGAGGCGGCCGTCTTCGCCGACGCCGGTATCGCGTGGACCGAGTCGCGGGAGCTCGCGAGGGCCGGCCTCGGCGGCGGTCTGCGCCTCCTCTTCCCCGGCTCCGAGATGGTCCGGCTCGACCTTGAGGCCCAGCGCGCCTGCCTGCGCTGACGCCCGGCCCGCCGCGGATGCTAGACTCCCGGCCTCGACGCACGGAGGACCTCGGATGAGCTTCGGCAACAAGATCCTCCTCGGGCTCGGGCTCGGGGTCGCGACCGGCGCGTTCCTGGGAGAGCTCGCCTCGCCCTTCAAGCTCGTCGCCGACGCCTTCATCCGGCTCCTGCAGATGACCGTCCTCCCCTACGTGACGGTCTCCCTGGTCGTGGGGATCGGCAGCCTGAACCCGTCCTCGGCGAAGCGGCTCTTCCTCCGGGTCGGGGCGCTCACCCTCGTCCTCTGGGCCCTCGCCCTCTGCCTCGTCTTCCTGATGCCGCTCGTCTTCCCCAGCCTCGAGTCGGCGTCCTTCTTCACCACGACGCTGATCGAGGAGCGGGAGAGCGTCGACTTCCTGTCCCTGTACATCCCCTCGAATCCCTTCTACTCGCTGGCCAACAACATCGTTCCCGCGGTGGTGCTGTTCAGCGCGCTCCTCGGCATCGCCCTCATGGGCATCGAGAAGAAGGCGGCGCTCCTCGACGCGCTCACGGTCGTCGAGCGCGCCCTCGCCCGGGCGAACCGGCTGGTCGCGCGCCTGACGCCGATCGGCCTCTTCGGGATCGCGGCCTACGCGGCGGGCACGATCGACATCGGCCAGGTCGCCCGCCTGCGCGTCTACCAGCTCTCGTACGCGGCAACGGCGCTCCTCCTCGCCCTGTGGGTGTTCCCCGCGCTCGTCGCCTGCCTCACCCCCATCCCCGCGCGGCGGCTGCTCGGGGCCACCCGGGACGTGCTCATCACCGCCTTCGTGACCGGCGACCTCTTCATCGTCCTGCCCACCCTCATCGAGCGGTCGAAGGCGCTCCTGCGCGAGCACGGGGAGGAGGAGCCCGAGGAAGGCGCGGCGGCGGAGGTGATCGTCCCCGCGTTCTACAACTTCCCCCACTCGGCGAAGATCCTGTCCCTGAGCTTCGTCCTCTTCGCCGCCTGGTACTCGGAGACCGCCCTGCCCGCCTCCGAGTACCCCCGGCTCGCCCTCGCCGGCATCGTCAGCCTCTTCGGCAGCATCAACGTGGCGATGCCGTTCCTCCTCGACCTCGCGCGCGTGCCCGCCGACACGTTCCAGCTCTTCATGGCGACGAGCGTCCTCAACGTGCGTTTCGGCACGCTGGCCGCCGCCTCCCACATGCTCGTGATCGCCGTCGTCGGGACCTACGCGCTGCAGGGGCGGCTGCGCCTGTCCCCGCCGCGCCTCGTCCGCTACGGGGTCCTGACCGCCGCGGTCGTGGCGGTCGTGTTCGGAGGGCTCGCCGCCTCGCTGCGCGGCCTCGGGGGGGGCGCCTACGAGGGCGCGCGGCTCGCCTCCGAGATGGGGCTCCGGCTGCCGGCCTCGCCCGGGGCGACGGTGCTCGAGGAGCTGCCGCCGGAGCCCCTCCCGGCGCCGCACGCGGGGGCGACGCTCATCGAGTCGATCCGCGCGCGCGGCCGAATCCGCGTGGGGTTCCTCCCGGACCAGCCCCCGTTCTCTCACCGGAACGCGAAGGGCGAGCTCGTGGGCTTCGACGTGGAGATGGCCCACGCCCTGGCCGGCGAGCTGGGCGCTTCCCTCGAGTTCGCCCCGGTTCCGCGGGACCAGGTGATCGAGGTGCTCGACGCGGGCAGGGTGGACATCGTGATGGCCGGCCTGGTGATCACCACCCGCCGTGCCGCCCGCGCGACCTTCTCGGCGCCCTACCTGGACGAGACGCTGGCCTTCCTCGTCCCCGATCACCGCCGGGCCGAGTTCTCCGACGCGCAGAGGGTGCGGTCCATGGAGGGGCTACGGCTCGGCGTGCCCGACCTCCCGTACCTGAAGCAGCTCGTCCTGCGCGAGTTCCCGAACGCGAGGGTGGTGCCCGTGCCCCTCGCCCAGAGCTGGGGGAGGATCCTCGAGATCGACGCCCAGTCGTTCGACGCGGTGGTGCTGACCGCGGAGCGCGGGTCGTTCCTCACGCTCCTCAACCCGTCGTTCTCCGTGGCCGTGCCGAAGCCGCTCGAGATCCGGCTGCCCCTCGGCTACCCGGTCGCCGGCCACGACGTCGAGACCGCCCGCTTCCTGAGCACGTGGATCGACCTCAAGAGGAAGGACGGCACGATCCAGGCCCTCTACGACCACTGGATCCTGGGCAAGGACGCGAAGGCGAAGAAGCCCCGCTGGTCGATCCTGCGCGACGTCCTCGGCTGGACGCGCTGAGGGCCCGGCGCCCGGGCTCAGCAGGCGAGGCGTCGCCTCAGCGGGCCGCGTCCTTGCCACCCGCCTTTCCGGCGGTGCCGCTCCCGCCGAGCTCGGCGCGGGCGGCGGCGAGCTCCTTCTTCTTGGCCTCGTCCACCCTCGGGTAGGCGAGCTTCAGGCGCTCGATCGCGTCGTTGATCGCGGCGGCCACGACGAGGCGGGTGAACCATTTCTTGTCCGCGGGCACGACGTACCAGGGGGCGTGGGGGGCGGCGGTCTCGCGGATCATCTCCTCGTAGGCCTCCTGGTAGGCGCTCCAGTAGCCCCGCTCCTTCGCGTCGGCCAGCGAGAACTTCCAGTTCTTCTCCGGGCGGTCGAGCCGCTCGAGGAACCGCTTCTTCTGCTCGCCCTTGGACACGTGGAGGAAGAACTTGAGGATGAGGTAGCCCTGGCGGGCGAGGTAGCGCTCGAAGGCGCGGATGTCCTCGTAGCGCTCCTTCCAGATCCGCCTCGTGACGAGCTTCTTCGGCAGCTTCTGCTTCGCCAGGATGTCCTCGTGGACCTTCACCACCAGGACCTCCTCGTAGTACGAGCGGTTGAAGATCCCGATCCGCCCCCGCTCGGGCAGGGACTTGCTCGTGCGCCACAGGAAGTCGTGGTCGAGCTCCTCGGACGTGGGCGCCTTGAACGCGTAGACCTGGCACCCCTGAGGATTGACCCCCGACATCACGTGCTTGATCACGCCGTCCTTGCCCGCCGCGTCCATGGCCTGGAAGATGAGGAGAACGCCCCACTGGTCCTGCGCGTAGAGCTTGTCCTGCTGCGCGGCGAGGAGCTCGATGCCCCGCTCGAGGATCTCCCGGGCCTCCTCCTTCGACTTGACCCCCCGGCTGTCGTCGGGGCGGACCCGCGACAGGCGGAAGCCCCGGCCCTTCGTGACGCGGAAGGGCGCGAGGAAGCTCTCGAGACGCTTGCGACGCTGCTTCGCGGACGGCTTCTTCTCGGCCACGGTGTCCTCCTGGGGGTGTCGCTCGTCCCGCAAGTCTAGCCGAATCGCAGCCCCGGGGCCGCGCGGCCTCAGGGCAGGAGGACCGTCAGCGCGTCGCTGGCCTTCGTCCCCGGCGGGAGCACGTCGGCGGTCCCGCCGTCGAAGGTGACGAGCCGGCCTCCGTGTGCGAGCGCGACCGCGCAAAGGTGGGCGTCGGTGACCTGACCGTGCCCGACGAGCCGCTCCGGGGCGATCCAGCGCGAGCGAGCGATGGACGTCTCGTCCGCCCAGAAGACGTGGCCGGCGAGCGCCGTCATCTCGCGCAGGACGAGGATCGCGTCGCCGGGACGGCGCGCCGCGGGGATCACCTTGTGGTTCGACGACACTCGGACGAAGCCGCTCTCGGTCACGGGGCACGTCGCCCAGCCTTTGCGGTGGCTCGCCCCGAACCAGGCCCGGGCGCGCTCGTGGTGGACGTGGTTGGGCCACGCCAGGGCGACGAGGACGTTGACGTCGGGCAGGGCGATCACCCGGCGTCCTCGAGCGCCTCCCGGACCATCTCCGGCGTGAGGGGCGACGTGCCCCGGGGCACCTCGAAGGTGGGCAGTCCCGCCGGGCCCCGGCGCCGGGGCGGGCTGGGCCGCAGGGCCTTGCGCGCGAGGTCCGACAAGACCTCGCCCACGGAGCGGCCCTCCGCTCGCGCCAGGCTCCGCGCCGCGCGCAGCACGTCGTCGTCGATCCTCAGCGTGGTCCTCACCACGCCAACCTATCGGGCAGGGAGTCTGATGTCAAGGTGCGTTGATGCGTCGACATCCAGGTTCCCGTCCTCACCGGTCGACCGGGCGCGCCGCGGGGACGTCGAACTCGGTCGTCTGTCCCGCGGGCAAGGCGAACCGCTCGAGGGAGAGCGCCCGGTCGGCCTCCGTCAGGGCCACGCCCTTGCCCTCGGTCAGAGGCAGCACCAGCTCGCCCGGGCAGTCGGCGGGCAGCGTCACCCACGCGCGGTGGCCCTCCTCCTGCGCCTCGGCCCGGAAGACGATCGGCCCCCGCGGGGTGTGGGCGATGAGCTCGAGGCCGGCCAGGTCCCCGAGCTGCGGCCGGATCTCCGCCTTCTCGAAGCCCGGCGCGGCGGGGCGGATCCCCGCCACGTCCATGTAGAGGACGAACAGCGGCCCCACGGCGCAGTGGCTCCACTGGTCGGACGAGTCGGGCCGGACGTTCCAGTCCTCGGGCGTCGTGTTGTTCTGGAGCACGGAGGGAAGCACGGCCCAGCGCTCGCGCAGCTCGCGCAGGACGGCGTCGATCCGGCCGTGGCGGGCGAGCGCCTGCATGCGCCAGTGCGAGTTGGCCGGGTACGAGATCCCCATCCCCTCGGGGGGCGCGACGAGCGCGGCGAGTGCCTCCTTCGTCCGGCCCCCCGGGCACTGGTCGAAGAGCAGAGCGGTCGCGAGCGAGCGGTCGTCGAGGCGCGCCCCGCCCTCCTCGTCCTCCCACGGGAGGTTGCCCACGAAGAGGCCCCGCTCGCGGCTCCAGAACCGCCCGACCGCCGCGGCGAGCAGCGCATCGCCGGCGGCCGCCCAGCGCTTCTCCTCCGCGGGGTCGCCGGCGAGCGCGGCGATCGGGGCGAGAGCGGCCTTCAGCACCGCGGCGGTGAACAAGTTGAAGGCGCACTGCTTGTGCCGGGGGCGCAAGAAGCAGTTGTCGATCCAGACCGCGGGCACGCCCCAGCCCTCGACGGGGAGCAGGCCGTCCTTCCCCCGGCGCGCGAGCAGGTACTCGGCGAAGCGCACGAAGCGGGGGAGAAGCTCCACCACCACGTCCGTGTCCCCGCTCTCCCGGTAATGGCGCCACGCGTCCCAGACGAGCGTGACGCCGTGGTCGAGGAGCGGCCCCCAGGGGGTCGCGCCCACCTGGCGCTGGGCGATCCGGTTCAGCCGGTCGTAGGCCGGCCAGCAGTCGAGGAAGTAGCCGTCGACGGTCTGCCCCATCGGGTACGTGCGCAGGAAGCGCCGCGCGAGCTGGCGGTCGCCGCAGACGAGCCGCGTCGCGTGGAGCAGGTGCGCCCCGTCCCCGCTGTACTGCTGGCGCTCCCGGCCCATGCCGTCCACGATCGTCTCCTGGGCCGCGTTCACGAGGGTGTTGAACGAGGCCTCGAACACGCGCTGCAGGGGCGGCTCGGGGCACGCGAAGCTCGGGGCCTTGGGCCAGGGGTAGCTGCGCCGCCTCACGCCGACGTCGCGCAGCGTCACCTCGTCCTCCGTGCCGTGGACGTGCACCTGGAGGAAGCGGAGCGACTCGTACTCGAACGCCTCGAAGCGGTTCTCGCCCTCGCGGCAGACGAGGCGCGTCCACGCGAAGCGGTGCGTGTCGAGCCACGCCGGCCCCGATGGGTCGTGCGACTCCTGGGTCATCACCTCGACCACCGTGCCCTCGGGGGCGTCGAGGGTCAGGTAGGGGAAGCCCACCATCTGCTCGCTCAGCTCGAACGTGGCGAAGACGCCCTCGCCCGCGCGCGGCGCGAGGCGCCAGGCCCCGTCGCCCGCGGGCGCCGCCCCCGACCCGCCGCCGAGCGCGAACGAGCCGGGGATGCGGTACTCGAACCAGTCGCGCGGGTCGCGCGACCAGCGGACGCGGCCCGACCCCGCGAGGCGCAGGACCGGCCGGAACGACTCGCGCACGAGCGGCACCTCCCGCGCGCGCAGCTCGGCGGTGGCGGGGTCGATGCCGCCGTCGGAGAGGTACTCGTAGTGGGTTCCCGCCGCGGCGGGGCGGTCGGCCGCGACCGCGAGGACGTCGGCCCCCACCCACGAGGCGTCGGGCGCGAAGCCGGGTTCGCCCCACCCCGCGGGGCGCAGCCGCGCGTCGAAGTCCTCCTGCAGCGCCCGCAGGTACCAGCGCTTGAACTGGCCGGGGCGGTGGGCCCGGTCGAGGAGCGCCTGCCAGGACCCGTCCGAGTACACCTCCTGGACCCGGCCTCCCTCTTCCTCGATCCGCAGGGCGAGCAGGAAGCCGGGCTTGCCGAGGGGCCAGGTCCCGTCGCCGTGGCCGTAGAAGAGGACCTCCGCCCCGAGGACGTTCCTCCCCGGCACGAGCCAGCGGGAGAGGTCGAGGGGGTCGGCCTCGTAGGCCCTCGGGTCGCAGGGCGCGGGGCCCCACTGGACGCGGCGGCCGTTCACGAAGAGGCGGTAGCGGCTGTCCGCGCTCACGAAGCCGCGGGCGGAGACGACCGGGCCCTCGACCTCGATCTCCCGCCGGAACAGCACGAAGGTGTTCGCGAGGGTGCGCTCGCACGGCAGCCAGATCCAGCGGGCAGGGGCGAGTTCGAGCCGCGCGCCCGGTTCGGGGATCGGCCAGCTCCCCCGCGCCGCCTGCACCGGCGGGGGCGCGGGCGGCCGCGGGGCGGGCCGCGAGGGCGCGGCCGCCGGCTTCGCCTTCGACGGCGTGGTCCGTGGCTGCCGACGCGCCGGTCTCTTCTTCGCCTGCGCGGAGAGGGGTGTCGCGGCGCCCGCGGCGACCGAGACCGTGAGCCCCTTCAGGAACGCGCGGCGGCCCCGCCCCGCCATCAACGTCCCCGCCGCAGCCTGTCTTCGGGCGGGTGCGAGCGCGGGGCGAGGAGCACCTCGGCCGGCGGCGCCTGCCGCGACTCGAACCAGCGGCTCAGGATCTCGAGGGCGGGCCCGGTGTTCGAGGGTGCGACGACGGTGGCGGCGAGCCGCCCGTCCGCGACCATCTTCTGTCCCCCTTCGGGGAGCCCGTCGCAGCCGAGGAACGGGAGGCCGCTCCACTCGCGTCGGTGGTCCAGCAGGGCCTTGCGGGCCCCCGCGGCCATCGAGTCGTTCTGCGACACCACCACGTCGGGCCGGAAGGACTCGCTGGTCTTGAGACGCAGCCACGACGCCACGGCCTTCTGGCCGCTCGCCTCCGTCCATTCGCCGTTGACGGAGCGCACCTCGAAGCCGCCGCCGAGCGCCTCCTTGAGGCCGGAGAGCCGCTCCGCGGTCACCGTCGAGTCGGCCGGGCCCTGGACGCACAGCACGCCGCCGCGCGAGCCCACCAGGGCCCGCGCCTGCCGACCCTGGATGCGCCCCACCTCGCGCTGGTCGGTGCCGAGCCGGAAGATGGGCAGAGCGGGGTACTCGCGGCGAAGCGCCTCGACGTAAGCGGCGCGCGCGTTCACGAGGGCCCAGCCGATCCCCGCCTTCGCCGCGTTGCGGGCCACGCGCTCGAGCCCCTCCCCGGTCGCCGCCTCGACCACGATCGCCGCCGGCCGCTCGCCCTCGGGGGCGTGGATGTGCTTGAAGAGCTGCTGGATCTGGACCACCGCGTGGCCCTCGGCGAAGCTCACCTCGACCCCGAGCCCCAGGCGCGCCCCCGCCTCGCGTGCGTCAGTGGCCTGGAGCTGCTGGAACTCCTGCTCGGCGTTGAGCAGGGCGACCACGACCTTGGGCATCACTTCACCCCCCGGCCGGCGTCGCTCGCCCGCATCCAGGCGACCCCCGCGACGAAGTACGCGGCGGTCAGGACGAGCGCGAGCGCCTTGAAGGACGCGAGCCGCCCCTCCCACCCGCCCGCGGGAGAGGCGACGACCCAGAGCGGGAGCACGAGCAGGGCGGCCAGCGTCGCGATCGCGACGAGGCCCGCGACGGGCGGACGGGCGGACGGGCGGGTGGACGCGGCCGACGCCGCAGGCACGGGAGCCGGAGGCGCGGGCGCCTCTTCCGGCTCGGCCGGCAGGGGCCCGCGCGCCCCGGCGAGGGCGGAGAGAAGGACGTACCCGACCGCGGTCAGCAGCCACGTGGGCAGCGCGAGGAAGAAGAGGTGGATCCACCCGCTCTGCCAGGCGGCCACGGCGAGGGCGACCGAGCCGAGCCAGGCCACGAGGGCCGGCCAGCTCACGACGAGCCCCTTCCGGCTCGCCCAGAAGCGCTCGAGGCCGATCCGGGGAAACACCCAGTGCTCGACGAACACGATCGCCCCCACCGGCATGAGGAGCAGGCCGTAGACCCCGACGAAGTCGAGCAGCTTCGTGAACACGAACGGCGAGCAGGCCATGACCGTCGTGACCGCCCCCGCGACGAGCGTGACCAGCCAGCGCGGCCAGTTGGGCGTCACGACCTGCAGCGCGAGGCCCGCGCGATAGAGGGTCGGGTTCGACGTCGTCCAGCCGGCGATCAGCACCGCCAGGGCCCCCGCCACCCCGAGGGCGCGGCTCGCCACGTCGCCCGAGTCGAGCTCCGCGAGGGGCCGCTGGGCGAGGAACGCGGCCGCCGCGCCCATGACCCCCGCGCAGATCCAGGCGAGGTAGTGGCCGAGGTACATGCCGAACGCCGAGAACAGCCCGTAGCTCGAGCGCCGCGCGAAGCGGAAGATCGCCATGTCCGACAGCCCGACGTGCATCGCGAGGTTGCAGATCCAGGCGAAGGCCACCACGTGCCAGAAGCCCAGCCCGCCCGAAGCGTGCTCGGAGGCCCCCTTCCAGATCGTCTGGTTCGCGATCGTCCACAGGTCGGAGGGGCCGTCGATGCGGCCGTCGGGCAGCACCGTCGCGAGGGGGTGGAGCATCACGACCGCGCCGGCCACGAACATGACGAACATCCACGGCGAGCACACGACCGCGAACTGCGCGAGCCGCTTGAAACCGAGGATCGCGAGGGTCACCACGACCGCGCCCACCACGAGCACCACCAGCACGAAGCGCGGGTCCTCCGGGTACCACTTCGTCTGGGCGGGGATCCCGAAGGGCAGCCGCACCGCGGAGGCGGACACGGTGATCATCGCCCCCGCGAGGATGCAGTACATCACCGCGTTGCACAGGTTGTACAGGAGCGTCACCCCCGGCCCCGCGATCCGCCGCAGGTACCAGTAGAGCGTGAGCCTCGTCGAGACCGCGATCGGGGCGCAGACGAAGGTCCACGAGAGCACCGCGAGCAGGTTTCCGAGCAGCAGGCCGAACACGATGTCGGACGCGCTCGCCCCGAAGCTCACGAGGAGGGCGCCGATCACGAACTCGGTCGCCGCCACGTGCTCGCCGGCGAAGAGCCCCGCGAAGTACGCGCCGGGCTGGAGCTTGTCCGCGGTGACCGGCGCTCTCTCGAACTCGTAGAGGCGGTCGAGCCGCCGGACGGCGTCGCTTCGGGCATCCGCTGAGGTCATCGGCCCTCCCCGGGCGAGGCAGAAACGAGCGCCCAGTCTACCCGATGGCCCCGGGGCCCCTCCACGGTCAAACGGCTCATCCGGGGTGGACGCCAGCGCCTACTGCGCGAGGCCGCCCTTCGACGCCGAGCCCTCCCCCAGCACGCCCGTCTTTCCGTCGGCGCAGGGCGGGTCCGCCCTCCGTCCGGCGGCCTCGCCCTCCCGCTCGACGCAGGGGAGGTACACGCGGAACGTGGTTCCGCGGCCGGGGGCGCTGTCCACGGTGATCCTCCCCCGCGCCGCCTCGACGATGCTCTGGGCGACCGCGAGCCCCAGCCCCGTCCCCTCCCCCTCACCCTTGGTCGTGAAGAAGGGCTCGAAGACCCGGGCCCGGGTGGCGGCGTCCATGCCCACGCCTTCGTCGCTCACGACCAGCAGAACGTGGCGTCCCGGGGGCGCCGGAGGCGACAGCCCGCCCGTGATCTCCACGTCGCGGGTCTCGACGAGCACCCTTCCACCCCGGGGCATGGCATCGCGAGCGTTGAGGACGAGGTTGAGGACGAGCTGCTCGATCCGTCCGGCGTCCGCCCGGACGACTCCGATTCCCTCGCTCAGACGGGTCTCGATCCTCACCCGCTCGCCGAGGACCGTCCGCACGAGCCGCTCCACCCTGGCGACCACCGGGTTGACGTCCAGCGCCGGTCGGGACGAGGCGGACTCGCGCCCGAAGCCGAGGACCAGGCGAGCCAGCTCCGCGCCCCGCTCGATCGTCTCGTCCAGGCGGGCGAGGCGGCAGCGGGCGGGATGGTCCGGGGGAAGCTCTGATCGGACTCCCTCCACGAGGCCGCTGAGCGCGAAGAGGATGTTGTTGAGGTCGTGAACGATCCCGCCCGCCAGACGCCCCAGGGATTCCAGACGGAAGGCGCGTGCGGCCGCGTGCCGACGCCGCTCGAGGAGCACACGGGCCGCGCGTCGCACGTGGTCCGCCGTCCAGGCGCCGGGCAAGCACAAGTCGGCGTGGCACCCGCACTCACCGCCCTCGACGTGCAGGACGGGGATCCCGTCGGTCGACGGGTCCTGCTTGAGACGGGCAATCAGGTTCGAGGAGCGGCCGCCGGCCGAGAAGGCGCCGACCACGACGAGGTCGGCCGGGCCGGACGCCGCGCGGGCCACGGCATCGCGAGCACGAACCCGCTCGAGCCGGCCCAGCCCCGACAGGCCCTCGATGTGGGCGATGACGCCCACCGCCACAATGGTCGGGTCGGCCCCGGCCCCGAAGGCCCGCCCTCCCCCGCCGATCACTGAATCTTGGGCGACGGCGTGGGCTTGGGATCCGGCGGCGGCCAGGGCGTGCCGTCCTCGCTCGCGGCCACCGAGTCCGCCGAAGACGAGGAGGCCATGGCAGCCTCCCTCCGCGCCTCGTAGACGTCGAGCAGCGTGAGCAGCAGCCCTCCGACGAGGAAACCAGTCCAGAAGATCCGCATGTGCCCCTCCCTCGAGACGAAGCGGCCCGGGCGACGCCGGGCAAGAATATTCTCCGTATACCATGCGAATACTCGATTCTCAAGACCCCTTGTGTGTCGGGCTTCTTCTCCCCTATAGTCGGACCGTGCACACACTTGACTCGATGCTCGCTCTGCTCGTGGCCGACGACCCCCGTCGCTCAGCCGACCGCGTCCTGACCCGCCTCGTCCAGATCCACAGCGCCCAAGGAGGCGCGATCCTGGTCCCTCGCGGGCCACAGGCGGAGATCTGGCTCAGCGCGGGTCTCAGCCTCTCCGCCTCGGCCGACCTGCCGGCCCTCTGGTCCCGCCACCACGAGGCCCTCGCCGGCGGGCGGGCGGTGATCGAGCCGGGATACGCCCTCCTCCCCGCCCGGCTGGGACACGAGATGGTGGCGGCGCTGTACCTCGACCGGCCCGCGAACGTCACGGCCTCCGAGGCGCGCCTGTTCGGGACGGCGATCGCCCAGGCGGTCCTCGCCGGACACACGCCCCGCCCGGCTCCCGAGGTGAACCCCACGGACGAGGCCCGGGCGCAGCTCCTCTCGCTGCTCGAGCGGCACGAGTGGAACATCGCCGAGGTCGCGCGGCTCCTGAAGGTGACCCGGCGGACGGTCTACATGCGCCTGCGGAGCTTCGGCATCCGGCGCAAGCGCGTACCCAAGATCTACAAGAAGATCCCGGTCGACGCATGACCGCGGTCCAGCTCGCGATCGCGCACGCGGTGAAGCTCGCGCTGGTCGCAGCGCTCGCGGGCGTGGTGGTGAGGAGGCGCGCGCCTTTGTGCTGGTCCTTCGGTGCGTACGTCCTCGCGATCCTCGCCGGCAACTCGCTCGTCTCCCTCTGGCCGGAGCGCTTCTTCAACCCCGCGTTCTGGGTCGTCAAGCAGGGCGTCTACGACGCGCTCAAGATGGTGGTCGCTCTCGAGCTGGCGTGGCGAGCGTTCTCGGCGTTCCCCGGCGCGCTGTGGACGGTGAGGCTCGTCCTCGTGCCCCTGGTCGCCGCGAGCACCCTCGGGGTCGCCCTGCTCACTCCCCTCTCCTCGTACCGCCAGGTCTGGGACTGGCAGCCGGCCATCTCGACCGCCACCCTCTGGGCGCTCACGCTCAGCGCCCTCGTGGTCGTGTGGTACCAGGTCCCAGTCGACGCGTGGCAGAAGGCCATCATGATGGGGCTCGCCACGTACCTGCTGGTCTTCGTCGCGCTCGTCGACCTGCTCGGACGACACGGGTGGCTCCACCGCGACCTGATCGCCGGCGTCGACACGGTCGCCTACCTGGCGCTCGTGTGCTTCTGGGCCTGGGCCTCCTGGCGGCCGCGGCCGGAGGCCTTCCCCGGCGCGGGGCCCGCCCCGCAGGTCCAGTGAGCGCGGAGCTCGCCCTCGCCGCGGCCGGCTGCGCGATCCTCCTCTACGCGCTCGGGCGCCACAACCGCGCTCTCGTGCTCGCGCGGTGGGAGTTCGTCCTGCACGCCCCGGAGCGCCAGGCGATCGAGGCGCTCCGCCAACGTCTGGAGACCGACTCGGCGCTCGTCCGCCAGGCGTTCGCGACGGCCGAGCAGATGCGCGAAGAGAGGCGGACGCCGGACGCTCTGACGGTCCTGCAGACGGCCCTGGCCATCCTCGAGGACGCCGGGGTCGACCGCCTGACCCGGCTCAAGGCGATGGGCGTTTACGCGCGCATGGTCCAGGCCATCCGCCCCGCGCCCCCGCCGTCTCCGGCCGCCTTCCGTGGCGCGGCCCTGCGCGCGGCGGCGGCGGTGTCCACCCTCGTCCACGGCTTCCTCGTGGGAACGCAGGAGCGCTTCCGGCTCTGGCTCGTGTTCCTCCGCTTCGGCGTCGGCGTCGTGCTCCGCGGCGGCCGCCGGTCGGTGGCCGCGGCCGGCCGCACGCCGCACCGCGACGCCCCCTGGACGGCCTTCCGGCACGGCCTCGACGACTTCGGCGCCCTCGACGAGGGTCACCTCGCCGCGTTCGAGGCGCTCGTGGCGTCGCTCGCCGCCGTCGACCGCGGGGGCCGCCTCCAGCTCTGGGAGCGCATCGCGGGTGACTCGAGCTGAGGCGCCTCCTCACGCATACCGGGACTCGATCTCGCGGTAGCGCTCGGCAGCCTCGCTCCACCCCGGCCCCCGCTCCTTCTGCAGCGAGGGCCGGATCTCGCCGAGCGGCTCTGCGGGCCGGACGAGGCCCGGCATCAGCTCGCGCGGCCCCGCACGCCGCCACTCGTCCGAACACCGCCCGGCCGCCGCCCGCGCCGAGGTCGACGGCGAGGTGCGCGCTCACACGATGCCGGCGCCCCCGCCGGCCACCGCCGGACGCTCCTGCGCCTTGCGCCGGCGGTAGCCGCTCTCCCGGTATGCCGCCACCGGGTCGATCGCCCCGCCCGCGCGGTGGCGGGCCATGGCGAGGATCGGCCCCACGTCGGTGGTGAAGGCCTGCTTCAGCAGCGAGATCGCCGCGATCGCGTCGTTTCTCTCCTGGGCCTCGGCCAGCGCGGCGCGGTCGACGAGGTGGGCCTGCACGTAGGCCCGCACCAGCTCGACCGCGCTCGCCATCAGCGACTCGATCGGGTCGGTCACGTTGTGGGACTGGTCGAGCATGTACGCGGGGTCGAAGCCCGGCACCCCCTCGAGCTCCGCGTCCACCAGCTCGTGGAACACGAGGAACAGCTGGAACGGCTTGATCGAGCCGGCGTCGAGGTCGTCGTCCCCGTACTTGCTGTCGTTGAAGTGGAAGCCGCCGAGCTTCCCGAGCTGGACGAGCCGGGCCACGATCATCTCGATGTTCACGTTCGGGGCATGGTGGCCGAGGTCGACGAGGGAGAAGGCCTTCGGCCCGAGCTCGCGCGCGCAGAAGTAGCTCGTGCCCCAGTCGTTGAGGACCGTCGAGTAGAACGCCGGCTCGTAGAGCTTGTGCTCGATGAACAGCCGGAAGCCGTCGGGCAGCGCCCGGTAGATCGCCCGGAGGCTGTCGAGGTAGCGCTCGAGCGCCCGGCGGAAGTGGACCTGCCCGGGGAAGTTGCCGCCGTCTGCGATCCACACCGTGTGCGAGCGCGCCCCGAGCGTCTTCCCCAGCTCGATGCAGTGCACGTTGTGCTCGACCGCCTGCCGGCGCACCGCGGCGTCGGTGTGGGTGAGGCTGCCGAACTTGTAGGAGAGCCTCTGCCCCGGCTGGTCCTGGAACGTGTTCGAGTTCATGGAGTCGAAGAACAGGCCCCGCGCCCGGGCGAAGGCGACGAGCTCCGCCGGGTCCTCCGGCTCGTCCCACGGGATGTGGAGCGAGATGCCCGGCGTCACCCGGACCAGCTGGTGGATGATCTCGCAGTCCTCGAGCTTCTCGAACACGCTGCGCGGCTCGCCCGGCCCCGGGAAGCGGGCGAAGCGGGTGCCGCCGGTGCCGACGCCCCAGGAGGGCACGGCGACCCGGAACGCCATGGCCTTTTCGGTGAGCGCCTCGACGTCCTTCCCGCGCCGCCGCAGCTGGCGGCCCAGGTGCTCGTAGTCCTGGCGCAGCCACTCGAGCGCCTTGCGGTTGTGCTCGTTCACGAACTCGCGGATGACCATGGACGCTCCCCCCTGCAGCTTCCCGAGGCGACGGCGTCGATCATAGTCGGATCGGCCGCGCGCCGCACGGTCCGTTCGACTCAGCTGCGGCCCCCGGCGGGCGATAATGGTGCTCCATGCGCTTCGACCTCCTCCACCCCGCCGACCAGATCGTGATGATCATGCAGCGCATCTACGCCTACGGCATGACCACCACCTCCGGCGGCAACCTCTCGATCCGGGACGAGGACGGAGACGTCTGGATCACCCCCGCCGGCGTGGACAAGGGCTCGCTCGCCCGGAGGGACATCATCCGCGTCCGGCCGGACGGCTCGGCGGAGGGCCCCCACCGGCCGTCGAGCGAGCTGCCCTTCCACCTCTCGATCTACGGGCGGCGCGACGACCTGCGCGCCATCCTCCACGCCCACCCCCCGGCGCTCGTGGCCTTCAGCATCGTGCGCCGGGTGCCCCGGACGAACCTCATCCCGAACGTCGACGAGATCTGCGGGCCGATCGCCTACGCGGAGTACGCCCTTCCGGGGAGCGCCCGCCTCGGCGAGCGGATCGCCGCCGTCTTCGCCCGCGGGATCGACACCGTGCTCCTCGAGAACCACGGCGTCGTGCTCGGCGGGACCGACCTGTTCCGGGCGTTCATGGCCTTCGAGACCCTCGACTTCTGCGCGCGGCTCGAGATCGGGGCCCGCCGGATGGGCGCGCTGCGCCCCCTGACCCCCGAGCAGCTCGCCCTCACCGCGCCGCGGCGGCGGCAGGCCGTGCCCACCTTCGTCCCCGGCCCGGCGAGCGGCGAGGAGCGCACGGCGCGGCGGGAGATCTGCGAGCTCGTGCACCGCGCGTACGACCAGCAGCTCGTGACCAGCACGCAGGGCACGTTCTCGCGGCGGCTCGCCGGGGACGCCTTCGTGATCACCCCGTTCGGCCTCGACCGCAAGTACCTCGAGCCGGCCGACCTCGTGCGGGTCGAGGGCGGCCGCGCGGAGGCGGGCAAGACGCCGAGCCGCTCCGTGCAGCTGCACCGGCGGATCTACGAACGGCAGCCGGCGATCGACGCGGTGATCATCGCCCACCCGCCCTCGGCGATGGTCTTCGCCGTGACCAACCTCCGGCTCGACAGCCGGACGATCCCCGAGAGCTACATCCTTCTGCGGGACGTCCCGCGCCTGCCGTTCGGGACCAACCTGGTCGACGTCGAGCGCGCCGCGCAGACCCTGTCGCCACGCCACCCGGTGGTCGTGCTCGAGAACGACTCCCTGATGTTCGCCGGCAGCACCCTGCTCAACGCGTTCGACCGGCTCGAGGTGGCCGAGTACTCCGCGAAGGCGATCATCGCCGCCCGCGAGCTCGGCGAGATCGTGGCGATCGCCGAGCCGCAGGTCCAGGAGCTCGTCGAGGCGTTCGGCCTCGAAGGCTGAGGCCGCTCCCGGCCCACCTCGGCCGGCGATTGACAGCCCCTCGGCGCCGGCCTAGCGTTGCGCCGGATGCGGAGGGTGCCATGACCTCACGACCCCGCACGCTCGTCTCCTTCCTTCTCCTCATCGGGCTCCTCCCCCTCGCCCCTTCCGGGGCCGAGACCGCCCGGGCCACGGTTCGCGAGCACCGCAAGGTGTTCCGCACCTACCCGTTCTCCGACCCCGACCCCGTGCCGAACCCCGGCCGGATCTACCCCTACTTCCGCTTCGACGGCTTCACCGACCGGCCCGTCGACAAGGAGTGGACGGTGGTCGAGCTCGAGAACCGCTGGATCCGCGTGACCGTGATGCCCGAGATCGGCGGGAAGATCTGGAGCGCGGTCGAGAAGTCCACCGGGAAGCCGTTCCTCTACGGCAACTCGGTCGTCAAGTTCCGCGACATCGCGATGCGCGGCCCGTGGACGAGCGGGGGCATCGAGGCGAACTACGGCATCATCGGCCACACCCCCAACTGCGCGACGCCCGTCGACTACGTCACGCGGGAGCACGAAGACGGCAGCGCGTCGGTCGTGATCGGCGTCCTCGACCTGCTTACCCGCACGCCGTGGCGGCTCGAGGTGAGGCTGGAGGCGAACAAGGCGTACTTCACGACCCGCTCGCTGTGGCACAACCAGACCCCGCTCGAGCAGCCGTACTACCACTGGATGAACGCCGGCTACAAGGCGGCGGGCAACCTGGAGTTCGTCTACCCCGGCACCCACCAGATCGGTCACGGGGGCGAGGTGGGCCCCTGGCCGGTGGACGCGGAGGGCCGGGCGATCTCCTTCTACGAGAGAAACGACTTCGGCGGGCCGAAGTCCTACCACGTGCTCGGGCGGGAGTCGGGCTTCTGGGGCGCGTTCTGGCACGACGACGGCTTCGGCGCCGGCCGGTGGTCGGCGCGTGACGAGAAGCTCGGCAAGAAGATCTGGATCTGGGGCCTGTCCCGGCAGGGCATGGTCTGGGAGAAGCTCCTCACCGACACCGACGGCCAGTACGTCGAGCTGCAGTCGGGCCGCTCCTTCAACCAGGCGGCCGAGGCGAGCACGCGCACGCCCTTCAAGCACCGGGGCTTCGTACCGTACGGCACCGACACCTGGACGGAGTACTGGTTCCCGGTCGTGGGCACGAAGGGCCTCGTGGCCGGATCGCCGCTCGGCGGCCTGAACGTGGCCGTGCGCGAGGGCGCGGTCGACGTGGAGCTCTCGCCGCTGCAGGCGGTCGACGAGACGCTTCAGGTCTTCGACGGGGAGACGGTGGTCTTCGAGACGCCCGTGCGGGCGATGCCGCTCGAGACGTGGAGGAGGACGGCGTCCGTCTCGGTCCCGAAGGAGCGCCTGCGGGTCCGGGTCGGGCGCCGGCTGGAATGGAGCGGCGCCCCCGACGCGGGCGTCCTCGCGCGGCCGCTCGAGCCGCCGGAGGGCTTCGACTGGACGTCCGTGTACGGGCTGTGGCTCGCGGGGAAGGAGCACCTGCGCCAGCGCGAGTACGGTCCGGCCCGCGAGTCCCTCGAGGCCTGCCTCGAGAAGGACCCCCACTACGTCCCGGCCCTCGGCGACCTCGCCATGCTGCGCTACCGCGCGATGGACGACGAGGGCGCCTTCGCGCTCGCCCGGCGGGCCCTCGCGATCGACACCTACGACCCGCTCGGAAACTTCGCCTACGGCCTCGCCGCGGCGCGGCTCGGCCGGACGGCCGACGCCCGCGACGGCTTCGAGGTCGCGGCACAGTCGGTCGAGCTGCGCGCCGCCGCCTGGACCGAGCTCGCGCGGCTCGCCCTGCGCGAGGGCGACCCCGAGCGCGCGGACGTCGACGCCGAGCGCAGCCTCGACTTCAACGCCCGCAACCTCGAGGGCCGCCAGCTCCTCGCCCTCGCCCGCCGGCTCGCCGGCCGCGGGGACGAGGCGGCGGCCGCCGTCGCCGCCCTGCTCGGCCTCGACCCGCTCAGCACGTTCGGCCGCTTCGAGAGGGCGCTCGCCGCCGGGGGCGTCGCGCCGAAGGCGTTCGCGGCCGGCCTCAGGGGCGAGCGGCCGGAGGAGGTCCTGCTCGAGCTCGCCGCCTGGTATTACGGGCTGGGCCGGCGCGAGGAGGCGGAGCGCGTCCTGGAGGTCGCCCCGCCGAACGCCGAGGTGCTCTACTGGCTCGCGTTCCTGAAGGACGCCCGCGGCGACGCGGGGGCGGCGGCCGCGCTCGCGAAGGCCGAGTCCGCTCCGGTGGCCCTCGTCTTCCCGTTCCGGACGGAGTCGGCGGCGGTCTTCCGGTGGGCCGTGTCGAAGGGCGCGGGCTGGAAGCCGCGCTACCTCCTCGCCCTCGTCCACTGGGGCGCCGGAAACGCGGACGAGGTGCGCCGGCTGCTCGACGCCTGCGGCGACACGCCGGACTGGGCGCCATTCTACGCGGCGCGGGCGATCGCCCTCGAAGAGGGCGCGCCCGAGAGGTCCCTGGCCGACCTCGAGCGGGCGGCCCGCACCGACCCGGACGAGTGGCGATTCGGGCGCGCCCTCGCCGAGAGGCACCTGCGGGCAGGCGACACGGAGGCCGCCCTCGCCACGGCCTCCGCGTACGCCACCCGCTTCCCGGACAGCTACGTCCTCGGCATGCTCCAGGCGAAGGCGCTCCTCGCAAAGGGGCGGCCACGCGAGGCCGCGGCGAGGCTCGCCCGGCTGAACGTCCTCCCCTACGAGGGCGCGACCGAGGGACGGCGCCTGCACCGAGAGGCGCACCTGATGCTCGCCCTCGAGGCGCTCACGAAGGGCGACGCGGGGGCCGCGCGCCGGGAGGTCGACATCGCCCGGCAGTGGCCCGAGAACCTCGGCGCCGGCGCGCCCTACCCCGCGGATCGCGACGAGCGGGTCGAGGACCTCCTCGCCGCTCAGGCCGCGGCGCGCGCGGGGAAGCCCGCCGAGGCAAGGGCGCTGCGCGAGCGGGCGGCTCGGCACGAGGGCCGGGAGCGCGGGGTGGGCGCCCTTGCCGGGGTCCTCGCCCTCAGGCAGGCGGGGAGGGAGGCGGAGGGCCGGGCCCTGCTCGCGCAGTGGACGGCGCGCAGGGCGCAGAGCCCGGTCGCGAGGTGGGCCGCGTCCGCCTACGAGGGCAGCGTCCTCCCCCTGCCCGAGGGAGCGGGCGAGGACGCCCGAGTCCTCGCGGCCTGGCTGCGGGCCGGGCGGCCGTAGCGCGGTCGCGGCGGGGACGAGGTGGCGGCCCGGCCGCTCCCGCGGCATAATTTCGCTCTTCGCCCGAATCACACTCGACGGAGAGAGAAGATGACCCAGACCCTCAAGACGGCCGCGGCGGCCGCGGCGCTCGCCCTCGCCGCGGCCTGCGCATCGACGAGCTTCCGCTCGACCTGGCGCAACCCCGACGCCCAGCCGGTGAGCCTCGCCGGCAAGAAGGTGGCCGCATTCTTCATCGCGAAGAACGAGGCGGCGCGCCGCTCGGCGGAGACTGCGCTCGCCCGCGAGCTGACCGCCCGCGGCGCGCAGGGCATCCCCGGGTTCACGCTCGTGCCGCAGGAGCTGACGCGGGACGAGGCGAGAGTCAGGGCGCTCATGGAACAGAACGGAGTCGACGGGATGGTCATGATGCGGGTCGCCGGCCGGGACAAGCAGGTGACCGTCACGCCCGGGTACTGGACCACCACTCCGTACTATCGGCGGGGCTGGGGCGGCTACTGGGGCCACGGATGGGCTGCCGTCTACCACCCCGGCTCCATGCACACGGACACCGTCGTCTCCGTGGAGACGCTCGTCTTCAGCACCCGGCAGGACTTGATGCTCTGGGCCGGCATGAGCGACACGATGAACCCGTCGAGGGCCGACGCCTTCGCGGCGGAGCTGGCCAAGGCCGTCACCGCCGAGATGAAGAAGGAAGGCCTGCTCGTCCCCTAGCGAATCAGCAGGAGGTCTTCCCCCAGCGCTCGGAGGTCGCGCAGGAACTCTCCCGCCGGGGGCGGCGGCGGAATCCACCGGACGAGCCGCCAGTCGTCCTCGGTCGCCCCGAGGAGGGCGCGCGCCACGTCCGCCGCGAAGACGCCCACGGCCTTGGACGAGGCCCCTACCAGGGCGTCGCGGAGCGCGAGGCCGCCTCGCCGGCACAGACCCCAGACGTCCGCGAGGTCCTTGGGCTCCTCCCGATCGAGGAGCGCGGTGACCTTGTTGGCGAGGATGTTCTCCATCGTGTCCACGAGGCCGAATCCGGTGTGGCGCACGGGGGTCCCCACGCGGCCCCGCACGTCGTTCACGAACTCGACCTTCAGGGGCACGTCGTCCCGCGAGAGGAACGCCCGCACGAATCGAGGATCCCGGCGCTGAACGGTCAGCTGCCAGCCCGCCTCGGCACGCCACGCCTCGAGCAGCCGGTCGGTCCAAGCCTGGAAGCGATCGTCGTCGTTCACGAACAGGTCGAGATCCTCCGAGTACCGGTGTCGGAGGTGAATCCGGCCCAGGGCCGTGCCGCCCGTCAGGTAGAAGCCCGTCTCGACGCGATCCGCCACGGCCAGGGCCTCGTCCTGGAAGGGGTAGAGGACCTTCTCGAACCACGCCGTGTCCACGGCTAGACCAGCAGCTCGGGATGGTGCTTCGGCAGCCACTCGGCGAGAAAGTCGAGGCCGCGTCGCGCCGACGTGGAACGGACGCGAGACCGCCATTCGGGCCAGTGGCGGACGAGCTCACCGAAGCCGATGCGTCGCACGACCTCTTCGTAGGGAGCGCTGTCGATCAGGCGAGCCGCGGCCCACGCGCGATCGAGTCGTCCCCTGGCGGCCCTGCCGGCCAGCAGGGCGTCGAACTCCTGCTCGCTGATATCGTAGTCCCAGACGTAGCGGGCGCGCATGGGCAAGCGTAGCACGCAGGCCCGAAGAAACGATTGGGCGATTCCTTGTGGCCGCGCCACGGGGCACGGGCTCTCCCGCCGGGTTGGAAAGGGCGGGAAGGGGTCGCGGGGCGAGAGCGGGGAGTCGTGGAAGGCGGCGGGCGTGTGTGGGGCGCGCAGTGCTAGCCGGGGTCGGGGATGTGGTCGCTCATGCGGGCGAAAGGTAGCGCCCCGGTAGCCCCCGGTTCGTCGGCCTCTTGAGCCCGGCTCGGCCGCCGGTCGATACTGCGGCGGCCCTGCCGGGGCCAGGGGAGGCCTCGATGACGACACGCCGCCGCCTGATCCAGTCCCTCGCCGCCGGGGCTGGGCTCGCCGCCCTTCCCCGGGCGGGGAAAGCCGCCGAGACGGGCGGAGTGAAGCCCGTCCCGGGCCGCGACCCGATCGACGACGCGTCGCAGGAGTACATGGCGTTCCGCCTCGGGGCCGCGGAGGCGCCGTTGCCGGACCCGCTCGACTTCGGCGTCGGCTTCAACTGGTTCGACCACCTCGGCTCGGGCGGCTTCTACGCGCGCAACCCCGGCTACCCGCTCGACGCCCCGGTGTACCCCGACCTCGCGGACGGTGCGGCGTGGGCCGAGATCCGGCTCGCCCTCGACGAGATGAAGCCGGGGTTCATCCGCTTCGGCCTGCCGCCCGACCCGCACGCGGCGCCCGACGGTGCCTTCCGCCCCGGCACCGTCCACCTGGAGCGTCTCGCCTGGCTCGACCAGTGGGCCTCGCGCAACGGCTGCACGATCCTCCTCGACACCTTCCTGATCCCTGCCGCGCACGAGTTCCCGGTCCCGGCCGGGCTCGCCCCGGGCGCGATCTGCAACATGGCGGCGAGGGACAACGCGGCCTACGCGGAGCGCTTCGTGGCGCCGCTGCTGAAGCACGTCGCGAAGGACCTGCGCCTCGAGAGCGTCCGCTCGTTCAACCCCGTCAACGAGCCGATGGAGTACGGCGTCTACCGGACCCCGGAGGGCGGCCCCGACGTCTACCGGCACTACGTCGAGATGTACCGCGAGATGCGCGCGGCTCTCGACCGTGCCGGCGTCCCGCGCGAGCGCGTGGGGCTCGTGGGCGGCGACACCTACACCCATCGCTTCCTGTTCCTCCCGGAGCAGGCGGCGCGCGGGATCGACCTCGACCCCTTCGTGGACCTCTACTCGATCCACTTCTACAGCCTGCGCTTCGACACCCTCCCCCCGAGCGAGGGCTCGTGGACCCGCCCGATCGGCGATCTCATGGAGGACACCGCGCGCCAGGTCCGGTACTGCCGCGAGCGGGGCAAGCGCCTCATCGCCGCGGAGATGGGCACATTCTACTTCGGCTGGCGGATGAACGACCCGGCCGGGGTCGCCTCCGCCGACGCGACCCTCACCGTGGCCGAGGGCACGCTGCGCGGCCTGAACGCCGGGCTCGGCGCGTTCGCCTTCTGGAGCTTCATGAACCCGAACGACATCGACGGCTGGTTCGGCATCGTGGGGCTGGACGAGAAGAAGAAGCTCCAGCGGGCCCGCCACCCCTGGGGCGTCTACGGGCTCCTCTCGCGCCACGCGCGGCCGGGGTCGAAGGTCTTCCCGCTGTACTCGCAGCCCGCCCGGAACCTGAACGTCGTCCACGGCACGGCCCTCGTCGCCCCCTCCGGCGAGAGGACGATCCTGCTGGTGAGCGACGAGAAGGCGCAGAGGGCGCGCCTCGAGCTCCTCCTGCCGGAGCCGCTCCGCGCGAAGCGGTGGGAGCGAGTGACGACCGACCGGGTGCGCCTCCAGCAGCCCCTGCCCGCGATCGAGCCCGCCCATCCCTCGAAGCTGCCCGTGGTCGTCAACCCGATGAGCCTCACCGTGCTCACCGCTCCGGCCTGAGGCCGCGCACGGCGCCCACATCCGCGGGATGTGTGTGGGACGCGCCGCCGGTTGTCGTAGTGGTTGACTCCCACTCGGCCGGCACGCCCCAGCCGTCGCCGTGCTCGGCGACACCGACGCAGCGGTGTCTTCGAGGCGCCGCGTGTCGGTCGCAGCGATGGTGTCGCCGATGTGGGCGGAGAATCCGGGATGTCTCCAGGCGAGCAGCTTCGTGACGAGCTCGGGCGAGATCGCGTGGGTGAGCAGCTCGCGGCGCCGGCGGAAGAGGGGCCGCAGCAGCCGCGGGATGGTCAGGACGACGTGGCGGTGCGAGACCGGGGCCAGCACCTCCTTGCCCATAGACCCGGCAGGTGATCTCCACGCCCAGCCCCGGGCCGGGGGGAGAGTCGCCGGCAGGATCGGCAGGCGGACAGCCCGCCTGTCACGTGGACAAGGCTCGCCCAGCACCGTGCCCGCCGGGGTCCGGATCGTGCCGTCGGGGCCCTGCGTCGTCGGCGTCCGGTTCACGATGACTCGAGGCCGGACTGGAGCGCGGGGTCCGGGCCTCGCGGCGGACCTCGCCGAGGCGGTCACCGCGGCGGTGACGCAGGAGGGGCGGCTCGCCCCGTGGGACGCAGGGTCGTCAGCGTCAGGATCGCCCCCTCGGGCACGATCACCCGCAGGGTGCCGTCGGCGGCGGGCCTCTCTTCCACGAGCCGCGCGTCCTCGCTCCGCGTGGTCCTCACGTACGACAGAGGTTTCGCCGCCGCTTCCGGGGCGAGGCCGCGCAGGCTCACCGCGAGCTCCACGTCGCCCTCGACGCGGCTCATCCCGACGAGCGTCACGTCGCGGCCGTCGGGCGAGGCGAAGGCGACGAGGCGCACGTGCCGCGCCGGGTCCTGCCACCCCGCGTAGGCGTTCTTCGGATCGCGGGCGGGCGGGACGACGGCCACCCGGCGCCAGCCCGGGCGCACGAAGCGGAAGACCTGCTTCGCCGCGAAGTAGCGCTTCTTCGGCGCGTACGTCCACGTCGACCGGTCGGTGGCCAGGAGCCCGTAGGTGGCCCACAGCCCGTCGTGCTCGTGGAGGTTGTCGAAGGCGTCCCAGGCGATCGCGGCGTGGAAGCCGTCCTCGAGCAGCCTCAGCAACCGGCGCGCGGAGCGCCACGCGAACTGCCACTCGACGAGGCCGGTCTGATCGAGGTCCCCGTACTCGGTCATCCACAGCCGCGCCCCCGCGTGCGGGCTCTTCCCCACCGCCTTCACGAGCGCCGCCCGCTCCGACTCCCCGTCGTACCAGCCGGGCGTCGCGTCGCCCTCGTCGCCGTCGCCGTAGGTGTGGGTCGAGAACGCGAGGACGCGGCCGACGAGGTCCTTCGCCTCCAGCATCGGCCCGAAGCGGGCCAGGCTCACCGGCGGCGCGTCGCAGGCCACCACCAGCTTCACGTCGCCGAGGCCGGCCGCGTCCATCCGCTTCGCCACCGCCCGCACCGCCGTCACCACCTCGGCATCCCGGATCCTCGGCCCCTCCGGGAAGCCGAGGTTCGTCTCGTTGAACGGCGCGAAGACCCGGAAGCCCAGCCCCTCCTTCTCGCGGGCCCAGCGCGCCTGCGACACGGCGGCCTCGGCGTACGCGTCGAAGTCCACGAGCGTCTGGCCGTCGGGACCCGCCCAGGCCGCGGGGATCCGCCCGCTGACGTTGAGATGCACGTCGACGCCCTTCGCGGCGAGGTGGCGGAACGTGTCCCAGCACTCCGTGAAGACGCGGGAACGGTACACCTCGGCCAGGTACGCCTCCGGCCAGCGGCCGTCTTCGCCGCGCTTCGCGGGGTCCAGCCAGTCGGCCTTCCCGTAGCAGTCGAGGCGGATGATCGACGCGCCGAGGTCGTCGACGAGGAGGTCGAGGGTCGGCCGAAGGGCCCCGTCGCGCCACTGCGCGGGGGTGACGTTCACGCCGAGCCCGTCGATCTCCTGGAAGCGGCTCGCGCCGTCGACGGTCACGGGGAGCCTCACCACCGGCTCCGGCTTCCGGCGGACCACGACGCGCTTCGCGGTCGACGCCACGTCGAGGACGCGGGTCGTCCCGTCCCACGTCATCGTCCCACCCTCGATCGAGCCCGGCTCCCACGCGCCGAGCTTGAGCCGCTCGCGGGAGGCGGCGTCCCACTTCTCGTAGACGATGCGGTCGTTCCCGTACTCGATCGACCGCACCACCGAGCTCGTGCGCAGCAGGTGGTTCTGGTCGGCCGGTGCGAGCTCCGGCGCCGCCGCCATCGCCCGCAGGTAGTGGCGCACGTAGTCGCCGTAGCCGTCGGTCAGCCAGACGTCGTCGCGGTAGTAGCGGTTCTTCCCGTCGGTGTCGACCATGTAGGTCGCCCAGCTGAGGTTGCGCACCGCCTGGGCCTTGCGCGAGGCGTCCCCGGCCGCCTCCGCCCACATCAGCTCGAGCGAGGCCTGGCGCGAGGTGTGGCTGTTGCCCGGCACCTCGTAGGCCGTCTGCTCGTTCGTGGCCCGCACGCCGAACCGCGCCCAGAAGGGGTTGCCGAAGGTCCGATCGGCCCAGTCCAGGATCCGCCGCACGACGGCGAGGCCGTCCTCCATCCATCCCGGGTTCTCGAGGACGTAGAGGGCGAAGGTGCCCGCGTTGATCTGGGTGTCCGAGTAGATGTTGATGTCCTCGAAGAAGGGACCCCACCGCTGCGTCCGCGCCGGATGGGCCTTCAGCCAGTCGCCGACGATCCGCCGGGCCCGCTCGTACTCGACCACGCGGCCCTCCCCCATCCGCACGAGGTCGTCGAAGAGGCGCAGCGCCCCCGTCCAGTTCGTGGTGTAGTCGAAGCGGCCGTTCGCCGAGACGAAGACCTCCCCGGTCAGGGCGTGGACACGGAAGGGCCAGGGGGACCGCTCGGCGGCGCCCGGCTGGACGTTGCGGGCGAGCGTATCCGCGATGCCCACGGCCGCCTTGAGGTAGCGGGGTTCGCCGGTGATCTTGTGGAGCACGACCAGCTCCGCCCCGAACGAGCCCGCCTTGTCGGGCTGGAGAAAGCCCTTGCCCGCGACCATGTCCCCGTCGTAGCGGCCGGAGTGGACGTCGGTGTTGTACGGGAACGGCACGTTCGGCCATGGCCCGGACGGGCCCGTCATTCCGTTCGCGAGCCAGTAGTCGGCCTGGAGGCGCATGTCGGCCACCACCGCGGGGTCGCCGAGGTAGGCGTGGAGCAGGTTCCACGAGCTCAGCGCCATCGGGATCTGGTCCCCCCCGAGGCCGCGCGGGTCGTGCTCGGGCTTCCAGACCTGGTGCTGGAGGTAATAGGGGACGCCGTTCGGACACTTCTCCATGCGTCGCCAGAAGTCCCAGACGAGCCGGATCACGCGGTCGTAAGCCTTCGACGGAGGGTCGTCCGACCACGGCAGGATCATGCCGGCCGGATCGGTGCGGATGTCGTGGTACTGCAGGCGCAGCGGGGGGCCGTCGCCCGTCGCCGTGGCGGGCACGTCGGTCGCCGTCGCGGTGAGCGCCGCGACGGCCTCGGGGGTCGCCTGCGTCGTTCCGAGGAGCGTCGCGCGGCCGAGCCTCCGCGGGTCGCCGTGCGCGAGGTCCGCCCCGTCCGACCACATGAGCTTGTCCTCGCGACCGCTCCCGTCGTTGTCGTTGACGTGCACGTCGAGGCCGACCAGGCCCCCGGCCCTCGGCGTCGCACCGATCGCGGCCCACGGCAACGCGATCTCGACCCGGTACCCGTACTCCCAGTCCGCCCGCGCGAAGCGCACCCCCGGGCGTTCCGGCCCCTTCGGGTGGTGCACGCGCGGGTCGTCCCACCCGAAGACGAGCTGGTGGTCGTTGCGGTCGTCGTAGCTCACGCTCCGGCTCCCGTCCCCGTCCACGTACACCTCGACCGAGTCGTCGAGCCAGGGCATCGCCTGGTTGCGCACTCTCCGATCGTCGACCACCTCGACGAAGACGTAGAGCGCCGCCTCGTCCCACATCGCGCGGAAGCGGCCCTGCAGGTCTCCGGAATGCGGGATCGGACCCTTGCTGCGCTCGAGGCGCCGCTCGACCGCGGCCCCCCAGGCGTCCTCCATCCGGCCGTCGAGGACGGGCGGTGACGCGACCCGGACGACCGGCACGAGGCCGATCTCGGCCGGCGTGGCCGTCCCGGGCGTGAGAAGAAGAACCGGAAGGAGGACGACGAAGGTCGAGGTGGGCATGGCGAGCGCGCCTCCCGGGCGAACGCTGCCACTCCCGCCCGCCCGGCGTCAAGCTCGGCGGGCCGACGCCTCATTTCAAGATCTGACCCCCTCGTGCTAGAACCGTGGCGGGAGGGGTCACGATGAGCGAGACGTCGCGTCGCGCGTTCCTCGGGGGCATCGGGATGGGGGCGGCGGCGCTCGCGTCCGCCCGGCGCGTCTCGGGCGACACGCACGCGAGCGACCCGCGCGCCCCGGAGGGCCCCGGCCTCACCCGACCCGCGGGGGAGCTGGCGCGACGGGTCGAGCTCACGGCACGTCGGCTCACCGGCGAGGGCACGCCCGCCTATACCGAGGACTTCATTCTCGCCGACGTGACGCTCGACCGGCGCCGTCGCTTCTGGAATTACAGCGGCGACCTCTCGGGTCGATACGTCGAGGCCCTGGCCGTCCTGCCCCCCGCCGGCCGCGCGGTCTCGGAGCTCCGCCCCCTGGTCGCGAAGCTGCTCGCCGAGCAGCGCGCGGACGGCCGCTTCGGGCGGGCCGACCTCGCCTTCACCCCCGCCGACACCGGCACCGAGCACATGGCCCTGCTCTGGGGGAACGGGCGCCTGCTCGTGGGCCTCATGGCCTTCTGGGAGGCGACGCGCGACGCGGCGACCCTGGCCGCAGCCCGTCGCCTCGCCGCCTTCCTCCTGGGCGTGCGGGAGCCGTCCATGGCTCCCGAGGTGATCGCCCGGCTCGAGGGGCAGGGGGCGAGCGGCTTCATCTGCTTCACGCAGCTCGCGGAAGGCCTGGCGCTGCTGACGCGCGCGACCGGCGACGCCTCGTACGCCGAGGCGGCCCGAGCGATCGTCCCGCGGTTGCAGCCCCGCGGCGTCCAGCACTCGCACGGCTACCTCTCGACGCTGCGAGGGGCCGTCCTCCTCCACGAGGTGGCCGGCCACGCGGACATGCTCGCGCTCGCCGAGCGGCTCTACGGCGAGCTCGTACGCTCGACCGACTACACGGTCGACGGCGGCGTCCTCGAGTACTTCGGCTGGGGCGATCCGACGAAGGCCGACTCGCTCGCCGCGGCCAAGGCGGCCTCCGGCCAGCTCCCCCGCAACGAGGGCTGCGGGCTCGCCGACTTCGTGCGCCTCTCGCTCCAGCTCCATCGAGCCACCGGCCGCGCCGAGTACCTCGAGCGGGCCGAGCGGTGCCTCGTGAACGGCTTCGACCACAACCAGTACGCCAACGGGGACTTCGGGTCGCGCGTCTTCTTCGACCGCGGCATCCAGCCCACCCCGAGCGTCAACCGCTCCTGGTGGTGCTGCACGATGCACGGCTACCGCGCCTTCCGCGACGTGCTGGACCACGCGGTCGTCGAGAGGGACGGCGCCGTCGTCGTGCAGCTCTTCGAGGACGTCGACTTCGTCGGGACGAGGGCCGCGGTCTCGGTGCGGCGCACGCCGTTCGCGGCCACGGTCGAGGTGAGGCGACCGTTCGAGGGCACGCTCGCGGTGCGGGTCCCCTCCTGGGCGGAAGCGCCCTCCGTCTCGGGGGCGGGCCGGGCCGGGCGCCGCGACGGCGACGTCCTGCGCCTCGAGGGCCGCTTCGCCGCCGGCGAGAGGTTCGAGGCGCGGCTGCACCCCCGCCTGCGCCTCGTGCGCCCGGGCGGCGAAGAGCTCTCTCTCGCGTCGCTCGGCCCGGCGCCCGTCCACGCGAGCCTCTACTGCGGCCCGTGGCTCCTCGTGGCCGATGAGCAGCTCGACCCGATGTTCTTCGGCGAGCCCTGGCCCGGCAACGTGGTCAGCCTCCCCCGCGACCTCGCCCCGCGCGACGAGGGCGGCCGGCTGCGGCTCGACGCGACCTACGAGCACGACGGCTTCCGGGGGACGCTCGGGCTGCGGCTGCGGCCGATGGGAGAGGGCCCCGCCGACGAGCAGCGGACGATCGCCTTCGGCCTGAACTACCGCCGGGCCTGAGCCCTCAGAACCCCGCTGCGACCGAGGCCCAGGCGGCGCGGCCCATGCCGTCGATCCCGGACCCGTGCGTGCGGTACGCCTCGTCGAAGAGGTTCTCGACCCCCGCCCGCAGCCGGAGGGGGCCCGCGTCCCAGGCCAGGCGGAGGTTGAGGACGCCCCACCCCGGCGTGCCCCCGGGCGCGATGCGGTGGTCGGCGCGGTCCCCGCTCGCGAGGCGGTCCTGCTTTCCCGCCCACAGCCACTCCACCTCGCCCGAGGCGCCCCCCCGCGGGGCGAGGCGCCAGGCCACGCGCCCGAACACGGGCGGGATGCGCCGCATCGGCTCGTCCGCGTCGAGGTTTTGCCCGTGCGCATACGCCACGGCCGCCCCCAGGGCCGAGCGCAGCGGCAGCTCGACCTCGATCTCCGCCTCGACGCCGCGCAGCCGCGCCTGTCCCACGTTCTCCTTGCGCCAGACCCGGTCCCCGTCGAGGACGGGGCGGCCGAGGTAGGTCGACGGCACGCGGTCGATGAGGTCCTCGAGCCGCGTGTCGAACAGCGCGAGCGACGAGGAGAGGCGGCCCACCCGCGCCTTGTGCCCCAGCTCCACGGTCAGCGACCGCTCGGGCCGCAGGTCGGGGGCCGGCACCTCGACCCCGAAGTCGAACGGGCCGAGGCTGCCGACGTCGCTCACGTTGGGCGCCCGGAAGCCGCTCGCGACCGACGCCGTGAGGTGGTGGCCCGAGGACGCCCGCCACAGCGCGGCCGCGTTGCCGACGACGGCGCTCGGCCGGACGTCGATCGCGCCCACCACCGGGTCGTGAGCGGAGATCGCGAACGCGTTGAAGCGGCCGCCCAACGTCAGGGAGAGCCGTCCGGCGTCGACGGTGTGCAGGGTGAAGGCGGCGAGGCTCGTTGCCGTCGCCCCGTCCGGGTAGAGCCCGCGCCGAGGGAGCGACGCCCCGGTCGCGAGATCGCGGGAGGCGGCCGAGCTCGCGACACGGTCGTGGTACAGCTCGAGGCCCGAGGTCGCGCGCCACCCGGGGCGCGGCTCGGAGCGCGCCTCGAGGACGAGGCCGAGGGTCTCGACCTCGTCCTGCTCGGTGACCTCGAGCGTCTCCCCGCGCCGTTGCCGGAAGCGGCCTTCCACCGAGCGCTGCGCGGAGAGGGTCACCTCGAGCCGGCGCAGCCAGGGGCTGGCGAGGAAGCTCTGCGAGCGCAGGTAGCCGAGCTGGCGGACCTGGGGGTCGAAGCCGTAGCGGAGGTACCCCCGCTGCGCCACCTGGTCGTAGCGGGGCACGTCCGACTGGTGGACGTGCTGGTACGCCGCGGTGAGGAGCGTGGTGGGCGAGGCCCGGACGAGCGCCTTCACGTCGGCCGACCGCTCGTCGTAGGCGGAGGGGGCGAGCACTCCGAGGTCGCCCCCGCCCACGAGGTCGCCGAACCAGCGCACGTCGCCCCCGGCGTGGAGCGCCCACCGCTCCCCCGCCGCGTGCGCCTCCGCCCGGGCGGTGCGGTCCATGCGCGACGTCATCCCGCGCAGGAGAAGGCTCGCCCCCGCCGTCTCTCCGCTCCCCGCGAAGACCGGCTCCCGCGTCAGCACGTTCACGACGCCCCCGATCGCGTCGCTCCCGTAGAGGGTCGACCCCGCGCCCCGCACGACCTCGATCCTGTCGACCGCGTGCGGGGCCACCGTGGCCAGGTACTGGTTGGGGCCGTAGCGGAACGTGGAGTTGCTGAGGCGGATCCCGTCGACCAGGAGCAGGACCTGGTTTCCGGTGAGCCCCCGCACGAAGGGCGAGCCGCCGCCGTGGTTCGTCTTCTGCACGAAGACGCCGGTCATCCCGGAGAGGCTCTCCGGGGTCGAGCGCAGCGGGAGGCGTGCGAGCTCGTCCGCTTCGCGCGACGAGACGGACTCGGGCTGGTCGAAAGCCCGCCGCTGCTCCCGCTGCGCGGTCACGCTCACCGCCTCGCAGAGCCGGGCGACGAGCGGCTCGAGGGCGATATCCGCCGGCTCCCCCGTGGCCGGCGCCTCCAGCCGCACCCGGCGATAGCCGACCCGGCTCGCCCGCAGCGCCCCCGCGCCGGGCGGCGCCCCGGGCAGGACGAAGGCGCCCTCGCGGTCGCTCGCCGCCCGCAGCGACGTGCCCTCGAGCTCGACGAGGACCCCGTCGAGCGGCTCGCCGGTCACCGCATCGCGGACCGTCCCCCGCAGCTCGCCCCCGAGGGCCGCGGTCGCGAGGAGAAGGCCGGCCGCCGCCGCCAGCAAGCGGCTCCAGGAGCGCGCTCCCATCTCGCGAGCCTAGTCCCGGTTGAGCAGGTGGTCGGCGGCGAGCGCCAGGAAGAGATAGTCCGTCGTTCCCCCGCCGAGCACGTACTCGGTCTGCTGCCAGAGGAAGGGCCACTCGAGCAGCTCCGGGAAGTCGGGCCGGATGATCCCCGTGCCCGAGACGCTGCCGCCCGGGATGTAGCTCCAGTCGGCGCGGTTGAAGCCGTAGCCGACGATGACCGACTTCGAGCCGACACCCGAGACGAACGAGGCGTTGTTCGACCCGGGGTGCACGCCGAGGACGAAGTCGAGGGCGTGGAGCATCGCGTCGCTCGGGAACACGTCCGGGAAGGCGGTGTGGAGGAAGTACTGCTCCATCCCGAAGGCCTGGATCCCCCACCCCGCGCCCCAGACGTCGGGCGCGTAGGGGACGCCGTACGGGGTCTTCCTCTCGAGCTCCGCCACCTCCGCGCGGTGACCCTCCACCGCCTCCGTGACCGCGGCGGTGAAGGCGGCGTCGCCGACGAGCGGCAGCGCCCGGCCCACGACCCAGCCGGTGTCCTTGATCCCCGCCACGATCGCGTCCTTCTGGGCGACGAGGTACTCGGCGTAGCGGCGGTCCCTCGTCGCGAGGAGCAGCTCGACGGCGAGGCCGATCCGCGCGCTCGGCCGCTTGCGGGCCCACGGCGGCTCCGGGGCCTTCGCCTCGTCGGTCGTGTCCCAGGTGCGCCGGGCGATCGCGAGGCACTCGGCGGCGAGGGCGTCGTCGTAGCCTCGCAGCGCGCGGGCCGATGCGGCGAGGCCCGCCGCGGCCGAGAGCTCGCGCCTCGGGTTCGTCTCGGTGAACACCCAGCGGTCGTCGGGCGAGCCTATGAGCCCGGTCCCGATCGGGGGCGGCGACGCCTTGGCCTTCGCCGGGTCGAACACGACGTTGTCCGTCTGCGCCGCGAAGTCGCCGAGGTGCGTGTACTGGCGCAGCGTGGGCGTGATGATCCCGCGGTAGAAGCGGCCGAGGGCCCGGTGGCCGCCGACGACGGTGAGGGCCCCGTGCTCGATCTGCTGGAGGATGTCCGGCTTCCCGTCCGGCTGGCGCAGCTCGACCTTGCGCAGCGCCTGGTCGATCGTCGTGTCGTCGTGCCCGGGCCGGAACTCCTCCCAGGCGAGGGCGAGGCCGTGCATGGTCTCCGCCTGGGACTCGACGCGCAGGTCGTCGTCGCCGGCGTCGTGCCAGCCGCCGCGGTCGAGGCCGGGCACCGGCTCGCCGGGGGCGAACCGCGTCAGCGTCTCGGGGCCCTGCGAGTAGCCGTCGAAGTGGTTGAGGTTCACCGGGGCCATCCGCGCGTCGTCGAGGTGGCAGGCGCCGTGCCACACGCGGTAGCGCTCGTTCACCCTCACGTGGCACATCTGGACGGGCAGGAACGTGTCGAGGGTGGGCTGCCAGACGTGCCGGCGGAAGACGTCGTCGCCGATGCGGAACGGGCTCGACCGCGCTTCGCCGCTGCTCACCACGTACATCCCGGGCTTCGTCACCGCGGTGAAGTCCAGGCGGCGGTAGTCGTAGCGCAGGAAGCGGCCCCAGCTCTCCCCCGCACCCTCGAGGGCCGTCTCGAGCGCGCCGGTTTCGGTGATCCGCGAGACCACGATCGGCGGCCGCCGCGCGTCGCGGGGATCGGTCTCGACGATCGCCCACTTCCGCTGCTTCGGGTGGTAGCCCACCTGCGACACCTGCACGGTCGGCTCCGCCACGAAGCCCGGAATCGCGTGGGGCGTGACGAGCCAGTTCACGGCGCCCTTCGTCGCCCCCTTCGCGACGAGCGAGCGCACCACGAACCATCCGTTGTTGTGCTCCCCTCGGCCGTCGACGAGCTCGAGCCCGCCGCCGGTCGCGTCCACGATCGCCATCCGCTGGCGAGGAGACTCCGGCGCGATCACGAGGCGCCGGCCGGTGCCGAGCGGGGCGATCTGGTACTCCCCCCTCGCGTCGAGGGTGCCGGGACCGTTCGGCTGCCGCGGGAAGATTCCCGACTGGGTCTCCGTCGCCCAGGACTTTCCGAACAGGATCCCGGGAAACAGCTCCAGGTTGAAGCCGACTCTCCCGATCCACTCGTCGGGGAGCGGGGCGTCGAGGTCCACCAGGATCCGGAAGGCCGCGCCCTCCGGCCGCACGCGCACCGTGTAGGCGAAGCGCAGGTCGGGGTACTCGACCGGGTTGAAGCCCTTGCGGTTCTTCGACTCGTCGGGGTACTCCGCGCGCACGCTGATCTCGCCGGTGGCCGGGTCGACGACCCGCTTGCCGACCTTCGGCACCGGCTGCCACTGGCCCGGCGTCCGGTCGAGGCGGAGGTCCCCGTTCGTCGCCACCCGCTGGCCGTTCTGGATGATCCCCACCCCGCCCTGGTGTCCCTCGGGGTAGTAGTCGTGGGCCAGCATCACGTCGAGCCCCGGCATCTCCAGGTACTCGAGCGCGTTGAGACGCAGCGCGGCCGTGTCGTCCGGGACCGAAGGGGCCGGGCCGGCGAGGAGGAGCGGCAGGACGGGAGCGAGCGAACGGAGAAAGCGCGTCGTCATCGATACCTCTGGGGATGTCGTCGAAAGCGGCACCGGCACATCACGGCACGAGGGCCTTGGGTAGCGGCTCGACCCCGGCGTCCGTGCCCGACATCGTACACGACGAAGTCGCCCACGCCGTTGACTCCCCGGCCCGGACCCGCCTAAGTTCGTCCCGCCATGGCGACCCCCGAGACGTCCTTCCCCAAGGACAGAATCCGCGTGCTGCTCCTGGAGAGCGTCCACCCGAGCGCGCAGGAGCTGTTCCGGCAGGAGGGCTTCCAGGTCGAGGCCCTCGCCGGCGCCCTCCCGGAGGAGGCGCTCGCCCAGAAGGTGCGCGACGTGCACCTCCTCGGCATCCGGAGCCGGACGCAGGTGAGCCGGCGGGTGCTCGCGGAGTCGCGGCGGCTGCTCGCCCTCGGCGCGTTCTGCATCGGGACGAACCAGGTGGACCTCGACGCCGCCGCCGAGCGCGGCATCCCCGTGTTCAACGCCCCCTTCGCCAACACCCGCAGCGTGGCCGAGCTGGTCGTCGCCGAGGTGATCGCCCTCGCCCGCCGCCTCGCCGACCGCTCGCGGGAGATGCACGAGGGGCGATGGCGCAAGGGCGTCGACTCCGCCCGCGAGGTGCGGGGCAAGACCCTCGGCATCGTGGGCTACGGCCACATCGGCCGCCAGGTGGGCGTCCTCGCCGAGGCCCTCGGCATGCAGGTGCTGTTCCACGACATCGCGCCCCGGCTGCCGATGGGCAACAACCGCCCCGCGGACTCGCTCGAGGCGGTGCTCGCCCGGGCCGATTTCGTCACCCTCCACGTCCCGGAGACGCCCCTCACGCGCGGGATGATCGGGGAGGCGGAGCTGCGGCGGATGAAGCCGGGCTCCTTCCTCCTCAACCTCAGCCGGGGCAGCGTGGTCGACCTCTCCGCGCTCGCCGCCGCGCTGCGCCGCGGGCACCTCGCCGGCGCCGCGGCCGACGTCTTCCCGGAGGAGCCCGAGGGCCACGCCGACGACTTCGCGACCGAGCTGCGCGGCCTTCCGAACGTCATCCTCACCCCGCACATCGCGGGGTCGACCGAGGAGTCGCAGGAGGCGATCGGTCGCGAGGTGGCCGCGTCGCTCGTGAAGCTGGTCAACACGGGGGCGACCACGGGCTCGGTGAACTTCCCGCACGTCGAGCCGCCCCCGCTGCGGGACCGCCACCGGCTGCTGAACGTCCACCGCAACGTGCCCGGCGTCCTCAGCCGGATCAACCGGATCGTGTCGGACGCCGAGGCGAACATCGAGAGCCAGGTCCTCGCGACCACCCCCGCGATCGGCTACCTCGTGATGGACATCAACCGGGAGGTCTCGGCCGAGGTGCGCCAGCAGATGGCCGCCCTCGAGACCAGCATCCGCACCCGCGTGCTCTACTGAGGGTCAGGCCGACAGGCGGGCGATCACGTCGAAGAGCGCGGCCGGGGGCAGGCCCCGCAGCCGCAGGGCCTGCTCGGGGCGCAGCGCCGAGGCGAGCGAGTCCTCGAGGGCGGCGACGAGCTCCCGCTCGCGCCTCGCGAGCAGCCTCTCCTGCAGCGTCAGCTCGAGGACGCTCGCCGCGTCGGGCTCGCGGGCGGCGAGGGCGCGGCGCAGCTGCGCCCGCGATTCCTCGCGGAGCGCCCGCGCGGCGTCGAGCTGCCGGCGCTCCTCCCGGATCCTCGGGCCGACGGCCTCGATCTGCGCCGGGGTGAGGCCGATCCGGCGCAGGGCGCGCCGCGCGCGCTGCCGCGCCGCGGCGATCACCTGGTCACCCGGGGCGCCGGCAACGGCCCCCCCCTGCCCGCGGCGTGCCCCACCGGGGCGAGGGTCGCGGTCGCGATGAGGAAGAGGCTCAAGAGCGCGAACACGACGGCGCCGACGAGCCCCGACCGGCCGGCGTCGGGCGGTCGGGACTCGTGAGCCGCCCGAGGAGCCACTACGGCCGCTCCTCGTCCCCGGTCGGGATCCCGTGGGGCCCGCCGCGCCCGCGCTTCCCCCCGCGCTCCTCGCGCAGGGAGACGAGCGCGTCGAACTTCGTCCGCTGCTCGGGAGTCAGCAGCTGGCGCAGCGCCTGGTCCTGCGCCTCGCGCAGCTTGCGGCCTTCCTCGCGCAGCCGCTGGCCCTCGATCGCCAGCTCGCCGACCGCCGTCGGGTCCGGGTTTGCCGCGGACAACGCCTCCCGCAGGGCCTCGCGGTTCGCCTCCGCCTTCTCACGCAGGGCCTCGTGCTTCGGGCGCTGGGCCTGCATCAGCTGCCGGACCTGGGCCTGCTGCTGCTCGGTCAGCCCGAGAACGCGGGCGATCCTCTCCGGCCCGCCCGCTCCGCGTCGCCCCGGGCCGCCGGGGCCCGGCTGGGCCGCCACCATTCCCGCCCCGAGCGCCAGCCCGGCCGCCCCGATCACCACCAGCGTCGTCGTCCTCATGATCCCTCCCTCGCGGCCCCCGGATCCCGTCTTCGCCACCCCTTTCGACTGTCCCGGGGCGCGAAGGTTGAAGCCGGTCGCTCTCGCCCACAAGCTGCGGCCGAACGGCCGGCGAGTCTTCATGGGCGGGCAATCTCGTTGTAAGGGCTGTAAACGTGCGGTCACGAGAGGGCCACGGCCCCGAGCGGCGCTGCTAGACTCGCGGCGTGGGCTTCCGGATCCGGGACCGCTGGTCGTGGCTGGCGCTCGCCGCCCTCACCGTGCTGCTCGTCGTCCTCGCGGCGCTTCAATACCGCTGGACCTCCGAGATCGCCCGGGCCGAGGCCGAGCGCCGCCAGAGGAACATCGAGCGCGCGGCGTGGCGCTTCGACGCCGCCTTCGACCACGAGCTCGCCCAGGTCGCGCTCGCGTTCCGGCTCGACCCCGTCGACGCCTCGGCCGACCGGCGGCCTCGGCTGCTCGAGCGCCTCGCCGCGTGGCGAAGCCAGGAGCACGCGGGCCTCGTCTCGCACGTGCTGCTCGCGACGCGGACGCCCCCGGGCTCCTTGGTCCTGGAGGCCTGCGCTCGCGACGAGAAGGCCTTCCGCGAGGTGCCGTGGCCGGCCGAGCTCGAGGACCTGCGCCGCCGGCTGGAGGCGGCGGACGGCGTGGCCAAGGGGTTCTACGTGCGCCCGGGGTCGATCCTCGACCCGCCGCTCGTCGTGCTCTACCCGCTCTTCCGCCCGGCGGCGGGGGCCGGCCCCGGCTTCGGGCAGTTCCGCCTCGACGGCCTCCTCTTTCTCCAGCTCGACCCGGGGTTTCTCCGGGAGGACCTGTTCCCGCAGCTCGCGGAGGCCCACTTCGGCCCGCTCGCGCAGAGCGAGTTCGAGGTGGCGGTGCTGCGGAAGACCGACCGGTCGGTCGTCTACGCGAGCGCGCCGGGCGCAGGCACGGGCGGGCAGCGCCCGGGAGAGGTCGAGCGTACCCTCGGCGGCCCCGGGGGCCGGCCGGGACGACGTCCGGGCGATCCGCCCGGCGAGCGTCCTCCCCGAGGCCGCCCCGGCCACGACGCCCCACCCGACCGCGCGGCCGGCGAGCAGCCGCGGCCCCCCGAGGAGGAGGGCCCCTTCCTGCTCCTCGCCCGCCACCGCGCCGGCTCGCTCGAGGAGGCCGTGGCTCGCGTGCGCCGCAAGAACCTGGCGGTGGGCCTCGGCGTCCTCTTCCTCCTCGGGGCGACGGCCGTCTTCCTCGCCGCGGGGGCCCAGCGCGCGCGGCGCCTCGCCCGCCAGCAGATGGAGTTCGTGGCCGGGGTCACCCACGAGCTCAACACGCCTCTCGCCGCGATCCGCTCCGCGGGCCAGAACCTCGCCGACGGCATCGTGACCGACCCCGCCCAGGTCCGGCGCTACGGCGGCCTCATCGAGAAGGAGGGCGGGCGGCTCACCGCGCTCGTGGCCCAGATCCTGGACTTCGCCGGCATCGAGGCGGGCGGCCGCGCCTACGCGAGCGAGCCGGTCGCGGTCGACGACGTGGTCGACTCCGTGCTGCGCGATCACCGGCTCGTCCTCGAGCAGGCGGGAATGGCCGTCGAGCGCGACGTCGCTCCAGGGCTGCCCCGACTGGCCGGGGACGCCGCCGCCCTGCGCCGGGCCCTCGCCAACCTGGTCGCGAACGCGGCCAAGTTCGCGGCGAGCGGCCGCTGGCTCGCGGTGCGGGCCGCCGGCTCGGCGGACGCGAGGCGCGTCGTCCTGCGGGTCGAGGACCGCGGGCCGGGGATCCCCCGCGAGGAGCGCCAGCGGGTGTTCGAGCCCTTTCACCGGGGCGTGGCCGCCCAGAGCAACGCGACGCCAGGGGCCGGCCTCGGCCTCAGCCTGGTGCGACACGTGGTCGCGGCCCACGGCGGATCGGTCCGGATCGAGGGGCGCGAGGGCGGCGGCACCGCGGTCGTCGTGGAGCTGCCCGCGGCGCCCGAGGGAGGGCGCTCGTGAGCGCGCGGGTGCTCGTCGTCGAGGACGAGCCCACGCTCGTGCTCACCCTCACCGACCGGCTCCGCGCCGAGGGCTACGAGGTGAGCGCCGCCGAGACCGGCGAGGACGGCCTGCGCCTCGCCCGCGAGGCGGGCCCCGACGTGATCCTGCTCGACGTCGCGCTGCCCGGCAAGGGCGGCTTCGACGTCCTGCGCGACCTGCGGCAGCAGCGGCTCGACACGCCGGTCATCATGCTGACGGCGCGCGGGCAGGTGGTGGACCGGGTGCTCGGCCTCAAGCTCGGGGCGGACGACTACCTTCCCAAGCCCTTCGACATGATGGAGCTGCTCGCCCGCATCGAGGCGGTGCTGCGGCGGCGCCGGGGCGCCTCTCCCGCCGGCGCGGGGACGGCGAGCTTCGGGGACGTGAGGGTGGACTTCCGCCGCGCGGAGGTGACGCGGGGCGGAGAGATCGTCGAGCTGTCCAGCCTCGAGTTCAAGCTCCTGCGCTACTTCCTCGAGCACCGCGGCGCGCTCGTCTCGCGCCAGGAGCTGCTCGAGCAGGTGTGGGGCTACCCCGGCGTCCTCCAGACCCGCACCGTGGACGTCCACGTCGCCTCGCTCCGGCAGAAGATCGAGCGCCACCCCGCCAAGCCGGAGTACATCGTCACCGTCCACCGGATGGGCTACCGCTTCGTGGGCTGAAGGCCCGCCCGAGGCGGCCCCGGCTTCCCCCGGCCGCCGCGGCCGGTGTAACCTCTGCCCAGCAGGACTCAGACAGAGGACTCGGGAGCCCGGCCCGCGACGGGCCGTGGGGAGGACTCTTCGCACGGAGGTGGACCGTGGCGAAACTGCGCTCGCTCGTGATCGTCCTGGCCTGTCTGGCCGATTCGTCGGCTTTCGCGGAGCCCGCGCCGCCCCTCTACGAGGGCCTCGGCGCGCACGCCCGCCCGGTGGCGACGAGCTCGCCCGAGGCACAGCGCTACTTCGACCAGGGCCTCGCCTTTCTCTACGCGTTCAACCACGACGAGGCCATCCGCTCCTTCGCCCACGCGGGCGCCCTCGACCCCGGCTGCGCGATGGCCTGGTGGGGCGTCGCCTACGCGAACGGCCCCCACATCAACAACCCCGTGGTGCCGGAGGAGCGGGCGAAGGCCGCCTGGGAGGCGCTCTCCCGGGCGCGGGCCGCGGCGGCGAAGGCCCGGCCCGTCGAGCAGGCCCTGATCGAGGCGCTCGCGGCCCGCTACGCGCTGCCGCAGCCCGAGGACCGCAAGCCCCTCGACCAGGCGTACGCCGACGCGATGCGCAAGGTCTGGACCGCCCATCCGAAGGATCCCGACGTGGGCGCGCTCTTCGCCGAGGCGCTCGCGGACCTGCGCCCCTGGGACCTCTGGACGCCCGAGGGCGAGCCGCAGCCGGGAACGGAGGAGCTCGTGGCGACACTCGAGGCCGTCCTCGCCCTCGACCCGAGGCACCCGCTCGCGAACCACCTCATGATCCACGCGGTCGAGGCCTCGCCTTCGCCCGAGAAGGCCGACCGGGTGGCGGACACGCTGCGGAACCTCCAGCCCGGCCTCGGCCACATGGTCCACATGCCCTCGCACATCGACGTGCGGCGCGGCCGATGGCAGCAGGCGATCGACGCGAACGCGAAGGCGATCGAGGCGGACCGCCGCTGGGCGGCGCGCGCCCCGGAGCCGGGCTTCTACCGCCTGTACATGTCGCACAACCACCACATGCTGGCCTACGGCGCGATGATGACCGGCCAGAGCGCCCTCGCCCTCGCGACGATCCGCGAGATGGTCGAGGCGATCCCGCTCTCGTTCTACGCGGCGAACCCCTGGGCCGACGGCTTCAAGGCCATGCCCCTCGAGGTGCTGATGCGGTTCGGCCGCTGGGACGAGATCCTGGCCGAGCCCGGCTTCCCGGACGTCGTGCCGATCTCGCGCTCATTGCAGCACTACGCCCGGGCGGTGGCCCACGCGGCGAAGGGCGACCTCGACGCGGCGCGCGGCGAGCAGGCGGCGTTCGCCGCGGCGCGCCAGCGGGTTCCGAAGGAGGCCACCTTCGGCAACAACACGGGCGCCGACATCCTCGACGTGGCGGAGAGCTTCATGCGCGGCGAGATCCTCTTCCGCGCCGGGAAGATCGAGGAGGGGCTCGCCTCCCTGAAGGAGGCGGCCGCGCGCGAGGACCGCCTCCGCTACGACGAGCCGCCGGACTGGATCCAACCGGTCCGCCACGCCTGGGGCGCGGCGCTCCTGCAGGCGGGCCGCTTCGCCGAGGCCGAGGCGGTGTTCCGCGAGGACCTCAGGAAGCTGCCCGAGAACGGCTGGGCGCTCTACGGCCTCTCGCGCGCGCTCGCCCTGCAGAAGAAGGCGGACGAGGCGGCGGCGGTCGAGAGGCGGTTCGACGCCGTGTGGAGGCGGGCCGACCTGAAGATCAAGTCGGCCTGCCTCTGCCTGCCGGGGGTCTGACCGGAAGAGCGGCGCCTACTCGACCTTCTCGGCCTTCCACTCGCCCGAACCCATCGAGCCGAAGTCGGTGGTGCCGCTCATCGTCTTCCCGTCGACCTTGCCCTTGTAGACGATGACCATCTCCCCCATGGGGGTGGTGCGCTTCGTCGTCCAGGTGATCTCGGCGCCCTTGACGGCCCCCTCGGACTTGACGTCGTTGCCCTCGCGGTCCTTCGACGTCACGACGAGCTTCTCGCCCGTCTGCTCCATCGCGACGTCGGAGGTCCGCTCGCCGCGCGGGCTCTTCGTCGTCATCTTCCACTTGCCGCTCACACCCTCCCCCGCGCCGGCGGGGAGAGCCAGGGCCAGGGCGACGGCGGCGCACACGAGGATCGACACGGTGCTGCGGGTCATCAGTCCTCCTTCGAAGAGTGAGGCGCGATTCTCCCACGCCGCGCCCGCGTGCCGCGCCGCGTCGCCTTGGCATTTTCATCCCTTACAATCCGCGGGACGCACGACCGGGAGGGCTCATGACCTCGAGACGGCTCCTCGTCCCCGCGCTCATCGTGCTCCTGCTCGCCGGCGCGACGCCCGCCGTCGCACAGGGCGAGCTCGACTGGGTCGAGGTCGACCTCGCCCTCGATGGGGCCGGCCGCGCCCGCGTGACGTACCGGACCCGCTGGCGCACATCGGGCACCATGGCCGCGTTCTACTTCCAGGGCGAGGCGGCGCGTCCCTCCTTCCGCGGGGGCGAGGCGGAGCTGCCGGACGGGCGCCGGGTCCCGCTCGCGATCACGCGGGTCGAGGGCGACCGCTGGGACGTCGCGCTCGCCGACGACCGGCGCTGGGGCCCGGGCGAGGCGACGTACACGTTCTCCTACGACGCGGACCTCGCGTCGGCGGGGCTCGTCGCCCTGACGCGGCCCCCCGACGGTCCCCCGCTCACCGTCCTCAACTGGTCCCCGGTCGAGTGGGACGAGCCGATCGACCACCAGACGCTCGTCGTCCGCTTCCTGTCGGTGCCCGCCCCGCGCGCGGGCGAGCTGACGCTCGAGGAGGCCTCCGCAGCCACGGGCCTGCGGACGGAGCCCTGGGTCAACGAGCGCTACCTCATCACGTACCGTGGCGAGGGCGACCCGCCGACACTGTGGGTGCGCTTCCACCGGGACCGCGTGCCCGCGCGCACGGACCACCGGGTGCAGCTCTACCTGCCGTCGGGCCACTTCGAGGGGGTGGCGCGCCAGGCCGAGCGCCGGCTGGCCGCCTTGCGCGAGGCCGAGGCGCGACGCGCGGCCGAGGCCCGCGAGCGCCGCCGCCTGCGCGCGACGGTCGTGCTCCCGCTGCTGGTCGTGGTCGGCCTCGTGGGCCTCGGCGTGGCCGGGCGCAAGCTGCGGGGCCTCGCCCGCGCCCACGCCACCGCCCCGGACGTGCTGTGGGAGCGGGACGACTGGGAGCCGCCGCGCCTGCGCCTCTCGAGCTTCCGAAAGCCCGGCAAGGTGGCGGAGCTCCTCGACCTCGAGGCCCTGACGCTCCTCGGCGTGCCCTTCACCGCGATCCTCGCGATGGTCCTCGACGCGCTCGTGCGCCGCTCCCGGGCGTCCCGGGACCCGGCGGCCTCCGGGCTCCTCTTCGCCCGCCTCGGCGAGGCGCCCGACGACGACCCCTACCAGGCCTTCGTCTGGAAGGAGCTCGCCGAGGCCCCTGCCCCGCCGCCCGAAGGGCTCGCCGGGCGGCTCGGCGAGCTGCTCGTCGGCACGGTGCAGCGCAAGGCGTGGGACGCGGACCTCGACGCGACGCGCGAGCACTACCGCAAGCTCTTCGAGTCGCTCTTCCCCGACGTCGCCTCCGTCGAGGGGCGGCGCTTCGACGCGCCGGGCGCCGCGAGCGCCGGCTACTACCCGTGGTGGGTGAGCCGCCACCACCGCTCCGGCCCCTCGGTCTGGCGCGAGAGCGGCCCCGCCCCTTTCGAGGGCGGCGGGGGTTCGTTCGGCGGGGCGGGCGCGACCTCGTCGTGGGACGCGCCGCTCGCCGCCCTCGGCCCCGCCCCGGCGCGGGCCTCGATGGGCGCGTTCTCCGCGGAGGAGCTCGTCGGAACCTACGAGCACGCGGCCTGTCACTCGGCATGCCACTCGGCATGTCATAGCGCGTGTCACAGCGCCTGCCATTCCGCCTGTCACAGTGCGTGTCACTCCGCCTGCCACAGCGCCTGCCATTCCGCCTGCGTTTCGGGAGGCTCGCGATGACCCCGCTCCTCCCCACCCCGTCCGAGGCCGCCTTCCTCCGCTTCCTCCTCCCCCTCGGCGACGTCCGCAACCGCTTCGTGATCGCGGGCTCGCTCTTCGGCCTCGGCCTGCTCGCCTGGTGCCTCGTGCCGGGACCGCTGTCGGTCGTGGGCCTCCCCCTCATCCTCGCCGGCCACCTGCCGCTGTGGGCCCGCACGCAGACCACCGCCCCCGGGGGCGCCACCCCCGCCCACGAGGACGTGTGGGCGCCCGTGGAGGACGACTGGCTCGACCGCGTGAGCGCGCTCGAGGAGAGCGGGGCCCGCTGGGACGTCACCCCGTGGGACGTCTCCAACCGCGTGGGCTGCCTCGCCCTCCTCGGCGTCCTCCTGCTCGTGGCGATCCTCGCGTTCACCCTGGGCGCGCTCGTCTCGGCGGACGCCCTCCTGCGCACGGCCGTGGCCGCGCCGCTGCTCCTCGTGCCGCTGTGGGTCAACGGGATCCGCACGACCTGGAACCCGAGCGAGCTGCGCAAGAAGGGCGAGGCCCTGGCCGTCGCCCGCGCGGCGATCGCCGGAGCGGGCGGGGCGGAGTTCGAGATCGTGCCCCTCCTCGCGCTGCGCGAGGGACGGCGCGGAAAGTACCCCGTCGACGCGCGGCTCATGGCCCGGCCCGCGACCGAGGACGGCTCGGGTTTCCTCGGCGTGCAGGTCCAGGTGGCGATGAACAACGTGCGGGGGACCGACTACCCGTATCTCTACGCCGTCGTCCTCGGCAAGGAAGGCCTCCGCCTGCCGCAGCGGCCCGGGCGCCAGAGGGTGAAGGGCGTCGACCTCGTGACCGAGCGCGGGAACAGCGAGGGCGTCGTCTACCTCGTGCTGCGCCAGCACGCCGACCGCAGCGGCGGGTGGCACACCGACGCCGGCGTCATCGACGCGATCGTGCGGTACGCGATCGAGACGGGCCGAGAGGCGTGGCGAGCGAACGCGGAGAAGGCGCTTTGACCAGCCCGACGACCGCGCTCCCGAACCCGTTCCCGGCGCTTCGCGGCCCGTTGCCCGTCGAGGTCTCCCCCGGCCAGCCGCACCCCGTGGACCTGCGCTGGGTGGACGAGCTCGTCCGCGGCGCACGCCCCCACCTGGTCGTCCGGCCGGAGGACGAGCTGCTCATCCTCGTCCCCAACCGCCCGGTCAAGGTCAACCGCACGGCGCTGCGCGTCCTGCGGGCGATGGTGGACGAGGGCCTCGGCATCGCGGACGTCCTCGCCCGCGAGGGCGACACCCCCCGCCGGCGCCGCGACCTGCACCTCTTCTTCGCCGACCTCAAGTCCTGGCTCGACGGGTCGATCGGCGAGGGCTTCGGCCGGCTGGCGGTCGTGCGCGAGCCCTTCACCGCCGACTTCTGCCGCTACCCCGTCCTCGCCGAGGTCGCGCTCACCTACCGCTGCAACCTGACCTGCGGCTTCTGCTACGCGGGCTGCGGCAGCGCCGGCCTCCCGGAGGGCTGGACCGAGTCGCGCGCGATGAGCGACGACGAGGTGTGCCGGGTGCTGGAGATCGTGCGCCGGGACGCGCGCTGCCCCTCGGTCAGCTTCACCGGCGGCGAGCCCACGCTGCACCCGTCACTGCCCCGCTTCGTCCGCCACGCCAAGGCGCTCGGCCTGCGCGTGAACCTCATCTCGAACGGCCAGCGGCTCGACGCGGAGCGCGTCGCGGCCCTCGCCGACGCCGGACTCGACTCGGCCCAGCTCTCGCTCGAAGGCCCCGACGCGGCGACCCACGACGCGATCGTCGGCAAGCCCGGGGCCTTCGCCCGCCTCTGGGACGGGGCGGAGCGCCTGCGCGCCCGCGGCGTCCGCGTCCACACGAACACGACGCTCTCCCGCCGCAACCTGCCGCTCGCCGGCGCGATCGTCGACCTCGTGGCCGACCGCGGCCTCCCCCGGCTCAGCATGAACCTCGTCATCCCCTGCGGCAGCGCCGGCGCCGACCCCTCGCTCGCCGTCTCCTACTCCGACATCGGCCCCCACGTCCTCGGCCTGAAGGAGCGGGCGGCGCGCCGCGGCGTCGAGCTCGTCTGGTACTCGCCGCTGCCGCTGTGCCTGTTCAACACCATCGCCGAGGGCCTCGGCAACCGCGGCTGCGCGGCGGCCGACGGCCTGCTCCACGTGGGGCCGGCGGGCGACGTGCTGCCCTGCTCGAGCTTCGACCACGGCGAGGGCCTCGGCAACCTCCTCCGCCAGCCGTTCGAGGAGGTCTGGCAGTCGCGGGCCGCCCGCTTCTTCCGCGCGAAGGCCATGATGCCGGCGGGGTGCGAGAGCTGCCCGGAGGCGGCCGCGTGCCAGGCGGCCTGCGTCCTGTACTGGCGCGAGAAGGGCGTCGCGGAGCTGGGACGGGCAAGGGACGCAGGGCCGCGCCTGCCGCCGGGATTCCGGGGAGGGAGAGATGCCGAAGCCGAGGCCTGAGCACGACCGCCGCACGTTCCTCGCCCGTGTCGCCGGGACGGCCGGCGCCGTGGTCGCCGCCGCCACCCCGGCGCCCGCCGCCACCCGCGACGGGGAGCGCGACTGGAGCGGCCAGACGCCGGTCCGCTATCCCGACCCCGACGTCGTCGCCCTCGACCCGCGCTTCGAGCGCTACCGCGTCGGCAACGCCGCGATCCAGCGCCTCCACACCGGCATGGCCTGGGCGGAAGGGCCCGCCTGGAGCGCGGTCGGCCGCTTCCTCGTCTGGAGCGACATCCCGAACGACGTCCAGCTCCGGAGGATCGAGGACGACGCTCGCGTCAGCGTCTTCCGCCGGCCCGCCGGCCACAGCAACGGCAGCACCTTCGACTTCCAGGGCCGCCAGATCTCCTGCGAGCACGGCACACGCCGGGTCGTCCGCTACGAGCACGACGGCGGCGTCACCGTCCTCGCCGAGCGCTGGGGCGGCAAGCGCCTCAACGCCCCGAACGACGTCGTCGTCCACCCGGACGGGGGCGTGTGGTTCACCGACCCCGGCTACGGCAGCATGAAGGACTACGAGGGTTTCAAGGGCGAGCTCGAGATCAAGGAGGCCGTCTACCGGATCGACCCCCAGACGGCGCGCCTCGACCTCGTCGCCGACGACCTCGCCAAGCCGAACGGCCTGTGCTTCTCGCCGGACCACCGCCGGCTCTACGTCGCCGACACCGGGGGCACGCCCTCCCTGCGCGTCTACGACGTCGACGCCGCGCGCCTGCGCGCCGGACGCGCCTTCGCCTCCCTCGAGATGGACGGCCGGCGCGGCGCCGTCGACGGCATCCGCGCCGACGAGGACGGCAACGTGTGGGCCGGCGCGGGCTGGGCGGGCCCGGGGTACGACGGCGTCCACGTCTTCGCCCCGGACGGCCAGCGCATCGGCCTCGTCCGCCTCCCGGAGATCTGCTCGAACGTCTGCTTCGGCGGCCCCCGGCGCAACCGCCTCTTCATGACCGCGAGCCAGTCCCTCTACGCCCTCTACGTCGACACCCGCGGCGCCCACTTCGCGTAGGCCTCGCCCTGCCCGGGCGAAGCTCTTTGCCGCCCGCGGACCTATTGCGGCCTGCACTCATGTGAGGATCGCCCCACTCTCCCGGAAAGGCAGGCGTCCTCCGTGCAGACAGACCGGCCGATCAAGGCGCTCTTCGAGCGCCAGGGGCAGAGCCTCCTCCCCTTCGTCGGCGAGACCGCCGACGGCGTCCGCGTCGCCGCCGTGGAGACGCTCGCCCTCCCCGCCTCCGAGAGGACGATCGACTCCATCCTCCGCCTCGAGCAGGGCGACCTCGTCTGGTACCGCCACCTCGAGTTCCAGGCCGAGCGCGATCCATCCCTCCCTCGGCGGTGCTTCGACTACTACTCGCGTCTCGTCCTCCACTACGAGACGGCCGTGTTCACGACGGTCGTCTACCCCTTCGCGGGCGCCGACCGCGACGTGCCAGAGGCCTTCCGACTTCGCGTCGGCGACCGCCTCGCCTTCGAGTGGCGGTTCGACGTGGTGCGCCTGTGGCAGATCGACGCCGCCCGCGCGTTCGAGAGTGGGGAGCCGGGACCGCTCGCGCTCGTGCCCCTGCTGAAGGGCGGGGATCAGCCGTCGACCGTCCTCGAGGCGGTGCGAAGGCTGGACTCGCTGCCTCGGGCCATCGCTGAGGACGCGATGCCGACGCTCCTCGACCTCGCGAGCCAGCGCTATGATAGGAGTACCTTCCTCGAGGTGCTCGGAAAGGACCGCGTCATGCAGTCGTGGATCTACCAGATGGGCGTCGACGACGGCCAGGTCAAGGGCGAGGCGGAGGCCAGCCGCCGGCTGTGCGCCGACCTCGCGAAGGAACTCCACCCGCGCGTCGCCGACCGGGTCCTCCCGGCCATCGAGGCCTGCGACAAGCCCGAGACGCTCCGAGCGTGGGCTCTTCAGTGCGCCAGGCTGTCCGACCAGGCGTTCGCGGCGCTGGTGACGAGCGGAGGCTCCACCCGCGCGGCTGGCTCCCGCGCCGCCCAGCCCTCCCGCCGCGCGGCGAAGCGGCGCTGAGCGAGAGCTCTCGCCTCATACACGCCGGTCCTCGACGGTTGCGAGCTGTCTTGATCGTGTCGTGATCCTCCGGGCGGGACTCCCGACCGAGTGCACGGGCGAGCGTGCGTGCCAGTCGGCGAGCGTGCGCTCCCGCCTCTCGTCCTCGCTCGCGCCACCGTCTCACGGCACCGTGGCGAGCCGGGCGAGGTGGCCCTCCGGCGTCTGCGGCCCGTCGTAGTCGAGTACCTCGAACGTCTGCTCGAAGGTCGTGGAGGCGCCCGGGGCGAGGGTCTCGAAAGGACCGTGCATCTCGAGCTCGAGGACCGTCGCGTCGCCCTTGCCCGCTCCGCGGTAAACCTCGATGAAGGCCTGGTCGCCGTGCAGCTTCTTCGGGGGCACGAGCTCCGCCCGGATGAGGAGGAGGTGCGGGCCGTGGAAGTACGCGATGAGGCCGCGCGCAGGGCGGACGTAGGCCTTCGCCCACAGGCGCTTTCGCCCGCCCTGGGGTTTCTGACCGGGGGGCATCGTGAGCCAGCCCTGCCGCGTCTCGGCGGTGTAGAGGCCGGCCTCCGGGTCGTCGGGGCGCGGGCCGTCCACCCGCAGCGGCTGGTTCGGGTCCGGCCGGACGTAGGGGAAGCCCTCGGGCCGCACGCGGGTGTTCGGCCAGAGGTCCCACGACACCGGCGTCGCGCGCCGGTTGGTGGCGGTCGTCTTCATCCGCACGGTCCGCTCTCCCGTGATCTCGTACTCGTGCTCGAAGGAGAGGCCGGTCACCGGGCTCACCGCGCCGCGCAGGCGCAGGAGGGTCGGCGTGCGCTCCGCGATCTCGAAGCGGCCGGTCTCGTTGAAGGGGTCGGGGGGCCAGACCGCCCGCGCCTTCTTCCGGTCCGGCCGCAGGTCCTGCTGTGTCCAGAAGCCACTCTGGGGTCCCGTCCAGACGATGCGCCCGTTCCAGGCCTTGAGGGGCGTGTCGATCGCGGGCGGCGGGAAGGGCGGCTTCCAGTGGCGCGGGTCGGCGTCGAGCAGGTTCTCCCCGCCCGCCTTCTTCAGCACCACGACCCGGCCGCCGAGCGGCGGAAGGACGCCGACGACGAGTGTCCCGTTCGTGAGCTCGATCAGCTCCATCGCCCCGCCCTTCTCCTGCGCCCCCGCGGGCACGGCCAGCGCCGCCGCCGCCGCGAGGGCCCGCCACGTCGTCCTGCTCATCTCGATCCCTCCCGGATGCACGCCGAGAAGTCGGCGCGCGCGGCGCACGCCCTCGCCCCCTCCGTCACGTCGCTCCGCGCCCGCACCTCGCCGAGCGGCACGCTCGTGTCGATCCTCCCCCGCTCGTAGAGCATCTCCGGCAGGTAGCCGTTCGCGACGAGCCGCCAGTCCCAGCGGGTCTTCGGGGAGAGAGCCCGCACGTTCCGGAAGATGCCGGTGGTGCAGTTCTCGCTGAACGCGTTGTACCAGGCGGGCTGCCGGGCGAGCGCGTCGGCCTCGGCCGCGTACTCGAGGAGGAGCGCCCGCGCCTCCTCCCGCGACGCCGCGATCCGGTAGAGGAAGACCCGCTCGCCCCGGAAGCTGGCGCGCAGGCGCACGACGTCGCGCTCGTCGGCGAAGACGTAGGCGAGCTCGAACTGCCGGAAGAAGCCGCGGAGCGCGGAGTAGGACTCGCCTCTCTCCTTGCGGGTCTCGATCGAGACGGCGAGGGGCGGCGCGTCCTCGAAGACGAAGCTCAGGATCGTGTGCGCGTAGAGGGTCGGCCCCCAGTGGCACACGAAGAGGTCGAGGCCGGCCACGCGGTCGAGGTCGTACTCGCGCGTGACCCACCGCTCGTCGAAGTCGGTCTCGGAGCGGTAGTCGAAGTCGCGGACGTCGCGCACGGTGAGGCGACCCCCCGCGACCGACGCGGTCGGCGTGCGGGCGACGTCCGGCTGCCAGTCGCGGTCGTTGCGGGGCGGGATAGAGAGCCACCAGCACAGCACCCCGGCCCACGGCGCGAGGCACCAGAGGCACGCGCGGAGGAAGGGCCGGACGCGGAGGAGGAGGACCGCGAACGCGGCGACCACGGCGAGGGCGAGCGACCCGGCGAGGGGCCGGCTCCGCGGGCCGTCGACGAAGACGGCGAGGGCCGCCCACGCCGCGAGGGCGAAGACGGCGGCACCCGCCGCGACGCGCAAGGCCCGGCCGAGAGCGCGCCCCATCCGCCCCGCGCGCCCTACCGGTGGTTCCAGAGGAACTCGGTCGAAACGCCGCCGAAGGCCTCCGTCTCGACGTAGGCGAAGCGGCCCGAGCCGGGCTTGCCCTTCTCCCCCCAGCCCCCGGACTGCGTGGCGGGCACGCCGAGCGCCGCGAAGGCCCGGATCGCCGCGTCCATGTCCGGCACGTCGAACGCGAAGTGGTGGAAGCCCTCGCCGTGCTTCGCGAGGTGCTCGTCGTAGACCGTGGGGCCCCGCAGAGGCTCGATCCACTCCCAGGTCACGGTGCCGTGGCGGTGCCAGCCGAGCCTCTGGTCGAAGGTGCCGGGCTTCCCGCGGTGGACGAGGTCCGTCAGCGTGCCGTGGGTGACGTCCATCTTCGGGAAGCCGAGCTTCTCCCAATAGGCGGAGACGTTCTCCAGGCTCTTCACGACGAGGGCGTACTGGGAGAGCTTCAGCGGCACGGGCGGCTCGGCCGCCGCGGCGGGGAGCGGGGGCGCCTCGCCCGAGACGAGGCCGAGGACGTACTTCCCTTCCGCAGCAGTGTCCATGTGGACGACGACGAGGGGACCGGCGGGCGTCTGCACCTCGCCCCGCTGGAGGACGCCTACCCCGAGGCCGGAGAGCCGCTCGACCTCCGCCTCGAGGGCCTCGAGGCTCGGGGCCGCGTAGTTGACGCTCATCACGCCCTCGCCCCGGCGCGCGAGGTGGTCGTCGAAGGCCGTGCCGCCGCCGAGCGGCTGCACCCAGACGACCTGGGCCCCGGCCAGGCGGGCACGGGCCATCCGCAGCCGCGCCGGGCCGGACTGACCCGCGTAGGTGCCGCTCGCGTCCAGGACGCCGAGGTCGACCGCCGGGAAGCCGAGCTTCGCCCAGCCCGCCTTCACGGCGTCGAGGTCCTTCACGACCCAGTGGACGCTCGCCACGCGGCGGTACATCTCCGGCAGCTCGGCCCGCGTGGGCGCGGCCACGGCGAGGGCGAGGGCGGCGAGGGCGAGGGGTCTCATGGAAGCCTCCAGGCGAAGAAGAAGACGCGGCGGAGGATAGCACGCAGCCGACGCCCGACCCGCCTTGCGACGCCCTCCTCGCCGAGGGATGATCCCCGCCAGCCCGGAGGGACGACGATGACGGAACTCCTGATGCTCCTCGCGCTCGCCGCGCCCCAGATGCCCTACGAGATCACGGCCGTCGACACCGCGCACGGGGACCGCGAGTTCCACCTGCTCTGGCCGGGCGGGGCGCCCGGCGCGCTGGGCGACGACGCTGTCGACAAGCCGAAGATCACCGTCTACCTCGCGCCGAAGGAGAAGGCGACGGGGGCGGCCGTGGTCGTCTGCCCCGGGGGCGGCTACCGCGTGGTCGCCGCGGACCACGAGGGCAAGCAGGTCGCCGAGTGGCTCAACTCGCTCGGGGTGAGCGCGTTCGTCCTGCAGTACCGCCTCGGCGAGCGCTACCGCCACCCGGCGCCGCTGCAGGACGCGCAGCGGGCGATCCGCACGGTGCGCAGCCGGGCGAAGGAGTGGGGCGTCCTTCCGGGGCGCGTCGGCATCCTCGGCTTCTCGGCGGGCGGGCACCTCGCCTCGACCGCGGCCACGCACTTCGACGACGGCCAGCCAGGCGCCGCCGACCCCGTCGAGCGCGAGGGCTCGCGGCCCGACTTCGCGGTCCTGTGCTACCCCGTCATCTCCCTCTACGACCCGCCGACGCACTCGGGCTCGCGCCGCCACCTCCTCGGCGAGCCGGCCGACCCCGTGCTCGTCGAGCTGCTGAGCAACGAGCGCCAGGTCACCCCGCGCACGCCGCCCACGTTCCTCTGGTCGACCGCCGACGACACGGCGGTGCCGGTCGAGAACTCGATCCTCTTCTTCCAGGCGCTGCGCCGGGCCGGCGTGGGCGCGGCGCTTCACGTCTTCCCCCACGGCAAGCACGGCCTCGGCCTCGCCCCCGGCGACCCGGTCGTCTCGCAGTGGCCGGCCCTGTGCGCCCGGTGGATGGAGAGCCTGGGCCTGCTGAAGAAGTAGCCGACAACGGAGGGTCGCGATGAGAGCCTCGCGCTTCGCCCCGCTCGCCGTCCTGCTTGCTGCCCTCACCGGCGCCGCGCACGCCTCCGCCGCCGCCACGTCCGGGAGCGGCCTGCCGATCTCCGACGCCGTGATGTCGCGGCAGTGGACGGGCGCCTGGATCGCCTGCCCGGGCGCGCCCGAGCGCGACCCCGGCGTCTTCCGCTTCCGCAAGGTGATCGACCTGCCCGGCGTGCCGCCCCGGTTCGTCGTCCACGTCAGCGCCGACCAGCGCTTCGTGCTCCGCGTGAACGGCCGCCGGGTCGGCGTCGGCCCCTCGCGGGGCGACATCCTGTTCTGGCGCTTCCAGACGTTCGACCTCGCCCCCCTCCTCCGACCGGGCCGCAACCTGCTCTCGGCGACCGTCTGGAACTTCGGCACGCAGGCCCCGGCCGCGCAGATCACCGATCGCACCGGCTTCGTCGTGCAGGGCGACTCCGACGCGGAGTCGGCCGTGAACACCGACGGGACGTGGGAGTGCGCCCCCGAGCCCGGCCACCAGCCGTGGCCGGAGGGGCTCGAGCCGCTGCGGGTGGGAGACCCCCAGTACCTCGTGGTCGGCCCCGGCGAACGGCTCGACGCCGCGCGCTACGACTGGGCTGCGGACGCGATGCCGGCGCCCGGCGCGACGGCCGAGCGCTGGGCGCCGGCCGTCGTCTCCGCGAACGCCACGCCCCGGTCCATCTCGGAGGGCCCCGGCTACGCGCTCACGCCCGACGGTCGCCTTCTCGTGCCGGACGAGCTGCCGCCCATGGAGTACCGCTCGGTGCCGGCGGGCCGCGTGGTGAAGGCGGAAGGGGCGGGCGCGGGGTCGTTCCCGGACGGCGCGGTCGTCGTGCCGCCGCGGACGAGGGCGTCCTTCCTGCTCGACCGCCGCGAGCTGGTCACCGCCTACCCCGAGCTCGCCTTCTCGGGCGGCCGGGGCGCCCGCGTGCTCGTCGGCTACCAGGAGGCCCTCCTCGAGCCGGGCAAGCCGTGGCGCAAGGGCCACCGCGACGCCTTCGAGGGCAAGCGCTTCGCGGGCTACCGGGACGAGGTCCTCCCCGACGGCGGGACGGGCCGCGTCTTCCACCCGCTGTGGTGGCGCACCTGGCGCTACATGAAGGTGGAGGTCGAGACCGCCGACGAGCCGCTCACCCTCGAGCGCCTCGCCGTCCACTTCACCGCCTACCCGTTCGAGGAGCGCGCCCGCTTCGACGCGGGCGACGCGGGGCTCGCGCGGCTGTGGGAGGTCGGGTGGCGCACGGCCCGCGCGTGCGCGCACGAGACCTACGTCGACTGCCCCTACTACGAGCAGCTCCAGTACGTGGGGGACACGCGGATCCAGGCCCTCATCTCGTACACGGTCGCGGGGGACGACCGCCTCGCGCGGCAGGCGATCGAGGCGTTCGAGCGCTCGCGACGGTCCGAGGGGATCACCTACAGCCGCTACCCGAGCGCCCCGCAGCAGTTCATCCCACCCTTCTCGCTGCTGTGGGTGGGCATGGTCCACGACTACTGGACGTGGCGCGACGACCCCGCGTTCGTCCGCCGGCAGCTCGCGGGGACGCGCACCGTGCTCGACTGGTTCACCGAGCGCCTGCGCGCGGACGGGCTCCTCGGCCGGCTACCGTGGTGGAACTTCCTCGACTGGTGCGACGACTTCGCGGAGGGCGTCCCGCCGCAGGACCCGGACGGGGGCTCGGTGCCGCTCTCGCTCCAGCTCGCCCTCGCCCTGCGCGAGGCGGCCGACCTCGAGGCGGCGCTCGGCGAGCCGGAGCGGGCCGCGCGCCACCGCGCCCGCGCGGACGCGATCGTGAACGCCACCCGGCGCCTCGCGTGGGACGAGGGGCGGGGGCTCCTCGCCGACACGCCGGCCCTGGCGCGGTTCAGCCAGCAGACGAACATCCTCGCGCTCCTCGCCGGCGCGGCGCCCGCGGGGCGGGAGAAGGCGGTGCTCGAGCGGATCCTCGCGATGCCGCGCCCCTCGATTCGCGACGACAGCCGGAAGGGCTCCGGGTTCGAGGGCGTGGCGCGCGCCAGCGTCTACTTCCGCTTCTACCTCTCGCGCGCGCTCGAGGCCCTCGGCGAGGGCGAGCGGTACCTGCCCGAGCTCGAGCCGTGGCGGGAGATGCTCGAGGTCGGCCTCAGCACGTTCGCGGAGATCCCGAGCGCGGGGACCCGCTCCGACTGCCACGCCTGGAGCGCCCACCCGAGCTACGACCTGCTGCGGCTGGTGGCCGGTATCAAGCCCGGCAGCCCCGGCTTTCGCACGGTGAAGATCGAGCCGCACCTCGGCACCCTGTCTCGCCTCGAGGCGCGCCTCCCACATCCGTCCGGCCCCCTCGCCGTCTCCTACCGCCGCGACGGCGACGCGCTCGAAGCGACGATCTCCCTTCCCCCCGGCCTCGCCGGCACGTTCTCCTGGCGCGGCGCGACCCGCCCCCTCCGCCCGGGCGACCAGACCATCCGCCTCGGGGGTCAGATCTTGAATTGATGCATGAGGCGGAGCGTCGTCACTCGGAAAGGGGATGCACCCCGTTCATGAGCAGATTCAAGATCTGACCCCTTCACCGTCTTCCACGAAAGGAGGGCCTCCTTGGCCCGTCTCCCCCGCGTCGCCGCCGCCTGCGCCCTGCTCGTCCTCGCCGCCGCCCTCCCGGCCGCCCCCTTCGACGTCCGCGAGACGCCCGAGGGCGTCGCGATCCTCACCCGTGGGTTCGAGGCCCGCTTCGCGCGCCAGGCCGCGACGCTGGTCGTCGTCCGCGAGGGCCGGACGGTCCTCGACGGATGGGCGGCGAGCGGCCCGGGCGGAGCGTTCCCGAAGGGGCCGGGCACTCAGACGATCGGCGCTCTCCTGAGGGCCACGAGCGAGGGGAAGGGCGTCGACGAGGCCGTGGTCCTCGACTACGCGACCAGCGTCAAGGACTCGGTGGCGCGGATCGAGGTCCGGCCCTTCGACGACGCGCTGCGCCTCACCGTCCGCCTGCTCGTGTCCGAGGCCGACATGGTGCCCGGCTTCGCCTGGAAGCTCGAAGCCTCCGGCTTCTGGTACGGCGGAGGCTTCCAGGGGTTCCGCGACCCGCAGGTCTGGCCGCTCAACGACGCCTCGATGGTCCGCCCGACCTTCCTCGTGAGCGGCCTCTCCCAGGCGACCCCCTTCTGGTACACGACGGGCGGGGTCGGCCTCCGGGTCCGCACGCCCCTCGACTTCCGCTACTCGGTGAACGAGGTCGTCGACGGGAAGGCGGACGGCCTCCTGCGCGTGAGCATGCCCCTCGCCTCCGCGCTCGAGTACGACCTCATGGTCGCGAAGGACGTGCGCGAGGTCGTGCGGCGGTTCACCCGGGACGTCGGCTACCCGCGCCGGGTCCCCCCGGCCGAGTACTTCCGCCTGCCGATCTACACGACCTGGGTCGAGCACAAGGCCGCGGTCGACCAGGCGAAGGTCCTCGAGTTCGCGCGGGCCATCCGAGCGAACGACCTCCCGGCGGGCGTCCTCGAGCTCGACGACAAGTGGGAGGTCCACTACGGGGACATGGACTTCGACCCGGCGAAGTTCCCCGACCCGAGGGCCATGAACGACGAGCTGCACCGCATGGGCTTCCGGTCGACGCTCTGGGTCCACCCGTTCGTCAACCCCGACACGAGGACGTACGCGGCGCACCGGGACGACGGGCTCCTCCTGCGCGACGCGACCGGGCGGGCCGGGCTGATCCGGTGGTGGAACGGGCCGGCCGCGGTGTGGGACTTCACGAACCCGGCGGCGGCGGCGCTCTTCCGCTCCCGGCTCGACGCCCTCATGCGCGACTTCGGGTTCGACGGCTTCAAGTTCGACGGGGGCGACGTGCACTTCGTGGTCCGCGACGCCCAGCCGATGCGGCCGATGACCGCCGCGCAGTACCCGGACCTCTACAACGAGGTGGCGACCGCGCACTACGGCTGGAACGAGACGCGCGTCGGCATCGAGTCCCAGCCGCTCGGGATCGTCCAGCGCCTCATCGACAAGAACTCGGTCTGGGGGAAGGAGAACGGCCTCGCCGCCCTCGTCCCCGAGGCGCTCACGACGTCGCTCCGCGGCTTCTTCTTCCTCATGCCCGACATGGTCGGCGGCAACCAGTACGACGGGGACGTGATCGAGCCCGAGCTGCTCGTGCGCTGGGCGCAGGCCTCGGCCCTCATGCCCCTGCTGCAGTTCTCGGTCGGGCCCTGGCACCACGGCCCGGAGGCCGTCCGGCTGTGCCGCGAGGCGAGCCGGCTGCACGTGGCCTTCGCCCCCTACACCTACCGCCTGGCCGAGGAGTCGACGCGGACCGGCGAGCCGATCCTCGCCCCGCTCTTCTACCACGCCCCCGACGACCCCGAGACGTTCCGCATCACGGACCAGTTCATGCTGGGCCCGGACGTGGTCGTGGCCCCGGTGGTCGCGAAGGGCGCGGTGGTCCGCGACGTCTACCTGCCGAAGGGGCGCTGGATGGACTACCGGACGAAGATGACCGCCGACGGCGGCCGGTGGCTGAGAGCCTACCCCGCCCCCCTCGACGTCCTGCCGGTGTTCGTGCGCGAGGGCGCGCGCGTCCCCTAGAACCTCGGGGCGCGGCTCGTCGGTTGCGCCCGGGGTTAACATGCCGAAAGCCACTCCAAGGAGGCCTCCCGTGCGCGCTCTCGCCTCTCTCGGACTCGTCGCGTTCCTCGTCGCCCCCGTGGCGGCGGCCCCCGTCGACCTGCCCGAGATCCAGACCCGCGGCGCGCTGCGGGTGATCGCGGCCGAGGGCGAGCAGCCGGAGATGTTCGACTTCGACCCCGACCCGTCGAAGCCCGGGCTCGAGCGCGAGATGCTCGAGGGCTTCGCCCGCCTGAAGCGGTTGAAGCTGGAGATCGTGCCGGTCAAGGCTTTCACCGACCGCATCCCGGCCCTTCTCCGCGGCGACGGGGACGTCATCGTGGGCCTGGTCGACACGGCGGAGAGGCGGAAGCAGATCGACTTCACGGCCGAGGTGCTTCCGGTGCGCCACCTCGTCGTCACGCACAGGCCCACTTCGGCAGTCAAGAGCGTGGACGAGCTCCGGACGCGCAAGGTCGGGACGATCCGCAGCACGACCTGGGCCCGCGAGACCCTCGCCGCGGGCGTCCCCGAGACGCAGGTCGAGTACTTCCCCGACACCCAGCCTATGCTCGAGGCGCTCGCCGCCGGCCGGATCGGAGCCGTGGTCATGACGATCTCGGACTTCACGCTGGCCACCGCGCGCCACCCCGGCCTCGAGCCGGGCGTCTTCCTCGGCGAGCCGTCCCGCGCGGCGTGGGGCGTGCGCAAGCCGGACACGAAGCTGCGGGCCGAGCTCGACGCCTACCTCGAGAACCTGCGCAGCGGCGCCTCGTGGAACCGGCTCATCGTCAAGTACTTCGGCGAGAAGGCGCTGACCGTCCTCGGGCGCCGCTAGAGAGAAACGGCCCGCGCGTCGAATCGCCCCCCGGTGGTGGCCTTCGGTTACGATCCCGACGGCCAGCCCTTCTTCTATCTCGCCGACACCGCCTGGTCGCTCCTGCACCGCCTGACCCGGGAGGAGGCGGAACTGTACCTGCGCGACCGCTTCGTGGGGAGGCGCTACGGGTCACGCCCCGTGATTTTCGTGCTCGGCGGCGACCGCGAACGTCGAGACGGCGAAGGACCTCGCGATCACGCGGCCCTTCGGCGAGGAACTCAAGAGGCCGCCCCGAAGACGCTCGTCACCTACCACCCGCGCGGCCCCGGCCGCCCATCGAGACGTCGAGCTCCTCTCCCGGGGCCGCCTCGTCCCGGCAGTCGCGGTCTTCATCCTGCCGAGGTTTCGGTCGCGTTGGCGGCGTCGGCCCCCGGGGTGATACGCCTCCGCTCCTCGCGGGGCGCCGCCCCGGCATCGGTGGAGAAAGGCCGTTCGGGTGGTTCGAGCGGGAAGAGAGGAATGTGATCGGCGGGCCTTGCCAGCGGCGATACGATCACGACGAAGAGGACCGAGAAACCATGAGGAGTGACAAGACGTCTCTCACGCTCTCAGCCATCACGGCGTTCCTGTCGCTGGCGGCTTCCGTGGCGGTCGCCGCCCCCGCCGCCTCGAAGGACGTCAAGGGCAGCAAGGACCATCCGCTCTTCACCCGGATGCCGGGTTTCCACATCTCCGCCTACAGCCACACGGGATTCGACCGGTGCGAGTTCCAGGTCGACTCCAAGCAGACGAAGGCAGTGGAGGGCGCGACCTACCGCATCACCTACTGGCTCGACGAGGGCGACGGCCCGAAGCCGAGCGGCCTCCAGATCCTCCGCAACCATCAGAACGCCATCAAGAGGATCGGGGGGACGGTGGTGTACGAGGACGGCCGCCAGACGACCCTCCGGGTCGCGCAGGGCGGCCGGC
>CAZLRF010000026.1:2144-66902 GCA_964561785.1 uncultured Acidobacteriota bacterium | reverse complement strand
CTAGACTGCCTCTTCAATGGCTGAGCCCCGCATCGTCGTCGTCATCCCCGCCCTCGACGAGGAGGAGGCGATCCCCGCCGTCCTCCGCGAGATCCCGCGGATCGTGTCGGAGGTGATCGTCGTCGACAACGGCTCGCGCGACCGCACGGCGGAGGCGGCGCGGGCGGCCGGGGCGCGGGTCGTCTGCGAGCCCCGGCGCGGCTACGGCCACGCCTGCCTCGCCGGCATCGCCGCCGCGGGCGACGCCGACGTGATCGTCTTCCTCGACGGCGACCACTCCGACTACCCGGCGCAGCTCACCGAGGTCGTCGCGCCGATCCTCGAGGGGCGGGCCGACCTCGTGATCGGATCCCGCAACCGGGGACGCCGCGAGAGAGGAGCCCACCCCTGGCACGCGGTCCTCGGCACCCGTGCGTGCGTGGGCCTCATGAACGTCCTGACGGGCTCGCGGGCCACCGACCTCGGGCCGTTCCGGGCCATCACGGCCGAGGCCCTGCGCCGGCTCGACATGCGGGACCGCAACTACGGCTGGACCGTGGAGATGCAGGTGAAGGCGGCGCGCCTCGGCCTCCGGGTGGTCGAGGTGCCCGTCGACTACCGGCCGCGCCTCGGGCGGAGCAAGGTGAGCGGCACCGTGCGCGGCACGGTCGGCGCGGGTACCAAGATCGTCGCGACCATCCTGCGCCACGCGCTTCCCCCGGGACTCGGCCGGGTGGCGACGCTCCTCGCGGCCGGCGCCGTCCTCACCGCCTGCGTCCTCTCGTGGGCCCTCGGGCCGCCTCCGCCCTCGCGCATCGGCCCCCACCTCCTCTCCTTCGGTCTCGCCTTCGCCGCGTACCTCGCGGCCCTCGCCGCCTCGAGGGGGCTCTCGCGCCGCGGCCTGCTCCTGTGCCTCGGCACGGCGCTCGCGTGGCGGGCGCTCCTCGTCGCAGCCCCGCCGCTGCTCAGCACCGACGTCAACCGCTACGTCTGGGAGGGTCGCGTCCAGCTCCACGGCGGCAACCCCTACCGCTGGAGCGACCGGCCGGACTCGCCCCGGTGGGAGGCGCTGCGCGACGCGGTGTACGAGGACCTCAACCACAAGGACTACACGGCCGTCTACCCGCCGCTCTTCGTCCTCGCGACGCGCGCGGTCGTCGCGGTCCACGACTCCCTCGGCGCGATGAAGGCGTTCCTCGTCGCGTCGGAGCTGGCGACGCTCGGCCTCCTCGCCCTCCTCCTGCGGCGAAGGCGCCAGCCGCCCGAGCGCCTGCTCGTCCTCGCCTGGAGCCCGCTCGCCCTCGTCGAGATCGCGGGCAGCGGCCACAACGACGCCTTCGGGATGATGTGGATGACGGCCGCGCTCCTCGCCCTCGCGCTCGACCGGCCGCTCCTCTCCGCCCTCGCCGCCGGCGCCGGCTTCGCCTCGAAGTACCTGCCCGGCCTCGTCGCGGCGGCGTGGGCGCGCCGGTACCGGTGGTGGCACGTCCTCGCGTCCCTCGCCCTCGCCGCGGCGCTCTTCGTCCCCTACCTCGACGAGTCCTCGCGCAAGACGATGTTCCTGAGCCTGTCGAAGTACTCGCAGTTCTGGCTCTTCAACGAGACGCTCTTCGCCCCGCTCGCCGCGCTTCTCGGCTCGCACCAGGCCGCGGTGCGCGCGGGCGGGCTCCTCACGCTCGCCCTCGCCCTCGTCCTCGCCTGGCGGAAGGTCGAGCCGGTGGCCGCGGCCACCGCCGTGGTCGCCGCGTGGCTCCTCCTCGGCCCGAACGTCCTGCCCTGGTACGCGCTGTGGCTCCTGCCCCTCCTCGTCCTGCGCGACGAGCCGGCCGCCCTCCTCTTCACCGGCACCGTCTCGCTCGCCTACCTCGCGTACCCCGCGTGGCAGTCGGGGGAGCGCTGGGCCCTCGGCTGGGAGTGGCGGGCCCTCGAGTACGGCCCCAGCCTCCTCGTCGCGGCGAGGCAGTGGCTGACCCGCCGGCCCTCGAAGGCCACAGACAGCGGGTCTCAGGCCAGTGCATACGAAGGTCGTGTACACTGATACCGTGAAGAACGTCACCCTCAGTGCCGATGACCGTTCCTTGCAGCGCGCGCGCGAGTTGGCCCGGCGTCGGTCCACGACGCTCAACCAGATGTTCCGGGACTGGCTCGCCGAGCTGACGGCGGACCGCGGGCGGAAGGACCGCTTCGATGCGCTGATGAAGCGCCTCGCGCACGCGCGCAGCGGCGGGCCGTTCACGCGGGACGAGATGAATGCCCGCTGACTCTTTCCTGGACACCAACGTCTTCGTCTACACCTTCGACTCCTCGGCGCCGGCGAAGCGGTCTCGGGCACGGGAGCTCGTGCGGGGTGCCCTGGAAACCGGCGAAGGAGTCATCAGCTGGCAGGTCGCACAGGAGTTCCTCAACGTCGCCCTGCACCGTTTCGAGCGGCCCCTCACCCCGCGGGAGGCGTCGGACTACCTGGACGAGGTGCTGGCTCCCCTTTGCCACGTGTTTCCGTCTCCTGAGCTCCTCCGGGACGCGCTCGCCATCCACACGGAGACCGGCTTCCGCTTCTACGACTCCCTGATCGTGGCCGGCGCGGCGGTGTCGGGCGCACGGGTCCTCTACACCGAGGACCTCCAGTCCGGCCGGGTGATCCGGGGCCTTCGCATCGAGAACCCCTTCGCCTGACGCGGCGGTCGCGGGTCAGCGAGTCGGTTGGACCCGGGTCAGCGAGTCGGTTGGACTAGACTTCGGGCGACGACCGGAGGCCTGCCCATGAACCGCCCCGCTTCCCGTCCCGCAACGCTCGCCGCCGCCCTTCTGGCGGTCCTCTTCGGGGGAACGGCCCCCGCCGCCGAGCCGCCCCGGCCCGCGGCGGCGTTCGACGCCGTGCTCTACGGCGCCGCCTACTACCACGAGTACATGCCGTACGAGAGGCTCGCGAAGGACGTCGAGCTCATGAAGCGGGCGGGGATCACCGTCGTCCGGGTGGGCGAGTCCACCTGGACGAGCTGGGAGCCCCGCGAGGGCGAGTTCCAGTTCGCCTGGATGGACCGGATCGTCGACGCGATGCACGCGGCCGGGATCGAGGTCGTCATGGGCACGCCCACCTACTCGATCCCGCCCTGGCTCTACGCGAAGCACCCCGAGGTCATGGTGATGCCCCTCGGCCAGGTGCGCACGCCCCGCGAGTTCTACGGGATGCGCCAGAACATGGACATCACGCACCCCGTCTACCGCCAGTACTCGGAGCGGATCATCCGGAAGATCGCCGAGCGCTACGCGAAGCACCCGGGCGTCATCGGCTGGCAGGTCGACAACGAGACCGGCGCCTACGGGACGGCGGGACCGGCGGTGCAGGCGGGCTTCAAGGAGTGGCTGAAGCGGAAGTTCGGCACGGTCGAGAGGATGAACGAGGCGTGGGGGCTCGTCTACTGGGGCCAGCTCGTGGACTCGTGGGACCACCTGCCGCCCCGCGACGGCATCCTCAACCCCGGCTGGAAGCTCGAGTGGGAGCGCTACCAGCGCTCGCTGGTGACCGACTTCCTCGGCTGGCAGGCGCGGATCCTCCGCGAGTACGTGCCGCCCACCCAGTGGGTCACCCAGGACTTCCACGGCGCGACCCGCCACGCGGTCGACTCGTGGGACATCTCGCGGTTCCTCGACGTGGCCGCGATCAACCCCTACCACGACACCCAGGACGGGCTCGACGGCTGGTGGATCGCGTTCATGGGCGACTTCACGCGCTCGATGAAGCGGGCGCCGTACCTCGTGACCGAGACGAACGCCCAGGCGATCGGCTGGGACGCGAAGGGCCAGTTCCCGCCCTGGGACGGCCAGCTGCGTCTGCAGGCCTGGGCCCACGTGGCGAGCGGGGCGCGGATGGTGGCGTACTGGCACTGGCACTCGCTGCACTCCGGCCAGGAGACCTACTGGAAGGGGCTCCTCGGCCACGACCTCGAGCCGAACCGCGTGTACGAGGAAGCGACGCGGATCGGGGCCGAGCTGCGGCGGCTGGGGCCCGAGGTGGCGGGGGGCGCGCCGAGGAACCGCGTGGCGATCCTGCACAGCGTCGACTCGCACCACGGGATCCAGTTCATGCCGATCTCGGACAAGGCCGGCTACCTGAGCGTCGAGGACCAGCTCCACCGGGCGCTGTACCGGCTGAACGTCGGGGCCGATTTCGTCTTCGCCGAGGAGCCGGACTTCACGGGATACGACGTTCTGCTCGTGCCTCCGCTCTACGTCGCGAGCGACGCGCTGCTCGGGAAGATCGCCGACTTCGCGAAGGGCGGCGGTCACGTCCTCTTGACCTTCAAGAGCGGCTTCACGAACGAGTGGAGCACCGTGCGCCCCACCCGGGCGCCGGGTCCGCTGCGCGAGGCGGCCGGCGTGTCCTACCAGGAGTTCTCGACGCTGCGCGAGCCGCTGCCCCTCAGGGGCGACCCGTTCAAGGCCTTCCCCGAGAACCGCGCCTCGGTCTGGGCGGACCTGCTCCTCGTCGAGACGGCCGCGCCCCTCGCCTTCTACGACCACCCGTTCTTCGGCCGCCACCCCGCGATCACCCGCAACGCGTGGGGTCAGGGCTCGGTCACGTACCAGGCGTCCGTGCTGACCGACACGCTCCAGGAGAGGGTGGTGGCCGACGTGCTCAAGCAGGCGGGGATCGTGCCCCCGGCCGGCCTCCCGCGGGAGGTGCGCCTGCGCGAGGGCGTGGGGAAGGACGACCGGCCCGTCCGGTTCTACCTGAACTTCTCCGCGAAGCCCCAGTCGGCGCCCCACGTCGGCGGCCCGGGGACGGAGCTCGTCTCCGGCCGGGCGGTGAAGGCCGGCGACGCGCTGGCGCTGGGGCCCTGGGACCTGGCGGTCGTGCGCGAGTAGGGCCGCGCCCGCGCCCGCCGCGCGGGATGAACCGGCCGTTCACTTGCCGTGGGGATCCGCCGGCGAGGCTCGCCAATGCTTCCTGCTCTCGCTCCAACCGGCTACGCTCGTCTTCGTGAGCCGTGGCCCGCTCCTCGACCTCTTCGCGCCGGCCCTCGTGGGCCGGGCGCACGAGCCGGCCGTCGAGGTCGGCCCCGCGGGCGGCGATGTCGTGTCGCTCACGTTCGGGCAGATCGACGCGCGCTCCTCGCGGATGGCCGGCGTCCTTCACCGGCGCGGCGTCCGCCCCGGCGACCGCCTCGCCGTGCTGCTCGAGAACGGCCTCCCGTTCCTCGACCTCTTTCTGGCCGGCCTGAAGCTCGGGGCGATCCTCGTGCCCGTGAACGCCCTCTACCGCGAGCGCGAGGTCGCTCACGTCGTCTCGGACGCGGAGCCGCGGGCGGTCGTCACGACGCGGGAACGGGCCTCCTTCGTCCCGTCCGGCACGCCCGCGTGGGACGTGGAGGAGCTCGAAGCGATCGCCGCGGCGCCGCCGGGCGAGGCCCCGGGGGCCGGCGAGGCCGGGGAGCCGCGGGACGACACGCCGGCCGCGATCGTCTACACCTCGGGGACGACAGGCCGGGCCAAGGGGGCGGTGCTGACCCACGGCAACCTCGCCGCGAACGCGCGCACGCTCGTCGAGGCCTGGCGCATCACGGCCGCGGATCGCTACCTCGCGGTGCTGCCGCTCTTCCACGTCCACGGCCTCGGCAACGGCGTCTGCTCGTGGCTCGCGAGCGGCTGCCGGATGCGCCTCGTCCCGCGCTTCGAGCACGAGACGGCCGGGGCGCTCTTCGAGGAGTTCCGGCCGACGCTCTTCTTCGGGGTGCCAACGGTCTACGTGCGCCTGCTCGAGCTGCCGGACGAGGCGGCCCGGCGCATCGGCGCCGGGATGCGCCTCTTCGTCTCCGGGTCGGCGCCCCTGCCCGCGCCCGTCTTCGAGGCGTTCCTCTCGAAGTTCGGCCACGCGATCCTCGAGCGCTACGGGATGACCGAGACGCTGATGAGCGTCTCGAACCCGTACGACGGCGAGCGGCGGCCGGGGACGGTGGGGCGGCCGCTGCCCGGGGTCGACCTGCGGATCGTCGACGCGGAGGGGCGCGACGTGCCCGACGGCGCGCCGGGCGAGATCCTCGTGCGCGGCCCGGCCGTCTTCGCCGGCTACTGGCGCCGGTCCGACGCCACCGCGGACGCCTTCGCCGACGGTTGGTTCCGCACCGGCGACGTCGGCGAGCGCTCTCCCGACGGCTACGTGACGCTGCGCGGCCGGGCGAGCGAGCTCATTCTCAACGGGGGCTTCAACGTGTACCCCCGCGAGGTCGAGGACGTGATCCTGGAGCAGCCCGGGGTGCGCGAGGCGGCCGTGGTGGGAGCGCCCGACCCCGTGCGCGGCGAGGTGCCGGTCGCCTTCTTCGCGGGCGACGCCGACCCGGGGGAGCTCGACGCGGCGTGTCGCCGGGCGCTGGCGTCCTTCAAGGTGCCCCGCGCGTTCACCCGGCTCGAGGCGCTCCCCCGAAACGCGATGGGGAAGGTCGAGAAGGCCCGGCTGCGCGGAGCGAGCGCGCCGCGCTGAGCGCAGGCGCCTCGCCTGCGTCTCAGGGGACCACGACGAGCTCGTACCGACGTGGCTGCGGGGCCGCGTCCTTCGAGCGCTGCGCCTGGGCGGCCTCGTCGACCGCGGCCAGGGACTCGGCCGTGGCGCTCGCGGCCGGGTCGTTCGGGGCCCCAGCCATGAGCTGCCGCCGGACCCGCTGCCGCTCATGGCTGTCGCCGACCGACCACCTCACCCGGAAGGCCTGTCGCCGCATCGGCGTGTCGAAGCGCGCGAGGTTCACGCCGGCTGCGAGCTCCGCCTCGGTGAACCGGCCGACCACCTGGCCGTCGATCCGGAGCTCGTACCGCCCGGCGGCGAGGCCTCGAACCGCGAGCGGCTGGCGGGCGAGGCCCTCGAGGTCGGCGCCCGCCCTCTGCGCGAGCTCGGTGTCCGCGTCGTCGAAGCTCAGCGGGAGGGGGAGCGAGCGGTCCGCCTGCGTCCAGGCGAGGCCGCCGTCCACGACGGCGAGGCCACCCACCTCGGTGTTCTCGGCCGCGCTCACGGTCTTCGACGCCGCGTCGATCTCGACGTGCGTGACCAGAGGCGGCGCGTTCCAGGCCCGCAGCAGGGTCGCGCCCATGACGAGTTTCCCCGCCGTCCCGGGGTGGACCCGGTCGGGGATGACGAGCCGGGCGAGCTCGGGGTTGTCCCTCGCGACGGCGGCGATCCCGGCGTTGAGCGGGTTGCGGAAGTCGACCACCGTCGCACCCTCCTGCGCCCCGAGCGCCGTCGCGTAGCAGCCGAGGCGGCGTAGCACGTCGTCGTAGCCGGGCGCGAACAGCGGCGGGCGCGAGACGTCGTCGAAGGGGGACGAGAGGATCAGCGTCTGCCGCACGCCGGGCCGGGTCGCCTTCAGCTTCGCGACGATCGCCCGGTAGCCCTCGCCGAATTGCGCGAGCGTCATCGGGTCGAACGGCTTGTAGCCGCCGTCGTTCATCCCGAGCATGATCGTGACGACCGTGGGCTTCCAGGCGATCACGTCGCGCTCGAGCCTCGTCGCCGCGTCGCCCGCCCAGCCGCCCCTCACGGTGTCGCCGCCGACTCCCGCGTTGTGGAAGCGCACGTCCCACGCGGGGAAGCGGGTCCTCACGTACTCCTCGACGAGGCGGGCGTAGCCGCCCTCCTGCGTGATGCTGTCGCCGTAGAAGACGACGCGGTCGCCGTCGCGCAGCGCGAACGGCGCGGGCGGCTCGGCGGCGAGGGCGGGGAGGGACGAGGAGAGGGTGAAGAGCGAGAGAAGGAAGGCGCGCGTCATGGCCCCGGATCATACCGCCGCTCGGCGCCGCCGACCCCTCCGGCGCGCCCTCGCCGGGGAGAAGGGAGGGCGGCCCGTCGAGGGCCGAGCGCTGTCGCTCAGGCGGGGAACGCCATGGCCTCCGCGAAGGCGTCCGCGAAGCCGGGCTCGGAGGCGAGGGGCACGTGGACGACCCGCGAGCGCAGCTCACGCGACTCGAGGTCGTCGTCGAAGAGGGCGAGCTTCGCGCCGAGGAGGGCCGTGTTGCCGGCCGAGCTGACGCGCTCGGGCGGAGTGTCGAACAGGCCGATCCGCCGCGCGCTTTCCCGGCTCACGTAGTTCCCGAACGCGCCGGCGAGCCGCAGGCGCGCGAGGCGCGCGCTCGTCGTCCCCGCGCGCAGACAGAGCAGGCGCAGCCCCACCGCGAGGGCGCCCTTGGCGAGCTGCAGCTCGCGCACGTCCCTCCGGGTGAGGGCGAGGCCGTCGCCGAGATCGAGCGTGGTGGCTCCACCGCAGAGGCGGCCGCTCGGCTCGATCCGGCCGATCTCGAGCCCCCGCGCCACGGCGTCGACGAGGCCGCTCCCGCAGATCCCGCGTGGCGGTCCGCCGCCGAGCACGTGCGGGACGAGGCGGCCGTCCGTCACGCCGACGGCGGTGACCGCGCCCGCGGCCGCCCGCATGCCGCAGGAGATTCGCGCGCCCTCGAAGGCCGGGCCGGCGGCGGCCGAGGCGCAGTAGAGGCGGCCCCGGGTGCCGACGACGATCTCGCCGTTCGTCCCGAGGTCGCAGAGGGCCGAGGGCTGGTCGGTGCGGTCGAGGCCGGTGGCGCGGATCCCGGCGAGCACGTCGCTCCCGACGAACCCGCCGAGGCAGGGGAGGAAGACGACCTCGGCCCCCGCGGCGCAGCTCCACCCGAGCGCCTCCGCCCGCCACGAGAGGGGGCCGGAGCTCGGCGTCTCGAAGGGGAAGGCGGCGAGCGGCGCGACGTCGAGACCGCCGAAGAGGTGGTGCATCGCCGTGTTGCCCACGAGCACCACGCGGGCGAGCCGGCCGGGGGCGACGGCGTTCCCGTCGAGGAGCGACGCGACGAGCCCCCCGATCTCCTCGCGGATCACGGACGCGAGCGGCTCGCCGGCGAGGGCGGCCTCCACGCGGGTCATGAGGTCCGACCCGAAGCGGGCCTGGGGGTTGAGCGCGGTCTCGACGCCGAGGACGGCCCCGCGGCCGAGGTCCACGAGCTGGGCCACGAGCGTCGTGGTCCCGAGGTCCACCGCCACCCCCACGCCGTCGCGCGGCGTGAACTCGAACGGGGTCTCGTCCCCCAGGATCGGGTGGCGCCACTCCTCGACCTCGAGCGTCGCGTCGCCCTCGGCCCGGGCGAGGCAGGCGAGACGCCACCCGGCGGCCACGCGCTCCTCGCCGAGGACCGCCCGGTCCTCCCGCGTGGCCGCGAGCTCGCCCGCGAGCACGCGGACCCGGCAGCCCCCGCACTCGCCCCGCCCCCCGCACGGGAGCTCCACCCCGAGCGCGGCGAGGGGGTCCGCGAGCGCCGCCCCGCGCGGCAGCTCGAGCGCGAGGCCCCGCGGCTCGAGCCGGACCCTCACCATCCCCACCTCCCGGGGAGGAGACTACCGCAGCTTCCTATCGGGACCCGTCCCCGGGACGCGAGCTCGGGCGGGACGTCACGGGCTCGAACCTGTCGATCGGCAGCTCCCTGAAGACGATGCCCTCGTACGGGCTCGATGCTCCGCCCTCGAACAGGATCGCGAGGTTTCCGTTCGGCAGCGTGACGAGGTTCGAGTAGGCGGAGGGACCGGCGTGCACGAGGGCTTGGCGTCCCCACGACCGCCCTCCGTCGTGCGACAGCCGGACGGTCATGCGGCGGCGCGACGTCCGGCTCGCGGGATTCGAGAACGCGAGGACCGGCCCGCGGCTCGCGTGCTCGGACCACAGCAGGCTTGCCTGGCACACCGGCTCGACGAGCACGTCGTCGCCGGTCGGCGCGGACCACGTGGCGCCCCCGTCGCGGCTCAGCGACACCTGCCGCACGCGCAGGGCCCCGTGGTTGCGCATGTTGAGCACCAGCGTGCCGTCCGGCAGCTCGGCCACGGTCGACTCGTTCACCCCGTCGGCCGGCGTCGAGCCGCCCAGCATCCACGTCTCGCCTCCGTCGTCCGAGTGGATGGTGTGCGAGAAGGCCCTCTTCGTCCCCGCCTCGACGTGGTCGCAGGGGACGACCAGGCGGCCCCGGTGCGCCGGGGCGCGGAGCTGGATGCCGTTGACCGGTCCGGTGGCGTACCAGGTCCAGTCGGGCTTCTTGACGTCCGGTGTGATCTCGCGCGCCTCCGACCAGGTCCTCCCGTCGTCCTCCGACGACAGGACGAAGACCCGGCGCGTGTCCCGGCTCGTGCCGTCGATGATCTGCCCCTCGTGGTCCACCCCGAGGTTCCACGTCGACAGCAGGAAGACCCTGCCCGTCCGGCGGTCGACGACGGGCGCGGGATTGCCGCAGGTGTTGGTCCCGTCGCTCCAGACCACGGCGAGGGGCCCCCACGACCGCCCGCCGTCCTCCGATCGCTTCAGCACGAGGTCGATGTCGCCCGTGTCGCCGCAGCCGTCGCGGCGGCCCTCGGCGAACGCCAGCAGGGCGCCTGCGTTCGTGGTGACGATGGCCGGGATCCGGAAGCAACGGTAGCCCTCGTCGCCGCTGCGGAACAGGTGCTCGAGCGGCTCTCCCTCGTTGATCCAGACGTCGAGGCGCGGGGCGCTCCAGCCGTAGGGCTTGCCGACCACGTCGAGGTCGCCGTCCCCGTCGAGGTCGGCCATCTCCGACTCGTGCAGCTCGAAGCCCTCGGAGATGACCACCGGCTCGAAGCCGCCCCTGCCGTCGCCGAACAGGATCTGGCTCCTCGCGTCGGGGTTGCCCCCGTCGAGGCGCATCTCGGCCACCCAGATGTCGAGGTGGCCGTCGCGGTCGAAGTCCACGAGGGCGACCGAGTGGGTACAGTCGACCTCGGGCAGGACCACCCGAGGCACCCAGACCCCCTTCCGCCACTCGTAGAGCACGAGGGGGCCCCAGCCGTCGCCGACGGTCAGGACGACCTCGGGGCGCCCCCCCTCGACGAGCTGCCCGGCCACCGCGCGCGTGAACTGGTACGAGGCGTCGATCACGTTCGCGTCGTAGGTCGTGCCCCCGCGGTGCTTGAACCAGCGGCCCCCGCCCACGATGTCGACGACGCCGTCGCCGTCGATGTCCGCCGCCGCGAGGCCCTCGTGCTCGTTCACCGCCTTGAAGGCGGGGTAGGGCTTCGTCTGCCGCTGGAGCATCTCCGAGTCGTCGCTCCACGTGTAGACCGCGGCGCACGCCCAGCGCTCGGCCGCTCGGGGCTTCGCGGGGACCTCGCACACGTAGAGGGCGCGGCCGCCCTGGTTCCAGAAGGCGAGCTCGGCCGCGCCGTCCCCGTCGAAGTCCCCGAAGGCCTGGTCGTGGTGCTTGGTCGCCCCCCAGTCCTTCACGACGCGGCGCGTCCAGGGGACGGTGGCCTCGATCCGCGGAGAGGGGTTCTCGTACCACCAGACCTCGTTGCTCGCCCCGTCGCCGCCCACGAGCAGGTCCGGGTCGCCGTCGCCGTCGATGTCGAACGCCTCCGACCCCGCCTCGATGTGCCGCGGGCGGTCGTCGACGACCATTCGGTCCCAGCCCGTCCTCGTCCTGCGGTAGAGCACCACGGAGGGGGCCTTCGTGCGCTCGGTGACCGCGAAGTCGTTCGTGCCGTCGCCGTCGAAGTCGGCCACGGCCAGGGAGGTCTGCTGGTCGCCCGCGTTCGGCACGGCGAGGTCGCCGGTCGCCGTCGAGAGGTGCTTCCATTGGACGACGCGCGGCCCGGCTGTGGTGGCGGGAGACGGGGCGAGGGCGGCGGCGAGGGCGGCGGCGAGGGCGAGGCGGACCGGGGCGACCATGGCGGGGATCCTACATCGCGACCGCGGCTCGAGCGAGTATCATCCTCGCATGACGACCAGACCCTCGACGTTCCCTTCGACACGGCGCAGCACGTTTCCGGCGGCCGCTCTGGTGGCCGTCTTCGCGTGGGCAGCGCCCGCGTTCGCGCAGCTGGACCACACGATGACGCCGATCGCCATCCCCGATCAGCCGACCGCGATCGAGCTCGGCACCGGCCCTCTCCCCGGCGCGACCGCCCCGGAATCGTGGCACTCCCAGTACGGCAGCAAGTTCGCGCGCAACGTCACGGTGGCGACGATCACGCCGTTCCTGCCCGACCCGGCCAAGGCCAGCGGCGCCGCGGTGGTCGTCGCCCCCGGGGGCGGCTTCCGGACCCTGTCGATGGAGAACGAGGGGTGGAACGTCGCCCGCGCGCTGGCCGAGCGCGGGGTCGCGGCGTTCGTCCTCAAGTACCGGCTGAACCAGACCCCCGCGGACATGGCCGGGTTCGAGCGTTCGATGAAGGAGATGTTCTCGGGGACCGGGGCCCGGCCTCCTCGTCCCGACCCGCAGGAGATGATGGCCCGCCTCGCGCCGCAGATCGCGGACGCGCGCGCCGCCTTCGCCCTCATTCGCCGCCGCGCCGCCGAGTGGAAGATCGACAAGGACCGCATCGGAATGGTCGGCTTCTCGGCCGGCGCCATGCTCACCATGGCGACCGCGCTCGTCGGGGAGGACGCGAAGCCGGCGTTCATCGGCAACATCTACGGGCCGCTGGCTGCGGCGACCGTCCCGGCCGACGCTCCGCCGCTGTTCGTCGCCCTCGCCGCCGACGATCCCTTCTTCGCGCGCGGCGGGTTCGGGCTGATCGAGAGCTGGCGCGCGGCGGGAAGGCCGGTCGAGTTCCACCTCTACGAGCAGGGCGGCCACGGCTTCGGCATGTACCCCAAGGAGACGACCAGCACCGGCTGGTTCGAGGCCTTCGTGAGCTGGCTGACGATGCACGGGATGCTCGCGCCGAAGGCCTGATCGCGGGCGAGACACGAGGGGGCGACATGCGGCGAAGGGCGTTCCTGAAGACGGGCGGCGGCGCGGCGCTCGCGGTGTCGGGTCTGGGGCGCTTCGCTCCCGCCCTCGCCGACGAGCGGGTCCGGGTCGGGCTCGTCGGCACGGGCTGGTACGGCAAGTCGGCGCTGTTCCGCCTCCTGCAGGTCGCGCCGGTCGAGGTCGTGTCGCTGTGCGACGTCGACTCCGCGATGCTCGCGGACGCGGCGGACCGCGTGGCGGCGCGCCAGGCGTCGCGGAAGCGACCCCGCACGTACGGGGACTACCGGACGATGCTGGCCGAGAGGGACCTCGACGTGGTCCTCGTCTCGACGCCCGACCACTGGCACGCCCTGCCCGCGATCGAGGCGATGCGGGCGGGGGCCGACGTGTACGTCGAGAAGCCGATCGGCGTGGACGTGGCCGAGGGGCAGGCGATGCTCTCGGAGGCGCGCCGGCTCGGCCGGGTCGTCCAGGTCAACCTGCAGCGGCGCAGCACCCCCCACCTGATCGAGGCGCGCGACGAGATCGTGAAGGCCGGCCGGCTCGGCCGGGTGGCGCTCGTCGAGCTGTTCTCGCACTTCCCGGCCGAGTGGGACCGCAACCCGAGGGAGCTCCCGCCGCCCCCCACCCTCGACTGGGAGATGTGGACGGGCCCGGCCCCGATGCGGCCGTTCCGCGCCGGCGTCCATCCCGTCGGCTGGCGCAGCTTCATGGCCTACGGCAACGGGCTGCTCGGCGACCTCTGCGTCCACATGCTCGACATGACCCGGTGGATGCTCGACCTCGGCGCCCCGAAGCGGATCAGCAGCGCGGGCATGCGGCTCCACCCCGAGGCGACGGTCGACATCACGGACGTGCAGACGGCCACCTTCGATTACGGCGACCTGCAGGTCGTGTGGCAGCACCGGACGGTGGGGCCCGCCCCCGACCCGAGCTACGCCTGGGGGGCGACCTTCTACGGCGAGAAGGCGGTCCTCCGGGCGAGCACGATGCGGTACGACTTCGTGCCGAACGACGGCGGGCCGGCGCGCGGCCGCGAAGCCCTCTACGAGCTCGACCGCTTCCCGGAGGACCGCACCGAGGAGGGCCTGGAGCAGCACGCCGCCTCGGCCCTTCGCGCCCACCTCGCCGACTTCCTCGAGTGCCGCCGCACGCGTCAGCGCCCGCGGGCCGACATCGAGGAGGGCCACGTCTCGACCTCGGCGTGCATCCTCGCCAACGTCGCGATGCAGCTCGGCCGCACCCTCGACTGGGACGCCGCGGCCGGCCGCGTCCGCGGCGACGACGAGGCGAACGCCCTCCTGCGCCGTCCCTACCGCGCCCCCTGGGTCCACCCCGCGGACGGGGTCAGGTCTTGAATCTTGCATCTCGCGTCCTGACCCGTCGGGCAGCCCGATCGCGGGCCCGCTGCGGAGTCTCAGGCGCGACGGGCTTCGTCGAGCGCGCGCTCGAGGAGGTCGGTCACACCCAGCTCGGACGCGCCCTGGCGAAGGTGGGCTTCGTCGAGGCCCGCCGCGGAGCGCAGGACGCCGACCACGTCCGACCACTGGCGCTCGGACGCCTCGCCGCCGCGGCGGAACCAGTCGAGCTTCGCGAGGACCGTGTCCTCGGCCGAGGAGACCGGGATGCCGACCGCCCCCTCGGTGGCCGCCGGCCGCGAGCGCTCGAAGGCGCGGCGGTCGAACGGGCGGTCCCTCGACACGAACACGTCCACCTTGACCATCGTCGCGAGGTGGATCACGTTGAACGACCGGCGGCGCGCCGCTGCGTCCCGGACGCGGGCCTCCGGGACGTAGTACGCCTCGCCGAGGGCGGCCACGAAGGCATCCACGTGACGGGGCGCGAGCTCCGCCACCACGTCGACGTCGACGCTCGCCCGGGGCAGCCCGTGGACCGAGCTCGCGATGGATCCCCCGACGTAGTGGCGGACGCCCAGGGCGCGCAGCGCCTCGAGGACCGGCTCGAGGGCGGCGAGGAGGTCGGCGGGGATCACGGCTGCCGCGCGGCGAGGTGGGCCCGGAGCTCGTCCGCGAGCTCGCGGCCGTAGTTCAGCTCGACGAAGATCAAGCCGACCTCGTCGGGCGAGGCGCCCGGGTGGCGCCGGGCGATCCCGGCGCGGGAGAGGCCCATCACCGTCCGGCTGAGCGAGAGCGCGAGCTGCAGCCGGCGCTTCGGCGTCGCGGCGCGGAGCATCGCGCGGTGGACGCGCTCGGTCTCGGGGTCGGTGTCGCTCAGCTCGCTCGCCACGCCGGGCATCGTACCTCCTGGCGCGCTCCCGGGGTAAGATCCTCCTTCGAGGAGCGTGCCATGAGATCTGCCATCCTGTCCCTCGTCCTCCTGGGCGCCGCCGGCGCTGCCCTCGCCCAGCCGTACCAGCCCACCTGGGAGTCGATCGACCGCCGGCCCACGCCGTCGTGGTTCACCGAGGCGCGCTTCGGCATCTTCATCCACTGGGGCACGTACTCCGTGCCCTCCTACGCGCCGGTGATCCCGGGCAAGCTGGCCTACGCGGAGTGGTACTGGAACGCCCTCACCGCCGGCAAGGGCAAGGACCCGAACCCCGTCCAGGCGGGCACGTGGGAGTACCACAAGAAGATGTACGGGGCCGACTACGGCTACGAGAACTTCGCCCCGCAGTTCCGGGCGGAGCTCTACGACCCCGACCACTGGGCCGACGTGTTCCAGCGCTCGGGGGCGAAGTACGTGGTGCTGACCTCGAAGCACCACGAGGGCTTCGCGCTGTGGCCCAGCAAGGAGGCCTCGGCGACGTGGGGCCGGCCGTGGAACGCGGTCGAGGTCGGCCCGAAGCGCGACGTGCTCGGCGACCTCACGAGGGCGGTGCGGGCGAAGGGGCTGAAGATGGGCTTCTACTACTCGCTCTACGAGTGGTACAACCCGCTCTGGCTCTCCGACAAGCCGCGCTACGTGCGCGAGCACATGTTCCCCCAGTTCAAGGACCTGGTGACGCGCTACGAGCCCGCGCTCATCTTCTCGGACGGCGAGTGGGACCTGCCGTCGGCCGAGTGGCGGAGCCCGGAGCTGCTCGCCTGGCTCTTCAACGAGTCGAAGGTCAAGGACGACGTCGTGATCAACGACCGCTGGGGCAAGGACTCGCGCCACAAGCACGGCGGCTACTGGACGACCGAGTACACGCCGGGGATGAGCTCCGGCGACCACCCATGGGAGGAGAGCCGGGGCATGGGCTTCTCCTACGGCTACAACCGGGCCGAGAACCTCGGCCACTACAAGACCGGTCGCGAGCTGCTGATCGTCCTCGTCGACATCGTGAGCCGCGGGGGCAACCTGCTGCTCGACATCGGGCCCGCCGCCGACGGGACGATCCCGGTGATCATGGAGGAGCGGCTCGCCGAGATGGGCGCGTGGCTCGCGGTGAACGGCGAGGCGATCTACGGCACCCGGCCCCACACCGCCTCGAAGCAGTGGGGCGCGGGGACGGTGCCGAAGGTCGACTACGACAAGGAGTACGACTCGGTCTACGACGTGGCGCAGCTCGTCGACCGCCCGGGCCCGGGGGAGGCCGCGATCGACGCGTTCTTCACCTCGAAGGGCAAGGACGTCTACGCCATCCTGCCCCGCTGGCCGGGCCGGCGGTTCGTGCTGAAGGACGCCGCCGCCCTCGACGTCAAGGCCGTCTCGCTCGTGGGCGGCCCCTCGGGGCTCACGTTCGCGAAGTCGGGCTCGGAGGTCGCGGTCGAGCTCCCGGACCTGCCGGCCCGCCTCCTCGGCCAGCCGCTGTGGGTCCTGAAGCTCAGCCGGTGACGACCCGGGCCGTCCTCAGACGGGCAGGGCCCAGCCCTCCCGGTACTCGCGCCGCACGTAGGCGTCCGCGTCCTTGTCGTTCGTGATCTTCATGGTCGCCCCGTCCCAGAGCAGCTCACGGTCGGGGAAGCGGATGGCGAGGTTGCCCATGAGGACCATCTCCGACAGCGGGCCCGAGTAGTCGAAGCTCGAGCTCGCGGGCGTGCCGCCCCTGCAGGCGCGGAGCCAGTCCCGCTCGTGGCCGTCGGGGCCGTCGGGGATGCGCGGGATCGTCCGCTTCGGGCGCTTCTTGTACTTCTTCATGTCCGACTCGGGGACGAGCCGGGGCGACTCGCCGTAGCAGCCGGCCATGATCGTGCCCTCGTCGCCGATCAGCAGGATCCCGCCGTCGTCGTTGCCCATCTTGCGCCCGGGCTCGAGCCGGGGCGGGCGGGGCGGCATGAGGCCGCCGTCCCACCAGGTGAGGCTCACCGGTGGCATCTTCTCCCGGGCGGGGAAGCGGAAGCGCACGATCGTCGAGCGCGGGAACATCTCGTGCCGGGGCGGGGTCGGCTCGAAGAACGCCTGCCAGTACTTCGAGATGTTGGCCTCGACCGCCACCGGGTACTTGAGCTTCAGCGCCCAGAAGACCGGGTCCACGATGTGGCAGGCCATGTCGCCGAGCGAGCCCGTTCCGAAGTCCCACCAGGCGCGCCACTTCGCGGGGTGGTAGCTGGGGTGGTACGGGCGGTGGGCGGCGGGGCCGATCCAGAGGTCCCAGTCGAGGCCGGCCGGCGGCTCGGGGGCCTCCTTCGGCCGGTCCACCTCGACCCCGGAGGGCCAGACCGGCCGGTTCGTCCACGCGTGGGCCTCGCGGATCTCGCCGATCGCCCCGTCCGCGACCCACTCGCAGATGAGGCGGATGCCCTCGCCCGAGTGCCCCTGGTTGCCCATCTGCGTGGCCACACCGTACCGGCGGGCGGCCTCGGTCAGCACACGCGCCTCGTGGACGGAGTGGGTGAGCGGCTTCTGCACGTAGACGTGCTTCTTCTTCGCCATGCACGCCAGCGCGATCACCGCGTGCGAGTGGTCGGGCGTCGCCACGATCACCGCGTCGATGTCCGGCACCTCCTCGAGCATCACGCGGTAGTCCTTGAACCGCTTCGCCGAGGGGTACTTCGCGAACACGGGCTCCGAGTGGCCGAAGTCCACGTCGCACAGGGCCACGATGTTCTCGCCCGCGGCCGCGCAGCGCTCGACGTTGTTCTTGCCCATGCCCCCGATCCCGACCGCCGCGACGTTGAGCGTGTCGCTCGGGGCGGTAAACCCCTGGCCCCCGAGGACGCGCCGGGGCACGATCGTGAAGCCCGCGGTGAGGGCGGCCGCGCTCGCGAGGAAGCTCCTCCGGGGGAGCGCTCGGGTGGGGACGGTGGGCGGGCGGCGGGGGTCTTTCATCGGGGTCTCCTGCAGCGGCTCGACGAGGGCGAGCGAGGTCAGGTTAGTCGGTCCCGCGAGGGGCGTCAATGAGCCGAACGGTCTCGTCCAGGCGGGCCGCGGGTTCGGTAAGCTTGCGGTCCGGAGGATTCGATGCCGCTTCGCCCGGCCCCGCCCCGCCGCCTCGCTCTCGCCGTCGTCGCCCTCGCGTCCCTGCCCGCCTGCGGCGGGGGGGGCGGCGGCGGCGCGAGCCCGTCCGCGTCGAGCGGGACCCCGGCCCCGGCCGAAGCCCCCCTCCCCAACGGCATCTATGTCTCGCCGGGCGGCTCCGACTCCGCCGCCGGCACGATGTCCGAGCCCCTGCGCTCGATCGAGGCGGGCGTCGCCCGGCTTCGTCCCGGGCTCGTGCTCGTCCTGCTCGACGGCACGTGGAAGCTCACCGGGCCGATCGTGATCCGGCAGCAGGGAACCCCCGACGCCTGGATCGAGATCCGCGGGGCGAAAGGGACGACGCCGACGCTCGACGCGTCCTCCGTCGACATCCCCTGGGCCTCTGCCTACCCGTGGGTGCAGGGGGCCGTGCAGATCGAGGGGTCGGCGTACGTCCGCGTGCGGAACCTCCACGTCAAGGGCTCGCGCCTCGCCGGCTTCAACGTGGCTTCGAGCCGGCACGTGGACGTCGTCAACTGCTCGTCGCGGGGCAGCTTCGCCTCGGGGATCTCCTCCTGGCAGGGCACGGAGCACGTGCGGATCCTCGGCAACACCGTCACCGGCGCCAACGACATGTCGCTGAGCTTCCGGCCGTTCACGGGCAGCGAGGCGCCCCACGAGGCGATCTCGATCGCCGGCACGAAGGGCTTCGAGGTGGCGTGGAACGAGGTCGCGGGCAACAAGAAGGAGGCGATCGACGTCAAGGAGACCTCCGCGCACGGCGTCGTCCACCACAACCACTGCTGGAACAACGACCGGCAGGGGCTCTACGTCGACGGCTGGTTCGGCGTCCTCGAGGACGTCGAGCTGCGCGAGAACGTCGTCCACCACAACGAGGTCGGCATCTCGATCTCGACCGAGGACGGCCCGGTGACACGCGACATCCGGATCCACCACAACCTCGTGTTCGAGAACCGGGGCCCCGGCCTCTACTTCTCGCGCTGGGGAAAGGACAACCCGCGGGAGCAACTCGCCGTCTACAACAACACCTTCTACCGCAACGGCTACGGCCGCTCCGCCGCGGGGGACCCTGGCTACTGGCTGATCGGCGGCCTCTACATCCACTCGACGAACCTGCGCGGCGTGAGCATCCGCGACAACGTGCTCGCCCTCGACAAGCCGTTCGAGATCGGCTACTCCCAGGACTGGGGCCCGGGCGGGCTTGGTCGCGCCGTCGCGATCGAGGGCAACCTCGTCCACGACACGAACGCGACGGTCTTCCCGTTCTACATGGCCGCCTGGGCGAAGGACTGGGTGCTCTCGACCACGGGCAGCGACGCCATCCTCGCCGACCCGCAGCTCGTCGATCCCGCGGCGCAGGACTTCCGGCCGAAGCCCGGATCGCCGGCCGCCGGCAAGGGCGCGCTCGCGCCGGGGTCTGCGCTCGATCAGTGGTGGAAGGCCGGCTTCCCGCCGCAGATCCAGCCGTGACGACGGCGTCGGCGGGACCTGCCGTCCGCCCCGCCGGCGGGGAACTGGTAGCATTCGGCGGCCGGGCGGCGTAGCCCGCCCGCGCCCTTCCGCGAGGAGGCCCCATGTCCGAGCGCGAGTCCCTCAACCGACGGCAGTTCCTCGAGAAGTCCTCGCTGCTCGCCGCCGCGGCAAGCGCGGTCGGGGTGCGGCCGGTTGCCGCCCAGCTCAACAACTCGGCCGCGGTGAACCTCACGCCGGTGCGCCTGGGCTTCATCGGCGTGGGCATTCGGGGAACGCTCCTCATGGAGGCCGCCGCCGGCATCCCCGGGGTCGAGGTCAAGGTGGCCGCCGACTGCTACAAGGGACACCTCGACGCCGCCCGCGAGCTGATCAGCCCGGCGCCGGACACCACCGGCGACTACCGGGCCGTCCTCGCCCGGCCGGACGTCGACGCGGTCGTGATCGCGACGCCGGACCACTGGCACCTGCCGATGACGCAGGAGGCCCTGGCCGCGGGCAAGCACGTCTACATCGAGAAGCCGATGACCCACCGGTGGGAGGACGGCGAGGCGTTCATCGCCGCCGCCGAGAGGAGCGGGAAGGTCGTGCAGGTCGGCAGCCAGTACATGAGCATGGGCGCCGCGCAGACCGCGGCCGAGTTCGTCCGGAGCGGGCGGCTCGGGCAGGTGACGCTCGTCGAGGGCCGCTTCCACCGCAACACGGCGACCGGGGCCTGGTACTACCCGATCCCGCCCGACGCCTCGCCCGAGACCGTCGACTGGAAGGGCTTCCTCGGGCCGGCCCCCGCGCGCGAGCTCGACCTGCGCCGCTTCTTCCAGTGGCGCCTGTTCTGGGACTACTCGGGCGGGCTCCCGACCGACCTCTTCGTCCACATCGTGACCGCCACCCACCAGCTCATGGGGGTGCAGGAGCCGGAGAGCGTCTTCGCCTTCGGCGGGATCTACCACTGGAAGAACTACCGGGAGGTCCCGGACCAGATGACGGCGATGGTCACCTACCCGCAGGGCTTCGTCCTGCGCCTGTGCGCCACCGCCCACAACGGCCACCCCGGGCCGATCCTGACCCTGTACGGGACGGAGGGCACGATGGAGTACTTCGGCGGCTCCTTCAAGCACCACTACCAGCCCCGGACCGAGAGCTTCGCCTACTCGACCCACTCCTGGCCGAGGGCCACGATCGCGGAGTTCCGCCGGCGGATGAACCTCGGCGAGAACCTCGTCCCCCTCGACGGGCCGATGGCCGCGGAGGCGGTCGAGTACAAGTCGAGCGACGAGGACTCGACGCGAGCGCACGTGCGGAACTGGATCGACGCGATCCGCAACGGGACGAAGCCGATCGAGGACGTGCGCTTCGGCCACCACGCGGCCCTCGTCGGCCACATGTGCAACCTGTCCTACAGGTCGGGCAAGCCCGTCCGCTGGAACCGGGCGACCCGCAAGGTCGAGGCGTAGGCCATGGCCCGCGGCCCCCTGACCGCCGGCGAGCTCGTCGCCTACGGGAAGGACGGGTTCGTCCTCGCCCGGGCGCTGTTCGAACCCGTCGAGATCGAGGCCCTGCGCCGCGCGGCGAAGGAGGACAAGGCCCTCGACGACCACTCCTTCGGCCGCGCGGACGGCGAGGGCGGCGTGGTGCGCCTGTCGCTGTGGAACCACCCCGGAGACGGGATCTACGGGATGTTCGCCCGCTGCCGCTCGGTCGTGGAGACCTGCGAGCGCCTGCTCGGCGACGAGGTCTACCACTACCACTCGAAGATGATCATGAAGGAGGCGCGGGTGGGCGGCGCCTGGGCCTGGCACCAGGACTACGGCTACTGGTACCAGAACGGGGTCCTCTGGCCCGACCTCGTGAGCGTCTTCATCGCGGTCGACCCCGCCACCCGCGAGAACGGGTGCCTCCAGGTCCTCGAGGGCTCGCACCGGTGCGGCCGCGTGGACCACGTCCTCACCGGCGACCAGGCGGGGGCGGACCCCGAGCGGGTGGCCGAGATCGCCAAGCGTCTCCCCCTCGTCCACGTCGAGATGGAGCCGGGCGACGCGCTCTTCTTCCACCCGAACCTGCTCCACCGCTCCGACCAGAACCGCTCGGAGCGCCCGCGCTGGTCGCTCATCTGCTGCTACAACGCACGCAGGAACGACCCCTACAAGGAGTCGCACCACCCGCGCTACACCCCGCTCGCCAAGGTCGAGGACTCGGCCATCCTCGAGGCGGCGCAGAAGCGCTTCGCCGACGCGGGCGACGTGGGCTGGCTCGACCCCGGCCGCGACGCGAGCGCGAAAGGGCTCGGCGACGCGAAGAAGGGCTAGATCCCCGCCGTCGACACGCCGATGGCGTCCGTCCCCTCCCGCGGCCCGACCCCGCTCGAGTGGACGTGGTCGACCACGGCGCGGACCGCGTCGACCGGGGTGCCGGGCAGAATGCCGTGGCCGAGGTTGAAGACGTGGCCCGTCCGGCCGGCCGCGCGCCGCAGGACGTCGTCGACGCGGGAGAGAAGGCGCTCGCGGGGGGCGAAGAGGAGCGTGGGGTCGAGGTTGCCCTGGACGGCGACGCCCTCGCCCGCCCGGCGCCAGCCCTCGTCGAGCGGCGTCCGCCAGTCGACGCCGATCACGGTCCCCCCCGCCTCGCGCTGCGCCGCGAGCAGGTGGCCGGTGCCGGTGCCGAAGTGGATCTTCGGCACGTCGAGGTCGGCGATCGCGTCGAAGATGCGACGGACGTGGGGGAAGACGAACTCCCGGTAGTCCGCCTCGTCGAGAGCGCCGATCCACGAGTCGAACAGCTGCACCGCCTGGGCCCCGGCCTCGACCTGCGCCCGCAGGTAGTCGGCCACGACGTCGGCGAGGAGCCCGGCGAGCCGGTGCCACGTCGCGCTCTCGCCGTACATGAGGCCCTTGGTGAGCGCGAAGTGGCTCGAGTGCCCCCCCTCGATCGCGTAGGAGGCGAGCGTGAACGGCGCCCCCGCGAAGCCGATGAGCGGCACCCGCAGCTCGCGCCGCAGGAGGCGGATCGACTCGAGGGCGAAGCCGAGCTCCTCGCGCGGCTCGAAGCGACGGAGCGCGGCGACGTCCGCGGCCGAGCGGACCGGCTTCTCGATCACCGGTCCCTCGCCCTTCAGGAAGTCGAAGGGGATGCCCATCGGGGCGAGGGGCACGAGGAGGTCCGAGAAGAGGATGGCGGCGTCGAAGTCGAAGGCGCGGATCGGCTGGAGCGTCACCTCCACGGCGAGCTCCGGCGTGCGGCAGACCTCGAGCATGGTGTGCTTCTCGCGCAGCGCCCGGTACTCGGGCATGTAGCGTCCGGCCTGCCGCATGAACCACACCGGCGTGCGGTCCACCGCCTCCCGCCGACACGCCCTGATGAATCGATCATTCATACTCGAATGTCACCCGGGGGGTTCGGGGGGCGGAGCCCCCATGGGTTGGACGACCGGCGCTCCTCACATCCGTTTGCGGGCGGTCTCGACCGCCTTCTGGAAGGCGAGCAGCGCGTCCGGCTCGCCCGTGAAGTTCCAGGTCTTCCCGCCCTTGCGCCTCACGCGCAGGTTCTTCTTCAGGTAGTCCACCTGCAGCGGCTCCAGCGAGCCGAGCGGCAGGTCGAACGAGTCGCCCGCCTCGTCGGCCTCGTAGCGGAGGCCGGCCGTCGAAGCCACCAGCCGGCCCCGGCACGAGCCCAGGCCGTGCTTGTGGACCACGTCGACCCGCTCGTCGAGCCGCACCTCCTTGAAGCGGACGACGACCTCGTTGCTCCCTTCGTCGAGCTCCACGGTCTCGCCGTACATCTCGTAGCCCTCGGCGGAGACGTTCAGCCGGTGGGGCCCCGGCTCGAAGTCTCGCGTCTCCACGGGCGTCGTGCCGAGGAACTTGCGGTCGAGGAAGACGTTGGCCCCCGGCACGTCCGAGTCGACCCGAAGGGTCCTCGCGACCGCCGCCGGGCGGGGCTCGGCGGTGGGCCGGGGCCGCGCCTCGGGCGCGGCGGTCGGCGTGGGGGTGGGTCTGGGTTTCGCCGTCGCCCGGGCCCGCGGGGCCGGGAGCGGCGCCTTCGGGCCCGCCGGCCGGCGCAGGAGCAGCCACGCGGCGACGCCGATCGCGGCGGCCACGGCGAGCACGACGAGGACGATCGCGACACCCCGGCCGCTGCGCCCGCGTCCAGGCTCCGGGTTCAGGATCTCCATCTCGCTCCTTTCCCTGCCGTGGCCTCCCAGTCTGCCAGAGAGGCGGCAGCGGTCATAATCGGGCGATGCGTGCGCCGCTGCTCGCCCTCGCCGCCGCGGTCGTCCTGCCCGCCTGCTCGTCCGCCCCGCCAGACCCCGTTCTGGCCCTGCTCGCCGAGCTGGAGGCGGCAGCCGAGGCGCGCGACGCCGACCGCTTCGCCGAGCGGCTCTCCCCCGGCTTCGAGGGGCTTCACGCGATCGGCCGGGCCGAGGCCGTGGCCCAGCTCCGGCGCTATTTCGCGGCGTACGACACCGTGGCCCTCGAGGTGTACGGGGTCGAGACGGAGCGCGACGGAGCAAGCGCCCGCGTGGAGTGCGTGGTGGAGCTCTCCGGCCAGGCTCGCAAGGCGTTCGGCCTCGAGGGGCTCCTCCCGCCGCAGGCGGTCTACCGGTTCTCTCTCGACGTGGTCGACGAGAAGGCCGGGGCCTGGCGGGTCGAGCGCGCCAGGTGGGAGCGAGTCGAGGGGCCCGGGTAAAAGGATGTGACCCCGCTCGAGCGGATGCACTTTCCGAAGCGGTTTCGCGTAGCTTTTGGCGTGACCCGAGAAGTTTCCTCCCCACGCGTCGGCCTGACGCGTCTCCTCGCGCTCGCGTCCGTCCTCGCCCTCGCGACCTCCGCCTCGGCCTCTGACGGGGCCACCGCCGAGGCTCCTCCCCCCGAGAAGAAGAAGCGGTTCGAGGAGAAGGTCGACGTGGTGGCCGCGGGGCCCGAGGGCGCCGAGACGCCGGCCGCGCTGCCCGTGCGCCCCGTGACGGTCATGGCGGTGGCGGGCACGGCCGACAACGTCTTCCGCACGCTGCAGACGCTGCCCGGGATCGCCGCCACCACCGAGTTCGACAGCCGCCTCTCCGTGCGCGGCGGCTCCCCCGACGAGAACCTCACGGTCATGGACGGGGTCGAGATCCACAACCCCTACCGCCTCTTCGGCCTCACGAGCGCGTTCAACCCCGAGACCGTCCGCGGCTTCGACCTCTACGCGGGGGCCTTCTCCGCGAGGTACGGCGACCGGCTCTCGTCGCTCCTCGTGGTGGAGAACCGGCCCGGCGACGACCAGGCCCGGCTGCGGGGCTCGACCACGGTGAGCCTCACCGACGCGAACGCGGTCCTCGAGGGCCGCCTTCCGGGGGAGAAACAGGGCTCGTGGATCCTGACCGGCCGCCGGACGTACTACGACCTGGTCGCGAACAGCCTGGTGGGCACGGAGCTCCCCGCCTTCGGCGACCTGCAGGGCCGCCTCGACTGGAGCCTTCGCCCCGGCACGCGCCTCACGGTCCTCGGCCTCCTGAGCCGCGAGGCGACCGACGCGTTCTTCGAGGGCGACCGCGCCGGGGAGCAGGGCGATTTCGTGACCGCGGCCCGCAACGACCTCCTCGCGGTGAAGCTCACGAGCCTGCTCGGCCGACGCGCGACCTCGCGCACGATCGCGTCGTACTACGTGAACGCCGACGACATCGAGGCGCTCGCGCGGTTCCGCAACGAGGCCCTGCGGTCGAACGCCCCGAGCGACGACGTCGGCTTCGGCCAGGCCGACGTGGACTTCACGCGGGACCTGGAGGTCCGGGACCTCGCGCTACGCCAGGAGTTCGCGATCCAGGCGGGAGACCATCTCGTGGACACCGGCCTCGAGGTCCACCGGCTCCGCACCCGGACGCTCTGGCGGATCGCCGGCGACCGCAACCCCTCCGCGTCGAACGGCTCGAGCGTCCAGGGCGGGGCGGGGCTCCCGAGCGACCTCGACTCGAGCGTCGACTCCACACGGTTCGGGGCGTGGGTGCAGGAGCGCTGGTCGCCGAGCTCCCGGCTCTCGCTCGAGGCCGGGCTGCGCCTCGACTGGAGCGGGGTCAACCGCCGCGCGACCCTCTCGCCCCGCCTCGCCGCGACGCTGCGGCTCGACGACGCCACGCGGCTGCGGGCGGGCGGGGGGCTGTTCACCCAGAGCCCCGGCTACGAGAAGCTCGTCCAGTCGGACTACTTCCTCGACCTCTCCGGCGACCTCGGGCGCTCGCTCGCCTACGAGCGGGCGGCGCACGCGGTCCTCGGCCTCGAGCGGGACTTCGCCCGCGGGCTCAGCGCGCGCGTCGAGGGCTACTGGAAGGGCTTCGACGACCTCCTCGTCGGCCGCCTCGAGACGCCCGAGGAGCGCCTCGCCCGTCTCGCCCGCTACGACTTCCCGGCCGAGCTCGCGGCGAGCGTGCCCACCGAGGCCATCATCACGAGCTTCCCCGTGAACGGCGCGGCCGGCCGCTCCTGGGGCTTCGACGTCCTGCTCCAGAAGCGGCCGGTCGCGGGGTCGCGGCTGTCGGGCTGGGCCTCGTACGCCTTCGGCCGGGCCGAGCGCGAGGAGTACGGCCGAACGCTGCCCTTCGAGTACGACCGCCGCCATGCCGCGACGCTGGTCGCGTCGTGGCGCTTGTCTCCGAAGTGGGAGATCGGCGCGACGGCCCGGGCCTTCTCCGGCTTCCCGCTCACCCCGGTGCTCGGGCTTCGCGTCGCCGCCGAGGAGGCGGGGGACGGGAGGCTCGTCCCGGCGACCGACGCGGAGGGCCGCTACGTGTACGAGCCCGACCGGGGCGGCGTCTCGAACCTCAACTCGGACCGCCTTCCCGCCTTCTTCCGCCTCGACCTGCGCCTCACCTGGAAGCCGCGGGGCGATTCGGGCCGCTGGCTCTTCTACCTCGACGTGATCAACGCCACGAACCGCGCGAACGCCGGCCAGATCGACCCCCGCCTCGAGCACGACCCGCTCTCGCCCGACGATCGCCCGCGCCTCGTCCTCGAGCCGTCGGCCAACATCCCCTTCCTCCCGTCGGTCGGCGTACGATTCCGCTTCTGAGCGACATTCCGCCGTTCGTCCCGTTCGGCCCCGCGCACATCGGAGCGCTCGGCTCGACGGCCGCCCTCGCGCTGGCCGCCGTCCTTCTCGTCCGCGCCCGTCCCCGCCTCGCCGCCGCCGCCCGGCTCGGTCTCGCCGCGGCGATCGTGCTCCTCGTGGCCCTCGAGCTCGGGGCGGCCGCCCGCGAGGGCTGGCTCACCTGGACGACGCTCCTGCCCCTCGAGCTGTGCGACGCGGCGATGGTCCTCGCCGTCCTCACTCTCGTCCGGCCGGGCCGCCGGGCGGCCGAGGTCGTCTACTTCTGGGCCGGGTCGGGGAGCCTCCTCGCGATGCTCACGCCCGAGCTGCCGTGGAACTTCCCCCGCTGGGAGTTCGTCGTCTTCTTCGGCCTCCACGGGCTCGTGCTCGTGGCCGCCGCCCTCCTCGTCTTCGGCCTCGGCCACCGGCCCCGGCCGGGGGCGCCGTGGCGGGTCTTCGGGATCACGGCGGGCTGGGCGGCCCTGGCCGGCCTCGTCAACCTCGCCCTGGGCACGAACTTCATGTACCTGCGCCACAAGCCGACGGTCGCGACGCCCCTCGACTGGATGGGGCCCTGGCCCGTCTACATCGCGACGGGAGCGCTCGTGGCGCTCGCTCTCTTCCACCTGCTCGCCCTCCCTTTCCGCGAGGAGTGGCGGGTGGCGCGGGAGGGGTGATGGACCCCCTCACCCAGGGGCTGCTCGGCGCCTCGTTCGGCCAGGCGCTCTACGGCCGGGCGCTCGGGAAGCAGGCCGTGGTCTTCGGGGCGCTGATCGGCATGGCGCCCGACCTCGACGTCGTGGCGAACCCGCTGTCTCCGATGGCCGAGTGGATCTGGCACCGGGGGCCGACGCACGCGCTGTGGTTCGGGCCCGTCGTGGGGCCGGTCCTGGGCGTCCTGCTGTGGCGATGGCGGGGAGGGCGCCTGCGCGACTGGGTGGGCCTCGCCGCGGTCGCCCTCCTCACCCACCCCCTGCTCGACGCGTTCACGACCTACGGGACGCAGCTCCTCTCGCCGTTCTCGCGCCAGCGCTTCGCCTGGGACGCGGTGGCGATCGTCGACCCCGTCTACAGCCTGGTCCTCGCGGCGGGGCTCGTCCTCGGCTGGCGCCGGGGGGTGGCCACGCCGTTCGCCGCGCGGGCGGCCTCGATCGGGCTCGTGGTCTCGACCGCGTACGTCCTGCTCGGCCTCGCGGTGAACCACCGTGCGGAGAGTGCCGCCCGGGCCCAGCTCGCCGCCGAGGGCGTCCGCGCGGCGCGGGTCGCCGCGTACCCCACGCTCCTCCAGCTGCCGCTGCGGCGCATCGTGGCCCGCGACGGCGACGAGGTGCGGGTCGGGTGGCTGAGCGTCGTCGCCCCGAGGAGGATCGAGTGGGAGCGCTTCACCGCGGCGAGCGGCCCCCTCGTCGACGCGGCGCGGACGACCGAGGAGGCGCGCGTCCTCGAGTGGTTCGCCATGGGGGAGGCGACGCCGCGGCTCGTGGACGGGCCGGACGGTCCCGCGGTCGAGATCGACGACCTGCGTTACGGGTTCCCCGGGCGGCCGCGGGACGGGCTGTGGGGCGTGCGCGTCCGCCTCGGCGCGGACGGCCGGCCCGCGGGGCCGGGGGAGCGGTTCGACCGCGAGCTGCCCGCGCCGGCCTCGGAGCTCGTCGGCCGCATCTGGCGCGGGGCGCTCGGCATCTCGTGAGCCTCGTCTCCCGCCTCCTCGACGCGTCGATCGTCCTCTCGTTCGACCGCACCGGCTACCGCCGCCACGCCGCGTCGTTCCGGCCCGGGGACCTCGACGTCGACCTCGCGGGGCGCACCGCGGTCGTGACCGGCGCGAACTCCGGGATCGGCCGCGCCACCGCGCGCGCTCTCGCCGCGCGGGGTGCGGACGTGTACCTCCTGTGCCGCAGCGCGCAGAGGGGACGGGCGGCGCTCGACGCGCTGCGGCAGGAGACCGGGAGCCGGAAGCTGCGCCTCGTCACGGCCGACGTGGCCGAGCCGGCCTCGCTGCGCCGCGCCGCGAAGGCGATCCCGGCCCGGAAGATCCACGTGCTCGTCAACAACGCCGCGGTCCTGCCCGACGAGAGGAAGGAGACGTCGGAAGGCCTCGAGCTCACGTTCGCGACCAACGTGCTCGGTCCCCACCGGCTCACCCGCCTCCTCGAGCCCCGCCTGCGCGCGGCGGGCGAGGCCCGGGTCGTGAACGTCGCCTCGGGCGGGATGTACGCCCGCCGCCTCTCCCTCGACGACTGGGAGTGGCGCGCGCGCCCCTTCGACGGGGTGGCGGCCTACGCCGACGCCAAGAGGGCGCTCGTCGTCCTGACCGAGCTCTGGGCGGAGCGGCTGCGCGGCACCGGCGTGACCGTCAACGCCATGCACCCCGGCTGGGCCGACACGCCCGCCGTGCGCACGTCGCTTCCCCGCTTCCGCCGGGCGATGGCGGCGCGCCTGCGGACCCCCGAGGAGGGGGCCGACACGGTCGTCTGGATGTGCGTCTGCCCGCGGCTCGCCCGCGAGACGGGGCGCTTCTACTTCGACCGCGAGCCGCGCGCGACCCACCTGCTGCCCTGGACGCGGGAGGGGGAGGGGGAGCGGCGGGCGCTCTGGGCCCTGTGCGAGCGCCTGTCCCGGGCCGCACCGGTCCCGCCGGGCGCCGCGCGCGGGCGCGCGTGCTAGCATTCCTCCGTCCGCGAGCCTGCGGAGGCCCCCTTGCCCGAAGCCCTGATCGGACGCCGAACGGCCGGAGCCCTCCTCGCCCTCCTGCCCGCCCTCGCCGGCGGGGCGGAGCCGCCCGCCTACGACGTGGTCGTCCGCGGCGGCACCGTGTACGACGGCTCGGGCGGCCCCCCGCGGCGGGCCGACGTCGGCGTACGCGGGGACCGGGTGGCGGCGGTCGGCGACCTGTCCTCCGCCGCGGCGCGAGCCGTCATCGACGCCTCGGGGCTCGCCGTCGCCCCCGGCTTCGTGAACGTGCTCTCCTGGGCGACCGACGACCTGCTCGCGGACCCGCGTTCGCAGAGCGACGTGCGCCAGGGCGTGACGACCGAGGTGTTCGGGGAGGGCGAGTCGTACGGACCCTGGAGCGAGGCGATGAAGCAGAGGCGCCTCGCGATGCAGGGGGACCTCAGGTTCGAGATCGACTGGACGACCCTCGGCGAGTACCTGCGGGGGCTCGAGCGGCGCGGGGTGACCCCGAACGTGGCCTCGCTGGTGGGCACGGGCACCCTGCGCGAGCACGTGGTGGGACTCGACGACGTCCGGGCGACGCCCGCCCAGCTCGACGCGATGCGCGAGCTGCTGCGGCGGGAGATGGAGGACGGCGCCCTCGGCATCGGCTCGTCGCTGATCTACGCCCCCGATGCCTACAACTCGCACGAGGAGCTCGTCGCCCTCGCGAAGGTGGCCGCGCGCCACGGGGGCTGCTACCTCACGCACATGCGCAGCGAGGGGAACCGGCTGCTCGAGGCGGTCGAGGAGACGATCCGCGTCGCGCGGGAGGCCGGGATCGCGGCCGAGATCTACCACCTCAAGGCGGCGGGCGAGGCGAACTGGCCGAAGCTCGAAGGCGTCGTGGCGAGGATCGAGGCGGCGCGGCGCGAGGGCCTGCGCGTCTCGGCCAACATGTACACCTACACCGCCAGCGCCACCGGCTTCGACGCGTGCCTTCCGCCGTGGAGCCGGGAGGGAGGCTGGGGCGCGGTCTTCGCGAGGCTGCGCGACGGCGCGACCCGCGAGAGGATCCTCCGGGAGATGCGGGCGGAGAACGCGGGCTTCGAGAACCTCTGCCGCCTCGCCGGCTCGCCGGAGCGGATCCGGCTCGTCGCCTTCCGCAACGAGGCGCTCAAGCCCCTCACCGGGAAGACGCTCGCCGAGGTGGCCGCCTCGCGCGGGCGCACGCCCGAGGACACGGTGCTCGACCTCGTCGTGGAAGACGGCTCGCGCGTCGGCGTCGTGTTCTTCCAGATGTCGGAGGAGAACGTGCGACGCCAGGTCCGCCTGCCCTGGGTCGCGTTCGGCTCGGACGCGGGCTCGATGGCCCCCGAGGGCGTCTTCCTCAAGTCTTCGACCCACCCGAGGGCCTACGGCAACTTCGCCCGCCTCCTCGGCCGCTACGTCCGCGAGGAGGGGCTCGTGCCCCTCGAGGAGGCGGTGCGGCGGCTGAGCTCGATGCCGGCCGAGAACCTCGGCCTCGAGGGCCGGGGACGGCTCGTGCCCGGCCACTTCGCCGACGTGGCTGTCTTCGACCCCGCGACCGTGGCCGACCGCGCGACCTACGAGGACCCCCACCAGTACGCGGTCGGGGTGCGCCACGTGCTCGTCAACGGCGTCGTCGTCCTGCGCGACGGCGAGCACACGGGCGCCCGGCCGGGCCGGGCCCTGCGCGGCCGCGGCGCGCGGGCCGCCGAGAGGGAGCGACGGCCGTGAAGCGCATCGCGGTCACGGGCGCGAACGGTTTCGTGGGGCGGCACGTCGTGCGCCAGGCGGTGGGGGAGGGGTTCGAGGTGGCGGGCGTCGTGCGCTCCGCCGCCGCGGCGCGCGCGGTGAGCGAGGCGGGCGGCCAGCCGGTGGAGCTCGTGGGGCGCGACCCGGAGGCGCTGGTGCGGGCCCTCGACGGCTGCACGGCCGTCGTCCACCTCGCGCAGATCGGCGCGGAGCGGGGGGGGCAGACCTACGAGGCGGTCAACGTGGGCTTCACCGAGAGGGTCCTCGAGGAGGCCCGCCACGCCGGGGTGGGCCGGGTCGTCTTCTTCTCCGGGCTCGGGGTGGCCCGCTACGGCATGTCGCCCCGCTCGACCAACCCGTACTTCCTCTCGAAGCTCGCCGCCGAGACCGCCGTGTTCCGCTCCGGCCTCGAGGGCGTCGTCTTCCGGCCGTCGTTCGTGGTCGGCCCCGGGGACGCCTTCGTGCCGATGGTGCTGCGCGCCCTCGCCGGGGGCGAGATCGAGCGCCCGGGGGACGGCTCGTACCGGATGCAGCCGATCGCCGTACGGGACGCCGCCGCGTGCGTCCTCGCCGCGGTGGAGCGCCCGAGCGGGGCCTTGCCCACGGTGTTCGACCTCGTGGGGCCGGAGCCGGTGTCCTATGCGCACCTCGTCGAGCGCCTCGCGGGCGTCGCGCGGAAGCTCGGGCGGCCGGGCGCGCTGCGCTGGCGCGAGGTGACGATCGAGGAGGCCGACCGCCGCGCGCGCGGGGAGGGCTTCCACGGGATGGGTCCGGACGAGCTCGACTGCCTGCTCTGCGACGAGGTCTCGGACCCCGCCCCCCTCGTCGCCCTCCTCGGCCGGCCGCTGGTGCCGCTCGACGACGCGCTCGCGGAGGCCGTCAGGGCCGCGTGAAGACGCCCGGGTTCCTCCACCGCCGCCCCCCCCTCGAGGCCGACGTCGCGGTGGTGGGCTCCGGCCTTCCCGCGCTCGCCGCCGCCCTCGAGATCCAGAGGCGCGGGGCGAGGGTCCTCGTCCTGGGGTCGGCGCCGGCCGAGGAGAGGCCGCGCGGCCTCGGCCTCGTCCTCCTCGGCCCGGGCCGCCCCTACTCGGCGGTGGCCCGAGCCATCGGGCGCCCCGCGGCCCAGCTCGTGTGGGCCGCGGGCTGCGAGAACCACCTCCGCCTCCGCGCCCTCGTCGAGGAGACGCGGCGCGGCTGCGGCTACCAGGCGAGGGGGAGCTTCCTCCTCGCCGGAAGCCGCGAGGAGGCGGCCGCGCTCGAGCGAAGCGAGGACATGCTCCGGGACGACGGGTTCCCGGGGGAGTTCCTCGACCACTACATGCTCGAGACCCATTTCGACCTCGCCGCCTTCGCCGGCGCGTACTGGGCGGCCGAGGACGCCGAGGTCGACGCCGCTCTCCTCCTGGGGGCCCTCGGCGAGAGGGCGCGGGGGGCGGGGGTCGCGTTCTCCCCGGGACCCGTGCGCGCGGTCTCGGCGGGGCCGGAGGGCGCGCGGATCGAGACGGAGGAGGGCCCGGTGCGGGCGGCGGCCCTCCTCGTGGCGAGCGACGCGCCCGTGGCCCACCTCCTTCCCGCTCTCGGTCCCGCGCTGCGGCCGGCCGCGCGGGGGAGGCTGCGCGCGTCGCTCCTCGAGGGGGCCCGGCTGCCCGCCGCCGCGCGCACGGCCGACGGCCGCTTCGCCTGGCAGGCGGGCCCGGCGGAGGTGGCCTTCGCGGCGCTCGACGCGCAGCCCGCCGACCTCGAGGCCCTGGCGACGCGCGTCCCGGTGGACCTGGGGCCGCGGGCCCGCCGCTCGGACGAGGCGGGCGAGACGACGCTCGACGGCCTGCCGCTCGTCGGGCGCGTGGGCGGGGCCACCCTCGCCGTCTCCTGCGGCTTCGGGGCGACGGCGCCGGGGCTCGCCTTCGCCGCGGCGCGCTGGGCGGCGGACGCGCTCCTCTCCGGCACCGACCCGACGCCCGACCCCCTGCGCGCCGACCGCGTCAGGGCGCCGGTTTGAGCCCCCCCGCCGTTCGCTGTACGCTCTCGCCCATGCGCCTCGGCGTCACCGACTACATCGACTGCGCCCACCTCCTCCCCGATCACCCCAAGTGCGGCCGGCTGCACGGCCACACCTACCGCGTCGAGGTGGCGGTGGAGGGCGAGACGAAGGGGGGCATGCTCCTCGACTTCGCCGACCTCAAGACGCAGATCCGCGGCGTGCTCGCCCGCTACGACCACCGCCACTGGAACGACTTCCTGGACTATCCGACGGTCGAGAACATCGCCGACCGCCTCGCCGACGAGCTTCACGAGACCCTGCCGTTCGCCTTCACCCTCCGCGTGTTCGAAGGCCACGCCAAGTGGGCCGAGACGGACCGCCGGGGCAAGGGATGATCCGCATCGACGAGTCGCTGCGCCCCGCCGACCTGCTGCCCGCGATCGGCCGCATGTGGGGCCTCTCCGCCGAGAAGATCCTCGCCCTCGAGAGGAGCTGGAACCCCGCGGACGGCTCGCCCGTCTTCACGCTGCGCGGGCGGTACACGGCCCGCGGCTGGACGGACTGGACCCAGGGCTTCCAGTTCGGCTCGGCGATCCTGCAGTTCGACGCCACGTCCGACGCCTCCTTCCTCGAGCTCGGACGCGATCGCACCTACTCGCGCATGGCGCCCCACGTCACGCACATGGGGGTCCACGACCACGGCTTCAACAACGTGAGCACCTTCGGGGCGCTGCGGCGGCTCGGCCTCGAGGGCCGCTACGCGGCCGAGGGCAAGGAGCGTGAGCTGTGCGAGCTCGCCCTCAAGGCGAGCGGCGCGGTCCAGGCGCGCCGGTGGACCCGGACGAGCGACGGCGGCGGCTACGTCTACTCGTTCAACGGGCCGCACTCGCTGTTCGCCGACACCATGCGCTCGCTGCGCTCGCTCGCCCTCGCCCACCGCCTCGGCCACGCCCTCCTCGAGGAGGGGGACCGCGTGGTGTCGCTCCTCGAGCGGCTGTGCCTCCACGCCCGCACCACCGCGCGCTTCGCGGTGTGCAAGGGCCGCGGGCGCGACGTGTGGGACGAGCGCGGCCGCGTCGCCCACGAGAGCATCTTCAACGTGACGGACGGCGCCTACCGCTGCCCGGGGACCCAGCAGGGCTACTCGCCCTTCACCACGTGGACGCGCGGGCAGGCGTGGGTCCTGCTCGGGTTCGCCGAGGAGCTCGAGTTCCTGGAGACGGTGCCCGACGCCGAGCTCGAGCCCCTCGGGGGGCGCGCCGAGGTCGAGGGATACATGCTCGAGGCGGCGCGGGCCGTCGCCGACCACTACGTGCGGACGACGCCCACGGACGGGGTCCCGTACTGGGACACGGGGGCCCCCGGCCTCGCGCGGCTGCCCGGTCACGCGGAGCGGCCGGCCGACCCCGACAACGACCACGAGCCGGTGGACGCCTCGGCGGCGCCCATCGCGGCGCAGGGGCTGCTGCGCCTCGGTCGGCTGCTCGAGAGGCGCGGGCAGGCCGAGGACGGGCGGCTCCTCTTCCAGGCGGGGCTCACGGTCACGCGCACGCTGCTCGGCGCGCCCTACCTGAGCCTGGAGCCCGGCCACCAGGGGCTGCTCCTGCACTCCGTGTACCACCGCCCGAACGGCTGGGACTACGTGCCCCCCGGGCGCAAGGTGCCGTGCGGGGAGTCGAGCCAGTGGGGCGACTACCACCTGCGCGAGCTGGCCCTGCACGTCCAGCGCCTCGCCCAAGGCGCCACGTACTACGCGTTCTTCGGTCCGGCGGAGAAGGAGGCGAGGTGAGCCGTCGCGTCGCCCTCGTCACGGGCGGCACTCGCGGGATCGGCCTCGCCGTGGCGCGGGCGCTGGCCGCGGAGGGGTTCGATCTCGTCCTTTGCGGCCGGCGCGGGGAGGCCGAGGTCGGGGAGGTCCTCGCCGAGCTGCGCGCCGCGGGCGCGGCGGTCGGGTACGAGCGAGCCGACGTCGGCGAGCGCGCGGACCGCGCCCGGCTCGTGTCCGCCCTCCGCGAGCGCTTCGCCCGCCTCCACGTGCTCGTGAACAACGCCGGACTCGCCCCCCGCGAGCGCCTCGACCTGCTGGAGGCCACGGAGGAGAGCTTCGAGCGGATCCTCCGGGTGAACCTGCAGGGCCCGTACTTCCTCACCCAGGCCCTCGCGCGCTTCATGCTCGAGCAGCGGCGGGCGGACCCGGCGTGGACCGGCTGCATCGTCAACGTCACCTCGATGTCGGCGACCGTCGCCTCGACGAACCGAGGCGAGTACTGCGTGAGCAAGGCCGGCCTCGCGATGGCCTCGCGGCTGTTCGCGGTCCGCCTCGCCGCGGAGGGGATCCCGGTCTACGAGGTGCGGCCCGGCATCATCCGGACGGACATGACGGCGCCGGTGGCCGGGAAGTACGACCGGCTGATCGGCGAGGGCCTCGTCCCCCAGGGGAGATGGGGGCTGCCGGAGGACGTGGGCCGCGTGGTGGGAGCCCTCGCGCGGGGCGACGCTCCCTACTCGACCGGGGCGGTCGTCGCCGTGGACGGCGGGCTGACCCTCCCGCGGCTCTGAGGGCGCCGAGCGTGGCCGGGCCGGCGAAGCCCGACAAGGGGGTCGGCCGAGCGTAGCCGCCGGCGCTGTTTCGGTTGCGGGCGGGGGCGGGGCGCGGGATGATGCCCGATGGTGCGCCGCCGATGGCCGGTCGTCGTCACGCTCGCGGTCGCGGCCCTCGCCGGGGCCGGCTGCCACCGGGAGCCGGCCGCCGGGCCGTCCCGCGCCGCCCGCGCGGAGGCGGTCGCCATCCGCCTCGAGCCGCCGGGCGGGCCCGCGCCGATGCTCGGCGACGGCCACGGCACCAAGCTGTCGGCGATCCGCGCCGACGTGCCGTCGACGCTGTCGTGGCGGGTCGACGTGCCGGCGGGCGCGCGGATCACGACCGAGCTCGTGCTCGACCCCACCAAGCTCGACGACCCGGGAGGCGTCCCGTGCCGGGCCCGCGTCGAGTCGGCGCCGGAGCACGGCGACGCCGTCCTCCTCGCCGAGGGCGAGGTCCACCCCGGCCGCCCGTGGCACGTCCTGAGCGCGGACGTCTCTCCCCGCGCCTCGCACGCCGCCGAGCTGCGCCTCTTCGTGAGCTGCCCGGGCGGAGGTGGCGCGGGGGCCGCGCGCTGGCGCATCCCCGAGGTGTACCAGCCGTCGAGCGGGCCGAACGTCGTGCTCGTCACCGTCGACACGCTGCGCGCCGACCACCTCGGCTGCTACGGCTACCCGCGCCCGACGAGCCCCGCGATCGACCGCCTCGCCGCCCGGGGCCTCCTCTTCCGGCACGCGGAGAGCGTGCAGAGCGCGACCTGGCCGGCCATCACGTCGCTGCACACCTCGCTCTACCCGAGCGCCCACGGCGTCGTCTGGAACGGCTGGCAGCCGCGCGAGGGGATCACGACGCTCGCCGAGCTGCTCCGCGCCCGCGGCTTCGCCACCTCCGCGTTCGTCACGAACATGCTGCGCGCCCGCCACCCGGGCTTCTCGCGCGTGCACCTCGCGCGCGCGGCCACCCAGGCCGAGCAGGACCGGCGGGCCACCGACGCGGCCATCGCCCACCTCGACCAGGTGCGCGACCGCCGCTTCCTCCTCTGGCTGCACCTGCTGAGCCCCCACGCCGACTACGCCCCGCCCCCGCCCCACGACGCCGCCTTCGCCCGCGGCGGGCCGTCCCGCCTCGACGGCACCATGACCCAGCTCGTGGCGCTGCGGGAGCGGGGGGAGCGGATCGACGAGAAGGACGTCGCCCGCATCGTCGACCTCTACGACGGCGAGGTGGCCTTCGCCGACGAGCAGGTGGGGCGCCTCCTCGAGGCCCTGCGCGAGCGGGGCCTCGAGCGCTCGACGCTCGTCGTCTTCACCGCCGACCACGGGGAGGACCTCCACCAGCACAACGCCTACTTCTTCCACTCGCCCTCGATGTACTCCTCGTCGCTCGCCGTGCCCCTCGTTCTCTCGTGGCCCGGCGTCCTGCCGGAGGGCGAGGCGAGCGACCACCCGGCGAGCCTCGTGGACGTCGCGCCCACCGTGCTGTCGCTGCTCGGCCTCCCCGTCCCCTCGTTCTTCCAGGGCCACGCGCTCCTCGAGGGGGGGCGCGTGCCGCGGGAGGCCGCGCGCCGGGTCGCGTTCAGCGAGACGAGCGGCCGGGTGTTCGGGGCGCGCACGCCCGAGTGGCGGCTCGTCTACAACCCGGAGAGGCTCCACCCGGACGCGCCGGGCGGCCCCTACCCGATCGGCGAGCTCGAGCTCTACGACCTGCGGTCCGACCCGTCCGAGCAGCGCGACGTCGCGCGCGAGCGCCGCGACGTGGCCGAGCGCCTGACCGCCGACGTCCAGGCGTGGCGGGCCCGGCACGCGGGGGCGAACGGGCCCGCCCGCCAGCCGGTGGACGCCGCGACCCGCGAGGAGCTGCGCAGCCTCGGGTACGTCGTCCCCTGAGGCGCGGTCAGGGCGCCTGTCCCTCGGCCTCGGCCCGGATCGCGGCGAGGTCGCTCTCGGAGAGGTCAGGGCGGAAGCGACGGACCCGCGCGAGCACCTCGGCGGTCTCGAAGTAGGCGCGCGCGCAACGGGCGTGGACGAACCCGCCCGGCGAGAAGCGGCCGTCCTCGAAGAAGACGAGCGGCAGGCGCCACGCGCCCTTCTCGATCGGCTCGCGGCACGAGCGGCACTGCGCCCGGCCGGTGGGCGCCCGCTCGGCCCCGTCGATCCGAGGCAGCCGGCGATGCGCGAGCCCCGCCTCGGCCTCGGCTCGCAGCCGCTCGCCGTCCGGCAGCGGCTCCGCGAGCGCGGCGAGCGCCTCGAGGAACGGCCCCGGGCGCTTCATCGCCGCGCACTCCGGGTGGAACCACAGCGTCGTCTCGCCGTCGGCGAACGGGTTCGGCGTGCGCTCGCCGAAGCGCCGCTCCCCGGCCGCGATCGGCCGGCCGCAGCCCCGGCACTTCGCGCGCCCCGTCGGGGCCGGCTCGATCACGTGCGGCATCTCAGAACTCCCAGGTGCTCGTGAGGTGGTTGGCCATCACGAAGTCGACGGGGTTGTGCGGCTCGCCGAGGTTCTGCGGTTCGTGGCTCGGGTCGATGCGATGGGATTCTAGTCCAGGCCGCGCGACGCGGGCTACAATGCCCGTCCCCGCTCCACGGAGGTGCACGTGCGCGAACTCTACCCGCCGATCGAGCCCTTCGACGAGGGCTTCCTGAAGGTCTCGGACCTCCACACGGTCTACTACGAGCAGGTCGGGAACCCGAAGGGCAAGAAAGCCCTCTTCCTCCACGGGGGGCCGGGCGGAGGGCTCGACCCCGACTACCGCCGCTACTTCGACCCCGCCCGGTGGCACGTGGTCCTCTTCGACCAGCGCGGCAGCGGCAAGAGCACGCCCCACGCCGAGCTGCGCGAGAACACGACCTGGGACCTCGTGAGAGACGCCGAGCGGATCCGCGAGCGGCTCGGGATCGAGAGGTGGATGGTCTTCGGCGGGAGCTGGGGCAGCACCCTCGCCCTCGCGTACGCCGAGACCCATCCGGAGCGGGTGAGCGAGCTCGTCCTGCGCGGCATCTTCCTCCTGCGCCGCAAGGAGCTGCTCTGGTTCTACCAGGAGGGGGCGAGCTGGCTGTTCCCCGACGCCTGGGACGAGTACCTGAAGCCGATCCCGGAGGTCGAGCGCGGCGACCTGATGAGCGCCTACTACCGCCGGCTCACCTCCGACGACCCCGCCGTGCGCAGCGAGGCCGCCCGGGCGTGGTCGGTCTGGGAGGGCACGACGAGCAAGCTCTACGTCGACCCCGAGTACGTCGCCCGCTACGGGGGGGACCAGTTCGCGGACGCCTTCGCCCGGATCGAGGCCCACTACTTCGTCCACGGGGCCTGGCTGCGCAGCGACACCCAGCTCCTCGACGACGCCCCGAGGATCGCCCACATCCCCGGCGTCATCGTCCAGGGGCGCTACGACGTGGTGTGCCCGGCGGCGAGCGCGTGGGCGCTGCACAAGCGCTGGCCGCAGTCGAAGCTCGTGATCGTCCCCGACGCGGGCCACAGCATCAAGGAGCCGGGGATCCTCAGCGCCCTCGTGCAGGCGACGGACGACTTCGCGAGCCGGTGACGCGGGCCGGGACGCGCCGGCCCGGCCGGCGCGTCCCCGGAGAACGCCCTACGGCTTCGCGCCCCAGAAGGCCGGGTCCTTGGCCCGCGTGGCCGCGTCCACGTAGCTCATCGACGGGGAGACGCGGTAGCGCTGGGTCACGGTGCTCGACACGCCGTCCTTCATGAAGCGGTCGAGCGCAGCCGTCTCCTCGGGCGTCATGCCCTTCCAGGTCGACTCGCCGCCCGCCATCATCTTGTCGAACTCGGCGAAGGAGCCGACCGACGAGAAGACGAGATAGGTTCCGCCCGGCGCCCCCGCGACCACGTCGTAGGTCCGCCAGGCCGCGCTCGGGTCCGAGCGCCCGGCGGCCGCCTTGTAGGCCTTCGTCGCCGCGATGAACGCCGCGGCGTGACCGGGCTTCACGCGAAACGTGGTGATCTCGTAGAAGCGCACCTTCGACATGTCGGGGAACGTCCCGTGGCTCAGGTCGGGCTGCGCCACCGCGTGCATCTGCGTCACCCGTTCGACGAACTCCGCGTCTCCCTTCGCGAGCCGCTCGAGCTCGGGGGCGAGGGCCGGATCGGCCTCCATGGCCATCATGTCGCCGAGGGCCGCGTGGTCGGCGAGGGGCGTGAGGTACCAGACCTCCGACGGGCCGGTGATCGACGAGAGGGCGATGTAGTTGAACTTCGCCCCGGCCTTCTCGAAGGCGGCCGGCCAGAGCGCCTCCCACTTCGCGTGGTCGCCGGCGCGGCCGGTCTTGAGCTCCTCGCGGTAGATCGCGAGGAGCTTGGGCTGGGTGGTCGGCATGCCCTGGGCGAGGGCGTCGGCGGCGCCGCCGGCAGCGATGGCCAGCAGGGTGAGGCGCAGAGCGGTCATGTGCATGGTCCAGCCCACCTCCCGTGGGCGGTCCGCGGACGACTGGGTGGATGGAAACGATTGGGCGGATCGTGCGCCTCACGGGGGTCCGTGTCAAGCAGAAAGCGCGGCTCGCGGCGGCGGCCGCTTTCGAATAGTCTCTCCCCGTGCGGAGCCTCGCCCCGTGATCGAGATCGCGCTGCGCAGCTTCCTCACCCTCCTGGTGGTGGTCGACCCCGTCGGGATCGCCCCCGTCTACCTCGGGCTCGTCGAGGGGCGGCCCGAGAAGGAGCGCCGGCGGATCGCCCGCCGCGCGGTGGTCGTGGCCGGGGTCGTCCTGTTCGGCTTCGCCCTCGGCGGGGCCTGGCTGCTCGAGCAGCTCGGGATCAGCATGGACGCCTTCCGGATCGCCGGCGGCATCCTCCTGTTCCGCATCGCGGTCGGGATGGTGATGGCCGCCCCCCACCAGCGCGAGACGGAAGAGGAGGAGGAGGAGTCGCGCTCGCGGCCCGACGTGAGCGTCTTCCCCCTCGCCATCCCGCTCATCGCGGGCCCCGGCTCGATGGCGAGCATGATGATCCTCGTCGGGCAGGCGGGGAAGGACCCGCGCGCCCTCGCGCTGGTGTTCGCGATGACCGGGGTCGTCCTCGTCCTGACCTGGCTCGCGCTGAAGCTGTCGACGACGCTCGGCCGCGTCCTGCGGCGCACGGGCGTCAACGTCGTGACCCGCGTCCTCGGCGTGCTGCTCGCCGCCCTCGCCGTCCAGTACGTGGCTGACGGCGTGCGCGGCCTGCTGCGCGCCGGCTGATCCTCGCAAGGAGCGCCTCCATGCTCGCCGCCCTCGTCCTCGCCGCCGCCCCGGCCGCCGTCCCCGTCGCCGACTACCCCATCCGCCCCGTCCCGTTCACGTCGGTCGCGATCGAGGACGCGTTCTGGTCCCCGCGGCTCGAGACGAACCGCAGGACGACCGTCCGGCACAACTTCGCGAAGTGCGAGGCGACGAGCCGGATCCGGAACTTCGAGGTGGCGGCGAGCCCGCGGAAGGGGGGGGCCTTCGAGGGGCTGTTCGGCTTCAACGACTCGGACGTCTACAAGGTGATCGAGGGCGCGTCGTACTCGCTGCGGCTCCGCCCCGACCCCGAGCTCGACGCGTACCTCGACGGCGTGATCGCGAAGATCGCCGCCGCCCAGGAGGAGGACGGCTACCTCTACACCGCCGGGCAGATCCCGACCCTCGCCCAGCCGCCCACCTGCTGCGTGAGCCGTCCGCGCTGGTCGGACATCGCGAGCGGCCACGAGCTGTACAACCTCGGCCACCTCTACGAGGCCGCCGTGGCCCACTACCAGGCCACCGGCAAGCGCGCCCTCCTCGACGTGGCCCTCAAGAGCGCGGACCTCGTCGCGCGGGAGTTCCGCGTCGGGGGCCGGCTCGACCCGCCCGGTCACCAGGAGGTGGAGCTCGGCCTCGTGAAGCTCTACCGCGCCACGGGCGAGAAACGGTATCTCGACCAGGCCCGCTTCTTCCTGGAGCGGCGCGGGGACGCGGCCGGCCACAAGCTCTACGGGGCCTACAGCCAGGACCACGTTCCGGTGCGCGACCAGAGGGAGGCCGTCGGCCACGCCGTGCGCGCCGGCTACATGTACTCGGCGATGGCCGACGTCGCGGCGCTGTCGGCCGACGAGGCCTACCGGCCGGCCCTCGCCGCCCTGTGGGAGGACGTGGTGGCCCGCAAGCTCTACGTCACGGGGGGCCTCGGCGCCCGCCGCGAGGGCGAGGCCTTCGGGGGCGCCTACGAGCTGCCGAACGCCGCCGCCTACGCCGAGACCTGCGCCGCGATCGCGGGGGCGATGTGGAACCACCGGATGTTCCTCCTCGAGGGCGACGCGAAGTACCTGGACGTGCTCGAGCGCATCATCTACAACGGCTTGCTCTCCGGCGTCTCCCTCGACGGCGAGCGCTTCTTCTACCCGAACCCCCTCGCCGCGGACGCCACGAGCGCCTTCAACATGAAGCAGAAGCGCCGCAGCGAGTGGTTCGACTGCTCCTGCTGCCCGACGAACGTCGTCCGCTTCCTGCCCTCGATCCCCGGCTACGCCTACGCCCACCGCGGGCGCGACGTCTACGTCAACCTTTTCCTCGCCGGCCGCGGCGAGGTCGACGTCGACGGCCTCGCGGTCTCTCTCCGGCAGGAGACCCGCTACCCGTGGGACGGCCGGGTCCGGATCGCGGTCGACCCCGGGCGGCCGGCCGAGCTCGCCCTGCGCCTCCGCGTTCCGGGCTGGGCGCAGGGCCGGCCGGTGCCGAGCGACCTCTACCGATACGCCGAGGCCGCGACCCCGGCGTGGACCGTGACGGTGAACGGCCACGCGGCGACCCCCGCGCTCGAGAAGGGATTCGCCGTCCTGCGCCGGACATGGCGAAAGGGCGACCTCGTCGAGCTCGACCTGCCGATGCCGGTCCGGCGGGTGCTGAGCCACGACGAGGTCGCCGCGAACGCCGGCCGCGTGGCCCTCGAGCGCGGTCCGGTCGTCTACTGCGCGGAGGCGGTCGACAACGGCGGGCGCGTCTTCAACCTCGTGCTGCCCGACGACGCCGGGCTCGAGCCCCGCGAGCGCCCCGACCTCCTCGGCGGCGTCACCGTCCTCGCCGGACGGGCGATCGCGCTCTCCCCGAGCGAGGACGGCCGCTCGGTCCTCGCCCGCGAGCAGGACTTCGTCGCGGTCCCCTACCACGTCTGGGCCCACCGCGGCGAGGGCGAGATGGCGGTGTGGCTGCCGCGCCGGGTGAGGCTCGACTTCGCCGTGCCCTGAGGACGAGGTGAGCGAGGAGCCGGAGGACGACCGGTTGGGGGAGAATGGGATCGCGGAGGGAACAGCATGAAGAGAACGAGCCTGACGGTGCTGGCGAGCCTGGCCGCCGCCGCCTCGTGGGCGGGGCCGTGCGACGGCGTGAACGTGCTCACCCCGGCCGAGAAGGCGGCGGGCTGGGAGCTGCTCTTCGACGGCAAGACGATGAAGGGCTGGCACGGCTACAACGGAAAGGCGGTTCCCGCGTGGTCGATCGACGACTGCGCGCTCAAGACGGCGGGGACCGAGGGCAACTACGGCTCCGACATGCGGGCCGACCTCGTCACCGACCGTGAGTTCACGAACTTCGAGATCAGCATCGACTGGAAGGCCACGAAGGGCGGCAACAGCGGCCTCATGTACGGGGTGGTGGAGGACGCGAAGTACGACGCGCCGTGGAAGACCGGGCCCGAGTACCAGCTCATCGACGACGTGGGCTTCCCCCAGAAGCTCGAGCCCTGGCAGCTCGCGGGCGCCAACTACGCGATGCACCTCGCGAACGAGAAGAAGACGCTCAAGCCGGTGGGCGAGTGGAACACGACGCGGATCGTGGTGAACGGCACGCACGTCGAGCACTGGCTCAACGGGGAGAAGGTCCTCGAGTTCGAGCGCTGGACCCCGGAGTGGCAGAAGCTGCGCGACTCGGGCAAGTGGAAGGAGGCGCCGGACTACGGCCTCGCCAGGACCGGCCGGATCGCCCTCCAGGACCACGGCAGCGTCTTCTGGTTCCGCAACATCAAGCTGCGTCCGCTGCCCTGAGCCGGTGAGCGCCCGCCCCGGGGAAGAGCTCGCCAACGTCCTCACCCACGGCGTGGGCGCCGTCCTCGTGGGCTGCGTCGTGTTCGGGGCGGCGTGGAGATCACCTGCCGGGTCTACCGGCCGCGGGGCGCCTTCGTGGAAGGGATGGTCCTCTTCCGGGGGACTTGGTTCGTCTGCGTCACGATGGCCGAAGCGGGCATGGGGGCGCCAGGCCATCGCCGCCGGCGCGGGTCGGCCTCCTCGCCAGGGCTGAGTGCGTCGAGGAGAGCCGGCGTCGGCTACGCGCCGGGCGGCGGGGCCAGATCGGCGATCCAGATGTCGCTGCGGCGTTCCGCCCAGACGAAGTACAGGAAGCGCGCGTCAACGGCCAGCCCCAGGCCGCCCAGCTCGCCGCGCTTGCCGGCGAGTGCGGTGACCTGGCGTTCATCGCCGGTTCCCATCGTCACGCGCCAGATGTTGTCGGCCTGCGCGCCGTACCCGAGGAAGTAGAGGCGCGTGCCATCGGGCGACCATCGCGGCACCCGCCCCGATCCTTTCGACACTCGTTCGGGAGTTCCGTCGGACGCCGCGATGCGCCAGATGCCACGAGATCCTCCGCGGGTCGAGTCGAACGCCACCCACCGACCGTCGGGCGACCAGTCGGCGTGAGCGTCGGCGGACAGGGTGGTCAGCCGCGCGACCGGACCCCCGTCGGCCGCCACGGTGGACAGGCCAGCACCCTGCCCCACGATGCGCTGCCCGTCGGGGGACACGGCCGGATAGTAGATCTCGAACGACTCCCGCGTGAGCTGACGCGCCGGGCCGGTCTCGAACGGCATACTCCAGAGTTGGCGAAGTCCGGTACGCGACGAGTAGAAGAAGATCGTCCCGCCATCAGGGCTCCAGCGGGGGCCGGCGTCCACGCTCGGGTCGGTTGTCAACTGTTGCGGCTCGCTCCCGGCGCTTTGAATCAGCCAGACGTCCCAGTTGCCCGCGCGATCGGAGCTCATCAGAAGCCGTCCGTCGCGCGACACGTCCAACGTCTCGACCTCCGCGTCGTCATGGGTCAACTGCGTCGCGTCCGCCCAGGTCGCCGGGCGGTCCCCGAGGATCGGCGCTCGAAACACGTTCGCGACGCGGCGCCCGCGTGAGTACGCCATGCGCTTCCCATCCGCGGAGAGCACCAACCGGCTCATCCCGATCCCCGCGGCCACCTGCTCGGGCTCGGGTGCGGGTCGGCCGTCCCGGTCGAAGGCGAATCGCCACAGGTCGTCGACGCCGCTGCGGTTGGAGACGAACAGGAGCGATCTCGAGTCAGGCGCCCACGCCGGGCTGACGTTCTTCCTGGTGCTGTCCGTCAGCCGGACGCTCCTGGCGTCGGCTGCGCGCGTCACCCAGAGCTCCGACGTGGCGGCGACCGGGCTGATTCCCCACGCGAACGCGAACCACTGTCCGTCCGGTGACCAGCAGAGATCGAAGATCGAGTTGTTGCCGGGCTTCGTCTGAAGCTTGACACTCCGGGAAGCTCCGGTAGCGACGGTGACGATCTCGATCCGCGGCTGGGCATACTGCTGGAGGGCGAAGGCCAGTTCCTTGCTGTCGGGAGACCAGGCCGCGCGGATGGGGTAGACGCTCCCGGGGGGCCACGAGAAGACCTTCCGCGCGGCACCCCCGACGCCCGGCATGATGAAGTACCCGCCGCCCTCCCGCTCCGAGAAGAACGCGATCCACTGGCCGTCCGGCGACCAGCTGGGATACCTGTCGTCGGCCGGACTGTCGGCCGTCCGGTTGATCGGCTGGGCGCTTCCCACCTGGAGCACCCAGATGTCGCGGTTGCCGGCCTGCTCCGATTCGTACGCCAATATGCGGCCGTCGGGGGACCAGCTTGGGAAGTCCTCCACGCCTGCCACGGAGGTGAGCTGGACCGGATTCACCAGGCGGGGAAGCCCGACGACGCGCGTGCGTCCCGAGACGTAGAGCCAGGCCACTGCAGCCAGGCCCAGGAACGCTGCCGCGCCCACGACCCGCCCGATCCATCGCCGGCCCGCCGGGCGCGGCGCAGCAGCATGCGCTTCGGCGGAACGAGAGCCGCTGTGCGCCGCCTCGCGCCCGGAATCGGAATCGCGCTTCAGGCGCTCCAGGTCCGCTCGCATGTCGGCCGCGCTCTGGTAGCGCAGCCGGCGGTCCTTCTCGAGCGCCTTGTCGATGATCCGCTGGAGGTCCGCGGGCACTTCCGGGTTGAGGTGGACCGGCGCCGTCGGCGCCTTGTGGAGGATGGCGTCGAAGATGACGGCCGAGGTCGCGCCCGTGAACGCCTGCTGGCCCGTGGCCATCTCGTAGAGCACGACGCCGAAGGAGAACAGATCCGTGCGCGCGTCGAGGTCCTCGCCCCTCGCCTGTTCAGGCGACATGTAGGCGACCGTCCCGACCGTGGCGCCGGCGCTGGTCAGCGAGTCCTCCCGCGTCCTCGTCGCCGCCGTGCTGTCGGCTGTGGCCAGGCTGTCGTGGACGACCTTGGCCAGCCCGAAATCCAGGATCTTGGCATGGCCGCGGCTCGTGACGAACACGTTGGCCGGCTTGATGTCGCGGTGGACGATGCCGCCCGCGTGCGCGGCCTCCAGCGCCTCTGCAATCTCGGCCGCGAGATCGATCATCAGGCGGACGGGAAGCGGCCGGCCCAGGGCGAGGCCCTTGAGTGTCTGCCCCTCGAGATACTCCATCGCGATGAAAGGCCGGCCTTCGTGCTCGTCGATGTCGTAAATGGTGCAGATGTTCGGGTGGTCGAGCGCCGAGGCCGCCTGGGCCTCGCGCCTGAACCGCTCCATGGCCCTGGGGTCGGCCCCGAGCTCCTCGGGGAGGAACTTCAGGGCAACGGTGCGCTTGAGCCGCGTGTCCTCGGCCTTGTAGACAACGCCCATCCCGCCGCCGCCGAGCTTCTCCGTGATGCGGTAGCGCGAGACGATCAGGCCGATCATCGGGGCGGGCGCCTCCATCCGGCCGGGCCATGCGCGACGCTGTGCGCAGGGGGGCGGGAGGCAGGAAAACCCGAGCGGAGTATAGCGCCATCGTGTACACCGCCGCCTACCTCGTCCGAAACCCCCTCTCGCTTCGAAAGCTCGTCGCCCTCGACGGCAGCAACGCGTCCGTGTCGCCGAGCACGGCGACGGCTGGAGCGTGCCGGCCAAGTGGGAGTAGACCACTACCCCGGCCCGCCGTCAGTCCCACATCGACATGTGGTTGCCGTTCGGGCAGAGCAGGAACCTCCCGTTCTTCACCTGCCTCGACACCCAGCGCGTGTGCTCGGGTCCATCGTGTCGTGGGTGGATTGGGGACGGCGCCGCTCGCCGCCACCGCGACCGCGCCGTGGGCAGGGCGGCTGACCTGGCTCTTCCCGAGCGATCCGGGTCAGGGCAGCACGTTCCCGTCCGCGTCGATCGCCCTCACCGCGCCGAGGCCGAGCTCCCGCAGGCCGGGCTCGATCCTGGCCCGGTCGCCCGCGATGACCCACACCAGCCGGTCGGGTCGGATGACCTGCGCCGCCGCCGCGACGTCGCCGAGCGAGACCGCACGGACTTTCGCCGCGTAGCCGTCGTAGTACCGGTCGTCGAAGCCGAAGCGCTCGATCTCGGCCAGCGAGCCGAGGACGGCGCCTGCCGTCTCCCAATAGCCGGGCAGGCTCAGCGTCATGTTGTCCTGAGCCGCCCTCAGCTCTTCGGCGGTGATCGGCCGCTCGCCGCGGATCGCCCGGAGCTCCTTCAGCAGCTCCCGGACCGACTCCTTCGTCTTGTCCGTCTGGACGGGGGCGTAGGCGAGGAAGGGACGGGGCCCACGGGCGTCCCAGAAGAACGTCCCCGCCCCGTAGGACCAGTGCTTGTCCTCGCGGAGGTTCATGTTCACACGGGATGTGAACTGCCCCCCGAGGGCCGCGTTCATCACCTGCTCGGCGATCTCCCGGGGGTTCGCCCGCGGCGGCGCGGCGTGGCCGCAGAGGATCGTGGACTGCAGCGCCCCCGGGCGGTCGTAGACGTAGATGGCGTCCTGGGGCCTCGGCTCCACGGCACCCACGTTCTTCCTCGGGGCGCCGCCCCCCGCCCAGCCCGCGAACGCGGCCTCGATCTTCGGGCGGATCTCGGCCAGCGTGGTGTCGCCCACGACGATGAGCGTGGCGTTGCCTGGCTTGAACCAGGTGGTGTGCCAGCGGACGACGTCGTCGCGCGTGATCTTCTCGACGGAGGACGGATAGCCCGAGCCGGTGAGGGGCAGCGAGTAGGCGTGGCCGGCCCCGTAGATGAGGCGGGGGAGCACGCGCAGGGCCATCTCGAACGGCTCCGAGCTCTCGCGCTGGATCGCGGCGAGCTGGAGCTTCTTGAGCCGCTCGAGCTCGCCGGGGGGGAAGGAAGGGTTCAGCACGACGTCGGCGAAGAGGGCGAGGGAGGGCTCCAGGGTCGCCTTGAGCGCGGACAAGGTGACCGAGGTCGAGTCGAGGTCGGAGTCGGCGCCGAGCTGCGCCCCGAGCCTCTGCAGCTCGTCGCTGATCTCGAGGGCGCTCCGCGACGTCGTACCTTCGTCCATCATGTCGCCGGCGAGGCGCGCGGTCCCCGGGGCGGCGGAGAGGTCCGAGGCGTACCCCGCGTCCACGAGGAGGTTGAGCCGCACGACCGGGATCTCGTGCCGCTCGGCCACGACGAGCTTGAGGCCGTTCGGGAGCGTCGCGCGGTGGAACGCAGGCAGGCGCCCCTCGGGGGCCGGGCCCGGAACGGGACGGGTCTTCCGATCCGCTCCCCCGCGGCCCGCGGCGAGCTCGGGGAAGGGGTGGACCTCGAGCACGTAGACCCCGTCCGCAAGCCACCGCTTCGCCGTCCCCCACACGTCATCCGTCCCCGCCGACTTCACCCGCGCGAGGCGGTCGCGGTAGAAGTCCGCCCGCCCGCCCCACACTTGGCTCTGGGCGAGGATGTCGGACTTTCCCCCGAAGCCCCCGATGCGCTCGACACCGCGCACGAAGCCGGCGAGCCGCGCCGTGCTCGCCCGCTCGAGCTCCTCGGCGGTGGGGCCGTCCCGCAGGAAGCGGGCCATCTCCTCGTCGAGCGCCTTCTCGACCGCGCGGAGGTCTCCGCCCGGCCGGGCCGTGGCCTGGACGACGAAGGTGCTTCCGATCTCCGAGGACCCCTGGTAGGCCCGGACGTCGGTCGCGATCTGGTCTGAGTAGACGAGCCGCCTGTACAGGCGCGAGCTCTTCCCCGAGGCGAGGACGGCGGCGGCGAGGTCGAGGTAGTCGGAGTCGGGCGCGCCCCACTGGGGGGTGTTCCACACCTTGTAGATCCGGGCCTGGGGGACGCGGTCCTGGAGGATCTGCCGCTGCTCCCCCGCGCGCTTGGCGATCCACACGTCGTGCTCGGCGATCGGCGGGCCGGGGGGGATGTCGCCGAAGTACCTCTCGACCTTCGCCTTCACCTCCTCGGCCTTCACGTCGCCCGCCACCACGAGGACGGCGTTCTGCGGGCCGTAGTACGTCTTGAACCATTCCTTCACGTCGTCCAGCGAGGCGGCGGCCAGGTCCTCCATCGAACCGATCACCGTCCAGGAGTACGGGTGGCCCTTGGGGTAGACCGCGGCCTGGATGAGCTCGTCCACCCGCCCATAGGGCTCGTTCTCGTACTGGCGCTTCTCGTTCTGCACCACCCCGCGCTGCTCGTCGAGCTTCGCCTGCGTGATCGCGCCGAGGAGGTGCCCCATGCGGTCCGACTCCATCCACAGCACGGTGTCGAGGGCGCCCACGGGCACGTTCTGGAAGTAGTTGGTGCGGTCCTCGTTCGTGGTGCCGTTGAGGTCGGTCGCCCCGAGCTTCTCCAGCACCTTGAAGTAGTCGTCGTCGAAGTTCTCGCTGCCGTTGAACATCAGGTGCTCGAAGAGGTGGGCGAAACCGGTTTTGCCCGGCTTCTCGTTCTTCGAGCCCACGTGGTACCACACGTTGACGGCCGCGATCGGGGCCTTGTGGTCCTCGTGGACGATCAGCGTCAGCCCGTTGCCGAGGACGTACCTCTGGAACGGGATTTCGGGGACTGGGATCTCGCGGGCGGGCGGCGCGGCGAGGGCGGCGGCGCCAACGGCGGCGAGGAGGGCGGCGAGCAGGCTTCGACGCATGAGATCACCTCGATCCGGGTGCTTCATTCTACCCGCGCCTCGCGGGGGCAACTCCGAAGACCCTAGCCCCCGGCCGACGCCTCGAAGTCGCCCGGGTTACAGGTCACGAGCTGGCGCACGCCGTGGCGGAGGAGCGTCGCCGCGAGGAGCGTGTCGGCCAGGCGCTTGCGGCCGAGGCGGTGGCAATCGACGAGGGCGAAGGCGTCCGCGAGGGCCTCCGCGTCCGTCGCCACGCACGCGACGTTGGACCGCCCGAGGTAGAGCCGCGCCAGGGCGAGGACGCGTTGAAGGCGCGCCGCAGTGGCTCGAGCTCGCTCGCCCTTCAGTCGCCGCGCCGCCCGCTCCGCCACCTGGCAGCGTACGGGAGCACGAACAGGTAGAGTCCGGTGAACAGGAGAAGGGCGAGCGGCAGCAGCGGCGAGTAGGTCAGCCACGCGGGGGGCTGCCCCCTGGCGAGCGTGACGAAGTTGGCGACGACCGTCGCCGTGAAAGCGATCGACACCCAGCGATGAACCTGACGAACGAACGTGCTCCAGCTCAATCAGGACCTCCCTCACGGCGGCCGACCGGCCCGCGAGCGGCCATCCGCTCCGCGGGGGCGGGCCTTGTGCCTCAGCGCTCGATGGTGCGCACAGCCTTCTCCATACCCTGCTCCTTCAAGTCCCACCGCTCGACAGCGTGCCGTGACCGGCCGGCCGCGGATCACCCTGACCTCGCGATGGTTCCGGGTCGATGCGATCAGGAGGCCGGTGGATCGCCGGCGCATGGAGTCGACAGGAGTTCGGAGAGGTGCCGGCGGCGATGCTACCACCGATCGATGCTCGATGGGGCCCTGCGACCCCTCCGCCCCTCCGCTCGGCGTATCAGCGGACCTGGCGAAAGGGCGACCTCGTCGAGCTCGACCTGCCGATGCCGGTCCGGCGGGTGCTGAGCCACGACGAGGTCGCCGCGAACGCCCGCCGCATGGCCCTCGATCGCGGGCGCACCCGACCGCAGGAGCCGGGTCCGGCAACGGAGCGCGGGACCCCCGGTTGGGGGAGAATGGGATCGCGAAGGGAACAGCATGAAGAGAACGAGCCCTACGGCGCTGGCGAGCGTGGCCGCCGCCGCCTCGTGGGCGGGGCCGTGCGACGGCGTGAACGTGCTCACCCCGGCCGAGAAGGCGGCGGGCTGGGAGCTGCTCTTCGACGGCAAGACGATGAAGGGCTGGCACGGCTACAACGGAAAGGCGGTTCCCGCGTGGTCGATCGACGACTGCGCGCTCAAGACGGAGGGGACCGAGGGCAGCTACGGCTCCGACATGCGCCCTGCAGGACCACGGCAGCGCCTTCTGGTTCCGCGACATCAGGCTGCGTCCGCTGCCCTGAGCCCGTGAGCGCCCGCCGCGGGGAAGAGCTCGCCAACGTCCTCACCCACGGCGTGGGCGCCGTCCTGTCCGCCGTCGGCCTCGCCGTGCTCGCGCTCGTCGCGAGCCGGCGGGGCCCGGCGGCCGTCCTCGTGGGCTGCGTCGTGTTCGGGGCGGCGCTCGTCGTCCTCTACACGGCGTCGACGCTCTACCACGCGCTCGGGCACGTGCACGAGCGGGCCCGGACCGCGCTGCGGGCGCTCGACCACTCGGCGATCTTCCTGCTCATCGCCGGCACCTACACGCCCTTCACCCTGGTGAGCCTGCGGGGCCCCTGGGGCTGGTCGCTCTTCGCGGTCGTCTGGTCGCTCGCGGTGGCCGGGATCGCGCAGCGCCTCGCGCTGCGGCGACGGCCCACCGCTCTGTTCGTTTCGCTCTACCTGGCGATGGGCTGGTGCGTGGTGGTGGCGCTGCGGCCGCTCGTCGCCGCAGTGCCCCCCGGCGGAATCGCGCTTCTCGTCGCCGGCGGCCTCGCCTACTCCGCCGGCGTCGTCTTCTACCTGTGGCGGAGCCTGCCCTACGGCCACGCAATCTGGCACGGGTTCGTGCTGGCGGGCAGCGCCTTCCACTACGCCGCCGTCCTGCGCTACGTCGCCCTGGCCTGAGGCCGCACTCGAGGAGGACACCATGCGCGAGATCGTCCGGAGGGACTTCCTGAAGGCGTCGGGGGCGGGCCTCGGCGCGGCCCTCGCGGTCCCGGCCGCGGCCGAGCTGCCGATCCCGTCCACGCCCGGCCGGACCCACCGCGACCCGAAGGCCCGGCGCGCCCGGCTGTACGAGCTCCTCGGCGACCTGCCCGACCGGCAGGGGCCGATCGGCTCCTCGAAGCGCGGCGAGGAGGAGAGGGACGGCTACGTCCTCGAGTCGTGGGTGCTCGACCTCAACGGCCTCGAGCCCGTGCCCGCCTTCCTCGCCCGCCCGAAGACCCTGTCCCGGCCCGCCCCCGCCGTCGTCTTCAACCACTCCCACGGCGGGGGCTACGACGTCGGCAAGAGGGAGCTCGTCGACGGTCGCTCCTACCTGCACCCGGTCCCCTACGCGAAGGCCCTGGTCTCGGAGGGCTACGTGGTCCTGGCGATCGACCACTGGTGCTTCGGCGAGCGCAGCACGGCCACGGAGCTCGACACCTTCAAGGCGATGCTCTGGCAGGGCCGGGTGCTGTGGGGCATGATGGTCTACGACTCGATCCGGGCTCTCGACTGGCTGGCGGTGCGCCTTGACGTGGACGCCTCGAGGGTGGCGACGCTCGGCATGTCGATGGGCAGCACGATGGCGCAGTGGCTGGCCGCCCTCGACGAGCGGGTCAAGGTCACCGTCGACATCTGCTGCCTCACCGACTACCACGCCCTCCTCGCCGACGGGGGCCTCTCGCGCCACGGGATCTACTACTACGTGCCGGGGCTCCTCAAGGAGTTCACCGCGTCGGACGTCAACGCCCTCGTGGCGCCCCGCGCCCACCTCGGCATCGCGGGGACGAAGGACGCGCTGACGCCCCTCGCCGGCCTCGACGTCATCGACCGCGAGCTCGCCGCGGCGTACGCCGAGGCGGGCCACCCCGAGCGCTGGAAGCTCCTGCGGTACGACGTGGGCCACCAGGAGACGCCCGAGGGCCGGCAGGCCGCTCTCGCCTTCCTCCGGGCGCACCTGTAGCTCAGCGGCGGTCCGCGCCTCCTGCGCCCTCGCTGACGATCACCACGGGGCCGAGGGTCGTGGCCGGCGGTCGCGTCAACAGGCGACGCCTGGGACATCCTCTCCGAGCGCTGGACGCTGCTGCGGTACGACGTGGCCCACCAGGAGGCGCGTACCTGTAGCGGCGAGCCAACCTCCGGGCCCCCGTGCCGGTCCAAGAAGGTCGGTGATGGGCTCGACCTTCTTCTCGTGGGCGTTCCCCTGGCCCCGGGAGGCCTCCTTCGCCGCGCTGACGGTCGCGGCGCTCGGGCGCCTTCCGTCCCTCTTCCGCCGGTCGGTCCTCGTCGTCGCCTCGTCCGGGGACGAGGGCTGGGGCGCCCTGCGCCTTGCCCGCTCGCGAGGGGCCCGGGTGAGCGCCTTGTGCCCCCCCGACCAGTTCGATCGCGCCCGCGAGGCCGGGGCCGAGTTCGTCTTCGACGCCGCGCGGACCGACCCCACCTGGTACCCGGGGGCCTGGGCGGTCATCGTCGACCCCGCGGGCCGGATCGGCTACGCCCGGGCCCGGCGTTCTCTCGGCTTCGGCGGCGTCTACGTCACCTCGTCCGCGACCGCCCGCGACCGCGCCCTCGCTCTGCTCGACCGCCTCAGCGGCGGTCCGCGCCTCCTGCGCCCTCGCTGACGATCACCTCGGGCCCGAGGGTCGTGGCCGCGCGCTCACCCGGCTGGAGGACGAGGAAGTCCCCGCCCTCCCAGGGGCCGTCCACGAGGCGCCGGAGGAGCGACATGTCGCCCTCGAGCGCCTCGAACTCCCACCCCCGCTCGGCGGCGAGGGCCCGCGTGCGCGCCTCGAAGGAGCCGTCGGGCTCGATGCCCATGCGGATGAAGGCGAGACGGCGGTAGTGGTGGGTCATCGTCTCGAGGATGTAGCGGGCGTTGTCCTCCCCGTACTTCTCGATCAGGACCACGAGGTCGTAGCCGAGCCCGCCCGTCTGGGTGGGCAGGCCGTACGGCCCCCCGTCCGCGCCCCGCTCCAGCCAGCCGGTCGTCTCGAAGTAGGTCCCCGGCTTCTCGCGGAACAGCTTCGCGTACCGCTCGCGGCTCCCCAGGAACGCCGTGATGCAGTCGTGGGCCCGCAGGAGCACGAGCGGCAGCTCGCGGGCCTCGAGGCCGACGAGGCCGTTGTTGCACAGCCCGTAGGCGAGGGCCACCGCGTCGTGCTTCGAGGGATCGGTGGCGTCGACCGCCGCCTGCAGGCGCTCGCGCATCGCCTTGCCGCCCTGGTCGTGGAGCCCCTTCGGGAGGAACTCCACGTCCACCTTGCGGGGGGAGCGGGCGGCGAGGTGGCACAGCTCGCGGTAGAAGATCTCGCAGGCGACGATCCGAAGGCGCATCGGGAGGGGGCTCAGCGGGGCAGCTCCTGGACCGCCACGTTGCGGTAGCGGTGGAAGCCGCCCTCCTTCCAGCGCGGCGTCTTCTCGTCCGAGAAGTGCAGCTGGAGGGCGATCATCCCCTCGGTGGCGCCTCCCGCGGCGTGGTTCTGCGTGTCCTGGAAGTCGACCAGCGGCACGTCGTTGAGCCACACGCGGATGCGCGGGACGTCGCCCTCGATCCGGGCGCGCAGCGCGTTCCACTCGCCCTTCTTCCAGTGCTTGGCCCAGCCCTCGTTCACCGCGAAGGCCTTGCCGCCGATCCCCTCGCCGTAGAGGCCCCCCACGCTGCCGCCCTCGAGGTAGTCGATCATCACCTGGTAGGCCTGGCCCTTCTCGTTGCTGCGCAGGAACAGCCCCCCGTCGCAGCCCCAGTCGGGGTTGATCTCGAGCGACACCTCGAAGTCGCGGTACGTCCGGTCGGTGAGCAGGATGCCGCCGTTGCCGGGGCGGTCCTGCGTGCCGAGCAGCACGCCGTCCTTCACGGTCCACCCCGTGCTGTTGCCGTGGTGGTTCGTCTGGCTGACGTGCCAGCCGGAGAGGTCCTTGCCGTTGAAGATCGGCGCGAACCCGGCGGGGGGCGCGGCGAGGAGAAGGGCGGGCGCGGCGAGGGCGGGGAGGAGGAGGGAGGGCAGCTTCAAGGCGGGCTCCTTTCGGGAGGCGGCCCTACCGCACGGCCGCGGCCACGGCGAGCGCGAGGGCGAGGACGGTGTTGGTCGAGAGGTTCCAGGCGACGTTCGCGCCGAGGGCCGGGATCGGCACGGGCTCGCGCGGGTCGGAGAGGGCCCAGGCGAGGGGCTTCGCGAGGAAGACGGACGGGAGCACGGCGGCGATCGCGGCCGGGGGGAGCGCCCGCAGGGCCACGGCGGCGACGATGGCGAGGGGGGTGAGCACCGCCGCCACGGCGTAGACGAGCGCGGCGCCCTTGCGCCCGAGCAGGAGGACGACGTTCTTTCGGCCCCCGGCGCGGTCGGCCTCCTCGTCGGGGAACTCGTTCAGCAGCAGCAGGTCGAAGGTCATGAAGAAGGCGGGGACGCCCGCCCACAGGGCGGCGGCGCCCGGCTCGCGCCCCTGCACCCAGGCCGCACCCCAGACCGGCAGGGCGCCGAGGCCGAGGCCGGCCATGAGCTCCCCGAGGCCCAGCCGTGCGAAGACGTCCGTGTAGAAGAGGACGCTGACGGCGCCCGCGGCCATCAGCAGGGCGAACGACGGGCCGAGCTCGAGCGCGAACCAGCCCCCGATGAGCCCGCCGAGGACGGCGCAGGTGTAGGCGAACGCCCTCGTCGCCCCGACGGTCAGCTTGCCCGCGGGAAGCGTCCCGCTGCCGCCGGAGAACGGCGTGCGCACCGTGCGCAGGTCGATGCCGCTCGCCATGTCGCTCGCCTCGTTGAGGGCGTTGACCGCCGCGTGGAGGAGGAGGAGGCCGACCAGGGCGAGAAAGGCGGGTGTCCACGCGAAGGCGCCCTCCCACGCCGCGGCCGCCGACCCGGCGGCGACGAGCGTGACCGGGAGGAGGAGGAAGGGGGCCCGGGCCACCCCGAGCCAGGGAGAGAGGCCGTTCATGGCCCCTATTCTAGAATCAGCGGATGGTCTCCGCCGAGCCCAAAGCACCGAAGAAGCCCCGCCTCGAGCGTTTCCTCGACACGATCGAGTGGGCGGGGAACCGCCTGCCCGAGCCGGCCACCCTGTTCGTGATCCTCTGCGCCGCGGTCGTCCTGCTCTCGGCGGCCGTGGCCTCGACCGGCTGGTCGGTCGAGCACCCGTCGACCGGGGAGCGGGTGAGCGCGGTGAGCCTCCTGAACGGAGACGGCCTGCGCCGGATGCTCACGTCGGCGGTCTCGAACTTCACCGGCTTCGCCCCGCTCGGCATGGTCCTCGTGACCCTCCTCGGCGTGGGCGTCGCCGAGGGCAGCGGCCTCCTCGCCGCCGGGCTGCGCGCCGTGGCCCTCGCCGCCCCCCGCCGCGCCGTGACCGCCGCCGTCATCTTCACCGGCATCCTGTCGAACGTCGCCTCCGACGCCGGCTACGTCGTCTTCATTCCCCTCGCCGCGCTCGTGTTCCGCGCCTTCGGCCGCCACCCCCTCGCCGGCATCGCCGCCGCCTTTGCCGGGGTCTCCGGCGGCTTCAGCGCGAACCTCCTGGTGGGCTCGACCGACGTTCTCCTCGCCTCGATCACCGAGCCCGCCGCGCACATCGTGGACGAGGTCTACCGCGTGACGCCGCTCGCGAACTACTACTTCATGTTCGCCTCGACGTTCCTCCTGACCGCGGTCGGCACGTGGATCACCGACCGCGTGGTCGAGCCCCGCCTCGGCCGCTACGAGGGAGGCGACGGCGAGGACGGCATGACGCCCCTCGAGCCCCGCGAGAAGCGGGGCCTCTTGCTCGCCGCCCTCGCCACCGCGGCGCTCCTCCTCGCCCTCGCGTGGTCGGTCGTCCCCGCGGGAGCCGTCCTGCGCGACCCGAAGACGGGCGGCTTCCTGACCTCGCCTTTCCTCTCCGGGATCGTCCCGATCATCGTGGTGCTCTTCTGGGTCCCGGCGATCGTCTACGGCGTCGCGGTGGGGACGGTCCGCTCGGACAGGGACGTGACGCGCATGATGGCGAAGGCGCTGTCGGGCATGGGCTCCTACCTCGTCCTCGTCTTCTTCGCCGCGCAGTTCATCGCGTACTTCTCCTGGACCCACCTCGGGCTCATCACCGCGATCGAGGGGGCGCTCGGCCTTCAGGCGATCGGCCTCACCGGCTGGCCCCTGCTCGTCGCCTTCGTGCTCGTCAGCGGCGCCGTCAACCTGGTGATCGCGAGCGCCTCGGCCAAGTGGGCGCTGATGGCGCCCGTGTTCGTGCCGATGTTCATGCTGCTCGGCTACTCGCCGGAGCTGACCCAGGCCGCGTTCCGGGTGGCGGACTCGGCCACCAACCTCGTCACGCCGATGCTCTCCTACTTCCCGCTGATCATCGCCCTCGCGCAGCGCTATCGAAAGGACGCCGGCATCGGGACGATGATCGCCCTCATGCTCCCGTACTCGATCGCGTTCCTCGCCGCGTGGACGCTCTTTCTGCTGGCCTGGGTGGGGCTGGGCCTTCCGCTCGGGCCCGGGGCGCCGATCCGGCTGCCGTGAGCCTCGCCTGGCTGTCGCAGGGGATGGCCGACGCGCCGGCCGACGACGGCTGGCTGAGCCCGCGCGAGGCGGCGTGGGTCGCTCGAATGCGCTTCCCGAAGCGGCGGACCGAGTTCCGGCTGGGGCGCTGGACGGCCAAGAAGGCTCTGGCGCTGTACCTCGGCCACGACGCGTCGGCGGCATCTCTGGCGACGATCGAGATCGACCGGGCCCGTGACGGCGCGCCTTTGCCCCTCGTCGACGGCCGGCCCGCCGAGGCCTACCTGACCATGACCGACCGGGCCGACCAGGCCGTCTGCCTCGTCGGGCCCCCGGGCACCGCGCTCGGGTGCGACCTCGAGGTCGTCGAGCCGCGCAGCGACGCGTTCGTGGCCGACTACCTCACGCCCTCCGAGCAGGCCTTCGTCGGGGCGGCCGGCGCCGGGCGCCACCTCGCGGCGAACCTCGTCTGGTGCGGCAAGGAGTCGGCGCTCAAGGTCCTGCGCACGGGCCTGCGGCGGGACACGCGCAGCGTCGAGGTGTCGTTCCCGGAGGGAGCGCTCGTGGACGGCTGGGCGCCGATGAGCGTGCGGACCGTCGAGGGCCCGGTCTTCCCGGGGTGGTGGCAGCGGTTCGGCTCCTTCGTCCTCACCCTCGCCGCCACCGCCCCGTTCGACCCGCCGCGACCCCTCGCCTCGCCGCCCGGACTCGCCACCGCGCGTCCCGAGGAGTCCTGGCGGCGCTGAGGACGAGCGGTCGGGCTAGAACGCCATACGGATGCCGAGCGCCCGGGCGGCGTGGATCAGCCGATCGTCGTAGCTCGCGAGCTCGACGGCCTGGCCCCGTCCGCGCAGGAACTCGATCGACGCGAGATGGAGCGCGTCGAGCGTGCGGACGGGGGCGGGGAACGGCTCGAGCGCCCGCGCCAGGACGTTCGGCAGCATCTCCAGGATCGCGAGCCTCTCCAGGAGCCGGCGCGCCAGCTCCCCGTGAGACGCGCCGAGGCCCCTCGCGTGGAGCCGTGTCCACAGCTCGTACTCGAGGAGCCGGCTGGCGACGAGCGGCTGCTGCCAAAGTGAGTCGGGCGGGTGGCGGTCCTCCGCCAGCAGGTGGGCGAGGGCCACCGACGTGTCGAGGTAGATCACCGGTCGTCCCGGTCCGAGTCGAGATCGCGGCGCAGCTCGTCCCACGTCGCGACCGGCTGACGCGGGGGAGGCCCTTCGGCCACCATCACGGGCGCGGTCAGCCATCCCTCGCGCACGGCCTCGGCGAGAAGCGCGTCGGCGAGAAGCGGGGCGCGACCCGGGCGGGGCGGCCCCAGCTCGGCCACGACCCGGTCGCGGTCGGTCACGAGCACCGTTTCGCCGCTCTGCGCGAGCCGTACGTACTCGCTCAGCTTGTTCTTCAGGATCTTCACGCCCACGGCCCTCATGACCACAACGTAGCTACTCGTCGCTACTTTGTCAATCCAGCAATGCCTGGCGTGGGAGGCTGGCCGCGGGCCGTTCCCTTGGCGTCCGCCGGGCGCTCGCTCCCTCACCGCTGAGGCGCGTGCCTTCGCAGCACGATCCCCGACTCGGAGATGAGCCGGCGGTAGGCCTCCTCGAGGCCGGCCCCGTACTCGTACGGCTCGTCGAACACGATCTCGCGGATCCCGGCCTGGATCGACTCCTTGGCGCAGCCGAAGCACGGGCGCAGCGTCGCGTAGAGCGTCCCCCCGTTCGTCGCGTTGCCGTGGCGGGCGGCCATCACGATCGCGTTCTGCTCGGCGTGGACGCAGACGCAGGTGTCGTAGCCGGCCCCGGGCGGGGCGTCGGAAGCGCAGCGGGGGCAGCCGCCGTCCGAGCAGTTGCGGACGCCCATCGGCGTGCCGTTGTAGCCGGTGGCGATGATCGCCTTCTCGACGACGACGAGGGCCCCGACCCGGCGCCTCATGCAGTTGGAGCGCGCGGCGACGGCACGCGCGATCCCCATGTAGTACTCGTCCCAGCCCGGGCGCTCGAACGGCATGGACCCTCCGGTGCCGCGCAGTGTGCGCCGCACGGGCGCGGTGGCGCAAGGCGGGCGAGGGTCGCGCTCCCACGGGGGTGTCCGGTTTTCGGCCTCGTCCCCCTGGCGCGGGCCTTGCTTCCCCAGAACGGGGGGGGAGGGCGCATGGGTGGGAGCCGGCGGGTCCTGGGGGTCGTCGGGTGGGCGGTTCTCTCGGTGCTGCCGGCTGTTGCCGCGGAGCCGACGCCGGGTCTTCCCCCCGTCTTGCGCGTCCTGGTCGCGTCGGACGAGACGCCCGAGATGTTCTCGTTCGAGGACACGGCGCGCCCGGGCTTCGAGCGGGAGCTGATCGAGGGGTTCTGCCGGATCCACGGGCTGCGCCTGGAGGTCCGGCCCGTGAGCGACTTCGACCGGATCATCCCGATGCTCCTCGCGGGCGAGGGGGACGTGATCACCGGGATCGTGGACACGAAGGAGCGACGGCAGAGCGTCGCGTTCACCTCGGAGGTGTACCCGGTGCGGCACCTGGCCGTCGCGCGGGCGCCGAAGCGCGCCCCGCGCTCTGACGAGCTGCGTGCCCTGCGGGTGGGCGTCATCCCCGGGACGAGCTGGGAGCAGGCGGCGGCGGAGGCGGGGGTACCGAAGGCGAAGCGCGTGACGTTCCGCGACGCGGACGCGCTGCTCGGGGGCCTGCGCGCCGGGGAGGTCGACGCGATCGTGATGGCGCTGCTCGACTTCGCCCTCGCCCAGAAGCGCGACCCCGCCCTCGTGGCCGGGGGCTTCGTGGGCGGCGCCACCTCGGCCGCCCTCGCGGTGCGGCCCGGCGACGCGCGGCTGCGCGAGGCGCTCGACGGCTACCTGCAGGGCATGCGGCACGCGCGCCACGCGCTGATGTTCAAGTACCTGAGCGAGGAGGCGCTTTCGCTCATCGCCCTCGCGCGGCGGGAGTAGGATCGGGGGCCCCGGAAATGCTCGACGAGGGAGGGTGGACGGCCGTGGCCGACGCGGACGAGGTCGTGACGGACGAGCAGGGCCGCGAACGGCGCCGGGCATTCCGCCGGAAGCTGCCGTTCGGTCGGGGCGCCGTGCTCGTCGTGGGCGAGAGATCTCACATCGTCGGCGTGGCCGACGTCAGCGTCACCGGCGCGTACCTGACGACCCGCGCCCCCGTCGCGGTGGGCGATGTGCTGGTGCTGAAGCTGCTGCTCGTGTCCGAGCGCGTCGAGCTCGCGCTGCGCGCGGAGGTGGTGCGCGTCGCCCAGGCCGACCACGAGTCGCCCGACCACCCCCGCGGCGTCGCCGTGCGCTTCCGCGACCTCGACGCGAGCGACTCCGAGCGGCTGCGGGCGTTCGTCGGCCGCGAGGGCGCGACCCGCGCCCGGAGCTGAAGCTACCCTCTCGCCTTCCGACCCGGCGACAGCCTGCGCTGCTCGAGCGGCGCCACCCGCGCGAGGAGGTCGAAGTCGCGGTCCACGTGCACCACCGTGAGATCGTGACGGATCGCGCAGGCGGCGATCAGGCAGTCCACTCCCGAGCGGACCGTGAAGCCGGCCCGGCGTGCGGTCCGGTAGAGCCCGACCGCCTCCTCGAAGACACCCTCGCCCAGCGGCGACTCGACGATCGGGAAGGACCACATGGCCTCGCGGGCCGTGCGGAAGGCCGCCTCGTCGGTGAAGCCCTGCAGGACCTCCTGGACGACCGGCAGGCAGGTGACGATCTCGTCGAGCTCGCCGATCCGTGCGAGGTCGAGTCCCGCGGGCCTGCGGAACAGCTCGATCCACGCCGAGGTGTCAACGAGCAGCACGGCGCCCCGCGCGGGACCGCGTGCGATAGACACCCGGGCGCTCGCGGACGACGCTGTCGCCGCGCATGGCGCCGAGGTCGCCCCGCCAGGCGCCGGACCCGGCGAGGTCCAGGATCTTCCCCGCCCGCGCGCGGCGCACGAGCTCGGACAGCGCTCTTTCCACGGTTCGCGAATACGTCCGCTCCCCGCTCACGCGCACGGCCTCCTCGAGGAGCGCCTCATCGAGCACAAGATTCGTCCGTTTCATGTGTAGAGTGTGCGGCCACGAACCATGGCTGTCAAACCCGGTTTCAGTCGCGCTCGGGCGGGAGCGCAGAGCGCCTCGCGTCCGTTCATCGGGGGACCTCCACGAGGGATCGGGCCTTGGCGAGAGCACGGCGCAGGCCGTGGTCGGGGAGAAGCGCGTCCGTCTCGTCCCACGCCACCCACCGGATCTCGTGCGACTCCGCGAGGTCCGGGAGAACCGTCGCGCCAGGGGGGGCCACGACGAGGTAGCGCAGGTCGAGGTGCTCGTGGGCGGGCTCGCTCCCGCGGGCGGGAATGTCGTGCACGTCCACGTCGAGCGGGCGCGGGGCCGAGGGGTGGAGGGCGAGCCCGGCGATGCCGCTCTCCTCGAAGGCCTCGCGCAGCGCCACCTCCTCGCCGGTCGTCTCGCCCGGGTCGCCGTGCCCCCCGGGCTGCAGCCAGCGGTCGAGCTTGCGGTGGTGGAGGAGGAGCACGCGCGTGCCGTCGGCGGAGACGGTGATCGCGCTGCCGGTCAGGTGCCCCTCGGCGATGCCGCGGTCGAAGGGCCGCTCGTGCCGGCGCACGAAGGCGAGGATCCGGTCGCGGTCGCACGACTCCTCCTCGTCGGCGGGAGCGTGACGCGAGAGCGCCTCGACGAGGACGGCGCGGGCGTCGTCGGGGGAGACCACCGGAGCGGGATTCTAGTCGATCTGCTAGATTGCCGCCTCGAGATGAACGCCCCGAAGACCGAGCCCGCGGCCGCGCGCACCGCCCGCGCCCTGCCGTTCCTCGTCGCCCTCTCCGGGGCCGCCGCCCTCGTCTACCAGTCGCTGTGGATGCGGTCGTTCTCCCTCGTCTTCGGCGGCACGACCTCGGCGGTGGCGATGGTCCTCGCCGTCTTCATGGGCGGGCTCGCCCTCGGGGGCGCCCTCGCCGCCCGCCGCCCGGCGACCGATCCGCTGCGGGCCTACGCGCGGGCGGAGATGGCGGTGGGAACCCTCGCCCTCCTCACGCTGCCGCTCCTGCGGGCGCTGCCGTGGGCGTACGGGCTCGTGGTCGCCCGCACCGGCCTCTCGGGTCCCCTCGAGTCCGCGGGAATCGCGGTGCTCGCCGCGGCCGTCATCCTGCCCCCCACGATCCTGCTCGGGGTGACCGTGCCCCTCGCCGTGGAGTACCTCGAGCGAGCGGGGAGGAACGTGAACGCCGGCTTCGGCCGCCTGTACCTGCTCAACACGCTCGGGGGCGCCCTCGGCGTCGCCCTCGCCCCGTTCGTCCTCGTCCCGTCGCTCGGCGTGCGCGGCACGCTGGTGGCCGCGGCGGCGACGAGCCTCTTCGTCGGCGCGGTGGCCCGGCGCTGGGCGGCCGAGAGCCCTGTGCCGCCGCGCCAGGCCGTCGCCCCGGCTCCGCCGGTCCCGGTCGTCGAGGTCCCCGGCGCCTCCCTCGGCCCCGTCCTCGCCGTCGCCTCGGGTGCCGCCACGTTCGGCGTCGAGGTCCTCTGGACGCGCTCGTTCGTGCTCGTGATCGGCTCCTCCGTCTACGCGTTCAACGCGATGCTCCTCGCCGTGCTCCTCGGCATCGCCGCGGGCTCGCTCGTCTACGGCCGCGTGCGCGAGCGCGTCGCCCGCCCGGCACGGGCCGTCGGCCTGCTCTTCGTGGGCGCGGGCCTCGCGATGCTCGCCGGGCAGTGGGCGATCGGGGTGCTGCCGGTCGCGCACCTCTTCGCCCTCTCCGTCCTCCCGGTCTCGTTCGCCGCGCACCAGGCCGCCTCCCTCCTGCTCTGCCTGGTCACGATGCTGCCCGTGACGCTCGCCCTCGGGCTCAGCTTCCCGCTCCTCCTGCACCTCGCGCGCCCCGGCGCGGCGGGGGCGCAGGAGGCCTCCGGGAAGCTCTATGCCTGGAACACCGCGGGGGCGATCGCCGGCGCCCTCGCCGCCGACCTCGTCCTCGTCGAGCGGTTCGGCCTCCAGCCCCCGTACCTCGTCTTCGCGGGCCTGCTGCTCGCGGGCGGGGCCGCCGCCCTCGCGGCCGCGGCGGGGGCCCGGAGGCCGGTCCAGGTGGGCGCGCTCGTCGGAACCGCCGCCGCGTGCCTCGCCCTCGCGCCCCAGTGGACGCCGTGGGACCCGGTCCTCGCGACCTCGGGCGTCCACCGCTACGGCCTCGAGTGGATCCACCGGATCGACTCGCCGCTGCGGCTCGGGGCGTGGCTGCGCGAGCAGAGGGACCTGCTGTTCTACCGCGAGGGCACGGAGGCCGTGGTGGCGGTGCAGGCCCCGCGGGGCAGCGACCGGCGCTTCCTCTCCATCAACGGCAAGACGGACGCGGGCAGCTCTGCCCTCGACGTCGCGCAGCAGAGGTTCGTGGCCCACGTGCCGCTCCTGCTCCACCCCGGGCCGAGGCGCGCGCTCGTGATCGGGTGGGGGTCGGGGGCGAGCGCCGCCTCCGCCGCCCTCTACCCGCTCGAGTCGGTCGAGTGCGTCGAGATCGAGCGCGCCACCTTCGAGGCGGCGCCCTTCTTCGCGTCGCTCTCCGGCGCGCTCGGCGGCGACCCCCGCTTCACGATCGCCTTCCGCGACGCCCGCAACCACGTCCTGCGCTCCCGCGGGGGCTGGGACGTCGTCGCCTCCGAGCCGTCGAACGCGTGGATCTCGGGCGTCTCGAACCTCTTCACCCGCGAGTTCCACGAGGCGGCCCTCGCGCGCCTCGCCCCCGGCGGCCTCTTCGCGCAGTGGTTCCACTACTACGGCCTCGAGCCCGCGGACGTGAAGGTGGAGGTGGCGACGTTCCTGTCCGTCTTCCCCCACGTCTCGCTCTGGCTCGCCCCACCGGTGGGGCCCGAGGTGGGGACGAAGAACCTGGCCGCGGACCTGCTGCTGGTGGGCAGCCGCGAGGAGCAGCGGCCGGACTGGCCGCGGCTCGAGCGGGCGTTCGTCGATCCCCGCATCGGCGGCGACCTGCGCGCGACCGGCGTCTTCGCCGACGCGCCGACCCTCGTCGCCTCCTGGACGATGGGCCGCGCCGAGCTCGAGCGGTGGGCCCTCGACCCCCGGGTCTTTCCCCGCGGCGTCCCGCTCAACACCGACGACCACCCGCACCTCGAGCTCGTGGCCCCGCGGCGCAACGTGATGGGGCCCGCCCGGGCCGCCCGCCTCGCCGCCGATCTCTACGCCGAGATGGTCGGACAGGGCGGCGACGTGCGAGCCGTGTTGTCGGGGGCTCCCTCGGCGGGGCCGGAGGGCGCCGCCTTCCTGCGCACGCTCGGCGAGCGGTACGTCTCGGCCGTCCAGGCCGAGCGCGCCGGGCGGGCGTTCGAGGCGGCGGTGGCGGCCGAGCCGGACGACGCGAAGGCGTGGGAGTCGCTCGGCGGCTTCGCCCTCGACCGGCGCGACTACGCGCGCGCGGTCGAGGCCCACCGGCAGCTCGTGAGGCTCGAGCCGGAGAACACCCCGGCCTGGCTCCGCCTCGCGGGCGCGCTCGCACGGC
>CAZLRF010000026.1:0-2044 GCA_964561785.1 uncultured Acidobacteriota bacterium | reverse complement strand
GAGATCGAGGACTGGGAGGCGCTGCGCGAGCGCGGCATCGACACGATCGTCGACATGGACGGTGGCGTCGACCCCGGGGTCCCGGCCGCGCCCGGCTCCATCCTGTACGTCTACCACCCGATCCTCGACGAGGACCTGCCCGACCTCTCGAAGATCGAGGCGCTCGGCCGGCTGGTCGCCGAGCTCGTGTCGGGGGGCCACCGCGTCCTCGTCCACTGCCGGATGGGCTTCAACCGCTCGGTGCTCGTCACCGCGACCGCCCTCACCTACCTCGGGATGACCGGCGAGCAGGCCGTCAGCCACGTCCGCGAGTGCCGGCCCGGCGCCCTCTTCAACGAGACGTTCGCCGAGCACGTGCTCGCGCTGCCCGCCCGCCGGATCGTCGTCGAGACGCTCTAACCCCGGCCGCCCGGTGGCGCGCGGCTCAGGCCGCGGGCCGAACGTGCGCCCCGTGCCGGAAGCGGAAGTTCACCGTGACCGTCATGATCACGGGCGTCGGCACGCCGCCGAGGAGGGTCGGCGTGTAGACCCACTGCCGGACCGCCTCGAGCGCCGCCTCGTCGAGCATCGGGAGTCCCCGCAGCACGGTCGCGTTCACCACGCGGCCCCGGGGGTCGATCGTCGCCTCGAGGATCACGACGCCCTGGACGCCGGCCTCGAGGGCGAGCCTGGGGTACACCGGCGCCACGTCCACGACCTTGCGCGGTTCGCGGATGTCCCCGCCGACCCGCACGGCCTTCGGGGCCGGGGGCGGAGGCGCCTCCGGGATGCCGGCCACGATCGCTCCCACGACGCCGCCGGGAACCCCGCCTTCGACGCCGCCCTCGATCCCGCCCTCGGTCCCGCCGAGGTCGAGGCCCTCCTCGGGCCGGATCTCGGTGGGCACCTCGACCGGGGCGACGAACCCCGCCGGAAGCGCGGGCGCGGCCTTCGCCGCGACGCGCGCGGCGGCGGCCGCGCGGGGAGCCGGCGGAGGAGGGGGCGGCGGCGGGGGGGCGGCCATGGGCTCGACGAAGAACGCGCGCACGCCCTCCGACGGCTCCGGCAGCGAGTCGCTCAACAAGACCGGGACGATCGCGAGCGCCAGGATGCCCGCGGTGTGGAGGCTCACCGAAGTGGGAAGAGCCAGCCGCCGCCTGGCCGCGACCCGCGGATCGCCGTCCTCGGACCCGTAGCTGTGAAGCGTGAGGATCGTCATCGGGCCGGCCATCGCGCACCTCCTCGCCGCCGTCGTTCGGTCGGCGTCTTCGCCGTCCACTGCGATGTACGTGGGGAAGGGCGAGGAGGTTCGGCGACCGCAGCGGCGCGGCGCGCACCCACCCGGGGGCGCCCGGGAAGGGGCGGCAAGGACGGCGCGGGTGTTGACGAGCGTTCTCGAGCCGTGTTCAACTCGAGTTGAACCGGAGGCGACATTGTCGAAGACGATCAACGCCAAGGAGCTCCGCGCCACCCTGCCGGGCGTGGTGCGCCGCGTTCGCGCGGGGGAGCGCATCCTCGTGCTGTACCGAAGCCGGCCGGCCTTCCGCATCGTCCCGGTGGAGGACCCCGTGGGCGCCGGCGTACCCCTCGAGCAGGATCCCCTGTTCCGCGCGAAGGCGGTGGGCCGATCCCGGGACGGCCGCTCGGCCGCGGAGCACGACGCCGTTCTCTACGGCTCGTGACCGCCCTCTTCGTCGACACGGCGGGCTGGATGGCCTGTGCCGACGCCGCGGACCCCTCTCACGACGCCGCGTGCGCGGCCCGCGACGCGGCGCTCGAGTCCGGGCGATCGCTGGTCACGACGGACTACGTGGTGGACGAGACGCTCACCCTCATCCGGACGCGGCTCTCGCTGTCCGCCGCCGAGGCGTGGTGGGCGCAGGTGGAGGGCAGCTCGCGCCTGCGCCACGAGGCGATCGACGCCGGTCGCGCCGACAAGGCGCGGGCCCTCTTCTTCCGCCATCGCGACAAGGACTACTCTTTCACGGCCTGCACGAGCTTCGTGGTGATGCGGGAGCTTCGGCTGAGGGAGGCGCTCACCACGGATCGGCACTTTCGCCAGGCG
>CAZLRF010000025.1:19218-69947 GCA_964561785.1 uncultured Acidobacteriota bacterium | reverse complement strand
CCTCGCGATCACGCGGCCCTTCGGCGAGGAACTCAAGAGGCCGCCCCGAAGACGCACGGCCTCGCGGCTGACCGGGGTCGGGGTGGGGCCGGTGGCCCCGGTGGCGAGCAACGACACCGAGGAGGGCCGCGCGAAGAACCGCCGGGTGGAGCTGGTCAAGCGGTAGGCATCGGCGCTGGCGCGGGGCGACGCCCCGCGCCGGACTCGAAAGGAGCGTCGTGCGATGCAGGCATTCCATCGACTGGCGGTGCTCTTGCCGGCGACCCTGCTGTCGACGGGGACGGCCGGCGCGGGGCCGCTCGCCGTCCAGGGCAAGGCGGCCCCCCGCGACCTCACGGGAACCTGGTCGTGCTCCCTGTCCCACGTCAGGGTCTCCGGCATCTGCCCGCCCACTCCCAAGCAGTCCGGGACGTGCGAGATCCGGGAGGCCGGCGGCGCGTACACGCTGGTCTACGGGGCCAGCTTCCGGTGCTCGCCGAAAGCCGCCTGCACGTTCTCGTGCTCCGAGTCGCAGGGGAAGCTGACCTGCCAAAACGCCGGAGCGGCGGACGACGAGGGCGGCCGGTACGCCACGGAGCTCGCCTTCGATCTCGGCGACGGCGAGCCGGCCCTGGGCACGGGCAAGTCCAGCTACCACGGTCACGGCATGAGGTGCGAGTGGAGGACGAGCCTCACCCTGACGAGGCCGGCGAAGGACGCCGCGCGGTAGCCGCCGTCGGCATGTTGGTTTTCAGAAGCATCGACCAGGTGACGGGCGAGCTTTTCGGAAGCATTGGCCAGGGGTGAAGGGGCGGGAAGGGGTCGAGGGGCGTCGTGGAAGGCGGCGGGGGCGAGCAACGTCTTCGCGGCTCGGGCACGGGGCCGCTCGCTTCCGCCGGACGCGCAGGTTGACCGTGCTCGGGCGCCGCTGAGAGAAACGGCCCGCGCGCCTGTCGCCCCCCGGCGTTGGCCCTGGGTTACGATCGGCGCCCGGAGGCTCTCATGAACGCCACGCTCCTCGCCCGGGCGGCCGCCGCGCTGCTCGCCCTCGCCGCCGCGACCGCCGCCGCCCCGAAGCCCGCCGCCGCTCCCGCGACCGTCGCTCCCGTCCCGGCCCACCCGCTCCGCGTGTCGGCGGACGGACGTCACGTCGTCCGCGCCGACGGCCGGCCCTTCTTCTATCTCGCCGACACCGCCTGGTCGCTCCTGCACCGCCTGACCCGGGAGGAGGCGGACCTGTACCTGCGCGACCGCGCGGCCAAGGGCTTCACGGTCGTGATGACGATCGCCCTCTCCGGGCTCGACGGGCCGGCCGTGCCGAACGCGTACGGGGAGCGATCGCTCGTCGACGGCGATCCCCGGCGCCCGAACGAGGCGTACTTCGCGCACGTCGACCGGGTGGTGGACCGGGCCGCCGAGCTCGGCCTGACCGTCGCGCTCCTCCCCGCCTGGGGCGACAAGTGGCACAGCCGTCACACCGAGCCGGGGTCCAGGGTCTTCCGGGACACCGCGGCCGCCCGCGACTACGCCCGCTTCGTGGGGAGGCGCTACGGGTCACGCCCCGTGATCTTCGTGCTCGGCGGCGACCGCAACGTCGAGACGGCGGAGGACCTCGCGATCACGCGGGCCTTCGGCGAGGGCCTCAAGGAGGCCGCCCCGAAGACGCTCGTCACCTACCACCCGCGCGGCCCCGGCCGCTCCTCCGACGCCCTTCACCGCGAGCCGTGGCTCGACTTCAACATGATCCAGTCCTCGCACACCGGCCGCGGCGTCGACACCGCCGGCAACGTGGAGCACGACCGTGCGCTGGAGCCGGCCAAGCCGACGCTCGACGGCGAGCCGCGCTACGAGGCGCTGATGGTCGACTTCTACATGAAGGGGGCGAATCCCGCCGTCGTCTTCGACGACCACGACGTCCGCCTGGCGGCGTACCGGGCGCTGCTCGCGGGCGCGGCCGGCCACACCTACGGCAACAACAACGTCTGGCAGATGTGGGCCCCCGGGCGCGAGCCCCTCCTCGGGGCGAACACCCCGTGGAACGAGGCGATCGACCACCCCGGGGCGTTCCAGATGGGCCACCTGCGCCGGCTCTTCGAATCGCGCCCCTGGGAGACGCTCGTGCCGGCGCAGGACCTGCTCGTCGGCCCGAACCCGCCGGGCGACGGCTTCGTGCGCGCCGCCGTCGCCGCCGACCGCTCGTTCGCCTTCGTCCATTCGCCCCGGGGCGAGCCCGTCGCCGTCCACCAGGACCGCCTCCGCGCCCTCGACCTCACCGCCTGGTGGTTCGACCCGCGCTACGGCCGCGCGCACTTCGTCCACACGGGCGTGGGTACGGCGATCCAGGTCTTCACCCCGCCCTCGTCGGGGCGCGGCTGCGATTGGGTGCTGGTCCTCGACGACGCCGCGAAGGGCTATGCGCCCCCGGGCGAGGTGCGGCCGTAGCGGCTACGGCTCGACCTTCGTCCCCAGCACCTTCAGGAGCTGCGCGAGCCAGGCCGGGTGGGCCGGCCACGCCGGCGCCGTCACGAGGAAGCCGTCGGTCACCGCCTGGGCACCTGCGCGCCGTGGCAGGCGCCCGCCCGCCGGGGGTCACGAGCGCGTCGTAGGCGGCCTCCTTCACCTCGTCGAACCTGGCGGGAGCAGCCGGCGCTAGAATGACCGCGTGCAGGGATCGGAGTTCGAGGAAGCCGAGTTCTTCCGCGCGATCGCGGCGAGCGGGACGCGGGCGCTGCTGATCGGGCGGCGCGCCCTCGTCGCGCTCGGGATCCCCGTGCTCACGGCCGACTACGACTTCTGGGTCCACATCGACGACATCGCTTCGTTCAACGCAGCGGTGGAGCCGCAGGGGCTCACCCCGAGCCGGACGCCGGAGGAGGCGCGCGGACGTGGCCGCTACGTCCTCGAGAACGACGAGCGTGTCGACGTGCTCGTGGCACGGACGGCGCCCACCGTCGACGGAGTGCGCGTCGCGTTCGACGAGGTCTGGGAGCGTCGCCGCGCGCTGCAAGTGGCTCCCGGCGTGACGCTGGCGGTTCCGGATCTCGACGATCTCATCCTCACCAAGCGCTTCGGCGGCCGCCCCAAGGACATCGAGGACATCCGTCTCCTCGAGGCGCTCCGAGAGGAGGGGGCGTGAAGCCCCTCGCCCCCCCCAGCCTCGCTGCGCTCGCACGCGTTCGCGCCCTCTCCGAGCGACGGCTGACCGCCGAGGAATTCCGCGCCGCTCTGGCGGTGCCGCTCGGCGAGCAGGAAGAAGAGGAGAGCCGGTCCCTCATCCGCTGGTTCCGCCGCCGCTACCCGACGCCCGCCGAACGCCTCGCCTATGCCCGTCGAGCCTATCGGCGCTGGCGGGACGCGGCGCCGCGCGGCGTCCGCCCGTAGCCCAACCTGGCGGGACGCGCGTCAGACCTGGACGGAATCGGGACGATCATGCCGACCTCCCGGCCACAGATGGGCCGCGTCCGATCTGGACTCCCCCTGTCAAAGTGGGCCGGCCCGTGGAGAAGCTGTGGAAACTCGTTCTGAAACGAGTGGACCGGGCGCGCGGCAAGGGGCCGGTCTTCGGAGCTGCAGGGCGGACGGGACCGGCGAGAAGCCCAACCCTTTCAGGTTGGCGCGGAGAACCTCCTCGGCGTCGGCGCCGTCGACGTGGCTGAGGACGCCGAACGGACCGGCGAATCCCGAGTCGAGCACCGTCTGCAGCATCGCGCGCTCGTGGGTGCCCGTCCCGAACGGGAGGATCTTCGGGCCCTCGGGGCGCATGCCGTTGAGGTTCACGACCCACAGGTGCGGCCGGATCGCCTTCACCACGGCCTCGAAGCGTGGAATGTCCTGGTGGCCGTGGTGGAAGTTGTAGACGATGCCGACGTCGCGGCCGGGGAGGGCCCGGATGATCCGGACCTGGCTCTCCGGCTCGCCGAACCAGTCCCCGTGGTTGTAGAGGGCGACGCGGCTCTTCGTCTCCGCCGCTCGTTCGGCCAGGTAGGACACCATCGCCGCGCCCCGCGCCACCTTCTGCTCGTCGGCGTGGCCTTCGAAGAACCCCGCGGCGAAGCCAACCCACAGCTGCGTCGAGATCCCGGCCTCCTTCACCGCCGCCAGCAGACGCTCGTTGCTCTCGCCGAGCCGCCCGGGCTCGTCCCTCTCGATCCAGACCCACACGGCTTCGATGCGGACGCCGCGCGAGGCGGCCAGCTTCAGCTCGCGGGCGGTGTCGCCCAGGTGCTCCGCGCGCCAGTCGTAGGCGTAGCGCCGGAAGCCGAGGCGCTCGAGCATGGCGATGCGCTCCTCCGGCGTGCGCTTCTTTCCGTCGAACGGCACGATGCACCAGGCGAGAAGGTCGTCCATCGCCATCGGGCGGCCCCGGACGAGCGGCCGCGCCGGTGGCGCCGGGGCGGGGGCCTCGACGGCGCCGGCGTCGCCTCGTGGCGCCGACAGCGACACGAGGGCGAGGGCCGCGACGGCGAGGGTTCGGACGGTCCGGCGGGGGCGGGTCGTGGTCACGGCCGGGATGGTACGCGAGCGCCCGGCCGTCGTCACCCGATCACTCCGCACCGCGGACCGGGAACCCCCTACAATGGGGCTTTCCGAGATCCACCGTGAGCGATCCCGTCGAGAAGACCTTCCCCCTGGGTTTCCCCTGGCCGACGTCCGATCCGTTCCTGTTCTGCGTGCACCACCTCGACCTCTACCCGCCGGGCAACGAGGCCATGGGCCCGGCGGCGTCGCTCGCGGGGCGCGAGATCGGGATGGACTTCGAGGGGAAGGACGGCTGGCGGATGTACCACGGCGACGTGGTGCCGGGCTTCCCGCGCCACCCGCACCGGGGCTTCGAGACGGTGACGCTCGCCCGCCGCGGGTTCATCGACCACTCCGACTCGCTCGGGGCCACCGCGCGGTTCGGACAGGGCGACGTGCAGTGGATGACGGCCGGGCGCGGGATCGTCCACGCGGAGATGTTCCCGCTGCGGGACCGGGAGCACGGCAACACCGCCGAGCTGTTCCAGATCTGGCTCAACCTGCCGCGGGCCGACAAGATGGTCGATCCGTACTTCACGATGCTGTGGAGCGACGCCATCCCCGAGCACGCCTTCGTCGACGAGGCGGGGCGGACGACGCGGGTCGTGACGGTGGCCGGGGCTCTCGACGGGAAGGCGACGCCTCCCCCGCCGCCGAGCTCCTGGGCGGCGCGGGCGGACGCGGGCGTCGCCATCTGGACGATCGTGATGGCCCCGGGGGCGCGGTGGACGGTGCCGCCCGCCCCGTCCGGGGTCCGGCGCACGCTCTACTTCTTCCGCGGGAAGGGCGTGCGCGTCGGCGATCACGTGCAGGCGGAGCATGCCGGCCTGTCGGTGCGGGCGGGCGAGCCGGTCGTCCTCGAGGCCGGGCCCGACGAGACCGAGCTGCTGCTGCTCGAGGGGCGGCCGATCGCGGAGCCGGTCGTGCAGCACGGCCCCTTCGTGATGAACACCCGCGCCGAGGTCCTGCAGGCGTTCGAGGACTACCGGCGCACCGGCTTCGGCGGCTGGCCCTGGCCGAGCGATGCCCCCGTCCACCCCCGCGAGCAGGGCCGCTTTGCCATCCACGCCGACGGCCGCCGCGAACAGGGGTCAGATCTTGAATCTGCTCATTGAACCCTGACAATGAGCAGATTCAAGATCTGACCCCTTCACATCAGGCGAAGTTGCGGAGGTAGCGGAGGGACTGGCGGAGCGCGTCCTTGCGGCGCTCGAGAGAGCCCTCGTAGGCGCGGTCCTCGACCTCGACGCAGACGGGGCCGTCGTAGCCGGTGTCGGAGAGGACCGAGAAGAACCGGCCCCACTGGACCTCGCCGAGCCCGGGCAGCTTGGGGTTGTGGAACTCGAGCGGCGTGGCCATGATGCCGACGTCGTCGAGCCGCTCGCGGTCCACCCTCACGTCCTTGGCATGGACGTGGAAGATCCGGTCCTTGAACTCCCGCAGCGGCTTCAGGTAGTCCATGTGCTGCCAGACGAAGTGGGACGGGTCGAAGTTGAGGCCGAAGCTCGCGCTGGGGATGTCGGCGAACATCCGCCGCCAGATCGCGGGGGTCGTCGCGAGGTTCTTGCCGCCCGGCCACTCGTCGGCGGTGAACAGCATCGGGCAGTTCTCGATGCCGATGCGCACGCCGCGCTCCTCGGCGTAGGCGACGAGCGGCCGCCACGTCTCGAGCAGGCGCGGCCACTGGGCGTCGACCGACTTCGTCCAGTCCCGGCCCACGAAGGTGTTGACGGTCCTCACGCCGACGAGCGCCGCCGCCCGGACCACCGCCTTGATGTGCTCGACGTACACCTGCGCCTCGGCGGGGTCGGGGCAGAGGGGGTTCGGGTAGTACCCGAGCCCGCTGATCGAGACGCCGTGCTCGCCGAGGAGCGTCTTCACCCGCGAGGCCCCGGCGGCATCCAGGGAGGCCGCGTCGACGTGGGTGACGCCGGCGTAGCGCCGCTCGGCCCTGCCCTTCGGCCAGCACATGAGCTCGACGCAGTCGAACCCCTCGGCGTTGGCGAAGGCCAGCACCTCCTCGAGGCCGAGGTCGGGCAGGATCGCGGAGACGAACCCGAGCCGCATCACGCCACCTCCGGGACCTTCACCCAGCCGCCCTTCCGGTGGCTCTCGAGAACGGCCTCGCAGAGGACGACCTCGCGGTGGCCGTCGAGGAAGGTGGCGAACGGCGCCGGGGCCGAGAAGTCCCCCTTCGCGACGTAGCCGTAGAACGCCCGGAAGTGCTGCTTGAAGGTGTCCGCGTAGCCCTCGGCGTGCCCGCCGGGGACACCCACCGCGGCCCGCGCCGGGCCCGAGAGGATCGAGGGGTCACGCAGGAGCTGCTCGTTCGGCCCGCCCCGGCGCCCGATCCAGAGCTCCTCCGGGCTCTCCGAGTTCCAGGCGAGCGCCCCCTTCTCGGCCGCGATCTCGTAGCGCAGCGCGTTCTTCCGGCCCGCGGTCACCTGCGACACGACGAGCGTGCCCCGCGCCCCGCCCTTGAAGCGGAGCAGGATCGCCCCGTAGTCCTCGGTGGTGATCTCGACCGGGAGGAGGTCGGACTCCTGGGCGAGCTTGCCGCTGTACGTCTCGACCTCGCCCTTCGGCCGGCGGCGGACGGGGTGGACGGTGAGGAGGTCGGCGCAGAGCGACTCGACCTCGAGGCCGGTGATCGCGTGGACGAGGTCGAGCCAGTGGGTCCCGATGTCGGCCACCGCCCGCAGCTCCCCGCCCTCGGCGGCGAGCACGCGCCAGTTGTAGTCGGTGTCGAGCAGCAGCCAGTCCTGCACGTAGCTGCCGAGGACGTGGTGCACCCGGCCGAGCTGGCCGCCGCGCACGCGCTCGCGCGCCTCGATCGCGAGCGGGTAGAAGCGGATGTTGTAGTTGACGCCGGCCGCCTGCCTCGGGTGCTTGCGGGCGAGGGCCACGAGCTCGGCCGTCTCCTTCGAGGTCATGGCGAGCGGCTTCTCGCACAGCACGTGCTTGCCCGCCTCGAGGGCCGCCTTCGCCATCTCGAAGTGGAGCTTGTTCGGGGTCCCGATGTGGACCGACTGCACCGCCCCGTCGGCGAGGAGCTCGCCGAGCGAGCGGTAGGCCTTCACCCCGCCGAGCGCCTCCGCGAACCGGGTGGTCTCGGCGTCGGAGACCCCGAGGACGCCCACCACGTCGCACCCGGCGCGCCGCAGCGCCTCGGAGTGCACCCCGCCCATGAACCCCGCACCGACGACGGCCACGCCGATCCGCGCCATCTCGTCCCTCCCTGTGGTGAGGGTCTTTTACACGGCGACCGGCGACCGGCGCAAGAGGCGGGGACGATGCGGATATACCGAGGTGCGGTATGATGGCGTCGGATGGCCATCCGGAGCTTCGCCAGCCCGGCTCTCGACCTGTTCTTCCGCGAAGGGATCTGTCCCCGTCGGGCCGGTTGGGCGGGCGTGGCGCGGGTCGCCGCACGGAAGCTCGACATGCTGGACTACGCCGGCGCGCTCGCCGACCTGGCCTCTCCGCCCGGCAACCGGCTCGAGGCCCTCAAGGGACAGCGCGCCGGCTTCCACAGCGTGCGGATCAACGACCAGTGGCGGGTGATCTTCCGGTGGACGGACGCGGGTCCCGCCGAGGTGGACATCCGCGACTATCACTGAGGAACGATGATCAAGCGCAGGAAGCCGACGAGCCCGGGAGAAATCCTGAGGGAGGAGTACTTGGTTCCCCTCGGGCTGACCCAGAGGCGGGTCGCCGAGTCGCTCGGGTGCGACGTCAAGGTCGTGAATCGCATCGTCAACGGAAGGACGTCCGTCACCGCGGAGATGGCCCTCAAGCTGGGGGCGGCCTTCCGTACGACGCCGGAGTTCTGGCTCAACGCGCAGAAGGCCGTCGACCTCTGGGAGGCCGCACGGCGTCTGACCGACCTGCCCCGTCCGCTGCTGAAGGCGGGCTAAGAGGGGTCGAGCACGCTCAGCCGGACGAGCGAGGGGTGTGCTGCCGTCCGCCAGACCCTCTGGGTCGCCTTGCAGAAGTCCTTCTCCGCCGCCTCGTTGATCCTCACGAACGTCTGGGGGTTGAGGTTCACGAGCGGGAACCACGTGCTCTGCACCTGGACCATCACCCGGTGCCCCCGCCGGAACGTGTGGAAGGCGTCGGGCATCGTGAACTCGACCGTTTCGACCTGCCCGGGGACGAACGGCTCGGGCGTCTCGAAGCTCTTGCGGAACTTCCCCCGGAACGGCTCCCCGCGCACGAGCTGCTGATAGCCGCCCATCGTCGAGTACGAAGGACGGCGCCGCTCACCGTTCTCCGCCGCCTCGCCGGGCTGGAGTGGGTAGTCGTCCGGGTAGACGTCCACGAGCTTCACCACCCAGTCGGAGTCGGTGCCGGTGGTCGAGACGGAGAGCCGGACCGTGATCGGCCCGGCGATCGTGAGGTCCTCCTCGAGCGGCTCCGTCCGGTAGACGAGGACGTCGGGCCGGCGGCCGGCGAAGCGCTGGTCGGCGACCATGTACTCGGGCGTCATGCCGATGGCCGTCTCCTCGACGAAGGGGACGGGCTTCGCCGGGTCGCTCACGTACTCGTCGAACGCCGCGCCCGCCTCGGACGGGGGGTCCTTCGCGAGCGCACCCGCGGCCGAGAGGAACAGATCGAGCGGCCTCGCCTCCCGCGGCGGCCAGGCGTCGAGGGCGTGCCACTGGTTGCGACCCGTCTCGAACACCCAGGCCTCGGGCAGCTTCGGGTCGTCCCCGCCCTTGAGGACGTGGCGGAAGAAGGGCAGCTCGATCTGCTCCTGGAAGAAGGTCGACGTGGCCTGGCCGAAGCGCACGCGGCCGAGCGCCTCGCCGGCGGCCCGCGACCACCCGCCGTGGGGCCAGGGGCCCATCACCAGCCGGTTGCTCGCCCCCGGGCTCTGCCGCTCGATCGCCTTGTAGGTCTCGAGGGCCCCGAAGAGGTCCTCGGCGTCGTACCAGCCGCCCACCACGAGGAGGGCGGGCCGGATCGACTTCAGGTGCGCCCGCGTGTTGCGCGCCTTCCAGAACGCGTCGTAGGTGTCGTGGGAGAGGATCTCGTTCCAGAACGCGACGTCGCCCTTCAGGTACTTGCGATCGTAGCTCGGCATCGGCCCCGCCTCGAGGAAGAAGCGGTAGCCGTCCTGCGTCTTGTGGTCGAAGCGGGGGGCCCACTGCGTCGTGGGCTCGGGGCGGGGGCGGCCGAACGAGGAGAGGAAGTTGAACGCGTGGGGCAGGAAGAAGGCGCCGTTGTGGTGGAAGTCGTCCCCGATGAACCAGTCGGCGATCGGGGCCTGCGGGGAGACCGCGAGGAGCGCCGGGTGGGCGTCGATCGCCCCCATGACCGCGTAGAACCCCGGGTACGAGATCCCCCACATCCCGACCTTCCCGTTGTCCGAGGGCAGCTTCCGCAGGAGCCACTCGATCGTGTCAAAGGCGTCGCTCGACTCGTCGGCGTCCTTCGGCCCCTTCGCGGGCAGGTGCGGGCGCACGTCCACGAACTGCCCCTCGGACACGAAGCGGCCCCGCACGTCCTGGTAGACGAAGATGAAGCCCTCCTTCGCCGCCGCGTCCGAGGGGCCGATCGAGTCCGGGTAGGCGTCGCTGCCGTAGGGAGCCACGCCGTACGGGGTCCGATTGAGGAGGATGGGGTAGAGCTTCCCCGGCCCGGCGTCCTTCGGGACGTAGACCGCCGTGAACAGCTTCACCCCGTCCCGCATCGGGATCCGGTACTCGTACTTGGTGTACCGCGCGCGTACGTCCGCGCTCGCGGCGGGTGCCCTCCCGGCGGACGAGAGGGCGAGAAGCACGGCAAGCGGGACGGCGACGCGGGTGAGCGACATCGAATCGTCCTCCTCAGCGCGGGGTGTCCGTCACCCCCAGGAAGTCGAAGACGGCGGAGCGGAAGGCCTCGGGCTCCTCGACCGGACCGAGGTGGCCGCTCCTCTCGAGGACCACGAAGCGGGCGCCGGGGATGGCGTCGGCGAGGACCCTCACCCGCTCGGGCGGGAGCATGTCGTGGGCGCCGGCCACGACCAGGCTCGGCACGCGGACGGCGGGCAGGTCGGGCCGGAAGTCGAACGTGCTCGACTCCTCGTTCGCGTGGGCGAAGTGCGGGAAGCTCAGCTGCGCGTCGCGGAAGACCGCGTCGACCGTCTCCCTCGCCCTCGATCGGTCGGCCACCAGCACCGGGAAGTAGTCCTCGAGCCACATCCTCCGCAGGAGGGCCGTCTGCTCGGCCTCGGTGATCCCCGGCCGCGACGCGTCGGCCCCGAAGCGGGCGTAGGCCTTCGCGATGTCGGGGTGCTCCTCCTGCATCCGCTTCCCGTCCTCGGCCGAGAAGCTCGCGAGGCCGTGGACGAAGATCGCCGAGGACAACGCCTCCGGGCGCTCCTTCGCGAGGGTCACGAGGTTGATCGCCCCGTTGGACCACCCGACCGCGTTCACCCGGTCGAGCTTCAGGTGCGCGCGCAGGGCCAGGAAGTCGGCGCGCACCGCGGCGAGGCCTCGGTCGGCCGGCTCGCGCACGGGCCCCGAGCCGCCCATGCCGCGGGGGTCGAAGTAGACGAGGGTCAGCCTCTCCTCGAGCGGGCGGTACATGGCGCGCAGGGCCTCGAGCGAGAGGCCCCACGAGTTCGTGAGGGCGATCAGAACCGGCCCCTGGCCGTGCACCTCGTAGTGGATGCGGAAGCCGTTCAACTCGGCCGTGAACGATCCGTTGGCGAGCCCGGGGACCGCGCTCGGGGAGGGCTTCGGCTCGGGCGCCTTCGGGGTGCAGGCCGCCAGAACGACCAGGCCGAGGAACCCGAGGGCCAGCAGAGCGCGCGACATGGCGGTCCTCCTCGCCGCCGCGGAGGCGGTGACGCGAGACGTTATCACGGCCGGCCGCGCCTGAACGATCAGCCGATCCGGTAGCGCTCGCGGAGAATGCCCAGGTGATGGCGCGAGTGGCCGACCATGATGAAGGCGAGGGCCCGCACGGACACGGGCTTTCCGCTCGCCGTCCCGACCCGCCCCCACTCCGCCTCGGTCAGCCGCCCCAGGAACGCGAGGTTCGAGCGGCGGACGAGGACGAGCTCGTCCACCAGCTCGCGAAGCGGAACCCCCTCGGAGCGGGCCGCCGCCACGTATGCGTTCTCGTCGAAGGACGGCAGCGCCGCCTGCTCCCCGCGGCTGAAGCAGAACGCTCGGTAGCCGAAGACCCGCTCGGCGTCGCTGAGGTGGCCGAGCACCTCCCGGACGCTCCACTTGCCCTCCGCATAGCGAAACCCCTCTCTCTCCGGCGGGACCGAGGCGACGAGCCTGCCGAGCTCGTCCGCCTGCGCCTCGAGCGCCCCGAGGACGTCCGTCTCCGGCACGAGGGAAACGTACCCGGCGTAGAACGGCGCATACTCGGTCTCGCTCGGTCTGCTCATGGCCACCTCTCGCGCCCGAGGATAGCCGCTGCGGATCCGGATGACATTTGCCCCGTCGCGGGTCAAATGTAGAATGGCTGCGACTTCATAAAGGAGCCCTGCCCCATGAGCGACGCCCTCGTCCCCAAGCCGGAGCACAAGTTCACGTTCGGCCTCTGGACGGTCGGCAACCCCGGCCGCGACCCGTTCGGCGAGCCGGTCCGCCCCGTCCTCTCCCCCGTCGAGATCGTCCACCTGCTGGGCGAAGTGGGGGCCTACGGCGTGAACTTCCACGACAACGACCTCGTCCCGATCGACGCGACCCCGTCCGAGCGGGACCGGATCGTCAGGGACTTCAAGAAGGCCCTCGCCGACACGGGCCTCGTGGTCCCGATGGCCACCACCAACCTGTTCGGCGACCCTGCCTTCAAGGACGGGGCCTTCACCTCGAACGACCCGCGGGTGCGCGCCTACGCCCTGCAGAAGACCATGAACGCGATCGACCTCGGGGTCGAGCTCGGCGCGAAGGTGTACGTGTTCTGGGGCGGCCGGGAGGGCGTCGAGTCGGACGCCACGAAGAGCCCGCTCGAGGCCGGCAAGCGCTTCCGCGACGCGCTCAACTTCCTCACCCACTACGTCAAGGACAGGAAGTACGACCTCGTCTTCGCGCTCGAGGCCAAGCCCAACGAGCCGCGCCACGACATCTACCTCCCGACCACAGGCTCCTTCCTCGGCTTCATCGAGACCCTCGACCACCCCGAGATGGTCGGCGTGAACCCCGAGGTCGCGCACGAGCACATGTCGGGCCTCAACTTCATGCACGCGGTGGCCCAGGCCTGGGACGCGGGCAAGCTCTTCCACATCGACCTCAACGACCAGGCCTTCGGCCGCTACGACCAGGACCTGCGCTTCGGCTCACACTCGATCAAGAGCTGCTTCTTCCTCGTGAAGTTCCTCGAGGACGTGAAGTACCCCGGGATGCGCCACTTCGACTCCCACGCCTACCGCACGGAGGACGTCGAGGGCGTCAAGGACTTCGCCCGCGGCTCGATGCGGACCTACCTCATCTACAAGGAGAAGGCGAAGCGCTGGAACGAGGACGCGGAGATCCAGGGCCTCGTGAAGGAGCTCTCGAACGTGCCCACGGACGGGCTGCCCCAGTGGGGCGCCTACAGCAAGGCCACCGCCGACGCGCTCAAGGGCTACAGCTTCGACCGCAAGGCGCTCGGCGCCCGCGGGCTCGGCTACGAGAAGCTCGACCAGCTGACGCTCGAAGTGCTGCTAGGCGTTCGCTAGAACCGGTCCCGGTGACGGCCACCGCCACCCCGGGGGGTCTGGGGGGGACCCGGTCCCCCCCAGAACAAGGACGCCAGCTACAGCCCCGCCGTTCTTGGCCGCTTCGCTTTCCGACCCGGCACGATCGACGTCCTCGAGGGGCGAGGCATGGTGCGGGGTAGGGACCATTCACGGCCACGCTGTGCCCGGCTTCCTTTGAGCTGGGGGGTGCGTCGCACCCCCCAGACCCCCCGTGTACGGTTGAGGTGAACGACATGGCGCGTTACTTTCTGGGCATCGACGTTTCGACGACCGGCGCGAAGGCGCTGCTGATCGACGAGAGCGGCAGGGTCGCCGCGTCCGCGACGACCCCCCTCACCCTCCAGACCCCGAAACCGCTGTGGTCGGAGCAGGATCCCCGCGAGTGGTGGGCGGGCACCGCGACGAGCATCCGAAAGGCGCTGGCCGACGCCTCCGCCACCGGCGCAGACGTCGCGGCGGTCGGCCTCACCGGCCAGATGCACGGCCTCGTGCTCCTCGACGCGAAGCGCGAGGTGCTCCGCCCCGCCATCCTCTGGAACGACCAGCGGACGGGCGCGGAGTGCGCCGAGATCGAGGAGCGGGTGGGCCGGGCGGCGCTCATCCGCGAGGTGGGCAACGTCGCGCTGACCGGCTTCACCGCCCCGAAGATCCTCTGGGTCCGCAACCACGAGCCGGAGGTCTACGCGAAGGCGAGGCTCGTCCTCCTGCCCAAGGACTACGTGAGGCTGCGCATGACCGGCGAGGCGGCCATGGACAAGGCCGACGGCGCCGGGACCATCCTGTTCGACCTCGCGGCCCGCACGTGGTCGAAGCTCGTCCTGGAGAAGCTCGGGATTCCCGCCGAGTGGCTGCCCCCGACGTTCGAGGGACCCGAGGCGACGGGCACGGTCACCCCCGAGGCCGCGGCGGAGACGGGCCTCGCCTCCGGCACGCCGGTCGTGGCCGGCGGGGGCGACCAGGCCGCGGGCGCGGTGGGGGCGGGCGCCGTGCGGCCCGGCGTCGTCTCGCTCACCCTCGGCACCTCCGGCGTGGTGTTCGCCACGACCGACGCGCCCCTCGTCGAGCCCGAGGGGCGCCTCCACGCCTTCTGCCACGCCGTCCCCGGACGCTGGCACTTCATGGGCGTGACGCTCTCCGCCGCGGGCAGCCTGCAGTGGTACCGCGACACGCTCGCCCCGAAGGACAGCTTCGCCGACATCGTGGCCGAGGCCGAGCAGGCCCCGGCGGGCAGCGAGGGCCTGGTCTTCCTTCCCTACCTCTCCGGCGAGCGCACGCCGTACCCGGACCCTCTCGCGCGCGGCGCCTTCGTCGGGCTGACCGTCCGCCACCGGCGGGCCCACCTGACCCGCGCCGTGCTCGAGGGCGTCGCGTTCTCGATGCGCGACTGCTTCTCGCTGCTGCGGGGCGCGGGCCTCGGCTCCGTGAGCGAGGTGCGGATCGCAGGCGGCGGCGCCAAGGGCGCCCTCTGGCGCAAGATCGTGGCGAGCGCGCTCGGCCTGCCGATGGTCACCGTGAACAGCACGGAGGGGGCGGCGTACGGCGCCGCGCTCCTCGGCGGCGTGGGCGCCGGCGCGTGGCCGAGCGTCGAGGCGGCCTGCGACGCGACCGTCTCGATCACCGGGCGGGACGAGCCGGTGGCCGCGTGGACGGCGGCCTACGACGCGCTCTACCCGCGCTACCGCGAGCTCTACGCCGCGCTCAAGCCCACCTACGACGCCCTGCCGCGCTGACGCGCTCAGTGGCCGGCCGTCTTCACGCCGCCGTGCAGTGACGGGGCGCCGCTGAGGCGCGGCCAGGCGAAGCCGTAGAACGCGACGAACGCGAAGCAGAACAGCGGGACCACGAACGCCCGCGACATGCCGTAGAGGTCGCCCACGTGCCCCATGAGCTTGGGCAGGAGGGCGCCGCCCATGATCGCCATGACGATGAAGGCGGAGGCCTTCTTGGCCCGCAGCCCCAGCCCGTGGATCCCGAGCGCGAAGATCGTCGGGAACATGATCGACATGAAGAAGTAGGTGCCGAAGACGCCGGCCACCGAGAGCCAGCCGATCTTGAGGAAGACCAGCAGGCACAGCAGCGTGTTGACGAGGCCGTACAGGCCGAGCACCGCGTGCGCCGGGTGCTTCCGGAGGATCGCGGCGCCGCTGAAGCGGCCGGCGAGGAAGAAGACGAATCCGAGCGAGGCGAGGTTCGCCGCGCCCTGGTCGGTCAGCTGGAAGCCGCCCTCTGCTCCCTTCTCGATGTAGCCCGCGAGGAAGCCGCTCGTCCACGACTCGGGCAGCGGGGGGGTCTGGGACGTCATGTAGTTGATGAAGAAGCTGAAGATGCCGGCCTGGGCGGCCACGTAGAGGAACTGGGCGGCGACGGCGAGCGAGAAGTGCGGGTGCGCCCAGATCGAGTGGGAGCCGGGCGCCGCCGCGTCGTCGAGGTGGTAGTCGTCCTCGGTCTTGATGTCCGGCACGTCGGCCTTCCAGAAGACGGCGGCGAGGATCACGACCACGACGCCGACGAACGCGTAGGGGATCCAGAGGGTCCGGGAGCCGGTCGAGGCCCCGGTCTCGTCCCGGCCGTAGAAGAAGGCGGCGCCGGCCAGGGGGCCGAGGATCCAGCCGATGCCGTTCATCGACTGGGCGAGGTTGATGCGGGTCGCCGCGTAGCGCGGGTCGCCGAGGACCGTGGTGTAGGGGTTCGCGATCGTCTCGAGGAACGTGAGCCCGGCCGCGATGACGCACACGCCCGCGAGGAACGCCCAGAAGGACGCGATCCGCGTGGCGGGGATGAACCAGAAGCCCCCGACCGACACCATCAGGAGCCCCGCGATGATCCCCCCCTTGTAGCCGAGCCGCGTCGCGAGCCAGCCGGCGGGCAGCGCCATCAGGAAGTAGCCGAGGTAGTGGGCGAACTGCACCCAGGCCGACTGCGACAGGGTCAGGCCCAGCTCGGTCTGGAAGTGCTTGTCCATGACGTCGATCATCCCGTTGCAGAACCCCCACAGCAGGAAGAGGGAGCTGACGAGGACGAACGTGACCCTCACGTTGCGTCCCTCCGGCGTGACGAACATGCCCTTCTCGCGATCGGTCATCTCGTGGTGCCTCCGGCGGGCCCCGGAGGGGGCCCGGGCGAACGGGTTGGGGACGACTCCAGACAGCGCTCGATCTCGGCCAGGAGCTGCTCGGGACGGTACGGCTTCTGGATGAAGCCGGCGGGGGCGTCCGCGCCGAAGCGGCCTCGGGCCTCGTCGGGGTCGTAGCCGGAGGAGAGGATCACCCGCACGCCGGGGTCGAGCTCCCGCAGGCGGCGGCAGGTCTGCTCTCCGCTCCAGCCCGGCATCGACAGGTCGAGGAGGACGACGTCGACGCGGCCACGGGCCTCGCGGAACAGGTCGAGGGCGCGCCGCCCGTCCTCCGCGCGCAGCACGGCGAGACCCGCCTGCTCGAGCACCTCCCCGACCATCTCCCGCACGACCTCCTCGTCGTCGACGAGCAGGACGGTGGTCCCGCGCCGGGGCGCGGCGGGCTTCGAGTCCTCCCCCGCCTCCCGGGCCCGGGGGGAGGGCGACAGCAGCACGCGGAACGTCGTGCCGCGGCCCGGCGCGCTGTCGACGCTGAGCGCCCCCTTGTGGCCGCGCACCACCCCGAGCACCGCGGCGAGGCCGAGGCCCCGGCCGGTGAACTTGGTCGTGAAGAACGGCTCGAAGATGCGGTCCAGGGTGGCCTCGTCCATCCCCGGCCCGTCGTCCGCCACCTCGAGCTGGACGTGGGGCCCGGGCTCGAGGGGCTGCCCGCTCGCCCGCCACAGCGCCTTGTCCTCGGCGCCGACCGCGCGCACGCCGGTCGAGACGGTGACGCTGCCCCCGCGCTCCCCGATCGCCTCCGCCGCGTTGATGACCAGGTTCATCAGCACCTGCTGGAGCTGGCCGCTGTCCGCGTCCACCGGGGGAAGCTCCGGGGCGAGGCGGGCCAGGAGCCGAACCGCCTTCGGCAGCGCCACCTCGAGCAGGGGCAGGTTCTCCCTCACGAGGGCGTTCAGGTCCGTCGGCCGCACCACGAAGTGCCCGCGCCCCGAGTAGGCGAGCATCTGACGCGTGAGGTCCGCCGCCCGCTCGACCGCGCCCGCCGCCTTCTCGACGTGGCGCCGCGCGGGACTGCCTTCCGGGAGCTGCTTGAGCGCGAGCGAGGCGTGGCCGAGGATGGCGGCGAGCAGGTTGTTGAAGTCGTGGGCGACGCCCCCGGCGAGGACGGCGAGGCTCTCCTCCTTCGCCGCCCGGCGCAGCGTCTCCTCCGCCGCCTTCCTCTGCGTGATGTCGATCGAGACCCCGAGGACGGCCGGCCGCCCGGCGCCGGAGGCCGTGAACGGGATCTTCGTCGTCTGCAGCCAGCGCACGCGACCGCGCGCGTCGGTGATCGGCTCCTCCGGGACCACCTTCGGCTGCCCGGAGCGCAGGACGGCGAGGTCGTCCTCCCGGAAGCGACGGGCCTCCTCCTCGGAGCGCGCGAAGTCCGCATCGGTCCGCCCGATGAGCTCCCGGACGGTGGTGCCGTACGCCTCCGCCACCGCCCGGTTGGCGAGGATGAAGCGCCCCTCCTCGTCCTTGGCGAAGATGAAGTGGGGCACGAGGTCGATCACCTGCCGCAGGCGCCGCTCGGACTCGCGCAGGGCGGCGTCGCGCTGGCGCAGCTCGCTGATGTCGATCGCGACGCCCACGGTGCCCCGGATCGCGCCGTCCCCGTCGCGCAGGGGCTCGACGTGGGTGGTGAAGGTCCGGCCCTCCATCTCGAACTCGTAGCCGACCGAGAGGCCCTCGAGCGCCCGCCGGTGGCGCTCGAGGGCGGGGCTGTCCGGCCCCAGGAACTGCTCGACGGACAGCCCGACCACCTGGTTCGGGGCGAGCCCGAGGGCGAGGAGACCGGCGCCGAGCGACGAGGTGAAGCGCAGGTGCTCGTCGGTCGTCCACAGCACCGCCGGCACCTGCTGGACCGCGACCCGGAGCCGCATCTCGCTCGCGCGCAGCGCGTCCTCCGTCCGCCGCGCCTCGATCGCCGCCGCCACCTGCCCCGAGACGAAGGCGAGGAGTTCGAGGTCCTCGCCCGAGAGGCGGACCGCGGGGTCGTAGGTCTGCACGGCCACGATGCCGATGGGCTCGTCCCGGACGAGGAGCGGCGCGCCCATCCAGTCGACCGAGTCGCTCGCGATGAGCTCCACCTCTCCGCGGGCCACGAGGTCCCGGAAGACCTCGGGGGTCGCGAGCAGCGGCCGGCGCGTCCGAAGCACGTGCTCGGTGAGGCCCCGGCCGAGGGGCCGGGGCGCGGGCGTGGCGTCGCGCTCGTCCGCGAAGTACGGGAAGCTCAGGAGGCCCGAGTCACGGTCGAACAGGGCGATGTAGAAGTTGCGGGCGGGCAGGATCTCCGAGAGGCTCTCGTGGATCGTGCGAAACAGCTGCGGGAGGTCGACGACCGCGCGGGCGGCGGCGGAGATCCGGTAGGCGCAGGCCTGGGCCCTCTCGCGGCGGCGGGCGAGATCCGCGGCGTGGAGCTGGCGCTCGCGCTCCCCCTCGAGCAGCCAGGCCACGAGGGCGAGGCCGATCACCGCGGTCGCGACGAGGTCGACGACCGACAGCAGCGCGAACTGCGTCTCGCGCCCCGCGCGGGGCAGGAAGCTCAGGCCGAAGTAAGCGACCTGGTCCACGGCGTACAGGGCCAGGGCGAGCCGGGCGAGGCGGCGGCCGAGCGGGCCTCGCGCGCCGTCGCCCGCGAGGAGGACGACCGAGGCGTAGAGGAAGACGAGCCCCGCGACGAGGCAGCGGACCCCGCCGGGCGTGGGCGAGGCCGCGGGGGCGAGGGCGGCCGGCACCGAGACGAGCCCCGCCACGACCGCCGCCGCGAGGACCAGCCGGTCGAACCGGTCGTCGGGCGCGTCCTCGCGGGCGAGCCGCCGCGCCCCCAGCAGGAGCCAGGCGACCTGGAGGTAGGCGGCGACGAAGGTGACCGCGTAGACCACGGCGCGGGCGGGGGTCGGGGCCTCCGCCATGAAGCGTGCGGCGAGCGCCCCCGCGATGTAGACCACGAGGGCGAGCCAGGAGAGCGAGAAGTCACGCAGGTGCTCGCGGCGGAAGACCCCGTGGAAGGCCCTGAGGATGAGGGCGAGCCCGGCGGCGAGCGCCGCCTGGCCGAGCGTCGGGGCGAGGAGGAGGACGCTCACTCCTCGACCGCGTCCGCGTCGAGGTCGTGCTTGCGCATGTAGTAGCTCAGGTTCCGCGGGTCGATCCCGAGCAGTCGCGCCGCCTCCTTGCGCACGCCGGCCGCGCGGCGGTGCGCCTCCAGGAGCAGCTCCCGCTCGAGACGGTTGAGGGCCTCGCGCAGGTTCAGCTCGCGCTCCGAGGACGGCGCGCCGTCCGGGGGCGCCGCCCCTCCGCCGTGGGGGGCGAGGTCGAGGTCGAGGAGCCCGTGGGCGGGGTCGAGGATCATCGCCCGCTCGATCACGTTGCGCAGCTCGCGCACGTTCCCCGGCCAGGGGTAGGCGAGCAGCCGGTCGAGCGTCGAGCGAGGCAGCTCGGGGGCGGGCCGCCCGAGGCGCCGGGCGATCTGGTCCGCGAAGTGCCGCGCGAGCAGCGCCACGTCCTCACGCCGTTCCCGGAGGGGCGGAACGTCGATGCGCAGCACGTTGAGGGAGTAGAAGAGGTCGGCGCGGAAGCGACCCTGGCGCACCTCGGCCTCGAGGTCGCTGTTCGTCGAGGCCACGACCCGCACGCTCACCCGGGTCGGCTGCTCGTCGCCGAGGCGCTCGAACTCGCCGTCCTGGATCGCCCGCAGGAGCTTGGCCTGGCCCGGCAGCGGCATGGCCCCCACCTCGTCGAGGAGGAGGGTCCCCCGGTCGGCGAGCTGGAAGCGCCCCTCCCGGTCGCTCGCCGCGCCGGGGAAGGACCCCTTGCGGTGGCCGAAGAACTCGCTCTCCCACATCTCGAGCGGAACCGCCGCGCAGTTCACCTTGACGAAGGGCCCCCCCGCCCGGCCGGAGAGCGCGTGCAGACGGCGCGCGAGCAGCTCCTTCCCCGTCCCCGACTCGCCGGTGAGGAGCACGACCGAGTCGGACCCCGCGGCCGCCGCCACCATCCCCGTCACCCGCCGCCAGGCCGCGCTCTCCCCGACCGCGACCTCGGCCTGGGCGGCGACCGCGCTGCGCAGGTAGCGCACCTCGCGCCGCAGCGCGCGGCCCTCGAGGGCGCGGTCGAGGGCGACCTCGAGCGCGTCCGGCTCGGCCGGCTTCAGGATGTAGTCGCTCGCCCCCGCCTTGAGGCACTCGACCGCCGAGGCCACGTTGCCGTGCCCGGTGAGGATGACGACGGGCACATCGGGGGCGGCGGTCTGCATCCGCCGCACGAGCTCGAGCCCGTCCGCCCCCGGCATGCGCAGGTCGGAGAGCACGACGTCGACGGGGACGCGAGAGAGCTCGCCGAGGGCCTCGGCCACCGAGCCCGAGGCCGCGGCATCGAAGCCGCGCGCGCGCAGGACCTCGACGAGGGAGTCGCGGACGTACGCCTCGTCCTCGACCACCAGGACACGTCCCCGGCCCCCGATCCCCTCGCTCATCGCTCAGGCCTCCCGCGCGGGCAGCCGCATGCGAAACACCGACCCGCCCCCCGTCCTCGGGACCACGTCGAGCTCGCCCTCGTGCTGCCGCACGATGGTATGACAGATCGAGAGGCCGAGGCCGGTCGAGTCCTTCGTCGAGAAGAACGGCTCGAAGACCCGCTGGCGGTCGGCCTCGGGGATGCCCGGGCCCCGGTCGGCGAACTCCGCGACCACGTGGGCCCCGTCCCTCCGCGCCGAGACCCGCACCTCTCCCTTCCCGGGCTGGACCTCGCAGGCGTTCACGATGAGGTTCATCGCGACCTGGCCGAGCATGACCGGGTTGCCGTGGACGAGGAGGGAGTCGGGGGGGAGGTCGAGGGCGAACTCCACGTGCCGGAACTCCTTGCGCGAGCGCACGAACTGCTCCGTCTCGCGGAGCACGTCGCGCAGGTCGACCCGCGCGCGGGGCGCCTTCGCGGGGTCCGCGTGGGCGAGGACCTGGCGGACGATCCCCGCCACCCGGTCGAGGCCCTGCTTGACCGCCCCGACGTGGCGCGCCGCGGCCTCCGCGTCGGAGCGGGCGAGGGCGTCCTTCGCCAGGGTCAGGTAGTTCGCCATGCCCTCGAGCGGGTTGTTGATCTCGTGGGCGATGCCGGCGGCGAGCCGGCCCACCGTGGTGAGCCGCTCGGCGTGGAAGAGCTGGCGCTCGAGCTCGCGGACGTGGGCCTCCTCGGCGGCGCGGGCCTCGAGGCCCGCCCGCCGCCGGGCCTGCTGCACCGCGAATCCCCCGAGGAGGAGGGCGAGGGCCATCACGCCGAGGTTGAGGGCGTAGGTCGTGCGGTAGCGGCCCCACACGGGCTCGGTGAGGCCGACGACCCCGAGCTCCCTCTGGGTGCACGCGAGGACGAAGGGGCCCGGCGAGGACCAGCCCTCCGCCCGCACCTCGGCCTCCGCCTCCACGTCCGACCCCGCCTCCCGGGGGCCCGCCCGCGGCCCCGCGGGGTAGCGCCCGAGCACGGTCCCCGCTGCGTCGCGCAGATGGCAGCGCCGCCCTCCCTCCGGGGCCGGCTCGCCGGGGTTGAGGAGCGTCGACGCCTCGACCTCGGTCTCGATCGTGACGCCCCCGGCGAGGGGCCGGGCGGCCTCGCCGAAGGGCAGCCGCGCGACGAGCCGAGGGCGCCGGGGGTCGATCGCCGCCCCCTCCTGTCCCGTGGGGCTGGCCGAGACCCAGAGCACCGGCACCCCGCCCCGCCGCCCGACGTGCACGAGCGGACGGCCGTCCGAGGCGCGGACCTCGATCCGCACGACCTCCTCGTGGCTGCGCAGGAACAGCAGGAGCGCGCTCTCCGCGGCCTGGCGCAGGAGCGACGCGGCCGCCGGGTCCTGGGGCTCGTCGAGCCGGGCGATCGTGGGCGAGGCGCCGAGGAACGCGAGGTCGGCGCGGACCTCCCCGAGGCGCCCCTCGATCGCCGTCCCCCGGGCGGACACGTCGAGCGCGAACGCGCGCCGGGCCTCCTCGAGCGCTCCCTGGCGGGCGACGCGGATGCCCCAGAGCCCGGCGAGGTTCACCGCCGCCACCGCGGCGAGGGCGATCCCGGTGAGCCAGCCGGGAGAAGCGCCGAGCGGCCTCATGGAAGCCCCTTCAGAACTGGCAGCGGCCGAAGCGGTCCTCGCAGATGCCGCTGTTGCAGGAGAGGCCCGCCTGGCACGGCACGGACGTCCCGTTGCAGGGGGCGCCGATCGGGGCGCCGGCCTGCGTCGTGCCGCAGGGGGCGCCGGACACGACGTTGTTCTCGCAGAAGCAGGGGTCGTTGATCGTCGGGCCCACGATGCACACGCGGGGCGAGCAGGTCACGGTCCCGCTCTCGGAGCTGCCCTGGCCGGCCTTGTTGACGCCGTAGAGGAGGCCGAGACCGACGACGTTCGCGCCCACGATGAGGCCGAAGTTCGAGAGGTGCCGGCCGGCGCCGGCCGGGGGGGGCGCGCCGCCCCCGGCGGCGGCGGGAGAGGAGGGCTCGGCCAAGGGCGCGGCGGGCTCCGACGGGGTCTCTGCCGCCCCCTGCTCTGCGCGACGCAGCCGCACCTCCCCGCTCAGGCGGGCGGCCGGCCGCGTGCCGTCGGGCCCCGTGAAGCCCTCGGCGAGCGGCGCCTCCGCCCCCCCGGGGCGCCACGCGAGCAGCCCCTGCAGGACGGTCTGGCCCCGGCGCACCGCGAGCGTCCACTCGTTGCCGCCCGAGTCGGTGAAGGCGAGGGTGTCGGGACCGGCCGCCGCCTCCGGGATCTCGTACCGCTTGCGCAGGGGCGGGCAGCCCGAGCCCGCTTCCGCCGGCAGGTCGATCGCGACCGAGCCCCGCAGCCGCCCGGCGTCGACCCCGAGCGCCATCCGCACGGAGACGGCGTCGGGGCCCCCCTCGTAGCGGCAGGACTGGCCCGGCCAGTCGTTCACGAGCTTCGCCCAGCCCGTCCAGCCCCCGGCGAGCGAGGCGCCCGGCACGGCCGGGGGCGCGGGCGCCTGCGCCCCCGCGGGCGCGGCGAGGGCGAGCGCGAGGAGGACGGCGATCGGGCGGCGCGATCGTGAGGGCATGCAGGGGCGGCCGAGCGGGGATGCTATCACGCGAGGCTCGACTTCGCGCCGTCGATGCGGGCGTTGTTCTCCTCGTACGAGAGCGGGCCCGCGCTCCCCGCGGGCGGGTAGATGTGGCTCCGGTAGACGGGGTAGGCCTCGGTGCGCAGGTGCGCGAGCATGTGGTGGCCGCGGCGGAGCGAGCGCTCGTGCCGCAGCGCGGACACGTCGACGGGCGCGACGACGATTCGCTCGCCCGGCCCCGGGGAGGCCTGGGCGAGGACGCGCCCGTCGAAGTCCACGACCATGCTCCCTCCCGGCCAGGAGTACGGCGGGTAGCGGCGCAGGGCGGCCCCCTGGTTGGCGGCCACGACGTAGGCCGTGTTCTCGAGGGCCCGGCTCCGGTTCACGACCGTCCACCAGTCCATCGGCTCGGTCGCGCCCCACGGGTCCATGTAGGCCGAGACCCGGACGAGGACCTCGGCGCCGTTCGCGGCGAGCTGGCGCAGCGCCTCGGGGAACAGCCAGTCGTAGCAGATCGCGCAGCCGATCCGGCCGATCTCGGTGTCGGCGACGGGGAAGAGCGGTTCGTCGTAGCCCGGCACGTCGTGGGGGCTCGCGTGGACCTCGTAGGGGATCCACGGGTTCACCTTGCGGTACTTGTAGAGCAGGCCCGACGGCCCGAGGAGGCACGTCGTGTTGAAGAGCACCCCCGGCCAGCGGGGGTCGGCTTCGATCATCGTCCCCGTCTGGACGTAGATCCCGTGCTCCCGCGCCTTCGCCTGCAGGCGGTCGGTGTGCTCGTTCGGGACCGGCACCGCCAGCTTCGCCGCGAGCTCCGCGACCGTCGGGTACACGGGCGCCGCGTGGGCGAACTCCGGGAAGACCACGAGGCGGACGGGGAGGAACGGCGCCGCCCCCGCGAGCGCCTGCTCGAGCATCGCGACCATGCGGTCGGTGTTCTCCCGCATCCCGGCCCGGTCGAGCGGGTTCGCGAGGTCGGTCTGGCAGCAGGCGGCGGCCCAGCGGATCATCGGCCCGCCGCGTGGAGCTCGACCGGCGGGATCGGCCGGACGACGAGGCGCGTGTTCCACTCCTCGGCCTCCCGCGCGGCCCGCCGGGCCGCCTCCGGCGCGGCCGCCTCGTCGTAGGGGTAGCCGGCCATGCCGTGGAACGGCAGCGGCATCACCACGTCGGGGCTCGCGGAGTTGATGTCCATCTCCTTGCTGTAGCCGACGCCGTGGAGGAGGAAGGTGCGCGCTCTCCCCTCTCCCGGCTCGCCCGCCGGCGCGTCGAAGGCGAGGGCGACCTCGTCTCCGGGCTTGGAGACGACGTAGCGGTCGTCCGCGCCCGCGAGGAGCGGGCGCACGTCGCCCTCCCGGGTGTAGCGGCCCGGCATCGTCTTCCAGGGCGAGCGCCACGACACGCGGGCGTAGTCGAAGGCGAGCGGCTCGCCGTCCGTCGCCACCGCGGAGAAGCCCCGCTCGCGCAGGTCGGCGCGGACGGGGTCGAGCGCGACCGGGCGCAGGACCACGTCGTTTGCGGGAGCCGCCGCCCACGCCGCGTCCCAGTAGACGCGCATCGTGGTCACGACGCGCGCCCGCCGCGACGGCCCGAGCCTTCCCGCGAGGTCCACGACGATCGTCTGGGGACGGCCGACCGGGACGCCGATCTGCTCGACGGCGGTCGTCCAGGAGCCGTCCGCGCGCTCCACCTCGAGCCGGGGCGGCACCAGGCGCAGGCCGGCCTGGTGGGCGGCGACGTTGTCGCTGGAGAAGGCATAGTCGGTCCACCCGGTGAGGAGCAGCGTGGTGTGGGAGGGGGGAAGCCCCGCGAGGTCGAAGGTGAGGGCGTGCTCCTTCGCGTAGCCGCGGATGCGCTCGAGCGGCAGGTCGTCGGCGAACGAGCGGTCGACCGCGGACAGCCTCGCCGAGACGTCGCGGCCGCGGCGGTCCAGCGCGCGCGGCGTGCGCGGGTCGCGCACCGCCACCAGCCGCTCCGGCTTCGGGGGGGACGTCATCCCCTCGTCGGGGAACACGAGCACGTCGGCCGGGTGGTCCACCGCGAGCAGGCGGAGGCGGTCGAGGTAGAGGACCTCCTCGAGCTCGTTCGTGACCCGCAGCTCGTAGCGTCCGTCCCGCGGGACGAGCGTCCCCGGCGCGAGGCGCACGAGCTCGTCGGGGTCGGGGACGCTGTGCACCCCGGGCGCCACGAAGTACCCCATCTCCCCCGCCCCGAGGAAGTCGGTCACGAACTCGAAGCGCTCGCCGTTCCAGGCGTAGACGTACGGGCACGAGGAGGGCTTGCGGTCGAGCTCCATCACCGGGAGCGCGGCGCGCCTCGACCCCTCCGCGGGGGCCGTCGTCTCCGTCTCGGTCTGCACGATCCCCGAGACCCAGATGATCCGCACCGCGTCGGGCGCCTCGCGCGAGCCGAGGCCGAAGACCACGTCCGCGGGGCCGGCCATGGGCACCGCGGCCGAGGTCTCGATCTTCTGGCGGAGGCTGCCCGCCCGGATCTCCACCTTGGCCCCCACGCCCTGCTTGCTCGAGACGCGTCCGGCCAGCCTCAGGGCGAAGGAGCGGTTGCGGTTGCCCCCCTCGTTCGTCAGCACCCGCAGGCCCTCGGCGGTCCCGAGGAGGACGTCCTGGTCCCCGTCCGCGTCGAGGTCGACCACGGCGAGGGCGGCGGCCGAGGCCGGCCGGCCGGCGGCGGGGAACGCGGCGGCGCTGACGTCCGTCCAGGAGGCGCCCAGGTTGCGCAGCAGCCGCGGCCCCTTCGCGGTGGCCACGAGGAGGTCGACGAGCCCGTCGTTGTCGTAGTCGAAGAGCTGCGCGGCGAGGGCCGAGCGCGCGGCCTCGGGGGCGGGCTCGGTCCGGAAGCCTCCCCGGCCGTCGCTCAGGGCGATCGCGGAGGCGCCCTCCGCGCCGAGGAAGAAGTCCGTGAAGCCGTCCTTGTTGACGTCGGCGGCGGCGGTCGCGCGGAAGGGCCCCGCCGCGGCGAGGCCGAGCTTCGCCGCCTGGTCCTCGAAGCTGCCGTCGCGCACGTTCTTGAAGAGCACCGGGCGGTCCTCGCGGAGGACGAACACGTCGAGGTCGCGGCGGTTGTCGAAGTCGGTCGGCACGAGCCCGACCGTCCGGCCCGGCTCGCCGATCCGCGCGGCGGCGGTGACGTCCGTGAACGTGGCGTTTCCGTTGTTGCGCAGGAGCAGGCTCGGCGCGTCCTTCGCCCCCCCCGCCACGAGGATGTCGAGGTCCCCGTCGTGGTCGTAGTCGAGGAAGGCGGCGGCGGAGACGGGGTGGGCGAACGCGGGCAGCTGGGCCGCGGCGGTCGCGTCCTCGAAGCGCCCCTCGCCCGCGTTGCGGTAGAGGGCGAGGCCGTCCCTGCGGGCCACGAGGAGATCGCTCCGTCCGTCGTTGTCGAAGTCCCCGGCGAGGGCGAGGGTTCCCCCGACACCGACGAGGCCCGACGCCGGCGTCGCGTCCACCAGGCGCCCCTTCTGGTTGCGCAGCACCCGCACGCCCCCCGGCCCCGCCGTGACCGCGTCGGGGGCGAGGTCGCCGTCCACGTCGGAGACGACCAGCGTCGCCCCGCCGGGCAGGGCGTCCTTCGCCTCCGTGAAGCGGACCGCCGGCGTCTCGGGGTCGACGGACTCGGGCTCCGCCCCCGTGGAGGGCAGCGCCTCCGCGTAGCGGCCCTGCTCGAGGTAGTTCGAGCCGAGCGCGCTCTTGTAGGCGCTGTCGCGCAGCTTCTGGAAGCGCGCCATGGCCTCCTGCCCCTCCTCGCGCCGGCCGGAGCGGGTGAGGGCCACCCCGAGGTTGTAGGCGGCGCTCACGTTGTACGGCTCGGCCTCGAGCGCCACGCGGAAGGCGGCGGCCGCCTCGTCGAACTGCCGGGTCTGCAGGTAGACCTGGCCGAGGGTGACGTTCGCCCCGAGGTCGCGCGGGTCCGCCTCGAGCACCTTGCGCACGTAGGGCAGCGCCTCCTCGGCCCGGCCCTCGCTGCGGGCGATGAGGGCGAGGACGTAGTTGGGCTGCGGGGCGTCGGGGGCGTGCCGCAGCGCCTCCTCCGCCGCCCGCTTCGCCGCCGGGATGTCGGGCACGTAGAGGTGGGCGATCGCGAGGTTCACCCGGGCGGCGAGGAGGCTCGGGTCCTTCTCGAGGGCGCGCTCGAACGCCTTCACCCCGTCGGTGAAGCGGAACTGCTCGAGCAGGGCCACCCCCAGGTTGTTCTCCCGCCAGGCCGCCTCTCGACCCGGGGGGACCGACCCGGGCGGGGTCGCGGCGAGGGAGAGGAGGATCGAGGGCAGGATGAGGACGCGACGCAGGCTCATCGTTCCATCTTCCACGGCCTGCGGCCGCGACTCAAGGCGCGAGCGGCGTCCCCTTCGGGGGCAGGGGCCTCGAGGCGACGAGGCCCCGGCCCTCCTCCACGAAGGCCACCTGGTTCGCCACGACGGGTCCCGTCCTGTCCACCTGGCCGCTCGGCCACGCCACCTCGATCGAGTCGACCTTCTGCACGGGGCCTAGGCCGAACGTCACCGCGGTGTCGCTCTGCGAGCAGTAGGACGACCCGCTTCGGACGAGCTGCCACTGCCGCCGCCCGCCGGGGAGGGTGACCGTGACCCGGGCCCCGATCCCGTCCCGGTTCGACCGGGTCCCGATCGTGCGGACGCGGACGAAGCGGGCCTGGTTCCCGCCGTCGTTGCGGTACACCCTGGCCGGGCCGTTGTTCGTCGAGACGACCACGTCGAGGTCGCCGTCGTTGTCGATGTCCCCGTGGACGGCCCCGCGGGCCACGATGGGCTGCTGCAGGGCGGGCCCCAGCCGGGCGGCCGTGGGCTCGAAGTGCCGGTCGCCGAGGTTGCGGAACACGTGGGGGGGCTGGGCGTGGGTCACGCGCGGCTGCACCGCGTTGATGTCGTCGGCCACGTGCCCGTTGCCGGCGAAGATGTCGACGAGGCCGTCGAGGTCGTAGTCGAAGAAGAAGATGCCGAAGGCGAGGGTGAGCATGCTCGCCCGCCCGATCGCGGAGACCGGGGCCTCGTCCACGTAGAGGCCGTTGCCCTCGTTGTGGTAGAGGCCGATCATCTCGTTCGAGAAGTTCGCGAAGAGGAGGCTCGGCCGGCCCGAGCCCGAGTAGTCGGCCGCGTCGACCCCCATGCCCGCCCGCGCCACGCCCGTCTCCCCGAAGGCGATCCCGGCGGTCGTCCCCACGTCGGTGAAGGTCCCGTCGTGGTTGTTGCGGTAGAGCTTGTTGGGCTGGGTGTCGTTGGCGAGCACGACGTCGGGCCAGCCGTCCGAGTCGTGGTCGATGAGGGCCACCCCGAGGGCCTTCGACGTCGGGTCCCACATCCCGGCCCTGCGCGTCGCGTCCTCGAACGTGCCGTCGCCGCGGTTGCGGAACAGCGTGGGGCTCTCCCCCTTGTAGGACTCGGGGGTGCAGTACGACTTCGTGGTCCCGTCGAGGGTGCAGAACAGGTCCGTCTCGAGCGTCCACGTGACGTAGTTGGCGATCACGATGTCGAGGTGGGAGTCCCGGTCGTAGTCGAAGAACATCGTGGACGTGCCGAACGTTCCCGGCCCCTTCACGCCCGCCTTCGCGGTGAGGTCGGCGAACGTGCCGTTGCCGAGGTTGCGGAACAGCCGGTTCCCCCCGATCGCGGTCACGTAGAGGTCGCGCCAGCCGTCGTTGTCGTAGTCGGCCGCGGCCACGCCGATCGCGAACATCTCGACCGCCAGCCCCGCCGCCCGCGTCACGTCCGCGAACGTCCCGTCCCGGTTGTTGCGGTAGAGCGCGCTGTAGGTCGAGGGCCCGGGCCGGCCCGGCCAGCGGTTGCCGTTGGCGAAGAACACGTCGAGCCAGCCGTCGTTGTCGTAGTCGAACAGGGCGAGCCCCGAGCCCATCGTCTCCGGGAGGTACTTCTTCCCGAACGCCCCGGAGTTGTGGCGGAAGGCGATCCGCGCGTACGCCGTCCCGTCGGCGAACTGGATCCCCCGCCCCGACTGGGGGTCGGCCGGGGCCGCGACGAGGGCCGCCGCGAGGAGGAGCGAGACGAGCCGCAACGCCCTCATGGCTGCGCCCCCGCCGCGGCCGCGGCGGCCCGCGGGGCGGGCGGCGCCGGGTACGCGCGGCCGCCCTTCCCCGAGGCGTGCTCGTGGACGGCCTGGCGCTCGTTGTTGTCGTGCGGGTGGAGGCGGCGGAACGGCCCGGTGATCGCCTGGGCCGACTCGTCCGCCTTGAAGCGCCGGTAGAGCGCCTCGTGACGCTTCGCCATCTCGCTGTCTCCGGCCCCCTGGTAGCTGAGCATGAGATTGTAGTGCGCCTGCAGGTCCTCGGGGTCGATCGCGAGCACCTGCCGCAGCTCCGCGATCGCCTCGGCGTACTGCCGCTTCAGGAAGAGCACCCGCCCGATCTGGTTGCGTACGACGCGGTCGCGCGGGTAGAGCGCCGCCGCGCGGCGCAGGTGGACGAGGGCCTCGTCGTAGCGCCCCGTCTGCTTGACCGCCGTCCCGAGGAAGAAGTGGGTCTTGGCGAGGCCGGGGTCGCGCTCGAGCGCCGAGCGCAGGGCCTGCTCCGCCCCCTCGAGGTTGCCCTCGGCGAGGCGGGCCCGGCCCACGTTCACCCAGCCGTCGGCGTAGGAGGGCTCCATCTGCGTGACCTTCAGGAAGGCCGCCTCCGCCCCCTTGAGGTCGCCCTGCAGCAGGAGCCCGATCCCGTAGTCGTTCCACCGCTCGCGCACCGACGGGTCGAGCAGGGCCGGTGTGGGCGGCGCGGGCGCGTCCTTCGGGAGCACCCGGATCCGCGCCTCCGCCTCCGCCATCACCGTGACCGGGAGGTCGGGGATCGCCTTGATCTTCCCCGACACGTCCGAGGTGTCGCCGGTGAAGACCCAGCGGCCGCCGTCGTAGCCGGGTCCGAGCGGGTAGTCCCGGTGCTCCGGATCGCGAACCCCCGCGAACGCCCACTGGGTGTTCCACCAGGCGAACTTGCGGTAGTTGAGCTTCGCGCGGACGGTGATCCTCTCGCCGCAGTCCTCCGGGACCCGCAGCCGGTAGTGCACGGTGTCCGCCGCGCCGGGCGGGATGAGCCGCACGTAGGCGACGGAGCGGGTGGCCCAGGCGTTCCTCTTGTCGATGACGTTGCCGTGCTCGTCGAGCATCAGGCTGCGGTAGAAGTGCGCCCCCGGCTCGACCGGGCCCTTTCTCCCGTCCGGGAGGTCCTCGGTGAAGCCGGAGTGGAAGATCGTGCGGCCTCGGGAGTCGACCGCCTCGAGCTCGACCCACACGTCGAAGGCGTCGACCGTGCCCCCGGGGAAGAAGTGGCCGACGCGGCGGGTGCGCACGACCACCTCGAGCCGGGCGGTGTCGCCCTGCCGGAGCGCGGCGTCGACGCGGTCGAGCGGGGCCACGACCTGCGCGGGCGAAGAGACGAAGCCCGGCGCCGCGCCGAAGCTCATCGACTCCTCGCCCGCGGCGAAGGTCGTGCTGAGCCGGGGCTCGCCCCCCGCCCCGACCGGCCGCGCCTCGCCGCCCCCGCCCTCCCCGGGGACGAGGCCGAAGACGTCGATCGTCACCGCCCCCGATCTGAGGAAGGCCTGCGTGATCTCGAGCTGCGCGGCGTCCCGGTTCACGAAGGGCAGCGCGGTGTTCGCGGCCGGGAAGCGGTGGGACTTCACCTTCCCGTCGCGGACCACGGGATCCTTCGCCGGCACGAGCGGCATGTGGCAGTCCGCGCAACCCTGGGGCTCCTTCGGGTAGTAGAACGAGCGGGCCCCCTCCCCGGAGACCCCGGAGGCCTGCCAGTTGTCGTACTCGTTGAAGCCGCGCAGCCAGCGGTAGGAGTTCACCGGCGCGTCGAGGTGCACCTTGTGGCACGAGGCGCAGAACTCGGACGTCTGCTCGGTGTGGAAGCTCTTGAGGAACGTGCGGGAGTGGGGGCCGGGGTCGAGCTTCAGCAGGTAGTCGTGCGCCCCGCGCAGCAGAGGCTGGTCGCTCGTCGCCAGATCGTGCAGCGGCGGGTACTCGATCGTGAAGTCGCCCTGGCCCATCGTGCTCTTGACGTGCACGACCGAATGGCAGGACACGCAGCCGAGGCCCGCCTGCGCCTCGGGGGTGTGGACCTGCTCCCGGATCGGCGTGTCGAACTTCCCGGCGAACAGCACCGCGTGGTCGTGGCAGCCCGCGCACCACTTCGAGGGCTTCGTCCCCACTACGTCCTGCATGTACTCGATCGACTTGCGGTACCACTGGTTGTTGAAGGACGCGAAGTGGTGCGCGGACGCGTTCCACTGGTCGTAGATGTCCTCGTGGCACCGCGCGCAGTCCTCGGACCTCATGAAGAAGCTCGAGGGCACGGGGCCGCCGGTGCTCGTCTCCCCCGAGGACGGGAAGAACGGCCCGCTCGGCCCCTGCCCTTCGCCCTCCATCGTCGCGGGGGGCAGGGCGGGGTTGGCGATCCGGTGCTGCGGGGGGAGGATGTCGGACGCGACGCGCGCGCCGGCCGACGCCACGGCCAGGAGGGCGGCGGCGGCGCCCGCCCGCTGGAGCGAGGGAGCGAGGGGCAGGGCGCGCCGCAGGCCCGCGGCGAGGGCCAGGAGCGCGGCCATGGCGACGAGGCCCACGTGCGCGTAGAGCAGGGGGCGGAAGGGCCGCGTGGCGCCGGTGAGGACGAGGAGGCCCCCCAGCGCGGAGCCGAGCGCGAAGGCGAGCGCCGCTGCGCGCCAGAGGGCGTCGAGCCGCGGCCAGGCGCCACGGGCGGCGCGGGAGAGAGCGGCCGCGGCGGCGAGTCCCAGCGCGACGTGCAGGACGAGGTTCGCAAAATAGAACAGGCTCGCCGTGGCCCGCGCGCCGAGATACAGGCTGTTCACGGCGAGAACGAGCAGCAGTGCGACGACGAGCTGCGGGCGCCGAGACATCTCCCTCCCCCGCTCGGGGCCGCCCCCTCCGAGGGGAGGGCCGCCAGGCACAGACGCTCGGCCGGCACCCCAGGAGTCGTGCCCACCGGTGCGCCGGCATCCGAGCGGCGCACCGGTGCCGTCCACGAAACCTGGGACCGGCCGAGCGCATCAGGGAGAATGGCAAACGGCGTGCCCGAACGTGCCTCGTACCGTCCACCCACCCGCAGCCCATAGGGCCTATGGGCCGACGCCACCCAAGGGGCTGCGCTGCCGAGGCATCTGCGGACCCTTAAGTTCTACGCGCCCCTGCGAGGCGCCTCGATCCCTCGGGCAGGATTCAACGAATCGAACGGCGTCGATCCGGCAATCCGGAGGCGCCGGCTACTTTCTTCGGCCGGGCTTCAGCTCGTCGCCCCGGGGGTGGCCCTCGGCCATCTGCTGCAGCTCGGCGCGGCGCTCGCGCACGAACTCGAGGAACGCCCGCGTCGCCGCCGGCTGGAAGCGCGCGAGCGAGATCACCGCCACCGTCCGCCGGAGCCGGTGTCCCTCGATGCGCAGCTTCGAGAGCCAGCCCCAGGCCACCTCGTCGCGCACCGCCCAGGCGGGGAGGAGCGACACCCCGAGCCCCCGCTCCACCATGAGCTTGATGAACGAGGTGTCGTTCGACTCGAGGGCCAGCGAGGGCTGGATGCCGACCTTGTTGAAGAACTGGTCGGTCGCCCGCCGGATGGAGCCGCCTCGCTCGAAGAGGATGAGCCGCTCCTTGCGCAGGTCCTCGATCGTGGCCTCGGCCCTGCCCGACAGCCGGTGGCCGTGCCCCACCGCGAGGAGGAGCTCGTCCTCGAAGAGGCTCTCGATCTTGAGCGCCGGCGAGAACACGGGCAGCGAGGCGAAGCCCACGTCGGCCGCCCCGTTCAGGATGTCGGCGATCGTCTCGTCGGTGCTCGCCGTCGTGCGGAACGACACGTCGATCCGCGGCTGCGCCCGCATGAACTGCTCGAACAGGGGGGCGAAGAGGTGGACGATCGCCTGGGTCGCGGCCGCGGCGCGGACGCGCCCCGCCGGGGAGTGCTCGCCCCCCGAGACCCGTTCGCGCAGCGCCTCGGCCTCGTCGAGCAGCCGCACCGCGTGCTCGAGCGCCGCCTGGCCCGCCGGCGAGAGCTTCACCCCGCGCTTGGCCCGGATGAACAGCGGCTCCCCGAGCTCGGTCTCGAGCGACTTGATCTGGTGGCTGACCGCGGACTGGGTCAGCCCGAGCCGCTCCGCGGCGCGGGTGAAGTTGAGGGTCTCGGCGACGACCCGGAACGTGCGCAGTTGCGAGAGTTCCATCCCGTCTTTCCCCTGCCCGGACCAGCCGGAGTCAAGCCATCACGCAGGCTCATGGATGATAGCAGAGGAATCGAGGAGATCGTTGCCCTCAGGGCGCGAGGAAGACCGCGGACGATCGGGCCGGCAGGGCGAGCCGGAGCGTGTCCCCCTCCACGCGCGCGGTCGCCCCGGAGGCGAGGCGATCCTCGAGCCGGGCGCCTTCGGGGAGAGAGAGAGCCGTGGCGGGCACGTCGAGCGACACGGCCTGCTTCCCCACGTGGAGCGCCACGACCGCGGCGGTGCCCTCGTGGACCCGGGCGTAGACCCACGCGTCGTCGCGCACGAGGAGGTTCACCATCCGCCCCCGCCGCAGCGCGGGCGTCTGCTGCCGCAGGCGCAGGAGCGTCCGCACGTGGGCGTGGACCGACTCCTCCTCCGGCGTCCGCCCCGTCCTCTCGAAGGCGCTGCGCGGGTCCTCCCTCCACCCGCCCGGGAAGTCCCGCCGGTTGTCGGGGTCTCCGCCGCCCGGCATCGCGATCTCGTCGCCGTAGTAGACGAGCGGCGTGCCCCGGGCGGTGGCGAGGAACGTGAACGCCGCGCGCAGGCCGTCGAGGCTCGCCCCCGGCTCGCTCATGAACCGGGGCACGTCGTGCAGGCCGAGGAAGGTCACGAGCGGCGCGGCGTCGGGGTAGAGGTGGTCGCGACCGAGCGCCTTCGCCACGTCTCGCAGCGAGCCGCCCCTCGCGAAGGCCTCGCGCAGCGCGAAGTACAGCGGGAAGTCGAAGAGGGTGTCGATCCCCGAGTCGATCCCGTCCAAGCGCGGCGCGCCCCCCTGGTAGAACGAGACGAGCGCGGGGTCGGCGTCGAACAGCTCCCCCACCACCCGCAGGTCGGGGTGCTCCCTCTTGATCGCCGCCATCCACTCCCGCCAGAAGCGGCGGGGGACGTAGGGCAGCGTGTCCTGCCGGACCCCGTCGATCCCGCTCACCCCGATCCACCACAGGGTGTTCTGGACGAGGTAGCGCGCCACCTCGGGGTCGTCCTGGTCGAGGTCGGGCAGGATGTCGATGAACCAGCCCTCGAGCGTGTCCTTCTGCATCTCGGGCGTCGAGTGCGGGTCGTGGAGCGTCCAGGTCTGCCAAGTGTTCGCGAGGTGCTTCTCCTGCGTGCCGTTGTACCAGGTGGGCGTCGGGGGGTCGGCGACCCAGGGGTGGTAGGGCCCCGTGTGGTTCGCGACCTGGTCCTGGATCACCTTGATCCCGCGGGCGTGGGCCGCGTCCACCAGCTCGCGCAGCGTGGCGAGGTCGCCGAGGCGCTCGTCGACCGCGTAGAAGTCGACCGCCCCGTAGCCGTGGTAGTCGGTGATCGCCTGGCCGTCGTAGGTCTCGCGCTGGTTGAGGTGGTCGACGTTGTCGTACCAGGGGTTGAGCCAGATCGCGGTGATCCCGAGGTCCTGCAGGTACGGGAGGCGGTCGATCACGCCGCGCAGGTCGCCCCCGTGGTAGTAGCGCGCCTTCGTCCGGTCGAGGAGGCCCCGGGAGCGCGGGGGGTCGTCGTTCGAGGCGTCGCCGTTCGCGAAGCGGTCGGGCATGATGAGATAGATCGCGTCGTCCGGCGAGAAGCCCTGGAACCGGCCCGCGCGCGGCAGGGGCGCGAGCAGCTCGAACGGCACGGCCGCGGTCCCCCCCGCCGTGCGCAGCACGATCGTGCGCGGGCCGGGCGCGGCCGCGGGGTCGATGCGGACGTCGAGGAAGACGTACGTGCCCGCCGGGTTCACCGAGAGGAGGCCGGTCGAGAGCCCCTCTCCCGCCGACACGACCTGCGCCCCGTGGAGGTTCCGCCCTCGAACGAGCAGCCGCACCGGGTCGATCGAGTGGCCGGGCCACCACGAGGGCGGCTCGACCTTGACGACGGCGGGGGGCACGGCGACGGCGGGCGCGGCGACGGCGAAGGCGAGCAGGACCGCGGCGAGCGAGCGCTTCATGGGAACGCCTCCCTTGTCCTCGTGGCGAGGCCAGCATAACCCAGGGCCCCGGCCGACCCGCGCGGCCGCGTTTTCTGCTAGCGTTCGGCGCGGGAGGCGCGGGAGCAGGTGCTGCCCTGGTGGCTCGAGAAGGTCCTCGGCCTCGACGTCCGCAGCCCGGACGCCGAGACACGCCCCCGCCCCCTCCTCAAGACCAGCCGCCGCAGCCTCGAGGCCCATGCGGACGGGGTGGCGAGCGCCGTGCTCGCCCGCCTGGTCGAGCGGGGCTATGCGGAGCTCTCGCTCGCCCAGCGCCCGGCCTGGCTCGTCGCCACGTACGACCTCGCCGTCCGGAACTCGGGCCACGCCGGCTACTTCGCCACCCACGGGGTCGGCCGGGCGGCGGAGGCGCGCGAGGCCCTCGGCGCGCTCTCGCTCGAGGTGGCGCGGGCGATCCTCGACGAGGCCATAAAGCGGCACGTGTCCGTCCCCGGGGAGACCGGGGCGCGCGCGGTCGGCTTCCGCCGCCCCGAGTGGAGCCCGCCTCGCTACGACGACCTCGACGCCGAGTACGCACGCGAGGCGGCCCGGGTCGACCGCGCGGTGCGCGACGCGGTCCTCGCCCGCCCCGCCGACTTCCTGGTCGTCGAGGGCTGAGCGGGGCCTACTCCGTCTCCTCCTCGCGCACGCGCAGGGTCAGCAGCGCGGCGAGGAGCATCGACGCCCCGCCGAGGAGCAGAGCCTTCGTCGCGTCGTTGCCGAGCCAGCGCTCCATCACGAAGCCGAGGCCCACCGAGGCGAGGATCTGGGGGAGCACGATGAAGAAGTTGAAGACGCCCATGTAGAAGCCCATCTTCGCCGCGGGCAGGGCGTTCGAGAGCATCGCGTACGGCATCGCGAGGATGCTCGCCCACGCCACCCCCACCCCAACCATCGAGAGCAGCAGCAGGCTCGGCGAGCGCACGAGGAGGACCGAGAGGAGCCCGAGGCCGCCGAGGGCGAGGCAGGCCACGTGGATCCGGCGGGCGGTGGTCTTCCTCACGAGCCACAGCAGGACGAACGCGAAGCCGAAGGCCACGAGGTTGTAGGCGGCGAAGCAGACGCCGGCCCACGAGACGCCCTCCTGGTAGCGCCGCGCCGCGGCGAGCCGCTCGACGATCGCGGCCGAGGCCGCCGCGAGCCGGTCGCCCTCCGCCGGCGGGCCGGGGGCGAGGCCGCCCTGGCCGAGAACCGAGGCTACCGTGCGCACCAGCGGGTTCGCCCGGTCGGCCTCGGACGCCGGCGGGGGCGCCTCGAGGGCCCGCCCCGCGAGAAGCGCGAGGTCCTCCGCGGTGACGCGGGCGCCGGGGTCGGGAGGCGCGGCCGCGAGGCCGAGCATCGCGAGCAGGCCGTCGAGCGCGCCGCCCCGCGCCTCCCCGGGGAGGGGCTCCTGCCGGGCGATCTCGGCCTTCCTCCCCTCGTAGCCGCGGGCGAGCGCGGCCGCCGCGTCGAGGAGCGGCCGGTTCGCGGGCTCGTCGAGGGCCAGCCCGACGGAAGCGTTCGCGACGCCGAGCGGCGTCCCGCCGAAGATGCGCTTGGCGACGCCGGGGGCGAAGTAGATCCAGAGGCAGAACAGGCCGAACCACGTGCAGAACTGCACCGCCGCGAGCTTGCGCATCGGAGCGGGCATCGTGCCGATCCCCTGCACGATCTCGCGGAAGGCGTGGGACCAGCCCGAGCTGTCCCGCTGCGCGCGGCGGAACGCCTCCAGGTCCTCCGGCGGATACTCCCTCGTGGTGAGGACCGTGTAGAGCACGGCGAGGAAGAAGACGAAGGCCCCGATCGTGAACGCCACGTGCACGGTGGGCGGGATGGCGCTGCCGACCGTCGACTCCCCGCTCACCCCGAAGCCCCGGGTCAGCACGTAGGGAAGGGCCGAGGAGAGGACCGCGCCCGCCCCGATGAGCAGGCTCTGCATCGCGAAGCCGGTCTTCCTCTGGTCGTGGGGCAGCATGTCGCCCACGAAGGCCCGGAACGGCTCCATGCTCACGTTGACCGAGGCGTCGAGGATCCACAGCAGGCCCGCCGCCATCCACAGCGCGCTCGAGCGCGGCATGGCGAGCAGCGCGAGGCTCGCCGCGATCGCGCCCCCGAGGAAGTAGGGGCGGCGGCGGCCGAGGCGGTTCCAGGTGCGGTCCGAGAGGTAGCCGATGATCGGCTGCACGACGAGGCCGGTGAGAGGGGCGGCGAGCCACAGGATCGGGATCTCGTCCTCGCGCGCGCCGAGGTACTGGTAGATGGCGCTCATGTTCGCCATCTGCAGGCCCCAGCCGAACTGGATGCCGAGGAACCCGAACGACATGTTCCAGATCTGCCAGAAGCTGAGCCGGGGCTTCTCCATCTGCGGCCTCCTCCTCGGGAGCCGGCGGTCTAGGGGGCGGGAGCGGGGGGCGCGGGCCGGCGGCCGGAGGCGTCGGTGAGCGTGAGCAGGAAGCGGCGCACGTCCGGCGTCAGGTCGGCGGCGGCGAAGCGCCACCTCCAGTTGCCGTGGGGGCGGCCGGGAAGGTTCATCCGCCCCTCGGCCCCGACCCCGAGCACGTCCTGCAGGGGCACGATCGCGGTGTCCGCCGGGGACACGAAGAGCGTCCGCACGAAGTCGCGGTGGATCGCGCTGCCGTCGCCCCCGCAGTACGCGAGCGCCCGCTCGCGCTCGCGCTCGACCTCGGCGGCGGTGCGGGTCGAGTCCCCGACCCCCGCCGTCCACCACCCGACCACGGTGTCGTTGTCGTGGGTGCCGGTGTAGACGACCTTGTTGCGCGGGTAGTTGTGGGGCAGGAAGTCGTTCGCGTGGGCGTCGGATCCGAACGCGAACTGCAGGATCGCCATGCCCGGGAAGCCGAAGCGGTCGCGCAGCGCCTCGACCTGCGCGGTGATGACGCCGAGGTCCTCGGCCACGATCGGCAGCTCCCCGAGCGCCTCGCGCAGGGCCTCGAAGAAGGCCGCGCCCGGGCCCGCCACCCAGCGCCCGTCGACCGCGGTCGACGCGTCGCCCGCCACCTCCCAGTACGCCTCGAAGCCCCGGAAGTGGTCGAGCCGCACGAGGTCGACGAGGGCGAGCACCGCCCGGAACCGGTCGATCCACCAGGCGTAGCCGGTGCGGGCGAGGGCGTCCCACCGGTAGAGCGGGTTGCCCCAGAGCTGCCCCGTGGCCGAGAAGTAGTCGGGGGGGACCCCGGCCTGGAACGAGGGGCGAGCGTCGGCCGCGAGGTGGAAGATCTCGGGGTGGGCCCAGACGTCGGCGCTGTCGTGGGCGACGAAGATCGGGATGTCCCCCAGGATCCGGATGCCCCGCTCGTGGGCCTGGCGCCGGAGCCGGCCCCACTGCTCGAAGAACAGCCACTGCTCGAACGCGACCTCCCGGGTCTCCCGCGCGAGCTTGCGCCGCGCGGCGGCGAGCGCGGCTTCGTCCCGGGTCACGAGCGAGCGGTCCCACGTGCTCCAGGCCCCGCCGCCGTTCGCGCGCTTCAAGGCCATGAAGAGGGTGAAGTCCGCGAGCCAGGCGGCCTCCTTCGCCTCGAAGGCGGCGAGCTCCTCGCGGCGCGACGGGGGCGCACCCTTCTCGAAGGCGGCGAAGGCCTTCGCGATGAGCGGCCTCTTCCACTCGATCACCGCCCCGAAGTCCACCTCGCGCTCGGGGAACGCCGGCCGCTTCGCGAGGTCCGAGGCGGGGACGAGGCCCTCCTCGCGCAGGCGGTCGAGCGAGACGAGGAGGGGGTTGCCGGCAAAGGCGGAGAAGCACTGGTACGGCGAGTCGCCGTAGCCGGTGGGGCCGAGAGGCAGCACCTGCCAGACCGACTGGCCCGTCTCCTGCAGGAAGTCGAGGAACGCGGTCGCCTCGGGACCGAGCTCCCCGATCCCGTGGGGGCCGGGGAGGGACGTGGGGTGGAGGAGGATCCCGGCGGCGCGCGGTGCCACGGCGCCCTACTCGATCTTGACGAGCACGGACTGGTTGATCACGTTCGAGCGGTCGTCCTTCATCTGGACGTTGACCGTGAGCTGCGCTTCCTTGCGGAAGTCGGGCAGCACGTACGCGGGGTTCTGGGGCACCTGGACGGTGCCGCCCGGCTCGAGACGGTCCGACCCCACGAAGACGACGAGGTCGCTCGAGTCGAAGTAGCTGCCCGCGACCTGGAGCCCCGTCTGGGGATCGAAGATCTGCGAGCTCACGAAGATGAGCTTGCCCCCGAGGCCGTTCGTCTCCGTGATCCGGATCTTGTAGCTCGCGCTGACCGAGCCCGTGAGGGGGTTCTGGACCCCGAGGACCGGCGTCGGGTCGACGACGACCTGCAGCCCGGCGCGGGAGACGTCGGGGAGCGTCCCCGTGTCCTCGCCGCACGCGGGCAGGAGGAGCGCGGCGGCGATGGGGAGGAGGCGAGCGGCCCGGCCGAGCATCCTTCGCCTCACGCGCGCGGCTTCGGCGGGGGCAGCTCCGCCGCCTCGCAGGTGGAGAGGAAGCCCGACCGGTTGTGCGAGCCGTCGCAGAAGGGCTTGTTGGCCGACTCGCCGCAGCGGCACAGCGAGATCGCCGTGCGGCCGGCGAGGCCCCAGGCCTTGCCGCTCTCGTCGAGGAGCGTGATGTCCCCCTCGAGCCGGAGCGGCCCGTTGTTCCTGACCGTGATCTTGAAGTCCGACATGAAGGCTCCTGACCGGAAGCGGCGGGTCGACCGTGTATCTTAGCCCAGTTTCTCCGGGAGGACCCGCGTCATCGCGCGGTAGAACGACACCAGGCTGTCCCCGGCGCCGTTCTGGAAGCGCTTGTAGACGCGGCCGACGGGGTTGCAGCCGCGGCCGTCCGCCACGCGGATGACGATCGGCGAGCTCGCGACCTCGCCCATCCCCATCTCCGCCGTGGTGCACCAGCAGGCCCCAGCGTGGCGCACCATCACCTCCCCCACGTAGCAGCCCATCGCGAAGAGCATCGGCTGGAGCGTCTCGAAGCGCTGGTCGCGGCGCAGGTCCTCGATGACGCCGTCGACGTGGCGCAGGCTCTCGACGGCGTAGTCGAGCCGCAAGCCGTAGTTCTGCTCGACGAACGGGGGCACCATCGCCGCGATCGCGGCGGCGGTCTCGGGCGAAGGGACGAGGGCCATCCTCCGCATTCTCCCCGATCCGGCGGGCGGGTTACACTGCCGGGATGCCTTCGCCCACCGACCTCGCGCTCCACCGGGCCCACGCCGAGAAGGGCGCCCGCTTCGGCGAGAGGCGCGGGCTTCCGGTGGTCGCCTCCTACGGGGACCCCGCGGGCGAGCACGCCGCGCTCTCGGCGGGCGCGGGGCTCGTCGACCTCGCGACCCGCTCTCTCCTCGAGGCCGCGGGCCCCGGCCCCATCCGCCTCAAGTTCCTCCAGGGCATGCTCACGAACGACGTCGCCGGCCGCGCCCCCGGCCAGGGGTGTCGCGCGGCGATGCTCTCCCCCCGGGGCGCGGTGCACGCGCTCGTCCGGGCCCTCGTGGAGAGAGACGTCGTGGTCCTGGAGACGGACACGGACCGCCTCGAGCCGCTGCGGGCGGAGCTCGAGCGTTACCGGGTGGCCGCGCCCGTGCGCTTCGCCCCGCGACCCTCGGTCGTTCTCGCCGTGGTCGGCCCGGAATCCGCGGCGGTCCTCGCCCGGGCCGGGGTGCCCGGCCTCCCCGCCGCGGACGAGGAGCACGTGCCGGCCACGGTCGGCGGAGCCGCCGCCCGCCTCGTCCGGGCCGGCGACCTCCCCGGCGGCGGCTTCGTCCTCCACCTCGCGCCCGAGGCCGCCCGCGCCGCGTGGGACGCGCTCGCCGCCGCGGGGGCCCGCCCGGCGGGGCTCGACGCGCTCGACGTGCGACGCGTGGAGGCGCTGCGGCCGTGGTGGGGCGACGACGTCGACGAGGAGAACCTCCTGCACGAGACCGGCCTCGTGGGCGAGTGCGCGTCCTTCACCAAGGGCTGCTACGTCGGCCAGGAGACGATGGCCCGGCTCGACGCCCGGGGCGGCAACGTCAACAAGGCGCTGCGCGGCCTGCGCCTCTCGGCCCCGGCGGCGAGGGGCGCCGCGGTGCGGGCGGGGGGGAAGGACGTGGGCCGCGTGACGACGGCCGGCGTCTCGCCCGCGCTCGGCCCCGTCGCCCTCGCCTGGGTCCACCGCAACCACTTCGCCGCGGGGACGAGCGTCGAGGTCGACGGCTCCCCCGCCACCGTCGTCACGTCGTTCGAAGAGGCAGCCCGAGCGTGAAGATCTACACGAAGACCGGCGACCTCGGCGAGACGAGCCTCCTCGGGGGCGCCCGCGTGCCGAAGGACCACCTCCGGGTGGCCGCGTACGGCGACGTCGACGAGACCAATGCCGCCCTCGGCGCCGTGCGGGCCCTCGCCCTTCCCCCCCTCGAGACGCTGCTCCTCGCGATCCAGAAGGACCTCTTCGCGATCGGCGCCCAGCTCGCCGACCCCACCCACAAGGTCGCCTCGAAGCGGGCCAAGGCCGCGGTCACCGCCGCCCACGTGCGCCGGCTGGAGAAGGCGATCGACGCGCGCGAGGCGAAGCTGCCCCCGTTGCGCTGCTTCGTCCTTCCCGGGGGCGCGCCCGCCGCCGCCTTCCTCCACCAGGCCCGCACCGTGTGCCGCCGCGCGGAGCGCTCGGTCGTCACCCTCGCCCGCGAGGCCGACGTCGACCCCCGGATCATCGTGTACCTCAACCGGCTCTCGGACCTGCTGTTCGTGCTCGCCCGGTTCGAGAACCACCGGGCGGGGATCGCCGAGGACCGCTGGTAGGCCGCCGCGGCGTGCCGACCCCGCTCGACCGGGACGACGCGGCTTCTCCGCCGCCCGCGAGGAGGCGCCTCGTCCGCCACGCCGCGCGGCTCCTGCCGGGCCTCGTCGCCCTCGCCCTCGCCGCGTTCGTCCTGCGCTCGGCGGACCTCCCGCGGGTCCTCGCCCTCGTCGGCTCGCTCGGGTGGCGGCTGCCGCTCCTGCTTCTCCCCAACTTCGCCGTCACCCTCCTCGAGGGCGTCGCGTGGTGGGGCACGTTCGCGCGGCTCGGCCATCGGCCGGGCATCGTCCCCCTCGTCGGCGTTCGCCTCGTGACCGAGGCGACGATGCTGGGACTGCCCTCGGGCGCGGTCGTCTCGGAGTCGCTCCAGCCGTGGCTGCTCAAGCGCCGCTGCGGCGTGAGCCTCGAGACGGCGCTCGTGGCGAGCGTCGGCCGCAAGTTCCTCGTGGTCGTCTCCCACGGCATCGTCCTCGTCGCCGCGACCCTCCTCGCCTGGCCGCTGCTCGCCCGCGTCTCGCGCGAGGCGATCGGCCGCCCGGGCCTGCCGTGGATGCTCCTCGCCGTCTCCGCGTTCATGTTCGCGACCTTCGGGGCCGGCCTCGCCCTCTCGGGCCGGGCGCGCCTCGCCGAGCGCACCCGGGGCGGCCTCGCCCGGCTCGGGGGCCGCTGGCTCGGCCCCTGGCTCGAGCGCCACGCCGCGCGCTTCGAGCGGACCGACGACCACCTCGTCACCTTCTTCGAGCGGGACCGCGCCGCCCTCCTCCTCCCGATGCTCCTCTACTGCGCGGGCTGGGTGGTGCGCGGCGCCGAGACCTGGCTCTTCCTCCGTCTCCTCGGGACGGACGTCTCGTTCCTCGCCGCCCTCGTCGTCGAGACCGCCATCATCCTGGTCCGCTCCGCCGCCGTCCCCGTCCCCGCCGGCCTCGGCGTCCAGGACGTCGCCTACGTTCTCACCTTCCGCGCCCTGGGCCTCCCCGACGCCACCACCCTCGGCGCCGCCTTCGTCCTCCTCAAGCGCGGCCGCGACCTGTTCTGGGTCCTCGTGGGCTTCGCCCTGTTCGCGCTCGGGGACCCCGCACGAGGCCAGGAGAGCCGCGGGCTTCGCCTCACTCCCCGATGACCTTCACGAGCACGCGCTTGGGCCGCCGGCCGTCGAACTCGCCGTAGAAGATCTGCTCCCACGGGCCGAAGTCGAGCCTGCCGTCCGTCACCGCGACGACGACCTCGCGCCCCATGACCTGGCGCTTGTGGTGGGCGTCGCCGTTGTCCTCGCCGGTGCGGTTGTGACGGTAGCGCTCGGGGCTCGGGTCGAAGGGGGCGAGGTGCTCGAGCCAGCGCTTGTAGTCCTCGTGGAGGCCCGGCTCGTCGTCGTTGATGAACACGGAGGCGGTGATGTGCATCGCGTTGACGAGGCACAGCCCCTCCTTCACCCCGCTGTCGGCGACCGCCTTCTCGACCTGCCGCGTGATGTTCACGAAATCCATGCGGGCGGGGACGTTCATCGTGAGGTGGACGGTGTGGGACTTCATCGCGCTCCTCCCAAGGCGCGCCCATCCTACTGCGCATTGACGCGCGGCGCGGGTTCGGGTCTTCTATCCCCATGACCCGCGCCTCGACCGGCCTGCGCGCCGCGGCCACTGTCGCCGTCGTCCTCGCGCTGCTTCGCCCTGCTCCCGCCCCCGGACAAGCCCCGGCCCCGCCGGTCTTCGGCGCCGGCGTCGAGCTCGTGAGGATCGACGTGATCGTGCTCGACCGGGACGGCCGGCCCGTGACCGGGCTCGGGAAGGAGGACTTCACGGTCGAGGAGGACTCCCGTCCGCAGGAGATCGAGACGTTCGAGCAAGTGGTCGTGAAGGCGCGGACCGCCCCGGGAGCGGCGGAGCCGCCACGGCTGTCGGTCGCGCGGGTGCGCGCGCCGGGCGAGGGGCGAGCCTTCTTCGTGTACTTCGACGACACGCACGTGACGCCGGCGGCGGCGGAGCGGGTGCGATCGGCGCTGCGGCAGTTCGTCCTCACCGAGCTGCGCGAGGGCGACTGGTTCACCGTGCTCGCGCCGGGCCAGAACATCCGGTGGACGGCCCGCGGCGGCTGGGAGTACCGCCAGCTCGCCTCGGTGATCGACAGGGTCCAGGGTCAGTACGTGCGCGACCCCCTGCGGGTCGGCATGTCGGACTGGGAGGCGATCCAGATCCTCGACCTGGGGCCGAGCGGTCTCGCCCAGCCGACGCTCGCCGCGTCCGGGGGCGGGGTCCCGACCGGCGACACGACGACGCCGGGCCCGCCGGGCGGGGGGACGGCGAGCGGGGGCGAGGGACGGATGGGGGTCGGCGCGCGCGACCCCTCGTTCGTGGCCGAGGAGGTGGCCTCCGTCGCAAGGCGGCGCGTCGACACGACCCTCGCCAACCTGCGGCAGGCCCTCGACTCCCTGCTGCCGCTGCGCGGGCACAAGACCCTCGTGCTCGTCTCCGAGGGCTTCGTCCTCGTGCCCCGGATGAGGGGCTACGCCGAGCTCGTCGAGGTCGCGCGCCGGGCGAACGTCGCGATGCACTTCATCGACCCCCGCGGCCTCGAGCCGTCGACCGACGCGGAGGGGACGGTGGCGCCCGCGCTCGGCTGGGCGACCGAGCGGGGCCTCGCCGCGGCCGGCGCGGACGACGTGGCCGCGGCCACCGGGGGACGCGCGATCGTGGCGAACGACCCGGGCGAGGGGTTGCGCCGCATCGCGGCGGAGTCGGAGGCGTACTACCTGCTCGGCTACCAGCCGGACCGGACGGGGAGCGGCGAGCGTCGGGTGCGGGTGCGCGTCCGCGGCGAGGGCCTCACCGTGCGCGCCCGGACGCGCTACTACGCGGGCGAAGCGGAGAGGGCCGAGGCGAGCCGGGCGAAGGACGAGAAGCGGCCGAAGGACGAGACGGCGGGCCGTACGCCGGAGGAGAAGGCGGCGATGCGCGCGGTCGCGGACACGACCGAGCTGCCCCTGCGGCTCTCGGCGCTGTTCTTCGAGGACAACGGCCGGGGGCAGGTCACGACCATGTACCCGGTCGAGATCCGGGTCCCGGTCGACGCGCCCGCAAAGCGCAAGTTCCGCACGGTGGCCGAGGCGCGGCCGCGCGACGGGGGCAAGGCGATGCGGGACGAGTTCGAGACCGAGCTCGAGCTGCGGCCGGGCACGGCCACGATCCTCTCCCGCCACTGGCACATGCCGCCGGGGGTCTGGCAGATCCGCGTCCTCGTGCGCGAGGTCGCGACGGGCCGGATCGGAACCGCGCTGCACACGTTCGAAGTACCCGACCCGAAGGCCTTCCGCATCGCCTCCCCCATCCTGACGACCGAGATGGAGAAGGCGGACGGACGGGACCGGCCCCGGGTCGTGCTCGCCCGGACGTTCCGCACCGGGAGCCTCCTCTACGTGCAGTACCAGGTCCACGGCGCGAAGGACGACCCCGCGACGCGGCTGCCGATCGTCGAGGCGGGATGGGAGCTGCGCCGGGGCGAGGAGGTCGTCCGCTCGGCCCCGCCCACTCCGATCCGCCCCGATTGGGACGGGCGGCTCTCCCGCCTTCTCGGCCTGTCGCTCGAGGGGCTCTCCCCCGGGGACTACGCCCTCGCGCTGCGCGCGCGGGACACGGTGGCGGGCGCCTCGACGGAGACGGTCGAGCCGTTCAGCGTCGCGCCCTGAGCGCGGCTCAGCCCCCGATGAAGGTGTGCTTCCAGCGCAGGCGCACCTTGACCGGCACGCCGTCCTTGCGGCCGGGCTCGTAGCGCCAGCGGCTGATCTCGAGCAGCACGGCCTCGAGGACGCCCCCGCCCTCCTCGACGCGGATGTCGGTCACGAGGCCTTCCTCGGTCACGACGTAGCTCGCGGTGATCGAGACGCGCTTGCCCCGGCCGAGCCTCGGGCCCCACTCCGGGTAGCCGGCGGGCATGCCGACGATCCGGCGCGGCGGAACGTCCACCTCGTCCTCCTCGAAGACGCGCGGGGAAGAGGCGGGCCGCGGGGGCGCGGCGGGAACCACGGACGGCGCCGCGGCGACCGCGGCGGGCAGCGGCGTCGGCACCGGCGTGGGGCGGACGGCCGGGCGCGGCGCGGGCGGCCGGGCGGCCGCGGGGCGCGGGGTCGGCAGCGGCTCCGGGATCGGCGTGGGCGACGCCGAGGGCGTCGGCACAGGGTCGGGCCGCGGGGCGGGCGCCGAGTGGACGCCCCCCGCCCCCACGAGGTGGACGGCGAGCGCCGCCACCGCGGCCTGGGCGAGGGCGAGGCGCACGAGCGGGGCGCGATCCCGCAGGGCCCCGGGGTCGACGGGGCGGGTCTGGTCGTCGGGGGTCTCGCCGGGCGGCTCCCGCCCGGCCGCGGCGGCCGCCACCTGCGGCGCGGCCTCCTCGCACGCGGCCTCGAGGGCCCTGCGCATCTCGGCGGCGTCGGCGTAGCGCTCCGAGGGGTCCTTGGCGAGGGCGCGGGCGAGAACCGGCCGCAGCGGCAGGGGGATCGCGGGGAGGTCGACCACGGGCGCGTCGTGGAGCTGCCGCACGATCGTGGCGACGGCGGTCTCTCCCCGGAACGGCAGCGCGCCCGTGAACAGCTCGTAGACGACGACGCCGAGCGAGTAGAGGTCGCTGCGGAAGTCGACCTCGTCCCCCCGCAGCTGCTCCGGGCTCATGTACTCGGGGGTGCCCATCAGGGAGCCGGTGGCCGTCACCGTGACGCCGCCGCTTCCCCCGCCGTGCTGCTTCGCGATCCCGAAGTCCATCACGCGGACCACCCCGCGGCGGTCGCGCATGAGGTTCGCGGTCTTGAGGTCGCGGTGCACGACGCCGACCTCGTGGATGGCCATGAGCCCGTCCGCGACCTGCAGCGCGGCGCTCCACGCCTCGGCGGGGGGCAGCCCCCCTCCCTCGCGCGCCGCGCGGGCGAGGTTCTCGCCCTCGACGAGCTCCATGCAGATGTAGAGGAGCCCCCGGTCTTCCCCGTCGCCGTAGACCGGGCAGACGTTGCGGTGGCGCACGCGCCGGGCGAGGCGGATCTCGGAGCGGAAGCGCTGCTCGACCCGGCCCGACTCGCGGGCCACGTCGGGGCGCAGGACCTTGATCGCCACGGTCTCGCCGAGCTCGCGGTCGAAGGCGCGGTAGACCATGCCCATGCCGCCCCGCCCGAGGGGGCCGAGGATCTCGAAACGCCCCGCGAACAGGGCGCCGTCGGCGAGGCCGGCGAGCGCGGGGTCGAGCGGCGCCCCGCAGGCGAAGCAGGCCCTGGCGGAATCCGGATTGTCGGCTCGGCAGGAGGGGCAGTTCATCGGACCAACTGGAAATGATAGCCCCCGCCGCCCGCCCCGGTGAGGGAGGGGACACCTTGTTACAATGCTCGCTCGGCCGCGTTCCCGGCCGCTCCAGGAGGTCCCGCCCCCATGTCCTCGCGAACCGCGGCCGCGCTGGCCGGCTGTCTCGTCGCCGCCGTGGCCCATTCGGCCCCGGCGGCGCCCGCAACGACCGGCTCCGCCGCCGGCATCGAGTGGACCGTGCCCGCCCGCTGGACGGCAGGCGCGGGGAGCGCGATACGGGTGGCCACCTACGCGGTGCCGGGGGCGAAGGGGGCGGCGGCCGGCGAGTGCGCCGTGTTCTTCTTCGGCGCCGGCCAGGGCGGGGGCGTCGACGACAACGTGGCCCGCTGGGCGAAGCAGTTCGAGGGCGCGCCGGCGCCGAAGCGCACGAGCGCCACCGTGGCCGGCCTGCGCGTGACCCGGGTCGAGGTCGACGGCACCTACCTGGCCCCGGGCGGACCGGCGATGCAGTCGACCGGGAAGAAGGCGGGCTACCGCCTGCTCGGCGCGATCGTCGAGGCCCCCGGCGGCAACGTGTTCTTCAAGCTCACCGGCCCCGCCGCCACCGTCGCCGCGGCCGCGGCCGAGCTCGACGCGCTCGTCCTCTCGATCCGGAAGAGGTAGCGGATGCCCCTGCGCGCGGCCGTGTTCGACTTCGACGGGGTGATCGTCGACAGCGAGCCCCTGCACTTCCGCTCGCTGCGCGACGCGCTGCTTCCCGAGGGCGTCTCGATCAGCGAGGCGGACTACGTCCTTCGCTACCTCGCCTACGACGACCGCGAGGCGATCCGCCTCGCCCTGCTCGACCACGCGGATGGGGCGCCCCGCGAGCGAGTCGACCGGGTCGAGGCGCGCAAGGTCCTCGCCTTCGCCCGCCTCATCCCCGAGGTGGCGGTGTTCCCGGGGGCGCGCGACCTCGTCCTGGCCCTCGCCGAGCGCATGCCCGTCGCGATCGCCTCGGGGGCCCGCCACGACGAGGTGGAAGCGATCCTGCGCGGGGTCTGCCTGCGCGACGCGTTCGCCGAGATCGTGGGAGCCGAGGACGCCCCCCGGACGAAGCCCGACCCCGCGCCTTACCTCGAGGCCGTCCGGCGCCTCGCCGCCCGCGTGCCCGCGCTCGCGCCCGGGGAGTGCGTCGCCTTCGAGGACTCGGTGCCGGGCATCGCCTCCGCCCTCGGGGCGGGCATGAAGGTGGTGGGCGTCGCCCACAGCCTCCCCGCGGAGAAGCTCCGGGCCGCGCACCGCGTGGTGGACTCGCTCGCCGGGCTTCGCCCCGACGAGCTCGGCGGCCTCTTCGAGAGCTGAGCATGCCCTCCCGACACCTCGACCCCGAGCAGGCCCGCCGCTACGCGGAGCACCGTTACGACTTCAGCCGCAAGGCCCTCGCTGGGCGGGTCGTCCTCGTCCCGGGGGGTGCAGGCGGCCTCGGGGCCGCGATCTGCGCGCTGCTCGTGCAGGACGGGGCCATTCCCGTCGTCGGCTACCGCTCGAACAAGGGCAACGCCCTCGCCTTCCAGCAGCGCATCCAGGACCTCTACGGGGGCCTCGTGCACCTCGTCGAAGGCGACGTGGCCGACCCCGAGGTCCGCAAGCGCCAGATCGAAGCCGCCCTCGCCGTGAAGGGGGAGATCTACGGGGTGGTGGCCCTGACCGGGGACCCCGCGCGCGTGAAGGGCGGCGAGCTCGACGGCGCGACGCTGCACGCCTCGTTCACCGCCAACTTCGAGGCCCCGGTGCTCCTCGCGCGCGCCGCGGCGGAGGAGATGCTCCGCCGCGACACGCACGGCTCGATCGTCCTCGTCTCGAGCATGCAGGGCGTCTACCCCTTCGAGGGCAGCCTCGCCTACGCCTCGCCCAAGGCCGCCCTCGTCCACGCCGCGCGGATCCTCGCCAAGGAGTACGGGGGCAAGGCGGACATCCGGGTGAACGTCGTCGCCCCGGGGGCGACGGTCGTGGGCATGGCCCGCGCGTCGATCGACGGGGGCAAGTACGACCCCTACGTGGACCGCGGGGTCGTGCCCCGCTTCGGGCGGCCCGAGGACGTGGCGCGCGCGGTGCGCTTCCTGCTCGAGCCCGACGCCTACGTCACCGGCCAGGTGATCACGGTCGACGGCGGGCTCACCCTGCGCCGGGACCGGATGGCGTAGGGATCGGCCCTACGGCCGGAAGCCCTGGTAGACCTCGTCGACGGACAGGCGCGCGGGCAGCGCCGGGATCGTGGCGATCTCCCCCGGCCCGAGCTCCCGGCTGCTCCAGGCGCCGTCGTCGGCACGCTCCCACAGCTCGATGCGCGGGGCGCGGTGTGAGACCAGGACGACCGCGGCCAGCGACGGGACGCGGCGGTAGTGGTCGAGCTTCTGGCCCCGGTCGTACGTCTCGGTCCCGTCGCTCAGGACCTCCACCACCGCGCGCGGGTTGACGACGGTCGTCGCGCTCTCGGGGTCCCGCTCGAGCTCCCCGCAGACCACGGTGACGTCCGGGTAGGTGGCGAGGCCGGTGGCGAGCACCCGCACCCGCAGGTCCGAGCTGTAGACGCGGCACGGCCCGCCCCGCAGCTGCGTGAGCAGCGCGGCCGAGACCGCCACGGCGAGCGCGGCGTGCTCGGGCGTGCCTCCGGCCATGCCGTAGATCTCGCCGTTCAGGAACTCGTGCTTGGTGGTGCTTGCCTCCTCGAAGGCGAGGTAGTCCGCGAAGCTGTATCGGTGCAGCGCGGCTCGCGTGGCCATCGCCGAAGGATAGCACCGGCCGTCGCCCCGTTGCCGGTGTTGACTCCCCGGAGGCCGCCGGAGCACCATCCCCACGCCATGGACCCCCAGGAGTTCCGCCGCTTCGGCTACCGGGTCGTCGACTGGATCGCGGACTACCGCGCCCGCGCGGCCGAGCACCCCGTGATGTCCCGCGTCGAGCCGGGGTCGATCAGGGCGCAGCTGCCCTCCTCCCCGCCGGAGGAGCCGGAGGGCTTCGAGGCGGTGCTCGACGACCTCGACCGGGTCGTCCTCCCCGGCCTCTCCCACTGGCAGCACCCGCGGTTCTTCGGCTACTTCCCCTCGAACGGCGAGCTCGCTTCGGTCCTCGGCGACACCCTGAGCACCGGCCTCGGCGTGCTCGGCCTCTCCTGGCAGTCGAGCCCCGCCCTCACCGAGATCGAGGAGGTG
>CAZLRF010000025.1:0-19118 GCA_964561785.1 uncultured Acidobacteriota bacterium | reverse complement strand
GTCGACGAGAAGGTGAAGAACCTGCGCGACTGGGGCATCCCGCTCGGCCGCCGGTTCCGCGCGCTCAAGCTGTGGTGCCTCCTGCGCGAGCAGGGGGTCTCGGGCCTCCGGGCGCGCCTGCGCCGCGACATCGACAACGCGCGCTGGCTCGCGGCCGAGGTCGGGAAGGCGCCCGGCTGGCGCGTCCTCGCCCCCGTGCCGCTCCAGACGGTCTGCGTCCGCCACGAGCCCCCCGGCCTCGAGGGCGAGGCCCTCGACCGCCACACGCTCGGCTGGGCCGAGCGGATCAACCGCTCCGGCGCCGCCTACCTCACCCCGTCCGTCCTGGACGGGCGCTGGATGGTGCGGGTCAGCGTGGGCGCGCTCCTCACGGAGCGGCGCGACGTCCTTGCCCTGTGGGCGGCGATGCGTCGCGAGGCGGAGTAGGAGGAACCCATGCGCTCGACAGACGCCCGCCCGTCGCTCCCACGCCGCCTGACCGCCCTCGCCGCCCTCGCCCTCGCCGCGTCGCCCGCGGCGGCCGGCGACGGCCTCGCCCTGACCCCGCCGATGGGCTGGAACAGCTGGAACAGGTTCGGCTGCGACGTCTCGGAGCAGCGGATCAGGGGCGCGGCCGACGCGCTGGTGGCGAGCGGCATGAAGGACGCCGGCTACCAGTACGTCGTCGTCGACGACTGCTGGCAGGTGAGCCGCGACGCGACCGGGAGGATCGTGGCCGACCCCGAGCGCTTCCCCTCCGGCATGAAGGCCCTCGCCGACTACGTCCACGCGAAGGGGCTCAAGTTCGGCCTGTACTCCGACGCCGGCACGAAGACCTGCGCCGGGCGTCCCGGGTCGAAGGGACACGAGGACGAGGACGCGCGCACGTACGCCGAGTGGGGCGTCGACTACCTCAAGTACGACTGGTGCCACACGGAGGGCCAGGACACGCGCGAGGCCTACGCGAGGATGAGCCGGGCGCTGCGGGCGACCGGCCGGCCGATCGTGTTCTCGATCTGCGAGTGGGGACAGACGCGGCCGTGGCTCTGGGCGCAGGGGATCGGCCACCTCTGGCGCGCCACCGGCGACATCCAGGACTGCTGGGACTGCGGCAAGAGCTGGGGCGGGATGGGCGTCACGCACATCGTCGACCTCATGGCGGAGCTCCACCCCTGGGCCGGACCCGGCCGCTGGAACGACGCGGACATGCTCGAGGTCGGCAACGGCGGCCTCTCGCTCGTCGAGAGCCGCGCGCACTTCAGCTTGTGGGCGCTCTTCGCCTCGCCGCTGATGGCCGGCAACGACCTCGAGGCGATGACCGCGCAGGTCCGCGACGTCCTCACGAACCGCGAGGTGATCGCGGTGAACCAGGACCTCCTCGGGGTGCCGGGGCGCAAGGTGCGGGACGACGGGCCCCGCGAGGTGTGGGTGAAGCCGCTCGCCGACGGCTCGAGGGCGGTCGTCGCCTTCAACCGCGGGAGCGAGGAGTCGACCTTCCCCGTCTTCTGGGAGGACATCGGCCTCGCCCCCGCCACGCAGGCCGTCGTGCGCGACCTCTGGCGCCGCGAGGACTTCGGGGTCTTCTCCGGCCGCTACGACGCGGCGGTGATGCCCCACGGCGTCGCGATGGTGAGGATCACGCCCCAGCCCTGAGCGGCGCTAGGCAACCTCCGGAAGGACGGAGAAGCCCTCGGCCTGCGCGGCCTCGCGCAGCCGGTCGTCCAGGCAGACGAACGCCTGCCCGGTGGGCGCTTCCTCCGCCCACACGAGGGCGGCGGCGAGCTGGAGGGCGTCGGCGGCCCGCAGCGGGTGGGCCGCGAGGAGGCGCCCCGCCCTGCGCCGCACCTGCGAGGTGGCCGCCACCACGTCCGCGTCCTCGACGAGGTCCTCGAGGCGGGCGAGGGCCGCCGCCAGCGCCCGCGGGGACACCGCGTCCTCCCGCCGCCGGCGCTGCAGCGCGGACTCGCACTCCACGGGGCTTCCCCACCACAGCACCGGCGACCGGTCGGAGCGGAGCAGCGCGGCCAGCTCCGCGGACCGGTCCTCGGCCACGAGCAGCGGAACGACGGCCGAGCTGTCCCAGAACATCAGCGTCCGTCGCGTCTGTCCTCGACGAGAGCGTCGAGGACGGCGCGGCCCGCGGCGGGGTCCCCGGCGGGGGGCCGAAGGAGGGACGGCCGGGCCCGGCCACGCCCGGGAACCACGAGGCCCGCGGCCACGAGCCGCTCGCGCCGCGACCCCCGCTCCCCGGGGGCGACCGGGACGATCTTCGCGACCGCCAGCCCCCGGTCGGTCACGACCACCTCCTGGCCGGCCTTCACCTGCTCGAGGTAGCGGCTCAGCTTCGCCTTCAGCTCGGCCACGCCCGCCTTCATGTGACCATCATGGTCATTTCGTGGAGGCGTGTCAACCTCCGGCCGCCCGCCCTCAGCCCAGCCGAGCGTGCCGGTCGCGGACCTCGTTCTCGAAGCGGCGGAGGAACGTGAGCGTGTAGTCGAGCACCTCGAGCGAGTCGTCGAGGACGAGCGGGGTGAGGTCCATCGCGAAGCTCAGCGCGTCGGCCTTGTCGGTGGCGTGCGACTCGAAGAAGCTCGCGTGCGCCGTCCTGCGCCCCGCCACCGCGACGTCGTAGCGCTTGCCGCCGGTGATCTGGGAGTCGAAGACGCCGGAGAGCGACGCGGCGAGGTTCTTGAACCGGTCGACGGGCAGGACCTGCTTGTCGGCGTCGTGGAGCCAGTCGAGGTCGCGCCAGATCTCGCAGCCGAGGACCCGCTTCGGCCGCCTGTCCTTGGGAAGGGTCCGGATCGCCTCGATCGTCCGCAGGCAGCACGCGACGTGGGTGTCGTGCTTGTCGGCCGGGTTGTGGAGGTAGAGGACCTCCGGCTGGACGGTCTCGAAGATCGCCCGGAGGTCGGCGAGGACGCCGGGGTGCCCCTTCTTCTTGACGTCCCCGCTCGCGTGCATGAGCTGGACCTGGCAGGCGTACTCGCCGACGACCGCCGCCTTCCGCTGCTCCTTCACGCGGACCCGGATCATCTCCTCGTTGGTGTAGTCGGCGTAGATGTCGGTGCGGGCGCTGCCCGCCCCGTTCGTGACCACGACGCCGGCAAAGCCCCGGCCCTTGCGGCCGAAGCACTCGAGGATGCCGTGCAGGGCCATGAACTCCTGGTCGTCCTGGTGGGCGCCCACGCAGACGTGGGTGGCCCGGCGCAGCGCCTCGGGCATGGGCGTCCCGTCGGGGACGAAGACGTCCGCGTCCTCTCGTGAGAGCTTCATCGCCTACCTCTTCTTCCTCGGCGCGTTCTTCGCCGCCTTCGCGGTCGGCACGACCGGCAGGCTCGCCGCGGCGATCGCCTGCCCGTGCCGCTTGTCCTTCTCGTCGGGGGTGCGCAGGCGGATCCTCTCCGCGAGCTCCGGGAACTCGTCCTTCAGCACCTGCCGCGCGCCCTCGAGGATGACCTCGCCTCCCTCCCCCGAGGTGACGCGCCCGAGGACGAGCATGTTCTCGATGTCGTAGAAGTCGGCGTAGTGGGCGATCGCGTAGCCGAAGCAGCTTCCCATCGTCTCGTAGATCCGCCGGGCCCGCGGGTCGCCCGCCGCCATGAGCTTCTGCACCTCGACGAGGCGCTCGGCGAGCGGCATCTCCTTCGGGACCTCGATGCCGGCGGCGGGCAGGAGCCGGTCCACCGCCTGCTGCGAGAAGTACTGCACGCCGCAGCCGACGTCGCCCGACCACTCGTCGGCCGGCGCGTCCTTGCGGTAGTCGACGGGGACGAAGGCGAGCTCGTTGAGCCAGGACGTGATGTTCCCGTCCGGGGTGACGTAGCCGGCGGCGACGCTCGTCCCCATCGAGTAGCCGAGGACCGCGTTCGCCTTCATCGACATGGAGCCGGCGAGCGCCGTCACCTCGCCGTCGTTCACCACCTCGAACGGCACTCCGCCCCACCACCTCTGCAGAGCGCGGAACAGGCCCCGGATGTGCCGGTCGAAGTCGGGCTCGGCGATGCCGCGGTAGAGCGAGCCGACTCGCGGCTCGCTGTTCACGTAGACGCCGGCCGCGCTGCCCCCGATCGCGTCGATCCGGGGCAGGTGGGCCGCGGCCCGCCGTAGCGTGTCGTGGATCCCCTGGAAGTGGTAGAAGGGGTCCTTCTCGAAGTAGGGGTTCCACACCACCTCGTCCGAGAAGACGACCTTCCCGTCGATGACCGCCGCGCACTTGCGGTCGGAGCCGCCGAGGTCGAAGCCGATGCGGCACCCGTCGAGGTGGCGGCCGAGCGGCTGCTGGGTCTCCCGCGGGGCGGGCAGCCTCTCCACGGCTTCGACGCGGATCGTCTGCCCGAACATCCGGCGGCCGACGAGGTCCCAGTCGAAGGCCCGCAGGCCCCTCGGCGCGTAGGCTCCGGCCAGCATCCGTACGACCGCCGGCGGACCCGCCACCTGGATCGTGCAGCCGCCCTTCTGCCACAGCAGCAGCTTCACCAGCCTCTCGACGTACGTCCGGTTCAGGACGGCGTTCGCCGGCGTCGGGGGCAGGATCCGCGTCTTGTGGGCGAAGGTCGTGCCGTCCTGCCGCACGAGCGCGATCCCGAGCGGGACGCCCGCCTTCGTCGCGCGCACCCGGTCGCGGTAGGCCCGGTTCCACAGGGCCGCGGGGAGAAAGCCGGGGTCGAGGACCGGGCGATGCCGGGGGCGGACGTCGAGGCCGTCCTCCATGGTGTGCCTCCTTCGAAGGCGGATCGCCGGACGGCGATCGGCGCAACGCTAGCGGACGGCTTCGCGGAGTGTCAAGATGCACGCGTACTCCGGGAGGACGGCGCCATGAGCCAGGTCGAGAAGGAGATCCGCGAGCAGCCCGAGGCGCTCTCTCGCCTGCTGCGGGACGGCCGCGACGCGGTGGAACGAGCGGCGGCGGCGGTCCGCGAGGCCGGGCCGCGCTTCGTGGTGATCGCCGCGCGGGGCAGCTCGGACAACGCCGCGCGCTACGCGCAGTACCTGTTCGGCGCTCACAACCGGCTGCCGGTGTGCCTCGCGACACCGTCGCTGTTCACGTACTACGAGGCCGCACCGTCGATGGCCGGGGCGCTCGTCCTCGGCGTGAGCCAGTCCGGCCAGTCCCCGGACATCGTGGCCGTGCTCGACGCGGCACGGCGGCAGGGGGCGCTGACCCTCGCCGTCACGAACCGGCCGGGCTCGCCGCTCTCCGCCGCGGCCGAGCACACCGTGCCCCTCCTGGCCGGCGAGGAGCGGGCGGTGGCCGCGACCAAGACCTACACGACCTCGCTCGCCGCCCTCGCCATGCTGAGCGCGGCGCTCGGCGAGGACGCGGGACGGTGGGAGGAGCTCGCCCGCGTGCCGTCGCTCGTCGAGCAGGCGATCGGCGCGAACGCGGACCTGGAGCCGCAGGTCTCCCGCTACCGCTACGCCGAGCACTTCGTCGTGGCCGGCCGGGGGTTCAACTACGCCACCGCCTTCGAGGTGGCCCTCAAGATGAAGGAGACGAGCTACCTCGTCGCGGAGCCCTACTCCCCCGCCGACCTGCTGCACGGCCCGGTGGCGATGATCGACCGCGGCTTCCCCGCCCTGCTCGTCGCCCCCTCCGGCCGCGTCCTCGGCGACCTCTCCTCTCTCGCGGCGACGCTCGGAGAGCGCGGAGCGGAGCTCGTCGCGATCTCCGACGACGAGGGGGTGCTCGGCCGGGCCCGCGCGGGGCTGCGCCTCCCGGCGGGGATGCCGGAGTGGGTGTCGCCGCTCGTGGCGGTCGTGCCCGGCCAGCTCTGGGCGGTGGCCCTCGCCCGAACCCGCGGGCTCGACCCCGACCGGCCGCGGGGCCTCAGCAAGGTCACCGAGACGCGCTAGCGAGCGGAGGCCGCCATGATCAGCGTCAAGGGAAGCGTCCTGCGCTCGCGCCTCCTGCTCGTCGAGGAGCTCGCCCCCGGCGACGGGACGGCCCGCGTCCTCGCCCGGCTCTCGCGCCCCGAGCGCGAGAGCCTGTCCTCGCTCCTCGCGTCCTCCTGGTACCCGTTCGAGCTCGGCCGGCGGCTCGACGAGGCGATCGTGCAGGAGCTCGGCGGCGGGCGCCCCGAGTTCTTCCTGAAGCTGGGGGAGGCGTCGGCCGAGAAGAACCTCGGCCCATCGGGCGTCCACCGCGGCTTCCTGGTGCCGGGCGACCCGCAGGCCTTCCTCGCCAAGACGCCGCTCATCTACTCTTACTACTACAGCGAGGGACGACGGGAGTACGAGAGGACGGGGGACAAGGAGGCCGTGCTCACCACGCGCGACGCGGAGACCTTCTCCGCGCCCGACTGCCTCACCGTCGTCGGCTGGTACCGCAAGGCCCTCGAGATGTGCGGGGCGACGGCCCCCCGCGTCGTCGAGGAGGAGTGCCGGGCGAAGGGCGGCGAGGTCTGCCGCTACCGGCTGGGCTGGTCCTGACGTGGAGCGGCTGGCCCGCGTCCTCGCCGCGCGCCTGCGCGAGGAGAGACGGCGACGCAGGCTCTCGATCCGCCGCCTCGCCGAGCTCGGCGGCCTCTCGCCGACGACCATCCACCAGATCGAGACCGGCCGCGGGTCGCCCAGCCTCGCGACCCTCCAGGCCATCGCCACGGTCCTCGGGGTGCCCCTCGCCGCCCTCCTCGAGAGCGGCCCGCCGCCGCCTGACGCCGCGGTGCACCTGCCGGCGGGGAAGCGCCCGAGCGCCGCGATCCCCGGGGGCACGATCGAGCGGCTCGCGACCGGGCTGCCCGGCCAGCGCCTGCGGGGCCTCGTGATCACCCTGGCGCCGGGCGGCGATACGGGCGAGGAGGCCATGACCCACCCCGGCCACGAGCTGGTGCTCGGGCTCGCCGGCCGCTGCCGGTACGACGTCGCCGGGAAGGCCTACGAGATCGGCCCGGGAGACAGCCTTCTCCTCGACTCGCGCCGGCCCCACCGGGGCCACAACCCCGGCCGCGGCGAGGCCCGGCTCCTGCTCGTCCTCTACGCCCCCGAGGAGGAGCCGGCCTGGGCGGAGCGGCACGCGAGGGGATAGTCGGCGGCTCCAGAACCGCCAGGGATTCACGACCCTGACGCCGCAGCCGTCGAAGTCGTCCACGTTGCGCGTCGCGAGGCTCGCGCCCGTCGACCGCGCAATCGCCGCGATTCGAGCGTCGAAATGCGCTATCGGCCGTCCCGCCCTGCGCCGCTCGGAAGCGATCCGGGCGTAGGGTGGGGCGGCATCGGCACCGAAGCCGAGGATTCGACCCTCGAAGTCCTCGGCGAACATCGAGCTCGCCGCGGCCTCGAGCGCCCGACGACGGCGGCCGGGCGGCAGGAGCATCAGGCCGTGCAGGATCTCGGCCTCGGTGATGGCCGTCGTGTACAAGGCGGCCCTGGGGTGATCGGCGATCCAGGCGACCACCGGCGCCGCGGGCTTCGGCTTCATCAGCTCCGACAGGACGTTCGTATCGAGGATGATCATCGGGCGAGCCTCGGCGGCTCACGCATCGGCTCGCGCGAGGGAAGCTCGAGCTCGACACCGCCCAGCCGCGCGAAGCGGGCCCGGATGGCGTCGGCCAGACTCCCCCGGGGGGCGGCGTCCTCGGCGAGGGCCAACCTCAGGAGCGTGCGGGCCTCCTCCTCCATCGATCGGCCGTTCCGGGCGGCCCGCACCCGCAGCCGCGCCTTCGTCCTCTCGTCGAGCATTCGAATGGTCAGGTTCGCCACCCGGTGCCTCCTTTGCAAGCACCGATCGCAGCGTATGCAGCGCTGAGCCGGCTGTCCAGCGTGACCCTCCGAGGCGGCACGACGGCCGGCACTCTCGACGGCACGCGGCAAGGGGCCGAAGCGGCCCGGCCATAGTAGAGTGAAGGCGAACCGAGGAGGCCTCCGTGGCGACCAACCGAGCGAAGAAGCGGGTCCTCGTGCTGTGCACGGGCAACTCCTGCCGCTCTCAGATGGCCGAGGGGTGGGTGAACCACGTGCTCGGGGAGCGCTGGGAAGCGCGCTCGGCGGGCACCGCGCCCGCAGCCCGGGTGCACCCCCTCGCCGTGCGGGCGATGGCCGAGGCCGGCGTCGACATCTCGGCCGGAACGCCCGAGCACGTCGGCGTCTACCTCGACCAGCCGTGGGACCTGGTGGTGACCGTGTGCGACTCGGCCCGGGAGACCTGCCCGACCTTCCCCCGGCCCGTGCCGAAGCTGCACGTGTCCTTCTTCGACCCGGCCGCCGCGGAGGGGACGGACGAGGAGAAGATGGTCGTCTTCCGCCGGGTGCGCGACGAGATCCGCGACCGCCTGGTGCCGGAGGTGGACCGGCGGAGCTGATCGCGGTGGGGGCCGCCGGAACGACCGGCCCGGGGGACGAGGGCCCCTGCCTCCTCGCGCTCTCGCGGGTCGCCGGGATCGCGCGCGAGCTGGGCGCGTCCGCCGCGGAGGCGACGGCACGGGAGACGGCGCGCCGACTCGGGGAGCGCCGCTTCTTCGTCGCCTGCCTCGGCCAGTTCAAGCGCGGCAAGTCGTCCGTCCTGAACGCCCTCGTGGGGCGCAGCGTGCTCCCGGTGGGCGTGCCGCCCGTCACGACCGCCGTCACCATCCTGCGCCACGGCTCGCCGGAGCGCGCCGCGATCCGCCTCTCCGACGGCCGCACCGTGGTGGCCGACGTCGACGGGCTGTCGCCGTTCGTCGACGAGCGCGAGAACCCCGGGAACGTGAAGGGCGTCGCCGCGGTCGAGGTCTTCCTGCCGGCGCCGCTCCTCGAGACCGGGCTGTGCCTGGTGGACACGCCCGGGCTGGGGTCGGTCTTCGAGTCCAACACGACCGCGACGCGCTCCTTCCTGCCCCAGGTCGACGCCGCCCTCGTGGTGCTGGGCTCCGATCCTCCGATCACCGGGGAGGAGGCGGACATCCTCGTCCAAGTCGCGGAGCGGACGACTCACGTGCTGATCGCGCTGAACAAGGCCGACCGAGCTTCGACGGCCGAGCTCGCCGAGGCCCGCGACTTCGCCCGCGAGGTGATCGAGCGACGTCTCGGCCGGCCGCCCGAGGCGCTGCTGGAGGTGAGCGCGCGCGAACGGCTCGAGACGGGCCTCGCCACGCGCGACTGGTCCGCCCTCGAGCGGGCGATCGACGCGCTCGCCCGGCAGTCGAGGGCGGAGATCCTCGCCTCGTCGGGCGCCCACGCGGTGCGCCGCCTGCGCGACGCCCTGCTTCGCGAGATCGCCGAGCGCGAGGGCGCTCTGCGCCGCCCGCTCGCGGCCACCGAGGCCCGGGTCGAGCGGCTGCGCGAGGCGGCGCGAGGGGCCGAGCGCCTCCGGGCCGACCTCGGGGCGCTCCTCGCGGCCACGGAGGCGGACCTCGCCCGGCGGTTCGAGGCGGAGCGCTCGGCCTTCGCCGCTCGAGCCATCCCGGCCGCCCTCGAGGAGCTCGACGCGTTCCTCGCCCGCTCGCCGAGGGACCGCTCGCTCCGCGAGCGGGCGCTGCGCGAGGCGGGCGCGATCGCGGAGCGGCGGGTGAGGGACCTGCTCGCGGAGGTCGAGCCGATGGGCGAGGGGCTCTACGTCGCGGCCGTCGAGCGCTTCGAGACGCTCACCAACGCTTTCCTTGCCGAGCTCGTCGGGGAGAGCGGGGGGCGCGTCGCCGTGCACGAGGGGGGCTTCCGGAAGCGCCGCGGCTTCTACTTCACCCACATGATGTCCCGGACCCGCGCGGGGGCGGCGGCCTGGGTGGGCGACGCGCTCCGCGTGCGGCTGGTGCCGCGGGTGAGGCGGCACGCCCGCGCCTACCTCGTCGATCTCATCCAGGTGAACTCGCAGCGGATCGTGGGGGACCTGGTCGACCGCGTGCTGGAGAGCCGGCGCCAGCTGGAGCACGAGGCGACGGCGTGCCTGCACGAGGCGGCCACCGCGGGCGAGCGGGCGCTGGCCGAGGCCCGCGAGCGGCACGCGGCGGGGGCGGAGGCGGTCGCGGCCGAGCTGGCGAGGCTCCGCGCGCGGCGAGACGAGCTTCTCTCGCTCGCCGGCCCGGCAGCCCCTGGCTAGTCCGAGCCCGCTCGCCCGAAGGCCGTGAGCCCCCGGCGGGTGGCGGCGGCGACCAGCGTGCCGACGACGAGGCCCACCGCGTAGCCGTAGGGCAGGGCCAGCGCGACCACGCCGACGAGGAGCGTCACGCTGAAGTCGACGGCCGACCCGGCGACGTCCCGCGTGAGGCGCAGGAGGGCGAGCGCCTCGAAGAGCAGGATGACGCCGAGGACCGGCTTCGGGAACAGCAGGATCACCGTGCCGAAGCCGCCGGCGAGGAAGGCGCCGATGCCGGCGTACATCAGCCCCTCGATCACGACCGAGCCGCCGGTGCGGGCCCCGAAGGCGTAGTGACCGGCGAGGCCGCCCGCGCCGTGGCACGTGGGGATCCCGCCGAACAGCGGGCTCACGAGGTTCATGAACGAGTAGGTGAGGCTGATCCGGCGGGCGGGGATCCTCCGCTCCGGGAAGAGGTCGGAGAGGACCTGGGTGGTCCCGAGCACGGAGTTCGCGAGGGACAGCGGGATCTGGGGAACGGCCAGGAGCAGGAATCCGGTCGCGACGTCCGAAGCGGTGGGAACCGTCAGGCGGGGCAGGTCGAAGCCGAGGACGCCGCCGAGGCTCGCCCCCTCCACCCTCGCCGCGAGGGCGTACGCGACGCCGAGGAGCACGACGAGCGTGGCGGGCGGGAAGCGGCGGCTCCCGAGGAGGAAGAGGGTGAGGACGAAGGCCGCGCCGGCCAGAGCGTACCCCGCCCACCCCTCCGAGGGGACGTAGTCGCGCAGGGCGAGCTGGGCGAGCTGCAGGCCGAGGCCGAGCTGGATCCCGCGCACGACGGACCGGGGAACGACGCGGGCGAGCCAGTCGACCGCCCCCGTGAGGGCGAGCAGGAGCATGACGACGCCGATCGCGAGGCCGCCGCCGAAGAGAACGCCCGGCGCGAGCTTCTGGGTGATCACGATCACGGCCATGGCCTTGAGGGGCTGCACGGGCATCGGCAGGCCGTAGGCGAGGCCGGTCAGGACCTGCATCAGGCCGAACATGACGAGGACGCTCGTGACGTCGAGCCCCGCGGCGAGGACCATGCCGACGACGAGCGGGAAGTCCGTCCCGAGGTCCCCGAAGGCCCCGGACAGCTCGTTGCGATCGAAGCGCAGGCGCGGCACCGAGGGCATGCGCGGCCATTCAACCACACCTCCCTCCCGCGCCGGGCCGGGGCCTTGACAGGCCTCTTATTAGTTGTATACTACAAATATGAGGCACCTCGACGCCGCGCGGCTCTCGGCCCTCGTGGGCGCGATCGTCCGCCGCTTCTCGCTGGCCGAGCGGGCCGACGTCGTCTGCTGCGGCCTGTCCGTGGCCCAGGCGGCGACTCTCGAGGCCCTGCGAGGCGGTCCGCTCCGGCTTGGTCCGCTCGCCCGGCGCCTGGGCATCACGCCGAGCACCCTCACGCGCAACCTCGCCCGGCTCGAGGCCGAGCGCCTCGTCGCGCGGGAGAGCGACCCGCAGGACGCGCGCTCGGTCCGGGTGCGCCTCTCCGCGGCCGGGGAACGGGCGGCGGAGAGCGTCCGGGCCCGGGAGCTCGCCCTCGCGCAAGGCGTCCTCGCCCGGCTGGGTCCGCGGCGCAGCGCCGAGGTCCTGCATGCGCTCTCGGAGCTGCTCGGCGCCGTGCGGGACGAGACCGAGAGCTGCTGCCCGGGGGCGTTCGATCACCTGATGGAGGCCCTCCCCGCCGCGGGCGAGGGCGAGAGGAGGAGCCGTGAGTGCTGTGAAGCCTGATGAGGCCGTCGTCGAGCAGGTCAAGGAGCGGTACGGGACGATCGCCGAGGGCCAGTCCGGCGGCTGCTGCGAGCCCACCTGCTGCGGCGGCTCGTCCGACAGCGTGTCCGTCCGCCTCGGCTACGGGCCGAAGGATCTCGCCGCCGTGCCGGAGGGCTCCGACCTCGGCCTGGGGTGCGGAGCGCCCGTCCCGCACCTCGACCTCCGGCCCGGCGAGACGGTGCTCGACCTCGGCTCGGGCGGGGGCCTCGACGCGTTCCTCGCCGCGAGGGCCGTCGGGCCGTCCGGGCGCGTGATCGGCGTCGACATGACGAAGGCGATGCTCGAGCGGGCGCGACGCAACGCCGAGCGCGGCGGGTATGCGAACGTCGAGTTCCGCGAGGGCCGCCTCGAGGCGCTGCCGGTCGCGGACGCGTCCGTCGACGCCGTCACCTCCAACTGCGTGATCAACCTCGTTCCCGACAAGGGAGCCGTCTTCCGCGAGATCGCGCGCGTGCTGAAGCCGGGCGGACGGATGGTCGTCTCCGACGTGGTCCTCGACGGCCCGCTTCCCGAGGCCGTCGAGAAGGACGTCCTCGCCTACGTGGGGTGCATCGCCGGCGCCGCCCGGCGCGAGGCCTACTTCGACCTGCTGGGGGCCGCCGGGCTCGGCGAGGTGGAGGTCCTGCGCGACGTCGACTCGGTCGAGCAGTGGGCGGCGGGCGCGGAGGCGCGGGCCCTCGCCGAGCGAACCGGAGTGAAGCTCGAGGACGTCGCGGGGAAGGTCCGCTCCGTCACCTACCGGGCCCGCAGACCTCGCTGACGTCCAGCTCTCGATGACTCGTCCACTGAACTGATACACGGCCGCGCCGTCCCCACGGCGCGGCCGTCCTCCCTTCGCCGGTCGACCCGGACCGGTTTTCACGCCGTGGAACGTCCTGTTCCAGATGGTGCCTCTGCATCATTTGCACCATTGCCTGGCCCTCGTCGTACCAATAATCTGTCACGGCCGGGTGGGAACCCGGGGACTCATGAACGCGCAGCGGTTGCTGCGCCGAACTCACAACGCCCTTTGGGAGGCGCGCATGTCGCCTAGACCATCGTTCTCGAGAAGGACAGCCCCCCTCGCCGCCGTCGCCGCGCTCGCGGCGGTCGCGCTCGTGGCCGGGAGCTGCGGGGGGAGCGCCGGCACGACCGGGTACTCGAACCCCATCACCACGACCCAGACCGCGAGCGCCATCATCGACGCCGCGACGCTCGCGAAGTGGACGGACGAGGGCAAGGTGAACGCCCCCCTCGGCACCGCCGACCGCGTCGTCGTCGTCTCCGTCGCGAGCCTCGCGAACTTCACGTCGACCACCAAGAAGCACATCCCCGACGCCGTCCTGCTCGAGGCCCCCGCCGAGATCACAATGACCCGCGAGGAGGGCCTCGGCCCGACCATCCAGATGATGCTCAGCGGGCCGCGCATGGACGCCATCGTCCAGAAGCTGGGGATCGACGGCTCGACGACCATCGTGCTCACGGTCCCCCGCGGGTCCACGGACCTCGAGTTCTGGCAGATGTCCGTCGCCTACTGGACGTTCCGCTACTGGGGCTTCTCTCGCGACCGCATCAAGATCCTGAACGGGGGCGACGACGCCTGGGACGTGGCGGGGCGGCCGCTGACCGACGCCATCCTCGTGCCCACGCCGTCGACCTACTCGGTGACGCAGAACAAGGTCCTGAAGGACGTCCTGCGGATCTCGGTCGGGGAGATGCTCGGCTACGTCGACGCCATCAACAGGGATCGCAGCCTGCTCAACACCTGGCAGCTCATCGAGGTGCGGGGCTACACCACGTCGCCCTACATCGCGAACGCCTACCGCCAGGCCAACGCGAACCAGTTCGTCACGGATCGCGTGAACGGCGAGGCGACGCGCAACCGCCTGTACCCGGACCGGAGCACCCTGATCTCCCGCTTCGCGACCTCCCCCGTGCTGGACGGTGCCGCGCAGACATTCCTCTCCCCCAACAAGAAGACGATCGCGATGTGCTTCACGTCGACGAGCGCGTCGCCGACCTTCGTTCTGTTCGACGCGGTCCTCGGCGTCCCCGAGGGCGACATCATGATGTACGACGCCTCCGCCAGCCAGTGGAACAACTACACTCTGGCGAGAATCCAGGCGTCCGGGGCCACCGGCGCCCAGGCCGCCACGTGGGCCTTCGACGTCGCCACCCCGGGAACGAGCGCCTTGCGCGCCATCGGCACGTTCGCGGCGCCGGTGCCGGGCGAGAACTCCTTCGTGCCCGGGAACTTCCTCTTTGCGCCGGCCCAGAGCGAGGCGAACCAGGCCGAGACCGCCGACAAGGCCTACATGGCCGCGACGCAGGGAGGCAGCGCCCCCGGCGGCGGTGGGGGCGGCGGCTCCACCGGCGGCGGCTGCTGAGCGAGGAGACACGACAATGACCAAGACCAGCTTCCGCATCGGCCTCCTGCTCTCGTTCTCCCTCGCCATCCTCGCCGCGCCCGTCCTCGCCGAGGACGAGGGCGGCATGACCGCCCCGCCGTGGGGCGACGCCGGCGCGCGCATCACGTTCGGCGACGAGGACCAAGGCGCCCTCCAGATCCAGTACAAGGGCGAGTTCCGGGTCAACTACCGCGACATCGGCTCCGGCGAGGACGGCACGGACGGGACGACCAACCTCGGCTTCCGCCGCAACCGGATCGCCTTCCTGGGCGCGTGGAGCGACAAGGTCAGCCTGTACGTCCAGGGCGAGTTCGCCGAGCCGAACCTCGCCCCGGTCGACTTCTCCGGCACGGCCTTCGACTACAACTTCCAGCTCCTGGACGCCGGCGTGCGCTTCAGCTTCAGCGACGCCTTCAAGGTGACCGTGGGACGCTTCAAGTACAACCTGTCCCGCGAGAACCTCGAGGAGTGCGAGGCGGCCCTGACCCTCGACCGCTCGCTCTTCATCCGGACCTCCTACGTCGGGACGCGCGACGACGGCGTCGCGGTCTGGGGGAACCTGTTCGGCGACCGCTTCCAGTACCGCCTCGACGCGATGGAGGGCCGGACGGCCGCGCCGGGGACGATCGCCCCGTCGTCCAGCCTCCGCTACAGCGCCCGCGGCCACGTGACCCTCCTCGAGCCCGAGAACCGCTACGGCTACAAGGCGACCTACCTCGGCGAGAAGAAGGTGCTGACGGTCGGCGCCGCCTACCAGATCGAGCCGGACGTGACCTACGTGGACGTCGACCAGAGGCTCGGCAAGGAGGACTACCAGGCGTGGACGGTGGACGCCTTCTTCGAGTACCCGCTGAAGGGCGCCGGCACGGTCACCGCCTCGGCCGCCTACCAGAAGGTGGACCTCGGCGGCGCCTATCAGGGCGCCAACCCCGACTTCGGGGCGACCGGGCTCTTCGGCGAGAAGAACGGCTGGTACGCGAAGGGCGGCTACCTGTTCCCCGGCGTACCTCTCCAGGTCTTCGGCCGCTTCGAGAAGTGGCGCTTCGCCTGCCTCAACAACGTGTTCGACCAGATCCTCGACTGGTACGGCTTCGGCGCCAACTACTACGTCTGGGGCCAGAACCTGAAGCTGACCGCCGAGTGGAGCAAGACCGACTTCGACCAGGAGGGCACGTTCACCAGCCTCCGCACCACCCGCACCACGAAGGACTTCAGCCAGTTCGTCACGCAGATCCAGTTCATCTTCTGACCTTCACCTGCCGGGAGGGGCGGACTCCCACCCCCGCCCCTCCCGCGGCTCTTTCGAGAATGGAGAGACAAGTCATGATGAAGCGTTTGCTCGTCGCTCTGGCCACGGTCGCGGTCTCGGCCTCCCTCGTCCTCGCCGCCCCGGTCAAGGCCAAGGTCACGGCCATCGACGGCAAGAAGGTCACGGTCGACCTCGTCGACGAGAAGGCCGACTGGATGAAGAAGGGCGCCCCCGTGAAGTTCAAGGGCGGGGTCGGCCGCATCCGGGAGATCGTCGAGAAGACCGTCACGATGAACAGCAAGAACGCGGACAAGCTCAAGGTCGGGGACGAGATCGAGCTCGACAAGGGCCCGGCCACCCTCGAGGGCTGCTAGCCGGCCGGCGGTGGTCCCATGAACAGGCTCCTCCGCACGGGGCCCGTGCCGGCGCTCGCGGGGACGGCCGTCCTGCTCCTCGCGACCGCCGTCGCGTCCGCCCCCGCCCCGAAGAAAGCGAGCGCCCCGGCGCCCGGCAAGGCGGGGTCGATCGCCGAGCTCCGCGCCCGTTACGATTCGAGCTCCTGCGTCGAGTGCCACCAGGAGGCGCACGACCAGTGGGCCCGCTCGGTCCACTCCCGCTCGATCTTCGGCACCGGCCGCACCGCGGCCACGTTCATGACCGCGATCAAGAACGGCCTCATGGACTGGCCCGCCTCCGGGGTCAAGACCCCGAAGGACGTGAAGGTCGAGCACCTCATGGGCTGCGCCAAGTGCCACCTGCCCCAGCTCGCCGACGCCACGGACGCGGTCGCCCAGGAGATCGTCACGACCATCCAGGAGTGGCAGGCGGCCACGGAGGACGACGACGAGGCGCGGATCGAGAAGGCGAAGACGACCCTCACCTCGCTCAACATCAACTGCCTCGTCTGCCACAACCGCAACGCCGTCATCCACAAGTGGACCGACGGCTTCCCCCAGAAGGACACCGTCTACGGCGCCCAGGACGGCGAGCATGCCGACCCGAAGTTCCCGAAGATGGCGAAGGGCCTGTCCCTCTCGGAGTCGATCTTCTGCGGCCAGTGCCACGGCCAGGGTCCGAACTTCGAGTTCCCGAACCCCACTCAGTGCGCGACCGGCTACGGCAGCTACCTCTTCGCCTACATCCCCGAGGGCGGCAACAAGACCTGCCAGCAGTGCCACATGCGGGACTCCGGCCTCGGGCACGACATGCAGAGCTACCGCTCCGAGGTCATGGCGAAGGCGGCGGTCGACATGCACGTCGACGCCCAGGCCGTCTTCTGGCGCGACAACCGCGAGCTGCGCCCCAAGGCCACCGTCCGGGTCGAGCTGCGCAACAACACGGGCCACGGCCTGCCCGACGGCTGACCCACCCCCAACCGACTGGTTCTGTCGGTACGCGCGACGGACGAGAGCGGGAAGGAAGTCGGGAGCCACGAGCGGATCTTCATGCCCGTCCCGCAGCAGCTGGGGCGGGGCAACCGGATGGGGCGCGGGCCCTACGAGAAGAGTGGCCTCGTGCAGGACACGGGCCTGCCGCCGCTGCGCACGGTGACGTCGAGCTTCGACATCTTCTTCCCGTACGAGGACGAGGAGAACGAGGACGGCGACACGGTGCGCACCTTCCCCACCGACACGCTGAACGTCGAGGTGAAGCTCACCTACATGCCGTACGGCACGCCGGACGACGACGCCTTCGTCTGGCGCGAGGAGAAGCACACCGTCAAGATCACCCCGGGCAAGTAGTCCCTCCTGCCCCCCGACCGGCGCCCCCGAAGGCCGGCGGAAACGCGCTCCGCCGGCCTTCGCCTTTGTGGCCGCCGGCGCGGCGGCTATGATCGGCGCCCGATGGGCTGGCCCACGATCCTCGGCCTCGCCGTCGGGCTCGCGATGGACGCGCTCGCCGTGGCCGTCGCGACGGGCCTCCTCCTCGGCCGCCCGAACCAGGGCCACGTCCTGCGCCTCGCCTTCCACTTCGGCCTCTTCCAGTTCCTCATGCCGGTGGTCGGCTGGCTGGCCGGGAGGACGGTGGAGGAGCACATCCGGGACGTCGACCACTGGGTCGCGTTCGCCCTGCTCTCCTTCGTGGGGGGCAAGATGCTCCTCGAGGCGCGGCGCGGAAGGGAGGAGGGACCCTCGGGCGACCCCACGCGCGGGTGGATGCTCGTCCTCCTCTCGATCGCGACCAGCATCGACGCGCTCGCGGTCGGCCTCAGCATGGCCTTCCTCCATGTCTCGATCTGGCTACCGAGCGTCGTGATCGGCCTCGTCGCGTTCGCCGTCACCGCGGCCGGCGTCGTTCTCGGCGCGCGGGTCGGACGGACGCTCGGCCGGTGGCCGGAGGTCGTCGGCGGCGTGGTGCTCCTCGCGATCGGGGCGAAGATCCTCGCCGAGCACCTCCGCTGAACCCCGGGGCTATACTGAGGCCATGCCGCCGTCGTTCGACGACATCGCCCGTCGCCACCGTGCCCGCCTGCTGGTCCAGTACGGGTCGACGGTGAGCGGGCGCACACACGCCCGTAGCGACGTCGACGTCGGGGTGCTGTTCGAAGGCGAGCCCGGCTACGCGCGAGTGGGAGGCCTTCTCCTGGATCTCGAGGCGGCGTTCCCCGGCCGAGAGGTCGACCTCGGGCTGCTCAACCACGCCGATCCTCTCTTCCTGAAGAAGGTGCTGGAGAGCGCGCGCCTCCTCGCGGGTTCGCCCCGGGACCTGGCCCGGCTGCGCCTGTACGCCTTCCGTCGCTATCAAGACCACCGCCGCTTCCTCCGCTTCGAGGAGGCACACATGGACCGCTTCCTGGCGGCGCGCAGGGACCGATGATCGACCGGGAGCTCGTGACGCGGAAGATGGTCCTCATCGCCGAGGACCTCGGGCGGCTCGAGTCGCTCGCCGCGAAGGGGCGCGACGAGTACCTCGCCAGCGAGATCGACGAGACCCTCGCCGAGCGATACCTCGAGCGCATGATCGGGCGGATGATCGACGTCAACTACCACGTCCTGACGGAGTCGGGCGAGGCGCCGCCCCGGGACTACTTCGAGTCCTTCGTCGCCCTCTCGCGCATCGGCGCCCTTCCCGCCGACTTTGCCGCGCGGCTCGCACCCTGCGCGGGGCTCCGCAACCGCATCGTCCATGCCTACGACGATCTCGACCCGGGCCGCGTCTACGACGCGCTCGGCGCGGCATTGGCGGACGTGCCCGCGTACCTCGCGGCGATCCGACGCTTCCTGGATCGCTCCGGCTGATCCCGGGGCCCCCTGCGGGCCCACTGGCGGCGGCTCAGCCCTCGTGGTGGTGGCAGTGCCCCCCGCCCTCGTGGTGGCCCCCGCAGGCCTCGCTCGCCCCGAGGACGCGCACGGCGCCGCGGCGCAGCGCCTCGACCGCCTCGTCCACCCGCTGCGCCTGGGTGACCAGCACGCGGATGCCCACGCCGCCCTCGAGGGCGGCCACGGCCCTGCGGCCGACCCCCGAGCAGAGGATGGCGTCGACGCCCCGGCCCTCGATGACGGCGGTCGGGTGGCAGTGGCCATTGCCGTGCGGCGCGTTCTCGAGGACCGCGACCTCGCCGCTGTCGGTGTCGATCACGGTCAGGAACGGCGCCCGGCCGAGGTGGCCGGCCACCGCCGCGTCGAGACCCTCGTTTCCTTGGGTGGGGATGCAGATCCTCATCGAGTCGTCCTCCCGTCCTCAGGCCCGG
>CAZLRF010000024.1:74372-76650 GCA_964561785.1 uncultured Acidobacteriota bacterium | reverse complement strand
TCTCGCAGGCCGGGGCGTGGCCGGCGGTGCAGGCCTTCTGGTAGTAGGGCAGCGCCTTCAGGGGCTCGCGCCCGAGCTCCCACGCCTGGCCGACCTCGTGGCAGGCCACGGCGACGTTGCCGTCGCACGCCTTCGTCTTGAGCTCGAAGACGCGGGTCCTCTCTGCTGCGGTCTGAGGGAGGAGCCGGGCGAGGTCGTAGCAGTCGGCGGCGACGCCGGCCTTGCAGGTGCGCTCGTAGAGGGCGCGGGCCCGCGCGAGGTCGCGGGGGATGGTCTCGCCCTTCTCGAGCATGGCCGCGTGGGCGCTGCAGCCGGGGACGTCGCCTTTGCCGCAGGCCTCGTCGAAGAGGGCGGCGGCGCGGTTGAGGTCGCGGACGACGCCCCGGCCGCTCAGGAAGAGCTGGCCGAGCGTGGTGCAGCCGCGCGGGTCGCCGTGGGTGCAGGCGTCGCGGAAGAGGGACGTGGCCTGGGCGAGGTCGGCGGCGACGCCGCGGCCGCGGGCCGCGGCGAGGCCGAGCTCGTAGCAGCCGGCGCCCGCCCGGCCGTCGCAGGCGCGGCGGAAGAGAGCGGCCGCCTTCGCCGGGTCGCGCATCGCTCCGCCCGCGCCGTCGCGCACCATCTCGCCCTGGCCGAGGCAGCCCTGCGCCTCGCCCCCGTCGCAGCCCTTCGTGAAGAGGGCGAAGGCCTGGGCGGGGTCGGCCGCGGCGCCCTCGCCCTTCTGGAGGGCGCGGGCCACGGCGACGCACGCGAGGGGGAGGCCGGCCTCGCAGCCGCGGCGGGCGAGGTTGACGGCGCGGGCGGGGTCGCGGGGGACGCCGCGGCCGTCGCGGACCATCGCCGCGAGACGGCCGCAGCTCTCGGCGTCGCCGCCCTGGCACCCCTTGTCGAACAGGCCCGCCGCCTTCGCGAGGTCGCGCGGCATCGGCGAGCCGTCTTCGTACATGAGGGCGAGGCGCCCGCAGGAGGGGGCCATGCCGCCCTCGCAGGCCCGGCCGTGCAGCTCCGCCGCCCGGCCGAGGTGCTTCTCGACCTCCGTCCCCCCCTCGAGCATCCCGGCCAGCTCGGCGCAGGCCTTCGGCGCGCCGCCGTCGCACGCCTTCTGGTAGAGGGTCGAGGCCTTCTGCGGGTCCTTCTTCGTGCCCTCCCCCGCGCGCGTGGCGGCCGCGAGGTCGAGGCAGGCCGCGGCCTCGCCGAGGTCGCACGCCTTCTTCAGGAACGAGGCGGCCTTCTCCGCGTTGCGGGGCACGCCCTCGCCTCGCGCGTGCAGGCCCGCGAGGCGGAGGCAGTCCGCGGCCGCGCCCTTGTCGCAGGACTTCTTGAGGGCCTCGGCCTCCGCGGCGGGCCCCGGCGCCTGGGCGAGGGGCAGGGCGGCGAGGGCCAGCAGGGCGAGAGCGGGCATGTCGGCCTCCTTGCGACGGCGGTTCGAGTGTACTAGCTTTCTCCCCCCATGCCCGAGATCCCGAACGTCCTCTCGCTCGACGGCCGTGTGGCCGTCGTCACCGGAGCCGGTCGCGGCATCGGGGCCGCCACCGCGCGGGTGCTCGCCCGGGCGGGGGCGCAGGTGGCGCTCGTCGACCGGGACGCGGCGGGGGTGACCCACACCGCCGAGCAGATCGGCGTCGAGGGGGGCGAGGCGCTGCCGTTCACGAACGACGTGACCGACGCCTTCGCGGTCGAGCGCACCTTCGACCAGGTGGTCGAGGAGTGGGGCCGGCTCGACGTCCTCGTGAACAACGCGGGCCTCCTGAAGGAGGACCCCCTCGACGACCTCTCCGACGAGGACTTCCAGGAGGTCCTCGACGTGAACCTGCGCGGGGCGATGGTGTGCGCGCGGGCCGCGGTGCCGCACATGCTGAAGCAGGGCCGCGGGCGGATCCTCTCCGCGGCGTCGAGCTCGACCCGCCTCGGCGCGCGCGGGCTCACCGCCTACGCCGCGGCCAAGGCCGGGATCGTCGGGATGACGCGCACGTGGGCCCGCGAGCTCGGGCCGAAGGGGATCACCGCCAACGCGGTGGCCCCGGGGCTCATCGACTCCGAGACGGTCCGCACGGTGCCGCCGGACGAGCTCGAGGCGACGCTCGCGCGGATCCCCGCGCGGCGGCTGGGCACGCCCGACGAGGTCGCGGCGGTGTACCTCTTCCTGGCCTCCGACCTCGCGTCCTTCGTCAACGGGGCGGTGGTGGGGGTGGACGGGGGGTTGCTCTTGTACTAGGCGGCAACGGGGGGCTTGGGGGGTGCGAAGCACCCCCCAACTCAAAGGAAGCTGGGAGAGGCCGTA
>CAZLRF010000024.1:0-74362 GCA_964561785.1 uncultured Acidobacteriota bacterium | reverse complement strand
GGGGGGGGGGGGGGGCGGCGCGGCTTGCTTCGCCGCCGCCGCCGCGCGCCCGCCCCGCCCCCCCCCCCCCCCCCCCCCCCCCCAACTCAAAGGAAGCTGGGAGAGGCCGTAGACCTTCTTGGGTGGCTTCGTCCCCGGGGCGCTCCTCTACGAAGGAGGGAGGCCGGCCTTCCTCGGGGCTTCGAGGTCCCTCGGGATCCCGCTCGCTGGGGATCCCGAGGGTGAGCAGCGCCCGGGGACGAAGCCACCACCAACGCCCACGGCTTCGCCAGGCTTCCTCTGAGACGAGGGGGCTTCGCCCCCTCGAGCACCCCCGGGTCGCTTCAGCCTCTCCGTCCGAGAGCCTGCCTCGCCTCGCGCTCCTGGTCCTTCTTCTTGATCGCCTCGCGCTTGTCGTGGGCGTGCTTGCCGCGGGCGAGGCCGATCTCGAGCTTGACCCGGCCGTTCTTGAGGTAGACGCGCAGGGGGACGATGGTCAGGCCGCGCTCGGTGACCCGCCCGCCCATCTTCAGGATCTCGCGCTTGCGGAGGAGGAGCTTGCGGTCGCGCTCGGGGGGGCGGTTCATGATGTTGCCGTGGCTGTAGGGGGCGACCCGGCACCCGACCAGGAACATCTCGCCCCCGCGGAAGTCCACGTAGGAGTCGGAGAAGTTGAGCCCGCCCTCGCGGATGGACTTCACCTCCGTGCCCGCGAGGACGATCCCCGCCTCGGCCCGCTCGAGGACCTCGTAGTGGTGGAGCGCCTTGCGGTTCGTGGCGAGCACCCGCTCGCCGGGGTCGACCCTGGCCATCGGGCCATCATAATCCGGTCACATCGTTTCACCGGGGGGCTCGACCCGCGAAGGCGGTGAGGCTTCCCCGGTGGTACGCTCGTCGAGGCTCATGACGGACATTCAGAAGCGGCTCGCCGCCGTCTCCGACAGCCGGGGGCGCATCGTCTCGATCTTCCTCGGCGCGGTGCTCCTGCCGTCGATCGCGCTGTCCGCGCTCTCCTTCAACGCCGTCCCGAAGCAGGCGGAGAACCTCAAGGCGAGCCTCCTGCGCCAGGCCGAGCAGCTGCTCTACTACGCCGAGCAGAACCTCGAGCAGACGGCGCGCCGCCGCGCCCTCGAAGCGGCGCGGGCGGTCGGTCCCGAGCGGCTGCTCGAGGGGCGGCCGTCCCGCGTGCGCGCCGCGCTCGAGGAGGCGGGCCTCGGGGAGGTCAAGTTCGAGTCCCTGCGGCTCGAGGCGTGGTCGAAGGCCCGCGTGGACGGGGTCGCCGCCGTCCCGAGCGACGAGATGCGGGCCCTCACCGAGGCGCTCGGCGGCCGGCGCCCCTCCGTGTCGCGCGAGACCGAGGACTGGGTGCCCCTCACGACGGTGAGCGGGGAGGAGCTCGGGGTGGTGCGCTTCCGCTTCGCCCCCGGCTACGCCCACCGCCGGATCGTCCAGGAGTTCTTCGAGACCGAGTTCGTCAACCCCGACGGGGCGTGGGTGGTGCGGGTCAGCGACCCGGGGGGCGGCGTCCTCTACGAGAACGCCCGCAGCCGCAGCGACGAGCGCTTCGAGGTCGAGCGGGTGATGAGCGCGCCCTCCTTCGAGGGGGTCCGCCTGCAGCTGCGCTACCGCGACCGCTCGATCGCGGAGGAGGTCCGCCGGCTCGCGGTGACCAAGACCGCCCTCATCGGGTTCATCGACCTGATCCTGCTCGCCGGCCTCTTTCTGGTGTTCGCGAACGTGCGGCGCGAGCTCCGGCTCTCCCGCCTCAAGAGCGACTTCGTCGCCAACGTGAGCCACGAGCTCAAGACCCCGCTCGCCCTCATCCGGCTCTTCGCGGAGACGCTCGAGCTCGGGCGGGTGCCGACCGAGGAGAAGAAGACGCAGTACCACCGGATCATCAACAAGGAGAGCCGGCGGCTCACCCAGCTCATCAACAACATCCTGGACTTCTCGCGGATCGAGGCGGGGCGCAAGGAGTACCGCCTCGTGCGCTCCGACCTCGCCGCGGTCGTCCGCGACGTGGTCGACGCCTACCGCTTCCCGATCGAGCAGCAGGGGTTCGTGCTCGACCTCGACGTGGCGGAGGACCTCCCCGACCTCGACCTCGATCCCGAGGCGATGTCGCAGGCGCTCATCAACCTGCTCAACAACGCGATCAAGTACAGCCCGGACGAGAAGCGCGTCAAGGTGTCGGTGCGCCGGGAGGGCGAGCGGGTGAAGGTGTCGGTGGCCGACCGGGGGATCGGGATCCCGCGGGCGGAGCAGCGGCGCATCTTCGAGAAGTTCTACCGGGTGGAGTCGAGCCTCGTCCACACGACGAAGGGCAGCGGGCTCGGCCTCGCCCTGGTCCAGCACATCGTCGACGCCCACCGCGGCCACGTCGAGGTGGTGAGCGCGCCGGGGGAAGGGAGCACGTTCACGCTGTCGCTGCCGGTACCGGGGGAGGCGGGGGGTGAGCAGGCGAGGGCGCCCCGCGGTACGATGGGCTCGCGGGAGAGTCTGGAACGGCCATGAGCAAGATCCTGATCGTGGAAGACGAGCCGGACATGGTCCTCGGCCTCAAGGACAACTTCGAGTTCGAGGGGTACCAGGTGGAGACCGCCGTCGACGGGCAGGCGGGTCTCGAGAAGGCGAGGGCCATGAAGCCCGACCTCCTCGTGCTCGACGTGATGCTCCCCAAGCTCTCGGGGCTCGAGGTCTGCAAGACCCTGCGCGGCGAGGGCTACGAGGGGCCGATCCTGATGCTCACCGCCCGGGGCCAGGAGATCGACAAGGTGGTGGGCCTCGAGCTGGGGGCGGACGACTACGTCACGAAGCCCTTCTCGATCCGGGAGCTGCTGGCGCGGGTCCGGGCGGTGCTGCGCCGGACCGAGGGCAAGGCGAAGAGGCTCGCGAGGTACGCCTTCTCGGACCTCGACCTCGACTTCGAGGCCTACAAGGCCACGAAGGGCGGCCAGGCGCTCGACCTCAGCCCCCGGGAGTTCGAGCTGCTGCGCTACCTCATCGAGAGGAAGGGCGACACGGTGACCCGCGACCAGCTCCTCGAGGACGTCTGGGGCTACGAGAGCTACCCCTCCACCCGGACCGTGGACACCCACATCGCCAAGCTGCGGGCCAAGATCGGCGACAGCGGCTCGGAGCCGCGGTGGATCCTGACCATCCACGGCATGGGGTACAAGTTCATCGATCCCGACACGACCCGCGCGTGAGCGCGGGTCGGCCTGGTTCGCGCCGGGCCGTCGGCGAAGGCCTCTCTCGCCGAGCCACCGCCCCCGGGCCAGGCGCGCACCCGAACGACCAGGAGAGCCGTTCGGTGGCCCCTAAGTCCTTCATGACTTGATGGATAAGGGGGCGGCTGCTACAGTCGGGAGGGAACGTCCGCGATGGAGTGGGTGTGCAGGGTCGGAACGCCGTCGGGCGAGATCGTCGAGCGCAGCTTCTCCGCGCCCGACGAGAAGTCCCTGCGCTCCGAGATCGAGCAGCAGGGGCTCTACCTGCTGTCGATCCGGCGGGGGCTCGCTCTCTCCGCGCTGCGACTGCGGCGTCGCCGGGTCGACCCCGCGCTCCTCCTGATCTTCTCCCAGGAGCTCGCGGCGCTCCTCAAGGCGGGGCTGCCCCTCTTCCAGTCGCTCGACGTGATGCTCGAGCGGCAGAGGGACCCGGTGTTCCGGGCCTCGCTGGCGGCCGTCCGCGAGAAGGTGAAGTCCGGCATCGCCCTCTCCGACGCGTTCCGGCAGGAGGGGGACCTCTACCCCCCGATCTTCGCGGCGAGCCTGGTCGCGGGCGAGCGCTCGGGCAACCTCGACCAGGTCCTGCGGCGCTTCTCCGCGCACCTGCGCCTCAACCAGACCCTCAAGAAGAAGGCGGTCTCGGCCTCCGTCTACCCGATCGTGCTGCTCACGATGATGGCCGCGCTCGTGGCCGTCCTCCTCGTCTGGGTCATCCCCCAGTTCCGCAGCTTCTACGAGGGCCTCGGGGCCGAGCTGCCCCTCGCGACCCGGCTCCTTCTGGGCCTCGCCACCGCGGTCCGGGCCAACCTGCTCTGGATCGTGCTCGCGCTCGGCGCGCTCGTGCTGTCGGTCGTGTCCTGGTACCGGCGGGAGGGCTCGGGGGTGGCCCTCGACCGGGGCCTCCTGCGGCTGCCGTACTTCGGCGGCCTCATGAGGATGTACGCGACGAGCCAGCTCGCGCGCACGCTCTCGACGCTCCTCGGGGGGGGGCTGCCGCTGCTCAACGCGCTCGAGGTGGCCGCGGCCTCGATCGGCAACCGGGCGATGGCCCAGGCGGTGGGAGGGGCGACGGGCCGGATCCGCGAGGGGGCGAGCCTCACCACCGCCCTCGAGTCGACCGGGATGCTCGAGGCGCTGCCCCTCGAGATGGTCAAGGTCGGCGAGCAGACGGGCGCCCTCGGCGACATGCTGAACGCGATCGCGGAGTTCTACGACGAGGAGCTCGACACCCGGATGGCGACCGTGCTCTCGCTGGTCGAGCCCGTGCTCCTCGTCCTCATGGCGGTCATCGTGGCCGCGATGCTCCTCGCCTTCTACCTGCCCATGTTCCAGGCGATCTCGGCCGTCCAGGGAGGGGTCCGGTGAGCGCCACCGACGCGGCGCGGGCCCTCGCGGCCACGGAGGAGGCGGCCCGCGCGCTCTCGTCCTCGACCGAGGAGGAGGGGGCGCGGAGAACGGCCGAGCGCTACGGGCTCGAGTACGTGGACGTGGCCTCCTACGCCCCCGACCCCGACATCCTCAAGTCGGTCCCGGTCGAGCTGATGTTCCGCTACAACTTCCTGCCCTACCGGCGGGAGGGCGGGCGGCTCGTCCTCGTCATGGCCGATCCCACCGACATCCCGGTGGTCGACGAGCTCAGCACGGTCCTCCAGACCCCGGTCCAGCCCGCGGTCGGCACGCCCTCCGCGATCCAGGAGGCGCTCAAGCGCAGCCAGGGCACCCAGCGGGTCCTCGAGCAGGCGTCCGAGTCGTTCAAGATCCAGATCCTGCGCGACGACGACAACGGCGACGAGGTCCTCTCGATCGACAAGATCCAGGCCGACCAGTCGCCGATCATCCGCCTCGTCGACTCGACGGTGTTCGACGCGCTCAACCGCCGGGCCTCCGACATCCACATCGAGACCCGCGACAACGAGGTGGTGATCAAGTACCGCATCGACGGCGTGCTCCAGCCGGCGATGAAGCCGATCGCCAAGGAGCACCACGCCACGATCATCAGCCGCATCAAGGTCATGTCCGAGCTCGACATCGCGGAGAAGCGGGTGCCCCAGGACGGCCGCTTCCGGGTGAAGCTCGGCGGCCGCTCGATCGACTTTCGCGTCTCGATCATGCCGTCCGTTCACGGGGAGGACGCGGTCATCCGCATCCTCGACAAGGAGAGCCTCTCGAAGCAGTTCGCCTCGCTGCGGCTCGACGTGCTCGGCTTCGACGACAAGGAGCTCTCGCGCTTCCGGCGCTTCATCCGGGAGCCCTACGGCATGGTGCTCGTCACCGGGCCGACCGGCTCGGGCAAGACGACGACGCTGTACGCCGCCCTCTCCGAGATCAAGACCGAGGAGGACAAGATCATCACGATCGAGGACCCGGTCGAGTACCAGCTCAAGGGCATCACCCAGATCCCGGTCAACGAGAAGAAGGGGCTCACCTTCGCCCGCGGGCTGCGCTCGATCCTGCGCCACGACCCGGACAAGGTCATGGTGGGGGAGATCCGCGACCCGGAGACGGCCGACATCGCCATCCAGTCGGCCCTCACCGGGCACCTCGTGTTCACGACCGTCCACGCCAACAACGTCATCGACGTGCTCGGCCGTTTCCTCAACATGAGGATCGAGCCGTACAACTTCGTCTCCGCCCTCAACTGCGTGCAGGCCCAGCGGCTCGTGCGGACGATCTGCGCTCACTGCAAGCGCGAGGTGCGCGCGTCGCGGGAGCTGCTCGTGGAGTCGGGGCTCGACCCCGCGCAGTACGCCGACGTGCCGTTCTACGAGGGGGCGGGCTGCATCGAGTGCGGGGGCACCGGCTACAAGGGCCGCACCGCGATCTGCGAGCTGCTCGACGTGACCGACGGCATCCGCGAGCTCATCCTCGCCCGCCGCTCGAGCGCCGACATCAAGCGCGCGGCGCGCGAGGAGGGCATGATCTTCCTGCGCGAGTCGGCGGTGAACAAGGCGCTCGGGGGGAAGACGACGCTCCAGGAGATCAACAAGGTGACCTTCGTGGAGGTGGCGTGAGCGCCCCCGGCCTCGGCGGGGCGCTGCGGCCCGCGCTGCGCTGGCTCTCCCGCGCCCTCGTCCTGCCCCCGCTGCCCCTCGTCGCCCTCGAGGTGCGGCCCGGCGTGCTCGCCGCGGTGCGCCTCGCGCGCGAGGGCGGACGGCTCTCCCTCGCCGCGGCGGGGACGGTCGCCCTGCCCCCGGGGGCGCTCGCCGTCTCGCTCACCCGGCCGAACGTGATCGACGCCGGGGCGTTCCGCGCGGCCGCGCGCGCCGTCCTCGAGCGGGTGGGCGCCCTCGCGGGGGGCCCGATCTCGCTCGTCCTGCCCGACCCCGCGGTGCGCCTCGCCCTCGTGCCGTCCGAGGGCCGCGGCCGCGACGCGGAGGAGGCGATCCGCTTCCGGCTGCACAAGGCGCTCCCGTTCGACGTGCGCGGGGCGCGCCTCGCCCACGCGCCCGCCGGGCGCGGCCAGGTGCTGGTGGCGGTCGCCCCGGAGGAGGTCGTGCGGGGCTACGAGGAGGCCCTCGAGGGGCTGGGGCTCGAGCCGGGGCTCGTGGAGCCGGCGAGCCTCGCCCTCCTCTCGGCCCTCCCGCCGCCCCCGGCCGGGGACCGGCTCCTGGTGAACTGGGACGAGGACTACGTGTCGTTCGTCCTGACCCGCGCCGAGCACCCGCTGCTCCTGCGCACGCTTCCCGGCGAGGGGAGCCCCGAGGCGGTCGCGCGGCAGGCGGCGGGGACGCTGCAGTTCCTCCGCGACCGGCTGGGCGGGGCAGGGCTCGCGGAGGCGTTCGTGCGCTCGGCTGCGACGCCTTCGGCGCAGGCCGTCGCCGTGCTCGCCCGCGCCCTCGACCTCGAGCCGCGCCTCCTCACGCCGTGGGCCGCTCTGGGGATCGCCGAGCACGGCGACGACGCGCAGGCGGTGGCGGGGGCGGCGGCCTGCGTGCTGCGGAGGGCGGCGTGAGCGGGCCCCTCAACCTGGCCCTCCGGCCCTTCCGGAACGAGCGGCTGCCCACGCTCGCCCTCGCCGCGGGCTGCCTCGTCCTCGTGGGAGCGACCGCGCGCCACGCCCTCCTGGCCCGCGACCTGCTCCCCGGCCGCGCGGGCGACGTCCTTGGCCGGGTGCGGGCCCTCGAGGCCGAGGTCGCGGCCCTGCGCGCCGAGAGCGCGGAGCTCGCCCGCCTCGCCGCGCCCCCGGAGTCGATCGAGGAGTGGGCGACGCTCCAGGCCCTCGTCGACCTGCGCGCGTTCTCGTGGACGGGGCTCTTCGCCTCGCTCGAGCGGACGATCCCGCCCGGGGTTCGCCTCGTGTCGGTCGCCCCCGCCCCTGCCGAGCAGGGGATGACCCTGGCCCTCGTCGCCGTGGGCCGTTCCTCGGCCGACGCGCTCGCCCTGCTCCAGGCCCTCCAGGCGAGCCCCGACTTCGAGGGGGCCTTTCTCGAGGGCTGGTCGGAGAGTCGGGAGGGCGTCGACATCTCGTCCAGGGTCCGGTACGCGCCGAAGGCCGCCCCGGCGGGAGCGAAGCCGTGAGCGGCCGCCGGCCCTTCTGGCGCGCGCGGCTGCTGCCCGCGTTCCTGGCGCTCGCCGGCCTCAACGCGCTCGTGCTCGCCGCGTGGACGGGGCCGAGGGCGTGGCGGCAGAGAAACGCGGCGGCCCGGGCCACGGCGGCGGAGCGGGAGGTCGAGCGGCTGCGGGGGGAGGTGGCGGCGCTGCGCGCGCGGGCGGACGCCATCCGAAAGAACGCGGAGGACGCGAGACGCTTCTACGAGACGCTCGCCGGGGAGGAGAAGACCGACCTCCTGTCGACGCTCGAGGCGATCGAGGCGCTCGCTCGCGCTCCCGGCCTGCGGCCCGGGGGCCGGCAGCTCAAGCGCGAGCCGCTCGAGGGAGCCCCCCTCGAGAGGGTGACGGTGACCGTGCCCCTCCAGGGCTCCTACTCGCAGCTCGTGGGCTTCCTCTCCGGCGTCGAGCGCTCGGCGCGCTTCCTGACGATCGACCGGGTGGCCCTGCGCGGCGACCCCGAGGAGACGGCGACGCTCCAGGTCCAGATCGGCACCTACCTCCGCCGCGCGCGGGAGGAGAAGCCCCGTGGCCGCTCGTGAGCGGGGGGTCACCTACCTCGAGCTCGTGGCCACCGCCACGATCATGCTGATCCTCGCCTCGGCGATCCTGCCCATGGGCAAGGTGGCGGTGCAGCGGCAGCGTGAGATCGAGCTGCGGCGGGCCCTGCGCGAGATGCGCCAGAAGATCGACCTCTACAAGCAGGCGGTCGACCAGGGGCTGATCGGGGGCACGGACGTGAAGCTCGGGTCGGAGGGCTACCCCCCCGACCTCGAGACGCTCGTGAAGGGCGTCAACCGGGTGGGCACGGTGGACCGCAAGCTCAAGTTCCTGCGCCGGATCCCGGTCGACCCCATGACCGGCGAGGCGGACTGGGGGAAGCGCTGCTACCAGGACGACCCGGACAGCACGTCCTGGTGCGGGGAGAACGTCTGGGACGTCTACTCGAAGAGCACGGCGAAGGGGCTCGATGGCACGAACTACAACACCTGGTGAGCGCACGCGCGGCTTCACCCTGATCGAGCTGATCACGGTGGTGGCGCTCGTGGCCATTCTCGCCGCGATCGCCCTGCCCAACTACCGGGTGGCGATCATCCAGTCGCGCGAGGCCGTCCTCAAGGAAAACCTGTTCCGCCTGCGCGACCTCATCGACCAGTACTACCTCGACAAGGGCCAGTACCCCTCCTCGCTCGAGGCGCTGGTCGAGGAGGGGTACCTCCGCAAGCTGCCCGAGGACCCGATGACGCGCTCGGCCGACTGGACGCCCGTCTACGCCGAGCCCGACCCCGACCGCCCGGCGGAGCCGCCGGGGGTCTACGACGTCAAGAGCAGCTCCGAGCAGCTCTCGCTCTCGGGCACGCCGTACAGCGAGTGGTGAGGCGGTGAGGATGGACACGAGACTCCAAGCGACTCCGCGGCTCGTCGCCGCCCTTCTCCTCGTCGCGGCGACCGCGGGCTGCGCCGCCCAGTGGGCCCACCGGCAGGGCCAGGACGCAGGCGACAAGGGCGACTGGGACCTCGCGGTGGCGCGTTTCACCCGGGCCCTCGAGAAGGACCCCAAGAACATCCGCTACAAGATCTCCCTCGAGAACGCGCGGATCCAGGCGAGCCGGCTCCACTACGACGAGGCCAGGAAGCACCTCGCGGCGAGCGACCTCGAGCGGGCGGCGGAGGAGCTCCAGATCGCCGCCAACTACGATCCCGCGAACCGCTCGGCGGCCGACGACCTCGCCCTGGTGCGCCAGAGGATCCGCAAGCGCGACGCCGAGCGCCAGGAGCGCGAGGACTTCGAGGCCCGCAAGGCGCGTGCCCAGGCCGCGGCCCGGACGCCGGTGCCGGTGCTCTCGCCGCGCAGCCCCGTCCCGATCTCGATGCGCTTCGAGGACGCCTCGCTCCAGAAGATCTTCGAGAGCCTCGGGCGGATCGCCGGGGTCAACGTCCTCTTCGACGAGGGCTTCCGGGACAAGAAGGCCTCGGTCAACTTGACCGGCGTCACGTTCCAGGAGGCGCTCGAGCGGCTGACGTTCGTCAACCGTCTTTTCTACAAGGTCTTGGACCAGAACACGATCATCGTGGTCCCCGAGTCCCGGCAGAAGCGCGTGGCCTACGACGAGCTGCTGCTGCGCACGTTCTACGTGCAGAACGCGGAGATCAACGACACCGTCAACCTCGTCAAGACGCTCGCCAAGGTCACGACCGTGGCCGGAAACCCGAGCCTGGGGGCGATCACCGTGCTCGGCACCGTCGACCAGGTGGCGATGGCGGAGCGCATCATCGACGCGAACGACAAGGCCCGCGGCGAGGTCGTGGTCGAGGTCCAGATCCTCGAGGTGAACCGCAACAACCTCAAGCGCTGGGGGATCGACCTGTCCAACTACACCGCGGGCCTGACCCTGTCGCCGACGGGCGCATCGGGAGAGGTCTCGGGCGGCCTCCTCAACATCCGGGCGCCGTTCCTCTCCTCGCTCAACCAGGCGGACTGGATCGTCAGCATCCCGGCGTCGATCTTCGCCCGCTTCCTCCAGAACGAGTCGACGGTGCGGATTCTCGCCGCGCCGCGGCTGCGGGCGGCGGAGGGGAAGAAGGCCGAGCTCAAGATCGGCACCGAGGTGCCCATCCCCCAGACGAGCTTCACCGTCGGCCTGACCGGCGGGGGCACCCAGGGAGGGTACTTTCCCGCCACCAGCTTCACCTACAAGAACGTGGGCGTGAACCTTGCCCTGACGCCGCGGGTGGCGGCGAGCGGCGACGTGACGCTCGAGCTCGCGGCCGAGTTCAGCCTGCTCGGCGACGACCGCAACGTGGGCAGCGAGAGCAACCCGATCCTGGTCCCGACGTTCTTCAGCCGCAACGTCACCGGGGTACTGAGGCTGCGAGACGGCGAGACCGGCCTCATCGGCGGACTCCTCCAGGGCCGCGACGCGACGAGCTTCGCAGGGGCGATCGGAATGAACAGCATCCCGATCATCGGCAAGCTCTTCGGGAACCGGACGAAGTCGGTGGACGAGTCGGAGGTGCTCATCTCGATCACGCCGCGGGTCGTCCGGGCGCCCAAGGTGACCGAGGAGGACCTCGCGCCGGTGCGGGTGGGCACCCAGGAGGTGCCGAGGGTCGAGGGCGCGCGGCCGCCGCTGTTCGGGGAGGAGCCTCCCCCAGCGACTCCGGCCACGCCGAGCCCGCCCGTCCCGGGCGCGACGACCCCCGGCCCCCCGGGCGCGCCTTCGCCGGGGGCCGCCCCGGAGGTCCCGCCGGGGACGGCGGAGCCGACGCCTCCCGCGCCGGCCCCGGACGCGCGCCCCGTGAGCGTCCTGTTCAGCCCGCCGGAGGTGGCGCTGCGGGTCGGCCAGCCCGGCGGGCTCGCGATCGTCCTGGTCGGGGCGCGCGACCTCGTGTCGGTGGAGCTGACCCTCGTGTGGGACCCCGGCCTCGCGGAGGTCACGGACGTGGCCGCGGGGTCGCTTCTCACGCTCGACGGCAGCCCGGTCCAGGCCGAGCGGTCGATCGACCAACCCGGCCGGGCGCGCGTGCGCTTCGCGCGCTCTTCGGGGGCGTCGGGCTCGGGCGCGGTGGTGGCGGTGACGATGAAGGGCGTCAGGGCGGGCTCGGGGACGGTCGCGATCGAGTCGATCGCCCTCGGCCGGGCCGGGGCCAGCGAGCGGCCGGCCCCGCCCGCCCCGGGGCGGTTGGTGGTGGCGCCGTGAGGACGGGGAGAGTGGCGATGTCGAAGTGGAGGCTTCTCGGGACGGTGGTGCTCGCGGCGGCCGCGGCGGCAACTTGCGAGAAGGTGCCGATGACCGCGGCCCCCGGGGCGACTCTCACGCTGATCGCGAACCCGGAGTTCGTGCCCGCGAACGGCGGGCGCTCGCTCGTGACCGCGATCCTCGTCGAGCCCGCCGGAACGTTCGTGCCCGACGGGAGCGTGGTCTTCTTCTTCACGAACCTCGGCCAGGTGCCGGAGAGCGCGAAGACGGTGAACGGTGTCGCCCGGGTGTACTTCAGCTCGGACTCCCGCTCGGGGACGGCCACCGTGACCGCGCTCTCCGGCGGGGCGGCGCCGCAGCCCGCGGCCTCGCCCGGGACCGGCACCGGGGGCTCGACGGGCGGCAACGGCACGGACAGCGTGCAGATCGTGATCGGGAGCGCCCTGCCCAAGCGCGTGCTCGTCAGCGCGAGCCCGCAGCGGATCACGCAGCCGCGGCAGTCGGCGATCACCGCGACCGTCTACGACGAGTTCGGCAACCCGGTCCAGAACGTGCCGGTCGTCTTCTCTCTGGGCGGCTCGATCGTGGAGGAGACGCTCGACAGCGGAAGCAAGACCCTCTTCACCGACTCGAGCGGCCAGGTCTTCGACACCCTGCGCACGCGGGCGCCGCTCGGGAGCCTCCAGAAGGAGGTCACCGTGACCGCCACCACGGCGACCGGGGTGAGCGGCTCGGTCACGGTGTTCGTCGACTGAGGTCCCGGTGCGGCGCGCCATCCTCCCCGCCCTCCTCGCCCTCGCCGCCTTCGCCGCGCCGGCGCGGGCGGAGATCGCTCTGCTCGCGAGCGGCCTCACGCTGAAGCTCGAGGGGCACCGCGAGGAGAACGGGACGGTGGTGCTCCTGCTGAAGGGCGGGGGGGAGATGGGCGTGCCCCCCTCCGTCGTGCGGGGCCTCGTGCCGGACGAGGTGATCGAGGAGGTGGCGGGGCCGCCGGGCAGCGACCTGCGGGCGCTCGCCGTCGAGGCGGCGCGGCGGCACGGCCTCCCCCCGGAGCTCGTCCTCGCGGTGGTCGCCGTCGAGTCGGGCTTCCGCCCCGACGCGGTCTCCCCGAAGGGGGCGCAGGGGCTGATGCAGCTCATGCCGGCCACGGCCGGCTCGCTCGGGGTCGCCGACGCCTTCGACCCCGCCCAGAACCTCGACGGGGGCTCCCGCCACCTCGGTCAGCTGCTCACCGTGTACGACGGGGACCTCACCCGCGCCCTCGCCGCCTACAACGCGGGGGAGGGGGCGGTGCAGCGTCACGGCGGCGTGCCGCCCTACCGCGAGACGCGGGCCTACGTGAAGAAGGTCCTGCAGCGGTACCGGCAGAGCGCGAAGGAGGGCGGCAAGGAGCGGGGCAAGGAGAAGAAGGCGCCGTGAGGCGGGGGCCCGAGGCCGGCTACGCGATGGTGGCGCTGCTCGCCGCCGTAGCAGTGATGTCGATCATGCTGGCGGCGGCGGTGCCGTCGTGGCGCTACGTCATGAAGAACGACGCCGAGGAGGAGCTGATCGCGCGCGGGGGAGAGATCGCGGACGCGATCGCCCGCTACCAGAGGAAGAACGGCAACGCCCTCCCGACGTCCCTCGAGGCGCTCGTCAAGGGCCGCTTCCTCCGCCGGGCGTACAAGGACCCGATGACGAAGCACGGCCGCTGGCGGTTCATCCGGCCCGGGGAGGCGGTCGTGGCCGGTCCGCCGGGGACGCCGGGCTCGGGGTCGAGCCCGACCACGACGACGACCACCACCACGCGGCCCTCGGCGTTCTCGCAGTCGCTCCAGACGCTCGGCGGGTTCCAGGGCGTCGCGAGCACGAGCACCGAGCGGAGCCTGCGCGTGTTCAACGGGCGCTCGCGCTACAACGAGTGGGTCTTCCTCCCCGGCCAGCCGCGCGTCGTCGGGCGCCCGGTCGGGCCGCCGATGGGCCGGCCCGGCGGCCTCGGCGGCACTCCGGGCCCGACCCGCCCGACGACGGGCGGCACGACGCCCAGGCCGTAGGCGTCCGGCGAGCCGTCGACGGCGAGTCGGGTCCGGCCGTGGCGCTCTGGTTCACGCAAACCGTGTCCGGCGGAGACGGCTGGCGTCACACCGGGCGTGGCGAGGTGCGTGGGGGTCCACTTTGTCGTTGACTCGCGCACGGCGGGTGTCTTATCAAGTCGCCCTCACGTTCGTCGATCGTGTCGTTTCCTCGCCGCCACGACAGGCGGAGGGAGGGTGGGCATGGCATCCCTCACCGGCCCATTGGGCTTTGTCGCGGCTCTCGCCGCTGCGGGCGGGCTGGCTTCCCCTGCGGCGCAGGAGCCGCTCCCCTCGCGCGAGTACGTGTACGCGGGCTCGCGCCTTCTCGCGGTCACGGGACCGCTCGCGTCGCTCGCGCCCCCGGAGGGCATCGTCGTCGCCTCCGAGGGCGAGGGCGTTGCACGGGTGCCGCCGAGCTGCGCACCGTGGGCGGCGCGGCGCTCCCCACGGGGGCGAGCGTCACGTGGACGGCGCGCCCGCTGAGCGCCTTCGAGGGGGAGGACTTCGCGGTCGGCGCGGCGGGCCGACTCGACCTGCCCGCCGGCTCGGCCGACGGCGCGCGCTTCGAGCTCGCGGTCCCTCTGGTGGACGATGCGCGCCTCGAGGGACCGGAGCGGTTCGAGGTGGTCCTCTCGTCTCCGGTCGCCGTCCTCCTGGCCGGGCATCGTGTGGAGGTCGAGATCCGGGACGACGACCTTCCGAGCGTGAGCGTCGCTTCGACACGGGCCGAGGAGCCGCCGCGCTGGACGCCGGTCGGCGAGCCGGGGTTCGCCGTCTTCCAGGTCTCGCTCTCCGGCTGGGTGGGTCCGGTGAGCGTGCAGTACGCGACCGAGGACGACACCGCCCGCGCGGGCGAGGACTACGTCGCCACGAGCGGCACCCTTTCGTTCACCGATCCGACGCTGCTCGGCTCGAGGAGCTCCGCGAAGGTCCGCGTGCCGATCCTGAACGACACCCTCGTCGAGGGGTGGGAGCGCTTCCGCCTGGTCCTGTCCGTCCCGATCGGGGCGGTGCTCCGCCCGGGTGCGGAGCGGGCCGACGCGTGGATCGAGGACGACGAGCTGCTGCCCGTCCCGCCGTTCCCCGGCGGCGGGCCCACGCGCCGGTTGGATGCAACGCCCGAAAAGGAAACAAGATCCCGCAGGAGTTCCTCCCGTGAAGGCTGCATCGGGGGATGACCGTGTGAAGGTTGGGTTTCGCCTCCAGCGGGACGAGGACGGGTATCCACCAGCGGACAGCGAGTACCTCTGGGCCCTGCCTATCAAGGGAGACCTCTACGAGATCGACAACATTCCGTTCTTCGTCAGGTCGGTGAGTTGGGGGGACGTGATTCGCGCCGAGATGGAGGATGGCGAACTGTGGTTCCAAGAGATGGTCCGCGCCTCGGATCACAGCACCATCCGAGTCGTCGTCTTTCGCGGGAGTCTCGACGATGACGCGCATGACGCCGCTGTGGGCCGCCTGCGCAAGGACCTGGAGCTCATCGCCTGCTCATCGGAGCGGAGCCATATTCCTGGCCTTGTCGCTGTGGACGTACCCCCGCATGCCTTGGCGCAAGCCAAGGACCTACTTGCCGAGGGCGAGCGAAGGGGCTATTGGGAGTACGAGGAGGCAGCGCTCCGCAAGGTGGATTGAAGCGTCGCCATAACGGCCCGAGCGTCCCGGCGTCCAGTCTGTGCTGCGTTCATCCCGAAGTGCCGGAGGAGCCTCCTTCACGGGCGCCAGAAGCACACCGGGCGCCTTGGGGCTCGCGGTCACCTAACCGAAGCCAAGCACGAGCCGGCTCACCTCGGCGAGCGAGCCCGGCGCCTTCTCCCAGACCTATCGCTACGACCGCTGGGGCAACCGCGTCGTCACCGGCTACGTCCCCCAGCCCGCCCACTCCGCGGACAGCCTGGAGGCCCACGTCGACCCCCAGACCAACCGCCTCCTGGTGGGCTCGACCACCTACGACCCCTCCGGCAACCAGACCGCCGACCCCCTCGGCCGGGCCATCACCTACGACGCCGAGAACCGCCAGACCGCCTTCGCCGCGGGCGTCTCCCTGGACGGCGAGGTCCTCGCCACGGCCTACGCCTACGATGGCGAGGGCCGGCGTGTCCTCGCGGCCGGCCCGTCGAGCCGGACCGTCTTCGTCTACGACGCCCTCTCCCGCCTCGCCGCCGAGTACTCCGACACCACCCCGCCGGCCACCGGCGCCCACTACCTGACCGCCGACCCGCTCGGCAGCGTCCGCATCGCCACCGACGACGCGGGCCGCGTCGTCTCCCGCCACGACTACCTCCCCTTCGGCGAGGAGATCCCGCCGACGATCGGCGCGCGGGCGGCCCTCGCCGACTACGCCTCGCCCGACCCCCTGCGCCACCGCTTCACCGGCAAGGAGCGCGACCGCGAGAGCGGCCTCGACTACTTCGGCGCGCGCTACTACGCCGGCGCGCAGGGACGCTTCACCGGTGCGGACCCCGAGAACGCGGGGAGCCGGCTGCTCGAGCCGCAGTCCTGGAACGGCTACAGCTACACCCTCAACAACCCGCTGCGGTACGTGGACCCGGACGGCGAGGCGGCGGAGACGCTGTGGGACGCGGCCAACGTCGCGATGGGAGTCGCGTCACTCGTCAGCAACGTGAAGGCCGGCAACGCGGGCGCGGCCGTGCTCGACGCCGTCGGCGTCGTCGTCGACTCGGCCGCTGCGGCGGTGCCGTTCGTACCCGGCGGCGCGGGGGCCATCATCAAGGGCGTCCAGGCGGTCGACAAGGCGGTCGACGTCGTCCAGAACATCGACAAGGCGGGCGACGCAGCGAAGGCGGCGGACAGGGTTGTCGACGCGGCGAAGGCAAGCGACGCCATCCCTGCGACGTCGCCAACCGCGGGGAAGAGGGTCGACGCCAAGACTCGACGACACATCCTGGAGCGCGACCAGCGGGCGGACGGCTCTTGGCAGCGTGCCACGTGCGGGCAGGAATCCAGAAACCCCGCCAACATCCACACGGGGCACAAGAAGGCCCGCTCGCGCGGCGGTGACCTTTCAGACGAGAATCTCAGGTGTGAGGGGGCTGCATGCAACCTGAGCCAGGGTAATCGCCCCGCCCCGAAGCCCGGGCGGACATGTGCGGCTCGTGGCAGCTTCGGTGCACCGTACGGCAGAGTGGACTAGCATGCGAGCAGAAGCGATGCACGAACACGTCCGAGTAGCCGTCAGGGATGCACGGAGGCCTGGTGCCGAGGAAGTGCCCGCTCGCCGCGTCCGGGAGAACGAATGGGAGATTCTTCGGTCTCCTCTCTACGCCACGGCACTCGCATCGGGTGATGTGATCAGGATTGTCAACGGCGCGACCGGCGAGTTCGAGGTCATAGCGCACGGCGGGAACGTATGTATCCAGTTCTATCTCGCGGAATCGGCTGCAGACGATGCGCAGGCAACGAGAATGGTCGCTGAGGCGATCGAACGAGATGTGGCGCCGCTTCGCGGCTCGGTGGACGCCTATACCCCCGGATTGATCGCCGTCACGGTACCGGCCAATGCTGGGTTTCCGGCGATCGAAAGGGCTCTCGCTGCCGCCGCTGACAGGTATCCCGGATCGCAGTGGCAGTATTCCAACGTCTACGACCCCAATACCGGCGATCCTCTCCGATGGTGGGAGTAGAGCCAGGTCGTCTCGCCGGGGATGCGCCGAGGTGTCGACCACATTCGAGGTCCCTTCCGCCGGTGAAGGGTCGATGTTGTGAGTGTTGATCTGGTGTCGGCCCGCGGCATGTCTCTCTAGAGAGGGTGCGGTTCGGCGAGTCGCATCCAAGACCGCTTGCGCCTGGCCAGCCTGAATGCGGGGAGAGCGGGAAGGATGTCATGACGAGGAAGGCGAATCCTCGGTCGCGCGGGGGCGGCAGTGGGTCGCGACCTGGCCGTTCTCACGCTGGCGGTGGCCCTGGCGCCGCCAGCTCCCGCCCAGGGCCGTCTGGGCCACGACCGCGAGCTCGGCAAGGTGATGCTCCGGGCCATCAAGCGCGACCCCAGACCAGGTCGCCCTGCTCGAGGCGGAGGATGGAGTCGATCCTCCGCTCGAAGGTCTGCCTTTCGGGGAGAGTGGGGCGATCCTCACACGAGTGCACGCCGCCGGAGGTCCGCGCCCGGCCCGCTTGCTCCGAAGTGGGAGCCGAACGACTCCGGTTAGTCCGGCGGAGGCGTCGGCGGCTCTTCGCCCTGGGGCGGGGCGCCGGGGGCGTTCGGCGTTCCGGGCACGCCGGGCGGCAGGGGCGGGAACGGCTGAGGCTGTGGCGTGAAGGGGGAGGCCGAGAACGGGCTCGACGGGGGAGTCACCGGGAGGCCGAGCGGCGGCCCCGGTGCGTTCGCGGGCGGAGCGCCCGGATTCGCGACCGAGGGGTCGACCGCGGGGGCCGTGCCCGGGTCGGGCTCGACTCCCGGGGGCAGGCCGGAGAACGCCGGGTCGTCCGCCTCCTCCAGGTCCGCCTCCTCCTCGAAGGCGGGGTCGACCGTCTCGGGGGAGGCGCCCGGGGGCGGGCCGAACGGTCGGCGGGGCCCCGGGGCCGGGCGCGCGGCGGCGGTCGTCGATGCGGGGGTCGTGCTCGCCGACGCCGTGCCCGCGACGAGGAGGGTCTGGACGCGGGAGCCCGCGGGGTCGGCGACGAGGGCGAAGTTGAGGCCGAGGCCCTCGAGGAGCGAGAGGACCGTCTCCGCCGGGGACCTCCCGCGCAAGGTGACCGTCACGAGCTGGCGGGGCGCCGGGCCCTCGTAGACGACCTTCATGCCCGTCTGGCGCGCGAGGCGATCGAGGACCTCGGAGAGCGGGGCGGTCCTCGCCACGAGCTCCACCTGACCGTCGGCCAGCCGAACGGCCACCTCGGCCGCCGCGGGAGCGGCGAGGAGAGACAGCCCGGCGAGCGCCGCGGGAAGCCTCATGGGCGCAGTGTACGCCCCGCGGGGAGGCGCGGTAAAGCCGTGCTAACCTTGGGGAAGCAACACCTGCCGCTCGCGCGCCGGGCCGGGAACGTCCCCCGGGGATCGGGTGCCGCGGCGCCCCCGGAGAACGGATGCACTCGATCGTGACTGCCGCGCCGGCACGACACCGCGACCCCGCCCTCGAGCCCGTCCGCGAGAAGGTCCTCGCCGGCGAGCGCCTCGGCTTCGACGACGCGCTCGCCCTCTACCGGACGCACGACCTCATCTCCCTCGGCCGCCTCGCCAACCACGTCCGGGAGCGGATGCACGGCGACGCGGCGTACTTCGTGTGGAACACGCACGTGAACCACACGAACGTGTGCGTGGCCACGTGCGACTTCTGCGCCTTCGCCGCGAAGAAGGACGAGCCGCGGGCGTACACGATGGCGGTCGACGAGGTGGTGGAGGCGGTGGCGAAGCAGCCCCGGGCGGTGCGCGAGGTGCACATCGTGGGCGGGTTGCACCCCGAGCTGCCCTTCTCCTACTTCACCGACATGCTGCGGGAGATCAAGCGCGCGCGGCCGGACATCCACGTGAAGGCCTTCACCGCGGTCGAGGTCTTCTTCTTCCACCGGCTCTACCGCAAGAGCGTCGAGGAGATCCTCGCCGAGCTCAAGGAGGCGGGACTCGACTCGATGCCGGGCGGGGGGGCCGAGATCTTCGCGAAGGACACCCGCAACCGGATCATCAAGGGCAAGGCCGACGCCGCGCAGTGGCTCGACGTGATGCGGACCGCCCACCGCCTGGGCATCCCCTCGAACGCGACGATGCTCTACGGGCACGTGGAGTCGCTCGAGGACCGGGTCGACCACCTGCTGCGCCTGCGCGAGCTGCAGGACGAGACGGGCGGCTTCGTGACCTTCATCCCGCTCGCCTTCCAGCCCTGGGAGGCGCCGGCCATGAACCTGCCGGAGACGACCGGCTTCGACGACCTCAAGGCGATCGCGGTCGCGCGGCTCGTGCTCGACAACGTGCCGCACGTGAAGTCCTATTGGATCATGATCACGCCCCGGCTCGCCCAGGTGGGCCTCTCCTTCGGGGCCGACGACATCGACGGCACCGTGACCGAGGAGAAGATCGCCCACGACGCGGGGGCGCCGACCCCGCAGGCGATGACCGTCCACGAGCTCGTCCGGCTGGTGCGCGAGGCGGGCCGGCGGCCGGTCGAGCGCGACACCGTCTTCAACGTGGTCAAGGAGTGGTGAGCGCGACCGCGCCCGCCCCGGCGGGGGTCGCGGCGGGCGGGGGCCGCCGCCGGGCGGTGCGGCTCGGCGCCGTGTCCTACCTCAACGCGGCCCCGACCGTCCACGGCCTCGACGCCGACCCCGGCTTCCGCCTCGAGCGCGAGGTGCCCTCGCGGGTGGCGCGCCGCCTGCACGCGGGGGAGGTCGACCTCGGCCTCGTCCCGTCCGTCGAGTACGCCTTCGGGCTTTACTCCATCGTCCCCGGCGTCGCGATCGCGAGCCGGGGGGCGGTGCGCTCGGTGCTCCTCTTCCACCACGGCCGGCTCGAGCGGGTGCGGCGGGTGGCGCTCGACACGTCGAGCCGGACGAGCGCCGCCCTCGTGAGGATCCTGATGCGGGAGCGGCTGGGGCGGGACCCCGAGTACGTGCCGATGGGGCCGAGCCTCGTCGACATGCTGGCGGTGGCGGACGCGGCGCTGCTCATCGGCGACCCGGCGCTCGACCACGAGGCCGACGCGCCGCGGCTCGACCTCGGGGCGGAGTGGACCCGCACGACCGGCCTGCCGTTCGTCTACGCGTTCTGGGCGGGGCGGCACGGGGCGGTCTCGCCGGCCGACGTCGCGCGGCTGCAGGGGGCCCTGCGGGAGGGCACGGGAAGCCTGGCCGCGATCGCCTCCGCGCACGCGGGGGGCGACCCCGCCCGCGCCGCGACGTACGAGGCGTACCTTCGGGAGAACATCGTCTATCGGCTGGGGGAGGAGGAGCGGGCGGGCCTGCGGGAGTTCTACCGCCGGGCGCACGCGCTCTCCCTCGTCCCGGCCGTGCCGGAGCTGAGATTCCATGCCGAAGCTTGACGACGTCACGCGGAAGGTCGAGGACGGGGAGAGGCTCACGCCGGAGGAGGGGGCGCTGCTCCTGCGCGAGGGGGACTTCCTCGAGCTGGGCGCTCTCGCCGACACGGTGCGCTGGCGCAAGCACCCCGAGCCGGTCGTCACCTACATCATCGACCGCAACATCAACTACACGAACGTGTGCACGGCCCAGTGCGCCTTCTGCGCCTTCTACCGCGACCTGCCCTCGAAGGAGGGTTACCTCCTGACCCGCGAGGAGCTCGCGCAGAAGATCGAGGAGACGATCGCCCTCGGCGGCCGGCAGATCCTGCTGCAGGGGGGGCTTCACCCCGACCTCGGCATCGAGTACTACGAGGGCCTGTTCCGCTGGATCAAGGGGACCTACCCGATCTGGATCCACGGCCTCTCCCCGGCCGAGGTGCAGCACGTGGCGCGGGTCTCGAAGCTCTCGCTCGACGAGACGCTGCGCCGGATGATGGCGGCCGGGCTCGACTCGATCCCCGGGGGCGGGGCGGAGATCCTGAGCGACCGCGTGCGCAACGTGATCGGGATCGCCAAGGGCTCGACCGCGGAGTGGCTCGAGGTCATGGAGACCGCGCACCGGCTCGGCATGCGCACGACGGCCACGATGATGTTCGGCCACGTGGAGACGCTCGAGGAGCGGATCGAGCACCTCGTGCGCCTGCGCGAGCTGCAGGACCGCACGGGGGGCTTCACCGCGTTCATCGGCTGGACGTTCCAGCCCGAGAACACCGCCCTCGCCGGCGACGAGCTGACCTCGTTCCAGTACCTGCGCACGCTCGCCGTCTCGCGGGTCTTCCTCGACAACTTCCCGAGCGTCCAGGCCTCGTGGGTCACCCAGGGGGCGAAGATCGGCCAGGTGTCGCTGCGGTTCGGGGCGAACGACTTCGGCTCGCTGATGATCGAGGAGAACGTCGTCTCCGCGGCCGGGGCGCACTTCCGCCTGACCGAGGCGCAGATCGCCCGCGCGATCCAGGAGGCGGGCTTCGTGCCCAAGCGGCGCACGATGGACTACCAGATCGTGGGCGACCCGTACTGCTGGAGCCACGAGACGCCGGCCCTGCCCGAGGGCCACACCGCCGCGACGTCGCTCGCGAGCTGAGGCGACTTCCGGCGGCCCGATGCTTCTCCTGACCGCCTCCTGGGTCCTCCCGGTGGCGGCGCCTCCGCTCCGGCGTGGCCTCGTCGCGGTCGAGAACGGGCGCATCGCCTGGGTCGGACGGGAGGACGCGCCCGATCGGCCGGCCGGGCCCGTCCGTGACCTCGGCAACGGTGTTCTCCTGCCCGGCCTCGTGAACGCGCACGTCCACCTGGAGCTGTCCCACCTCGCGAGGGAGGTCCGGGGCGGGGCGGGGTTCGTGCCGTGGGTCGAGGGGGTCGTGGCGAGCCGCGGCCGCTTCCCCGATGAGGCGGTGCGCGCGGCCACCGCCCAGGCCATCCGCTTCCTCGAGGAGCGCGGGACGGTCGCGGTGGGGGACGTAGGGAACGCCCTCGGCCACCTCGACCTGCTCGCCGCGTCGCGGCTGTCGGGCGTCGTCTTCCTCGAGCTGCTCGCGTGGGACCCGCAGAAGGCGGACGCCACCCTGGCCTGGGGGCAGGAGCGGCTCGCGGCCGCGCGAGCGACCCTGCGCTGCGGGCTCGAGGTGCGCCTCGCCGCGCACGCCCCGCACTCGGTCTCCCCGTCGCTCCTGCGCGCTCTCGTCGCGCGCGGGGGGCCGGCCGCCATCCACCTCGCGGAGTCGCGCGAGGAGGCGGCGTTCCTGCGGGACGGCGGGGGCGAGTGGCTCGCGTTCCTCGAGCGGCGCGGCCTCGGGCAGGTGCCGTTCGTCCCGCCGGGGACGACCCCGGTCGCGTACGCGGACGGCCTCGGCGTTCTCCACGAGCGCCTCGTGGCCGCGCACGGCGTCCAGGTCGGCGCCGCCGACCGGGAGACGCTGGCCCGCCGCGGGGTCCACGTGGTCCTCTGCCCGCGCAGCAACCGCAACCTGGGCGTCGGCACCGCCGACGTGCCGGCTCTCCTCGCCGCCGGCGTCCGCCTCGCTCTCGGGACCGACAGCCTCGCGAGCGCGGACGACCTCGACGTGCTCGAGGACGCCGTCCTCCTCCGCCGGCAGTTCCCCGACCTCGACCCCGCCGCGATCCTCCGCATGGCGACCCTCGGCGGGGCGGAGGCGCTCTCCCTGCCCGACCTCGGCGCGATCGCCCCGGGGAAGAGGGCCGCACTCGCCTTCGCCCCCGCCGAAGGCACGCCGGAGGACCCCTGCGTCTTCCTCCTCTCGGGCGAGGCGCGGCTTCGCCCGGTGGAGGCCGCCTGATGGGCCTCCTCGAGCGCACCGCCGCTTACGGGCGGATGATCCGCTTCTCGCACTCGGTCTTCGCGCTGCCGTTCGCCCTCGCCTCCTTCGCCCTCGCCACGGCGGCGGACGGGTTCGACGGCCGGGTCCTCTTCTGGATCGTCGTGGCCATGGTGGCCGCCCGCAGCGCCGCGATGGGCGTGAACCGGCTCGCCGACCACGCGATCGACGCCCGCAACCCCCGCACCGCCTCGCGCGAGCTGCCGCGGGGCGTCCTCAGCCGGCGGGAGGTGTGGCTCTTCGTGGCCGTGTCCGTCGTGGCCTTCGTCCTCGCCGCGGGGATGCTCAACCCGCTGTGCCTCGCGCTGTCCCCGGTGGCCCTCGCGATCGTCTTCGGCTACTCGTGGACGAAGCGCTTCACCGACCTCTCGCAGCTCGCCCTCGGCCTCTCGCTCGCGGTGGCCCCCGTCGGGGCGTGGCTGGCCGTGCGCGGACGCTTCGAGGTGACGCCGCTCGTCCTCGGCCTCGCGGTCCTCCTCTGGGTGGCCGGGTTCGACACCCTCTACGCCTGCCAGGACGTGGACTTCGACCGGCGGGAGGGCCTGCGCTCGATCCCGGCCCGCCTCGGCGTGGCGCGGGCCCTCGTCCTCGCGCGCGTCCTCCACGCCCTCGCGGTGGCGGCCCTCCTCGGCCTCTACTGGACGGCGCCGCTTCACCCCCTCTACGTCGGCGGGGTGGCGCTCGTCGCCCTCCTCCTCGCGTGGGAGCACACGCTGGTGAGCGCCTCGGACCTCTCGCGGGTCATGCAGGCCTTCAACCTCAACGGCTGGGTGAGCCTCGCCTACTTCGCGGTGACCGCGGCCGCGGCGTGGCTGGCCTCGGGCGGGGCAGGTTAGAATCGCGCCTTCGGTGAGCGAGGTCCTGCGCGTGAGCACGACGACGGGGGCGCCCACGCCCGGCGCGCCGGAGAGGGCGGCGGTGCGCTCGATGTTCGATCGCATCGCGCCGCGCTACGACCTGCTCAACCGCGTGCTCTCCTTCGGCACCGACGTGCGGTGGCGTCAGGCCGCGGTCGACCTCCTCGACCTGCCGCCCGGGGCCCGGGTCCTCGACCTGTGCACCGGAACCGCCGACCTGCTGATCGAGGCGCTCGGCCGGGACCCGCGGCACCGCGGCCTCGGCGTCGACCTCTCGCACGAGATGCTGGTGCGGGGCGCGCGCAAGCTCGAACGGGGCGGCTTCGCCTCCCGGGCCGCCCTCAGCGGCGGCGACGGGGAGCGGCTGCCCGTGCGCGGCGGCCTCTTCGACGGCGCCCTCGTCGCGTTCGGCATCCGCAACGTGGGCGACCCCGTGGCCGCGATGCGGGAGGTGAGACGCGCGCTGCGGCCCGGCGGGCGCTTCGTCGTCCTCGAGTTCTCGACCCCGAAGGGCCTCCTCGGCGCCGCCTATCGCCTCTACTTCCGCCACGTCCTGCCGCGGATCGGGGCCCTCGTGAGCGGCGACTCCTCGGCCTACACCTATCTCCCGGCGTCGGTCGCGAAGTTCCCGACCCCCGAGGCCTTCGCCGGCCTCATGGAGGAGGCCGGCTTCCGCGACGTGCGCGTGAGGCTCCTGACCTTCGGCATCGCGTGCCTCCACCGAGGCGAGGCGCCGCGGTGAGCCGCCTCGCGCCCGCGCTGCAGCGCGCCGCGGAGTGGCTCGAGCCCCACCGCGAGAGCGTCCTCGGCGACTGGGTCCGCGCGGTGGCCGACGTCCGGGGGGTCGCGGAGGCCGACGTGCGCGAGCGCTGCGCGGCCGACCTCGAGGCGCTCCTCGCGCGGCTCAGGGCAGGGGACGTGGATGGTCTCCTGCGGGAGGAGGCCCACCGGGCCGAGGCGGCGACCCGCCGCGGAGTGAGCCTCCTGGGCACCGCCCAGGACATCCGGGTCCTCGACCGCTGCCTCGCCACCGTCCTCCTGCGTGCCGCCCCCGACACCGAGGCCCTCGCCGAGACCCTCGTCGCCCTCGACGAGCTCGGCGACCGGCGCCTCGAGGCCCTCCTCGCGGCGCAGGAGGAGGAGTCCTCGCGCCGCCTCGTCGAGGCCCAGGAGCAGGCCGCCCGGGCGGCCGAGCGCGCCCGCGAGGTCCAGCGGTCGAACGAGGCCCTGCGCCGGGCCGAGGCGCAGAGCAGACACCGCGCGGAGCAGATCGGCCTCCTCTCCTCCGTCGCCCGGCGCATCGCGCCGATCCACGAGCCCGAGGACCTCATGCAGCAGGCCGCGGACCAGGTCCGCACCCGCATGGGCCACTCCTACGTCGCGGTCGTCGTCCTCGACGACGAGGGCGTCCTCGTCGGCCGCTGGGCGGGCAAGCCCGGCACGCGGCGGGCCAGCGCCGGCCGCGCCCAGGGCCCGCCGGGCGGCGTCATCGGCCGCGCCATCCGCCTGCGCGCCCCCCAGGTCGTGGGCGATGTCGCGAAGGACCCCGACTACCACCCCGACGTTCCCGGCACCCGCTCCGAGATGGTCATCCCCCTCCTGGAAGGCTCCGACGTCGTCGGCGCCATCGACGTCCAGAGCGAGGAGCCCTTCGCCTTCGGCCTCGACGACGTCGCGGCGGGAGAGACCCTCGCCGAGTTCCTCGTCATCGCCCTCCGCAACGCCCGCCTCTACCAGGAGGCCCGGCGGAGGTAGGCGGGGCTCGACCGGCCCTCCCCGAGCACCGACACCGCGAGGCCTACGCGGCTTCCTTGTCGAACACGTCGAGGAAGTGTGCCGTGAGGCGGTCCATGACCTCGTCGAGAGCGACCGGGTGTCCCAGGAGGCGCTCGAGGCTGGTGACGCCCCTCCCGCGGATGCCGCAGGGGACGATGAGGTCGAAGGCGGAGAGGTCGGTGCCCACGTTGAAGGCGAAGCCGTGGGAGGCGACCCAGCGGGCGATGCGGACGCCGATGGCGCCGATCTTGTCGGGGCCGACCCAGGCGCCGGTGAGGCCGGACACCCTGCCGGCCTCGACGCCGTAGTCGGCCGAGGTGCGGATCATGACCTCCTCGAGGTCGCGCACGTAGCGGTGGACGTCGCGGCGGTCGGGGGAGAGGTCGAGGATGGGGTAGCCCACGACCTGGCCCGGGCCGTGGTAGGTGACGTCGCCGCCGCGGCCGGTCTCGAAGACGTCGAAGCCGCGCGCGCGCAGGGCCTCGGCGGGGAACAGCACGTTCTCCTTGCGGGCGTTGCGGCCGAGGGTGAAGACGGGGTCGTGCTCCAGGAGGAGGAGGTGGTCCTCCGCCTCGCCCTTCTGGCGGAGGGCGACGAGCTCTTCCTGGATCTCGAGGCCCCGGGCGTACGGGACGCGCCCGAGCCGCTTCACGACGAGGGGACGGCTAGAGGGCAGCTTCGTCGAACTCCTGGAGCGTCTTCTTGACGAGGGCCATGAAGCGGTCGGCGTCGGCCCCGTCCACGAGGCGGTGGTCGAAGGTGAGGCAGAAGTAGCTCATGGTCCGGATGGCGATGGCGTCGTCGCGGACGACGGGCCGCTTCTCGATCGTGCCGGTGGCGAGGATCGCGACCTGGGGCTGGTTGATGATCGGCGTCCCGAAGAGGCTGCCGAAGACGCCGGGGTTGGTGACGGTGAAGGTGCCGCCCTGGACCTCCTCGACCTTGAGCTTCTTCGAGCGCGCGCGGTCGGCGAGGTCGTTCACCGCGCGGGCGAGGCCGAGGACGTTCTTCTCGTCCGCGTGGTGGATCACGGGGACGATGAGCCCCCAGTCGAGGGCCACCGCGAGGCCGAGGTTCACGTCCTTGCGGTAGACGATCGTCTCGCCCTCGATGCTGGCGTTGAGGACGGGGAAGGCCTTGAGCGCGTCCACCACCGCCTTGAGGACGAAGGGCGTGTAGGTGAGGCGAACGCCCCGCTCCTCGAAGGCCGCCTTGTGCTTCTGGCGGAGCTGGTCGACCCGCGTCATGTCGATCTCGAAGACGGTCGAGACGTGGGCCGAGGTGCGCTTCGAGAGGACCATGTGCTCTGCGGTCTTCTTGCGGATCGGCGACATGGGCACGACCTGGACGCGGGGGCCGCCGGGCGCCGGGGCCGCGGGAGCGGACGGCGCGGGCGCCGGCGGGGCCTGGGGCGCCGCCGCCGCAGGTGCCGCGGGCGGAGCAGCCACGGGGGGCTGGCTCGGCGGGGGGGCGGCCACGGCCGGCGTGGGAGCGGCCGCGGCCCGCGAGTCGATGTGGCCGAGGATGTCCTGCTTGGTGACGCGCCCGCCGATGCCGGTGCCCGGGATCTGCCGGATGTCCACCTGGTGCTCGGCGGCGATCTTGCGGACGACCGGCGAGGAGCGCTGGAGGCGCAGCTCTTCCGCGGTCATCTCGGACCTCGGCTTCTCCGGCGCCGCGGGCGGCGGCGGGGCCGGCGCGGGCGCCTCGCCCTCGATGCGGAACTCGACCGGCGGCGGAGGCGGCGCGGGGGCCGGAGGCGGAGCGACCACCGCCTGTGCCGCGTCCCCTTCGGCGGCGATGACGCCGACCACGGTGTTGATCGGCACGGTGGTGCCGGGCTGGACGCGGATCTCCTTGAGGATGCCGGCGGCGGGGGAGGGGATCTCCGCGTCCACCTTGTCGGTCGAGATCTCGAACAGGGGCTCGTCGCGCTCGACGCGGTCGCCCACGTTCTTCATCCACTTGGTGACCGTGCCCTCGGCGATCGACTCCCCCATCTGGGGCATGATGACGTCGGTCATCGCGGTGCCTCGCTCGCTTCTTCCGACCTACGCGTCGATCGCGTGGCCGTACACGGCCTCCGCCGCCTGCATGAGCGCCTCGGGCAGCGTGGGGTGCGGGTGGACGGTGCGGAAGATCTCCTCGGTGGTGGCCTCGAGCCGCAGGGCGACGCAGGCCTCGGAGATGAGGTCGGTCGCGTGCGGCCCCACCATGTGGACGCCGAGCACCTCGTCGTACTTCGCCTCGGAGACGACCTTGACGAGGCCCTCGGGGTGGCCGAGGATGCGCGGCTTCGCGAGGTTGCCGAAGTTGAAGCGGCCGACCTTCACGTCGTAGCCGCGCTTCTTCGCCTCGGCCTCGGTCAGGCCGACCCCGGCCGTCTCCGGCCGGCAGTAGGTGGCGGAGGGGACGCGGTCGTAGTCGAGCGCCGGGACGGCGTGGCCGGCCAGCCGCTCGGCGACGCCGATGCCCTCGGCCGAGGCCACGTGGGCGAGCTGCGGGTGCGCCCGGTCGGGAAGGGCCACGACGTCCCCGATCGCGAAGACCCCGGCCTCGTCGGTCGCCATCAGGTGGTCGACCTTCACGTAGCCGCGGTCGAGCTGCACCTTCGTCGACTCGAGGTTGAGCCCGTCGGTCACCGGCCCCCGGCCGACCGCGACCAGCAGGATGTCCGCGGTGACCGTCTTCGACTCGCCCTTCGCGTCGCGGAAGCCGACCTCGACGCCGTTCGGCGTCTTGAGCGCGGCCTCGGTCTTCGCCCCGGTGTGGATCGTCATGTGCTTGGCGAGGACCTTGTGGGCCTCGGCCGAGATCTCCTCGTCTTCGAGGGGGAGGATGCGGGGCAGCATCTCGATCACGGTCACGGTCGAGCCGAAGCGGGCGAACATGGAGGCGAACTCGATCCCCACCGCCCCCGCCCCGATCACGATGAGGCTCTTCGGGACCTCGCGGAGCTGGAGGATGTCGTCGGAGGTGAGGATCGACTTGCCGTCGACCGAGATGCCGGGCAGCGTCTTCGGGCGCGACCCGGTGGCGAGGATGACGTTCTTGGTGTCGAGCCTCGCCTCGCCCGTCTCGCTCTTCACGACCACCGCCTTCGCCCCGTCGAGCCGGCCGTGGCCCTTGAAGAGGGTGATCTTGTTCTTCTTGAAGAGGTAGGTCTCGATGCCCTTGCTGAGCCGCACGACGATCCGGTCTTTGCGGGTCATGAGGGCGGGGAAGTCGAGGCCGACGTTCTCGGCCACGATCCCGTACTCCTTGCGGTTCCTCAAGTCCTCGAGGAGGTCGGCGGTGTGCAGGAGCGCCTTCGTGGGGATGCAGCCCCGCTGGAGGCAGGTCCCGCCGCAGCCCGCGGGGTCGCGCTCCACGATCGCGGTCTTGAGGCCCATCTGGGCCGCCCGGATCGCGGCCACGTAGCCCCCGGGGCCGGTGCCGATGACGGTGACGTCGAAGATCTCGCCGTTGGCCAAGGCTTCCTCCCCGCTCCCGTGCGCCGTCGCCGGGCGTCCTCCGGGAACGCGTCAGGGCACGCTACCAGACGGCCGGGGCGGGGGCAAGGCGGCGGGCGGCCTGGGGTAACATGCGTTCCCTCAGAGCCATGTCCGAGCCCGTCTTCATCGCCGCGTCGATCGTCATCCTCCTCCTCGGGAACGGCTTCTTCTCGGGGAGCGAGATCGCGATCATCTCCGCCCGGCGCAGCCGCATCGACGGGCTCGCCGGGGAGGGCAACCGGGCCGCCGCCCGGGTCAAGGCCCTCCAGGACAACATGGACCAGTTTCTCGCCACCGTGCAGATCGGGGTCACGGTGTGCGGGACGCTCGCCGGCGTCCTCGGGGGCGTGCTCGCCTCGCGCCACATCGAGCCCGCGCTCGCCGGGGCGGCGCTCTCCCGCTTCGTGCCCCCCGCCCTCCTCGCGAGCGCGCTCGTCGGCGTGTCGATCGTCTACGTCGAGCTGGTGCTCGGGGAGCTCGTCCCGAAGGCGCTCGCCCTGCGCTACACCGAAGGGATCGCCCTTCTCGTCTCCGCGCCGTTCCGCCTGATGGCGCGGGCCTCGCGGTGGGTCGTGGGCTTCCTCGCCGCCTCGACCCGGCTCGTCCTGCGGGCGTTCGGGATCAGGGAGGCGGGGGCGCGGACGTTCGTCTCCGAGGAGGAGATCAAGCACCTCGTCCGGGAGGGCCGGCAGCAGGGCGTCCTCGACCAGACCGAGATGGAGATCATCCACAGCGTGTTCGAGTTCAAGGACACGCCCGTGCGCAAGGTCATGGTCCCGCGGCCCAAGGTCTTCGCCCTCGACGCGGACACGCCCCCCGCCGAGGTCGGCTCGCTGATCGTGGAGAGCGGCTTCTCCCGGATCCCCGCCTACTCGGGCTCGCTCGACAATCCCCTCGGCGTCGTCTACGCGAAGGACGCCCTGCGCCTGCTCGAGAAGCGCCAGCCGGTCGTCGTGCGCAAGATCCTCCACCCCGTCCACCTCGTCCCGGAGACGAAGAAGGTGGGCGAGCTCCTGAAGGAGCTGCAGAAGCGGCGCACCCACCTCGCGCTCGTCGTGGACGAGCACGGCTCGGTCAGCGGCCTCGTGACCCTCGAGGACCTGATCGAGGAGATCGTGGGAGAGATCCAGGACGAGTACGACTGGGAGGAGCGGCCGGTCGAGCGGATGCGCGACGGGTCGCTGGTGGTGGAGGGGACCCTGCCCGCGGCGGAGCTGCGGGAGGCCCACGGGATCCCGGTGCCCGAAGGCGAGTTCGAGACGGTGGCGGGCTTCATGCTCGAGCGGCTCGGGTCGGTGCCGAAGGGCGGCGAGGCGGTGTCGATCGGGCCGTGGCGCTTCACCGTGGTCGACGTGGAGCGCAACCGCATCAGCAAGGTGCGGATCGAGAAGCTCTAGCCTAGGGGCTCGGCGGGGGCGGCGGGGTCGCCGAGGGGGGGCGGATCGGCTCGATGCGCGGCGCCTCCGCCGGGCGGGACGCTCCCGCGGGCGTCGTGGGCGGGGGAGTCTCGAAGAGGAAGGGGGAGCTCTCGCCGCCGACGAGGAACGAGCGCAGGTCGGCCTCGGTGATCTCCGACCGACGGATGATGTGCGGGGTCAGCGTCATCACGATGTCGGTCTGCTGCGCCTCGTCCTTGTTCCGCGCGAACAGCCGGCCGATGAACGGGATGCTGGCGATGCCGGGCAGCCCGGTCAGGCCGCGGCGCTCGTTGTCGAGGATGAGGCCGGCGAGCAGGTTGGTCTCGCCGTCGCGCAGGCGGATCTTCGAGTTGACCGTGCGGCTGTTGAACGTGGGCAGGCCCTGGTAGCCGGGGGTGCCGACCGCGGAGATGTCGAGCTTGAGCTCGAGGCTGACCTCGCCGTCCTGGTGGACCCGCGGCGTGATGTCGATGTTCACCCCGACGTTCTTGTACTCGAACGAGGTGATCGGCTGCTGCGGCAGCCCGCCCCCGGCGATCGCGGTGAACGTGGTGACGGGGACCGGCACCTGGTCGCCGAATCGGGCCTGCGCCGTCTCGCCCTCGGAGACCCGCAGCTGCGGGTTCGCGAGGAGGCGGGTGGAGGAGTCGGTCTCGAGGAGGCGCACGACCGCCCCGGGCAGCGACGTGACCACGAGGTTGTCGCGGTCGTAGGGCCCCTCGGACGGGTTCGTGATCCGCGGGTCCGGGAAGATCCCGGAGGCGATGCCCTCGATGCCCTGCGAGTCGAGGCCGGAGGTCAGGTAGATCCCGTACTCCTTGAGCTTGTTGCGCCCCACCTCGAGGATCTGGACCTCGACGACCACCTCCGCCCGGCGCTTGTCCACGATCTCGACGATCCGCTCGGCCGCCGCCACCTTGTCCGGCGTGTCGTTGATCGTGAGGGCGTTCGTGCCGGGCAGGGGCGCGACGCGGCGGGCCCCGAGGACGACCCGCAGCAGGTCGATCGTCTCCTTGAGGTCCGCGTTCGACAGGAAGAGCGTCTTGACGACCTGCTGCTCGAACTCCCGCCTCTTGGTCGGCGTGTCGGGCACGACGTTCAGGACCTTCGCGTCGACGACCCGGTGGAAGGTCCTTCCCGCCGCGGCGAGGGCGTTCAGGGCCTGCTCGAAGCCGACGTCGCGCAGGTCGAGGCTCACCGTCGTGTCCTGGAACGAGGGGTCGAACGTGACGTTCACCCCCGCCGCCCGGGCGAGGGCGACGTAGGCCTCGCGCAGGCTCGCCCCCCGGAACACGATCCCGAGCGGCTGCTGCGCCTCCGGGGCCACCTCGAGCCCGGGCAGGCTCCGCTCTCGCGCCCGCGCCTTCGCCTCCTGGAGGGACACGGCGCTCTGCTGCCGTCGCTTCTCGAGCTCGCGGACCTCCTCCGCGACGCCGGGGGCGTTCGGGCTGAGCTCGAGGGCCAGGCGGTACTCGGCGAGGGCCTCGTTGTAGAGGCCGCGCCCGGAGAGCCGCCGCGCCATGTTCGTGTGGTCGGTCGAGGCGCGCATCCGGGCCCGCTCGAGGGCGCGGCGGTACTGGACGTTGTCGGGGTCGGCCTGGACGGCCCTCTGGTACTCGACCACCGCCCGGTCGTAGTCCTGGAGCCGCTCGGCGTTCTCCCCGGAGCGGAAGGCCCCCGAGGTGGCGCACCCCGCGGCGAGCGCGAGCGCGGCGAGCGACGGCAGCAGGCGTCTCATCCGCGAATCACCTCGACCCCGGCCGGGACCTCGAAGCGGAACAGCCGGTCGGGCAGGCCGGTGTTCTCGCGCACCGCCTCGAAGCGGAAGCGGGTGCGGTTGCCCTGGAGGTCCCGGAGGAGGATCGAGCGGATCCTCCCGCCCGGCTCCACCTCGACCTCGGCCCGCTCCACCTCGGCCTGCTCGCGGCGGGGGACGAGCACGAGTCGGAAGACCCCCTCGTCGAGCGGCTCCGCGAGCGACGCGTCGAACTCCTCGAGCAGACCGCCCCGGCCCGCGAGCAGGCGCCCCGCGAGCGAGCGCTCGGCCTCCTGCTCGCTCACCACGACCTGCCGGTCGGCGGGCACGTAGAAGTAGAACGTCTTCCCGTCCGAGACGAAGAGCTTCGCCTCGGGCTCCTTGTACTCCCAGCGCATGAGCCCGGGCCTCTTGATCGACACGACCCCCCGCTCGGCGATCTCCCGTCCCAGCATCCCGGAGCGGTAGCTCTGGGTGAAGCGGGCGGTGAGGTCCCGGGCGCGGGCGTGCCGCTCCTCGACCTGCCGGATGAGGCGCCGCGCGGTCTCCTCGCCCCCCGACGAGGCGGCGGCGAACGCGTGCGGCAGGCAGAGGGGGAAGACGAGCGCGAGAAGAGGCGGCGCGAGGCGCATCATGACCCGTCCGCCATCATAGCGCAAACCGTTGGGCGCCGGGAGGTTCCGCTTGCCCGGGCCGCGCGCGCCCTGCTAGGATCAGCGGACATGCGGACGGCCCTCGCCTGCCTCGTGACGACCGCCGTCCTTCTCTTCGCCCCCTCGGCGCGGGCGGCGGCGCCCCCGGGCGAGATGCGCGGCCTGTGGGTGGTGAGGACGGCCCTCGTCTCGCCGAAGGCCGTCGACGACGTCGTGGACGCCGCCGCGAAGGCCGGCATGAACGCGATCTTCGTCCAGGTCCGGGGCCGCGGCGACGCCTTCTACCGCTCGCGTCTCGCCCCGCGCAGCCCCCTGCTCGAGCGCCAGCCCCGGGAGTTCGACCCGCTCGCGCGGCTCCAGGCGCGGGCCCGGGCGCGGGGGATCGCGGTCCACGCCTGGGTGAACGTGCTCCTCGCGGCGCACTTCGGGCAACCGCTGCCGCGGGGGCACGTGCTCGAGCGCCACCCGGAGTGGGCGATGGTCCCCCGATCCGCCGCCACGGCGGCCCTCGTCGCCACGCCCGAGCGGCGCCTCCGCCTCGTCCAGGAGGCGGGGCGGAGAGAGGGCGACGTCGAGGGCTTCTACCTCTCGCCCTCGATCCCGGCCGTGGGCGACCACCTCGAGGCGGTGGTCCGCGAGATCGTCCGCGCCTACCCGGTGGACGGGCTGCACTTCGACTTCATCCGCTACCCGGGCCGAGACTTCGACTGGTCGCGCTCGTCGCTCGAGGGCTTCCGCCGACGCTCCGGCGGGAGCGACCTCCTCGGCGGGCCCGCGCGGGACCCCTCGGCGTGGGGCGAGTACCAGCGCAGCGTGCTGAGCGCGCTCGCCGCGCGGCTCGCCGACGCGGCCCGCGCCGAGCGGCCGGCGCTCGTCCTCTCCGCGGCCGTCGCGCCCGACGAGGCCCAGGCCGTGCACCAGAAGCTCCAGGACTGGCCCCGCTGGATCGCCTCGGGGCTGCTCGACGCGCTCGCCCCGATGACGTACACGCCCGACAACCGTCTCTTCCAGGCCCAGATCGAGACCGCGCGCGAGCGGGCGGCGGGGCCGCGGGGGAGCCGGCGGGTGTGGGCGGGCATCGGGGCCTACCGCCTCGACGTGGCCGGCATCGTCGAGAAGGTCGCGCTCGCCCGCCGCACGGGGGCGGACGGCGTCGTGCTGTTCTCCCACGAGTCGCTCGCTTCCGCGGACCTCCCGCGCCTGCGCGAGGAGGCCTTCCCGGCGCGGCGGGCGGAGGGCGGTGGCGCGTTCGGGGGAGGCGTCGCCGCGGGCTCCCGATGAAGCTCGACGCGGCCGACGAGGTGGTGCGCTCGGCCGTCCTCGACCGCGCGTTCCCCGGGGGTGTCCTCGCCGTGGGCCTCGGGGGCGCGCTCGTCCACCTGCGGGCCTTCGGCCGGCTGTCGTTCGACCCCGCCTCCCCGGAGGCGGCCCCCGACACGATCTACGACCTCGCGAGCCTGACCAAGGTCGTCGTCACGACCACGATCGCGATGACCCTCGTCGACGAGGGCAAGCTCGACCTCGCCGCGCGGGTGGCCTCGTTCTTCCCGTCGTTCACCGGGGAGGCGAAGGGACGGGTGACGGTCCGCCACCTCCTGACCCACTCCGGGGGGCTCCTGTGGTGGGCGCCCTTCTACAAGGAGGCGCGAGGCAAGGAGGAGTACCTCCGGCGCATCCTCGGGACGGACCTGCAGTACGAGCCGGGGACGAAGTCGGTCTACAGCGACCTCGGCATCTTGCTCGTCGGGGAGATCCTCGAGCGCCTGAGCGGCGCCGGCTTCGAATCGCTCGCCCGCGGCCGCGTGCTCGAGCCGCTGGGGATGAAGGACACGCTGTTCCGGCCGCCCGCCGCGCTCCTGCCGCGGATCGCCCCCACCGAGGAGGACCCCTGGCGGGGGCGGATCGTCAGGGGCGAGGTGCACGACGAGAACGCGTTCGCGCTCGGGGGGGTCGCCCCGCACGCGGGCCTCTTCGGCACGGCTCCCGACCTCGCGCGGCTCGGGACGATGCTGCTCGACCGCGGGACCTTCGCCGGGCGTCGCCTCGTCTCCCGGGCGACGATCGAGCTGTTCACGACGCGGGCGGGCGTCCCGGGCTCCTCCCGGGCCCTCGGCTGGGACACCCCGAGCGACGAGTCGGGCCGGCGCAGCTCGACCCCCGGCGAGCCGGGCTACTCCTCGGCGGGCTCCCTGCTGTCCGCGCGGTCGTTCGGCCACACCGGCTTCACCGGGACCTCGATGTGGATGGACCCCGAGCGGGGGCTCTTCGTGATCCTGCTGACGAACCGGGTCCACCCGACCCGCGAGAACGACAAGATCCGCGCCGTGCGCGCGCGGGTCGCCGACGCCGTCGTGCAAGCGCTCGAGCGGCCGTGAGGCGCCGCGCGTTCCTCGCCGCCGCCCCCCTGCCGCTCGTGGCGCGGAGGGGTCTTGCCGCCCCTGCGGTGTCGGTCGGCCTCGAGCGCGTCCTCGCCGAGGGCGGCTCGCGCCTGCGGGGGAAGAGGGCCGGCCTCCTCGGGCACGGCGCCTCGCTCGCGGAGGACGGACCCCACGCGATCGACGTGCTGCGCGGCTGCGGCGTCCCGCTCGTCCGGCTCTTCGGGCCGGAGCACGGCCTGCGGGGCACCGCCGCCGCCGGCGAGACGGTCGCGAGCGGGACGGACGCGGAGAGCGGCCTTCCGGTGGTGAGCCTCTACGGAGCGAAGACGGCGCCCACCGCGGACGACCTGCGGGGCCTCGACGTCCTCGTCGTCGATCTCCAGGACGCGGGCGTCCGCTTCTACACCTACGCGAGCACCATGCTCCTCGCGCTCGACGCCGCGCTCGACGCGGGGCTCGAGGTGGTCGTGCTCGACCGCCCGAACCCCCTCGGCGGCGAGCGCCTCGAGGGCCCGCTCCGCGACCCCGGGATGCCCTTCAGCCTGGTGTCGGTGGCCCCGGGCCCGCTCGTCCACGGCCTCACCCTCGGCGAGATGGCGCGGCTCGTGGCCGCCCGCCGCGCGAAGCCGGGCCGCGTGAGCGTCGTGGCGATGACGGGCTGGAGCCGCCGGATGACGTGGGCCGACACAGGACGGGCCTGGCGCAACCCGTCGCCGAACCTGCGCAGCGCGGAGGCGGCCCTCGCCTACCCGGGCACCTGTCTCGTCGAGGCCACGAACGCCTCGGAGGGACGCGGGACGGACGCGCCCTTCCTGCTGGTGGGCGCCCCCTGGGTGAACGCCGACGCGCTCGCCCGGGAGGCGGCGACGCCCGGCTTCGCCCTCGCGCCGGAGACCTTCACGCCGGTCGCGTCTCCCGCCGCGCCGTCCCCGAAGCACGAAGGCGTCGCCTGCCCCGGCGTCCGGGTGCGGGTGATCGACGCCGGCGCTGCCCGACCGTTCGCGCTCGGACTGCGCCTCCTGTCCTCTCTGCGGCGGCAGGCCGGCTTCGAGTGGGTGCGCGGCGGGGCCTGGCTCGACACCCTGTGCGGAACGAGGCAGGTGCGGGCCGCGCTCGAGAAGGGCGAGCCCGTCGAGGCGATCCTCGCCGCCCAGGAGCCGGGGATCGAGCGCTGGCGCCGCGAGCGGGCGGAGTGGCTCTTGTACTGAAGGCCGGCTACTCGTCCTCCCGCGGCCACACCCGGCTCGCCGCGAGGCCGAACGCGAACGTGGCCGCCGACCCCACGAGCGTGTACCACGGCCAGGCGAGCGCCGTCCCGAACGCCACGCCGGAGATCGTGGCGAGGCCCAGCAGCAGCCCGGCGAGCGCCGCCCGGCGCCCCACGCCGCTCGTGAAGATCCCGAGGAAGAAGACGCCGAGGATGATCCCGGTCGTGAAGCCGGCGATCGTGAGCACGGCCTCGACGACCGTGCGGCCGAGCAGCGGCCCCCCGAGGGCGACCGCGATCTGCACGAGGCCGAACACGAGGGTCAGGACCTGCGTCACCCGCAGCAGGTGCACGGAGGTGGCCCCGGGCCGCACGAGGGGACGGTAGAAGTCGGTGACCGCGGCGGTGGCGGAGGAGTTGAGCGAGCCCGAGAGCGTCGACATCGCGGCGGCGAAGATCGCCCCGATGACGAGGCCGACCATCCCCCGCGGCAGCTCGTCGACGATGAAGCGGACGAAGACGCGATCGGGCCGGTCGAAGGCCGTGGCGGGCGGGAAGGCCTGGTAGAAGACGTAGAGGCCGACCCCGATCAGCAGGAAGAGCGCGAACTGCACGAACACCACGACGCCGCTCATCCACACCGCGCGCCCCGCCTCGCGCCGGGAGCGGGCGCAGAGGTAGCGCTGCACCATGAGCTGGTCCGCCCCGTGGGAGCCGATCGTGAGGACCATCCCGCCGACGAGGCCCGCCCAGAGGGTGTAGGGGTTGTCGAGGGCGGCCGAGAGGTCGACGAGCCGCAGCTTGCCCGCGGCCGAGGCCTCGGCCACGAGCTGGCCCCAGCCCCCGGGGAGGCGGGCGAGGAGGAGGACGAAGGCCACGACCGCGCCGACGTTGTAGATGGCGAACTGCGCGACGTCGGTCCAGACCACCGCCTTCATGCCGCCCACGAACGTGTAGACGATGGTCGTGACCCCTACGAGCGCCACCGAGACGGGCAGGCTCAGCCCCGCGAGCTCCTGGACCACGATCGCGGTGAGGAACAGGCGCAGCCCGTCGGCCAGGCTGCGGGTGACGATGAACAGCGCCGACGCCGCCTGGCCGACCGCGCCCCCGAACCGCTTGCGCAGGACCTCGTAGGCGGTGAAGTACTCGCCGGAGAAGTAGTGGGGCAGGAGGAGCCGCACGACCAGGAAGCGGCCGATCAGATAGCCGAGGGGAAGCTGGAGGAAGGTGAGGTCCCGGCTCCAGGCGAAGCCGGGGATGCTCAGGAAGGTGACCGTGCTCGTCTCGGTGGCCACGATCGAGAACAGCAGGCCCCACCAGGCGATGTCGCGGTCGCCGAGCATGTAGTCGGCCGCGCCCTTCTGCTCGCGGCCGACCCACAGGCCGAAGGCCACGACCCCGGTGAGGTACAGGCCGAGGACGGCGAAGTCCACGGCGGACGTGGTCACGGGTTCGCCCTCACCGGGAGAACATCTGGTTGTTGACGACCTGCAGGGCCTGGGTGAGGCGGCCGATCCTGTGGTTCCGCGCCTGCTGGGCGAGCGCGTCGTCCTGGGGCGGGACCTCGGCCCGGGCGGTGCGGAGCTGCTTCTCGAGCTCGAGCTTGAGCGCGGAGAGCTCGGCGGGGAGGAACCCCCGCAGGGTGGCCGAGGTCACCGTGCAGAAGCCCCCCGCGATCTGGCTCGCCATCGCCGGGCAGCTGCCCCCCATCCAGTTCGCCATCTCCCGCTCCCCCTACTTGATGCAGACCGCCCGGACCTGCTTGAAGTCGGTGTGGCCGGCGAGCACCTTCAGGATCCCGTCCTGGAGCAGCGTCGTCATCCCCTCGCGCATGGCCTGCTCGCGCAGATGCTCGACCGGCGTGCGCTTCTGGATCATCCGCTTGACCTCGTCCGTGGCGACGAGGAGCTCGTGGATGCCCATGCGCCCCTTGTAGCCCGTGCCCCCGCACTTCGGGCACCCCTTCGGCCGGTGCAGCCGCAGCTCGGGCGAGTACGCGAGGCCCACCCGGTCCCACTGCTCGGCCCCGTACTCGCGCACGAGCTCCGCGAACTCGTCCGCGCTCGGGGCGTAGGGCTCCTTGCACCCGCCGCACAGGGTGCGCACGAGCCGCTGGGCGCAGATGCCGAGCAGCGCGTCCGCGAAGTTGAACGGGTCGATGTCCATGTCGAGCAGGCGGGTGATCGTCTCCGGGGCCGAGTTCGTGTGCAGGGTCGAGAAGACGAGGTGCCCGGTGAGGGAGGCCTCGATCCCGATCGCCGCTGTCTCGTGGTCGCGCATCTCGCCGACCATGATCACGTCGGGGTCGGCGCGGAGGAACGAGCGCATCGCGGCGGCGAACGTGAAGTCGATCTTCGGGTGGACCTGGACCTGGCGCAGGCCGGGCTGCGTGATCTCGACCGGGTCTTCCGCCGTCCAGATCTTCATGTCCTCGGTGTTGATGTAGCCGAGGGCGGAGTGCAGGGTGGTGGTCTTGCCGGACCCGGTGGGCCCGACGACCAGGCAGATCCCGTAGGGCTTCTCGAGGATCCGCTTGAACTCGGCGAGGTTGCGCTCGGAGAACCCCATCCGCTCGAGGGGCAGCGGCTTCGACGCGGCGAGGATGCGCATGACCACGTCCTCGTTGCCGCCGGCGGTGGGGATCGTCGCCACCCGAAGCTCGATCGTCCCCATCGGGCCCCGGAAGCGGATCTTCCCGTCCTGGGGCTTCCTCTTCTCCGCGATGTCCAGCTTGGCCATGATCTTGAGGCGCTGGACGAGCGCGTTGCGGTGGGGGGCGGGGACCTCGATGTACTTCTGGCAGTCGCCGTCGACCCGGAGCCGGACGAGGCACGGCATCGACTTGCCGTAGGGCTCGACGTGGATGTCGGAGGCCCCCTTGTTGTAGGCGTCGATGATGATCTGGTTGCACAGCTTGACGATGCCGCTGTCGGTCTCGTCGACCTCGGGCTGCTTCTCCTCCGCCTCGCCCTCGACCTCGCTCTCCTCTCCCGTCCCGAGGTCGTTGATGATCCGGCCGAGGTCCGCCTCCTCGACGAGCGGGCCCGACTCCCCGTAGCTCGCCCGGACGTAGGCGAGGATGTCCTCGCGCAGGCCCACGAGGAACTCGCAGCGGGGCGCGATGTTCATCGCCTTGATCGCGTCGAGGCGGGTGAGGTCGAACGGGTCCTCGACCGCCACCCGCACGGTGCCCTCCCGCCGCTCGAGCGGGGCGCAGAGGTTCTTCTTGAGGAAGTCGGCGGAGACGCGCTGCTTGAGCTCCTCCGGCATCGTCTTGCCCGCCGGCGCCCAGGCCGCGCAGTTGTAGAACTGGGCGAGCGCGGCGAGCACCTCCTCCTTCGGGACCCGCGCCTCCTCGACCAGGATCTTGGCCACGTCGAGCTGGTTGATGCGGGCGGTCTCGATCGCCTTCTGGAGGTCCTTCTCCGAGACGAGCCCCTTGTCGACGAGGGCGCCGAACTTCGAGGGCTTGTTCTGGCGGGCGGCCCGCGCCTGGTTGTAGAAGGCGATGCCGAGGATCTTGGCGAGCTCTTCCGCCGCCTCCACGTCACGCGTGGAGAAGGACGCCCCGCCCCGCTTGTTGACGAGCTGGAGCACGCCGAGGAGGTACTTGTCGAACAGGATCGGCGTCGAGAGGACCTGGGTCGTGCGGAAGCCGGAGGCCTTGTCCCACCGGGCGTCGAAGCGGAGGTTCGCGTGCAGCCGGGTCAGCTCGGAGGCGTCGTAGGCGTCCTTGATGTTCGCCGTCTTGCGGGACAGCGCGGTGAAGCCCGCGATCGAGGCGAAGGTCTTGGGGACGCGGATCTCCCGGACCTCCTGCCCGGCCTTGAACAGCGAGAACAGCTCCTGGTTCTTGGTGTCGAGGGCGAAGATCGTCACCCTCTCCGCGGCGACGAGGTCGAGCATCTCGTCCTTGATGTCGACCAGGATGTCCTGGATGCTCGCGGCGGCGTTGATCTGGTTGGCGATCTCGATGAGGCGCTTCCTGTATTGGAGCTCGCGCTGGGCGGCGTCGGGCGTGGCCATGGAGCGGAGGATAGCCCACTTCCGGGCGGTTTTCGCGTACGCTAGGGCCTCGCGGAGGGCTGGCGAGATGAGGATGACGGCGGCGCTTTGCGCGGCGCTCCTGGCCGCGGGGCTCCTGGGGACGGTGACGGCCGACGAGACCTACGAGGCGGCGGTCCGCAAGTGGCGCGAGGAGCGCGAGGCGCGCCTCAGGGCCGACGGCGGCTGGCTGACGCTCGCGGGACTGTTCTGGTTGAAGGAGGGCGAGAACCGCTTCGGGACCGACCCGGCCGGCGACATCGTGCTCCCCGCGGGGACGGCGCCGGCGAAGGCGGGCATCTTCACGCTGCGGGACGGCCAGGTGACCGTCACCCTCCTGCCCGGCACGGCCGGGCGGATCGGCCCGCGGTCCCTCACGAGCCCGAGGGAGATGCGCCCGGACACGAGCGGCAACGCGGACGTGCTCGAGATGGGCTCCCTGAGCCTCAACGTGATCGAGCGCGGGGGCAAGCTCGGCATCCGCCTCAAGGACAAGAACAACCCGGCTCGTCGCGAGTTCGCCGGCCTCAAGTGGTTCCCGATCGCGGAGGCCTACCGCGTGGAGGCGCAGTGGGTGTCCCACCCGCAGCCGAAGCCGGTCAAGGTCCCGAACGTGCTCGGCCAGAGCGAAGCCATGCCGAGCCCCGGCTACGCCGAGTTCGTGCTGAACGGAAAGACCGTGCGGCTCGACGGCGTCCTCGAGGACCCTCGCGCCGAGCAGCTGTTCTTCATCCTGCGCGACCAGACGAGCGGCAAGGAGACCTACGGCGCGGGCCGCTTCCTCTACGCGGACATGCCGAAGGCGGGCAAGGTCGTCCTCGACTTCAACAAGGCCTACAACCCGCCGTGCGCCTTCACCCCGTACGCCACCTGCCCCCTGCCCCCGCCCCAGAACTGGATGCCGGTCCGGGTCGAGGCGGGCGAGATGGCCTACGGGAAGGCTCACTGACGCCGAGCGGCGCGCCAGTCGAGCGCGTGACGCCCGGGGTCTCGAGAGCCCCGATGGCTGCCGGTCGAGGGCTCCCTCAGCGCCCCTCGAACACCAGGAAGTACTGGTAGGGCAGGAAGCCGTGCTCGGCGGCCAGGCGGAAGCCGGCCGCCTCCATCTGCTTCACGAGGTCCTCGCGGGCGATCTTCATCCCCGCGGGCGGGCCGACCGGCAGGTCCCGCTTCTGGAAGTCGATGTGGACCACCTGCCCGCCCGGCCGGAGCGCCCGCTTCAGGAGCCCCAGGTACCTCGGCTGGTCCTCGATGTGGTGCCACGTGTCGACGATCACCACGCGGTCGACCGAGGCGTCGGGGAGCAGCGGGTCGTCCGGGTCGGCGAGGACGCTGGAGACGTTGCGGACGCCGGCGTCCCGCAGGCGCCGGTTGAGGTGGCGGACCATCTCGGGGCTGACGTCGACGGCGTATACGCGGCCGGTCTCGCCCACGGCGCGGGCCAGGCGCGCCGTGAAGTAGCCCGAGCCGGCCCCGATGTCGGCCACCGCCTCGCCGGGCTCGAGGGCCAGGGCTTTCAGCACCTCGTCCGGCTTCTGCCAGGCGTCCCGGGCGGGGTCGTCGAGCGAGGCGACGTACGCCGTCGGGTCCGCGTGCCGCCGGTGCATCTCGTGCGGGGTGGTCGCGGCCTGGGCGTGGAGGGCGACCGGGGCGAGAGCCGCGGCCAGGGCGAGCGGGAGCACCGTCCGGCTCATCGGCGCGCGATCTCCGCGACACCGGCCAGGAGCCGCTCGACCTCGTCCGCCGTCGTGTAGCAGGCGCAGCCCGCCCGGACCACTCCGTCGTCGGCGTGGCCGAGGCGGCGCACGACCGTCGTGGCGTAGAAGTCCCCGTTCGAGACGAACACGGCCCGCTCCGCCAGGGCCTTCGCCACGTCCTCGGAGACGACGCCCCTCATGGTGAAGGCCACCGTCGGGGTCCGGGGCTCCGTGGGCGGAGGGCCGTACAGCGTGACACCGGGGATCCCGCCCAGGCCGGCCCAGAGCCGCTCGACGAGCGTCTGGCCGCGCGCGTGCAGGCCCGCCATCGAGGCGGCGAGGCGCGAGCGGCGGTCCGTCCCCTCGGCCAGCGAGGCCAGGAAGTCCACCGCGGCCGCCGCGCCCACGATGCCCTCGTGGTTCTGCGTGCCGGTCTCGACGCGGTCCGGCGCGTTCTCGGGCGCGGGCTCGAGCTTGGGCAGGTCGAGGTCCTCGAGGAGCGCCTGCTGGCCCCACAGCACGCCGACATGCGGGCCGTAGAACTTGTAGGCCGAGCAGGCGAGGACGTCGGCGCCGAGGGCGTGAACGTCCACGAACGAGTGGGGCGCGTAGTGGACGGCGTCCACGAAGACGAGCGCCCCGGCGGCGCGGGCGAGCTCGGCCGCGCGGCGCACGTCGCTCTTCGTCCCCAGCGCGTTCGAGGCGGCGCCCATCGCGAGGAGACGGGTCTTCGGTCCGAGCGCGCCGGCGAGGTCGTCCATGTCCAGCTGGCCGGTCTCGGGCCGGAAGCGGACGGTGCGGACGACGAGCCCCCGCTCCCTCGCGAGCTGCCGCCAGGGGTCCACGTTCGCGTGGTGGTCGAGCTCGGTGACGACCACCTCGTCGCCCGGCGCCCATCGCCGGCCGAGGGCGCGGCCCAGGTGGAAGGTCAGCGTCGTCATGTTCGCGCCGAAGGCGATCTCCGAGGGCTTCCCGCCCAGGAGGTCGGCCAGCGCTTCCCGTGCCGCGGAAAGGGCGGCGTCGGTCTCGACGCTCGTCGGGTAGGCCCAGTGCGTGTTGGCGTTGTGGTGCAGCAGGTAGTCGGCCATCGCGTCGACGACCGCCTGCGGCACTTGGGTGCCGCCCGGCCCGTCGAAGTAGGCGACGGGGAGGCCGTTGTGCCGGCGCTCGAGGGCGGGGAAGTGCTTTCGGATCGCCTCGACGCCCAGGACGGGCGCTGAGGCCGGGGCAGTCGTGGTCATCGCGCGGTCACCTCCCCGCGCAGCATACCGCAGGCGAGCACGGCCGATGCCGCGATGCCGCACTGGCCGAGCCAGTAGAGGGTCATGATCGGCCAGCGGGCGCCCGGGATCGGCGCGGAGAACCGGTCGAAGGCGATGATCGTGTCGCTCGCCCCGAACGCGACCGCCCCAGCGAGGCCGAGCAGCGCCGCCAGCGCGGGCGCGCCGGGGCTTCCGACGCGCGCCGCCGCGCGCCACATCATCGTGCAGATGACCGCGATGTAGGCGCCGACGGGGACGGCCATCGCTCCGAGGTCGGGCCAGAGCATCGCGAGCGCCGCGAGCCCCCACGCGAGAAACGGCAGGGCCCGCCCCGGGGCCGGCCGCCGGTCGGAGGACAGGAACGCCGCGACGTACGCGAGGTGGGCGGCCAGGAAGGCGAGGAGGCCGGGGAGGAACGACCCTCGCTCGAGCAGCAGGTCGCCGAGGGCCGAGAGCACGAGCCCGGCGGCGACGAGGCGGGCGAGCGGTTCGCGGCATCGGGTGGCCACCCAGGCGGCGAGCGCCAGGGCGGGGAACGGCTTCACCACCAGGCGCAGCGCGGGCAGGCCGGCCGCGAGCGCGGCGAAGTAGAGAAGAACGGTCGCGAGGAAGAGGCCGGCGAGGACGGGGCCCGAGCCGCGGCGCCTCACGCGGCGCCGGGGCCCCGGAGCAGGCGCGCGGGCAGCAGGATGACGGCCTTCACCAGCGCGAGGACGCCCTCGACCGCGACGCCGAGGAGCCGGAAGGGCAGGAGGAGAAGCCAGACGATCGGGTACAGCACGAGGGCCAGCAGGGCCAGCGGCCAGCACACGACGAGCAGGATCAGCCAGAGCAGGAACTTCGCCACCTTCGGACCTCCCTGGGAGTCTACGAGCGTTCGCGGGGCGGCGTTCCGCCTCAGAGGTTGCCGTCGTCGAAGGGCAGGGGCAGGAGCTCCGAGAGGCGCATCGTGCGCGAGCGCCCGCGGAGGTCGACCATGTGGACCAGCACGTCGCCGCAGTACTCCCACAGGATCTGGCGGCACGGCCCGCACGGCGGGGCGAGCCGCTTCGACCCGGCCACCACGGTCACGGCGTCGAAGTCGGAGAGGCCCTCCGAGACCGCCTTGAAGACGGCCACGCGCTCGGCGCACATCGTGAGGCCGTACGACGCGTTCTCGATGTTGCAGCCGGTCACGATCTCGCCCGTGCGCGTCTTGAGCGCGGCCCCGACCTTGAAACGGGAGTAGGGCGCCCGGGCCCGCTCGCGGGCCTCGCGGGCGAGGGCCGTCATGGCCGCGAGGACGGAGCGGCGGGGGCGGTCGTGCTTGGCGCGTCGCTTCGCCGTCTGGCGTGCTCTCCTCATGTCTCCCTCGCCGCCTCCGCCACCACGCGGGCGAGGACCTCGAGCAGGGCGGCCTTCGTCCTCTCCCCGGTCGCGAGCACGTCGGCGTGGTCGAGCGCGCGGTCGGAGACCCCCGCCGCCATGTTGGTCAGGCACGACAGGCCCGCGACCCTCATCCCCATGTGCCGGGCGGCGATGACCTCGGGCACGGTCGACATCCCGACCGCGTCCGCCCCGAGGACGCGGGCCATCCGGATCTCGGCCGGGGTCTCGTAGGAGGGCCCGGTCATCGCGACGTAGACCCCGCGGTGGACCCTCGCCCCCGCCGCGCGCCCCGACGCCTCGAGCGCGTCACGCAGGCGCCGGTCGTAGGCCTCGCTCATGTCCGGGAAGCGGGGGCCGAGCGCGTCCTCGTTGCGGCCGAGCAGCGGGTTGCCGAGCAGGTTGAGGTGGTCCTCGATCACCATGAGGTCGCCGGGGGCGAAGGCGGGGTTGATCGCCCCCGCCGCGTTCGTGAGCACCAGGGTGCGCACGCCCAGGCGGCCCAGGACGCGCACGGGGAAGACGACCTCGTCGAGGCGGTAGCCCTCGTAGAAGTGGACGCGACCCTTCAGGACCGCCACCGGGACGCCCCGGCAGAGCCCGACCACGAGCGCGCCGCGGTGCCCGTCGACGGTCGAGGCGGGGAAGTGGGGGATCTCCGCGAAGGGCAGGACCGCCGCCTCCTCGAGGGCGTCGGCGAAGGCCCCGAGGCCGGAGCCGAGCACCACGCCCACCGCCGGGCGCAGCGGCGTGCGGGAGCGCACGAGGGCCGCCGCCTCGTCGAGCCGCGCGAGCAGCGCCGGGCCGCTCACGGCGTCACACGAGCATGCCGGCGAGGGTCGCCGACATGAACGCGGCCAGGTTGCCGGCCAGCATCGCCCGCAGGCCGAGCCGCGCGAGGTCGCTCCGGCGGCCGGGGGCGAGGCCCCCGATGCCGCCGATCTGGATGCCGATGCTCGAGAAGTTGGCGAAGCCGAGCAGGGCATAGGCGGTGATGACCGCGGTGCGGGGGGAGAGCGCGAGCGCCCCCGACCGCAGGTCGCTTGCGAACTGGGCGTAGGAGACGAACTCGTTGAGGACCGTCTTGACCCCGATCAGGCCGCCCACGTAGGCGGTCTCGGCCCACGGCACGCCCATCACCCAGGCGAGGGGGCGCAGGACGGTGCCGATGATCTTCTGGAAGGTGAGATCGCCGGCGCCGGCGAGGCCGCCCAGCCAGCCGATGCCGAAGTTGAGCATGGCGATGAGGCCGATGAAGGCCATCAGCATGCCCGCGACGTTGAGGGCGAGCTGAACGCCGACCGCGGCCCCGCTCGCCGCCGCCTCGATGACGTTGGCGTCGGTCTTCTCGACCTCCACGTGCAGCGAGTCGCGCGAGAGCGGCACCCCGTCCTCGGGCCGGATGATCTTCGACAGCAGGAGCCCCGCCGGCGCGTTCATCACGCTCGCCGCCAGGAGGTGCCCGGCGATGTTCGGGAAGGCGTCCTGGAGCATGAGCGTGTAGGCGGCGAGCACTCCCCCGGCAACCGTGGCGAACCCCCCCACCATCACGGTGAACAGCTCGGACTGCGTGAGCGTGTTCACGAAGGGCTTGATGAGCAGCGGCGCCTCGGTCTGGCCGAGGAAGATGTTGCCGCTCGCGGAGAGCGTCTCCGCGCCCGAGGTGCGCAGCGTGCGCTGCATGACCCAGGCGAGGCCCTTCACCACGAGCTGCATCACGCCGAGGTGGTAGAGGACCGACATCAGCGACGAGAAGAATACGATCGTGGGCAGGACGCCGAAGGCGAAGAGGGCGCCGGTCGAGGCCACCATCCCCGCCGTCGTGTCGAGCCCCCCGCCGGCCTGCGGCACCCCCACCGGCACCGTCGGGCGGACGAGCGAGCCGAAGACGAAGCTCGCCCCCTCGGCGGTGAAGCCGAGCAGCCCGCTCACCACGCCGCCCACCGACTCGAAGAACCACCGGCCGGGGGTCGTCTTGAGGACCAGCACCCCGAACGCGGCCTGGAGGGCGAGGCCGGCGGCCACGAGCCTCCACGGGATCCGACGCCGGTCGTAGCTCAGCAGGACGGCGAGCCCGAGGAGGACGGCGAGCCCGACGAGGCCCATGGCCCGGTCGGCGAGGCTCGTCTCGAGGCCGCCCGCACGGATGGCGTCGAGCGGGCCGGCGGGGGCGGCGAGGGCGAGGGACGGGATCATGCGAGGACCTCGAGGACGAGCGGCCCGCGGGGCGGGGCCTCGGGAGCGACGGTGATCGCCTCGCGCAGGCGCGAGAGCGCCGCCTCGAGGCGGGAGGAGGGGCCGGCGTGGACGGTCAGGATCGGCTCGTTCACCGCCACGGGGTCGCCGACCTTCTTGTGGAAGACGAACCCGACCGCGGGGTCGATCGTGCCGTCGACGGTCTCGCGTCCCGCGCCGAGCAGCATGCCCGCGTGGCCGATGGCCCGGGCGGCGAGGCGCGCGACGCGGCCGTCCCGGTCGGAGCGCACGACCAGCGTGTCGCGGGCGCGGGGGAGCACGGCGGAGGGGTCGTCGCAGACGCGGGGGTCGCCGCCCTGCCGCTCGACGACCCGGCGGAGCCGCTCGAGCCCCGCCCCGCTCGCGAGGGCGTCGCGCACGCGAGCGCGGGCGGCGTCGAGGGCGGGGGCGGCGCCGGTGAGGTGGACCATCCACGCCGCGAGCTCGACCGAGAGCGACTCGAGGTCCCGCGGCCCGCGACCCTTCAGCGTCTCGACGCACTCCGCGACCTCGAGCGCGTTGCCGACCGCGCGTCCGAGGGGCTGCTCCATGTCGGTGAGGAGGGCCGCCACCTTCTTCCCCATGCCCCGGCCGATCGCGATCATGGTCGTGGCGAGCGCGCGCGCCTCCTCGCGCGACCGCATGAACGCCCCGTCCCCGCACTTGACGTCGAGGACGAGGGCGTCGATCCCCTCCGCCATCTTCTTGCTCATGATCGAGGCGGAGATGAGGGGCAGGCTCTCCACGGTCGCGGTGACGTCGCGCAGGGCGTAGAGCTTGCGGTCGGCGGGGGCGATCTCGGGGGTCTGCCCCACGAGGGCGAGCCCGCACTCGCGCAGCACCGCGCGCATCCGCGGGAGGGGGAGCCGCACGTCGAAGCCCGGGATCGACTCGAGCTTGTCCAGGGTGCCCCCGGTGTGGGAGAGGCCCCGGCCCGAGATCATCGGGACGAAGACGCCGCAGGCGGCGGCGAGGGGGGCGAGGACGAGGCTCGTCTTGTCGCCGACGCCGCCCGTCGAGTGCTTGTCCGCCTTCGGCCCGGGGAGGTCGGACAGGTCCAGCACCTCGCCGGTGCGCATCATCGACTCGGTGAGGGCGGAGATCTCGGAGGGGCCCATGCCCCGGAAGTACACGGCCATCGCGAACGCCGAGGCCTGGTAGTCGGGCACGTCGCCCCGGGCGTAGCCCCGCACGAGGAAGTCGATCTCCTCCCGCGTGAGCTCGCCCCCGTCGCGCTTCTTGTGGATGAGGTCGACCGCCCTCACGCGGGCCCCTTGCGCTGCGCCTTGATCCGCTCGACCTCGGCCCAGAGGTCGCGCTTGGCAGGGCGCTCGGCGGCGGGAGGCTCGGCCGGGGGCTCGGGCGGCTTGGGCATCGAGGCGAGCACCTGGTCCATGAGCGACGCCTTGTCGTCCTTCTTCGACCGGCGCTTGGGCGGCACGTGGGCGTGCCGGTAGTCGTGGGTGTTGTGGCACGTACGGCAGGTGACCTTGGCGACGTCGCCCCCGAAGAGGCTGGTCACGTCGTGGTTGAGCAGCAGGCGGCAGCGCGGGCAGTAGTCGTCGAGCACGTCGCCGAGCCTGGGGGGGCGATCCGGCATCGGAAGGACCTCCGACGGTGGGGCGAGGGGAGTATAGCAGGGGCGACAAGGCGCTAGAATGCGCCCGAGCACGGGAGCGCCAGCGACATGCGCAACGCCGAGGTCATCCGCCAGTGGAAGGTCCTCAAGACGATCGAGTCCGGCCGCTTCACGAGCGCGGCGAAGCTCGCCGCCGCCCACGGGGTCACGGAGCGCACGATCCGCCGGGACATCGAGGCCCTCCAGGAGGCGGGCTTCCCCCTCTACGACGACCGGGTCCACGGCAAGAAGGTGTGGCGGCTCGTGGAGGGCTACCGGCAGAAGCTCGTCCAGGGCTTCTCCCTCTCCGAGCTCGCCGCCTTGTACTTCACCCGGAACATGCTGTCCTTCCTGGGCGGGTCGCCGTTCGCGCGCGACCTCGAGTCGGCCTTCGAGAAGATCAAGGACGCGCTGCCCGCGAAGAGCCTGCCCCTGCTCGCGCGCATCCAGGACCTGTTCTCGGCCCGACCCGACCCGTGGAAGGACTACTCGAAGAAGCAGGAGGTCATCGCCGGCCTCATCGACGCGACTCTCCACCAGAGGCAGGCCCGGATCGGCTACTACTCCGCGAGCAGCCGCCGCGCGAAGACCTACGACGTCGACCCCTACCGGCTCGTCTACTACCGCGGCGGGCTCTACCTCTACGCCCGCGCCCACGACTACGGCGAGGTGCGGACCTTCGCGGTCGAGCGCATCCAGAAGGTCGAGGTGCTCGACCAGGGCTTCGAGATGCCGAAGGACTTCGACCCCTCCGCGTACGCCCGCTCGGCGTTCGGGATCTTCGGGGGGAAGGCGGAGACGATCGAGCTCGTCTTCGGGGCCCGGGTGGCCGGCTACATCCGCGAGCGCAACTGGCACGAGAGCCAGGCGATCACGGAGGAGCCCGACGGCGGCCTGCGGCTCGTCCTCGAGGTGGCCCCGAGCTTCGACTTCAAGTCGTGGGTGAAGGGCTTCCTGCCCCACGTGCAGGTCGTGCGGCCCGCCTCCCTGCGCGACGAGATCGCCCGGGAGATCGAGGCGGCGGCAGCGCAGTTCCCCCCGGGCGGGGCGGCGGCCGGGGGGTAGAATGGGGGGCGGAATGACGCTCCTCGAGACCTTCCCCAACCCCCACCCCGGCCGGGACTACCTGATCGAGCACACCGCCCCCGAGTTCACCTCGGTGTGCCCGAAGACGGGCCAGCCCGACTTCGCCACGATCCGCCTCTCCTACGTGCCCGACCGGCTCTGCGTGGAGCTCAAGAGCCTCAAGCTCTACCTGCAGTCTTTCCGCTCGAAGGGGATCTTCTACGAGGACGTGGTGAACGTGATCCTCGACGACCTGGTCGCCGCGATGGGGCCGCGCCGGATCAGCGTGGTCGGCGAGTTCCGCGCCCGGGGCGGGATCAGCTCGGTCGTCACCTGCCGCCACGAGGCCCCCCGCCGGGGCCGCGGGAGAAAGCGATGAACCCCCTCACCATCTTCGCCCGGCGGTTCGTCGCCGGGGAGCGGCCGCAGGACGCGGTGCGCGTCGGCGAGCGGCTCCACGCGAAGGGCATCAAGGCCACGTTCGACAAGCTGGGCGAGGACGTGCTCGACGCCCAGGCCGCGCGCCGCGCGACCGACGCCTCGCGCGAGCTGCTGCGCCTCATCCCCCCCGGGATCGAGCGCAACATCTCGATCAAGATGTCGTCGATGGGGCAGGAGATCTCGCGGGATCTCTGCCTCGAGAACGTCTCCACGATCCTCGACGTCGCGCGGGAGGTCGGGGGCTTCGTGCGCCTCGACATGGAGGGCTCGAAGCTCACCCAGGACACGATCGAGATCTTCCACGTCCTGCGCGCCCGGTACGACAACGTCGGCATCGTGCTCCAGGCCGCCCTCCACCGCACCCCGGACGACGTGAAGGAGGCGATCCGGCGCAAGGACCGGGTGAGGCTGTGCAAGGGGGCCTACAAGGAGCCCCCCTCCGTCGCCCTGCAGGACATGGCCGAGATCAGGACGCGCTTCAAGGCGCTCGCGCACGAGCTGCTCGAGTCCGGGAGCTTCCCCGCGGTCGCGACCCACGACGAGGAGCTCGTCCGAGACACGATCGCCCACGCGCGCGCGAAGGGCATCGCCGCCTCGCGCTTCGAGTTCCAGATGCTCTACGGCCTGCGCAAGTCGCGCTGGTCCGAGCTCGTGGCCGAGGGGTGGGGCGTCCGGATCTACGTCCCGTTCGGGACGCACTGGATCCCCTACTTCTACCGCCGCCTGCGCGAGCGCCGCGAGAACGTGCTGTTCGTCCTGCGGAACCTGTTCCGTTGAGAGCATGAAGGCGGTCGTGTACCACGGGGCGGGAGACATCCGGCTCGAGGAGGTCCCCGTTCCCGAGCCGGGGCCGGGGGAGATGCTCGTGCGGGTCGACGCGTGCGGGATCTGCCCGACCGACATCAAGAAGATCGAGAAGGGCCTGCTCCCCGGGCCGCGGGTCTTCGGCCACGAGATCGCGGGCACGGTGGCTGGCCTCGGCCCGGGCACGAGGGGATGGCGCGAGGGCGAGCGGGTCGTCGTCCACCACCACGTGCCGTGCGGCGCCTGCTTCTACTGCGAGCGCCGGCTCTTCGCGCAGTGCCCGGGCTACAAGCGGAACGGCACCACCGCGGGGTTCGAGCCGGCGGGCGGGGGCTACGCCGAGTACGTGAAGGCGATGGACTGGATCGTGGACCGGGGCGTCGTCCGAGTGCCCGAAGGCGTCCTCCCCGAGGAGGCTGCCTTCGTCGAGCCCGTGAACACGTGCCTCAAGGCGGTGCGCAAGGCGCGCGTCCTCGCGGGCGAGACGGTGCTCGTCGTGGGCGCGGGCCCGATCGGCCTGCTCCTGGCGCAGATCGCCCGGTGCGAGGGCGCAGAGGCGATCGTCTCCGACTCGCTCCCGCAGAGGCGTGCCCTCGCCGCTTCGCTCGGCATGAGCGCGGTCCTCGACCCGGCGGGCGACGTGCCCGGCGAGGTCCGCGCGCGCACCGCGGGCCGCGGCGCCGACGTCGCCCTGGTGGCGGCCACGGGCGAGGGCGCCCTCGGCCAGGCGGTCGAGGCCGCGCGGCCGGGGGGGCGCGTCCTGTCCTTCGCCGCGACGTCGCGGGGGGAGAACGCGGTGGTGGACCTCGGCCTGCTCACCTCCGCCGAGAAGGACCTCCTCACCGCCTACAGCTCGTCGATCGAGCTGCAGGAGGAGGCGGCGGAGCTCGTCTTCTCCCGCCGCGTGAGGGTGCGCGAGCTGGTGAGCCACCGCCTCCCGATGGATCGCGCCCTCGAGGCCTTCGACCTCGCGCGGCGCCCGCGGCCGGGGACGCTCAAGGTCGTCCTGCAGGGGGCGACCCGGTGAGCGCGCCCCGGCGGATGCGGGCCGCGGTGCTCCACGGGCGCGAGGACGTGCGGATCGAGTCGGTGGACGTGCCCCGCCTCGAGCCGGGCGACGTGCTCCTGCGCACGAAGGCCGCGCTGACGTGCGGGACCGACGTGAAGGTGTTCCGCCGGGGGTACCACGCCCGGATGATCCGCCCCCCGGCGGTGTTCGGGCACGAGGCGGCGGGGATCGTCGAGGCGGTCGGGCCCGGCGTCGTCGGGATCGCCCCCGGCGACCGGGTGGCCGTGGCCAACTCCGCGCCCTGCGGCGAGTGCCCCTACTGCCGGCGCGGGACCCCGAGCCTGTGCGACGACCTCCTGTTCTGGAACGGGGCCTACGCCGAGCTGGCGCGGATCCCCGAGCGGATCGTGAGGCAGAACCTGCTCGTCCTCGAGCCGGGCCTCGAGTTCCGCCACGCCGCCCTCGTCGAGCCGCTCGCCTGCGTCGTTCGGGGAGTCGAGGAGAGCTGGATCTCCGAGGGCCAGACCGTCGTGGTCCTCGGGGCGGGGCCGATCGGCCTCATGTTCGTGGCGCTCTCGCGCCTGCGCGGGGCTCGCGTGACTGCCGTCGGGCGCAACGCGGGCCGTCTCGCCCGGGCCCGCGCTCTGGGGGCCGAGGAGACGATCGTGGCTCGACCCGACGCGGACGTGGCGGAGCTCCTGCGCCGGGCCCACGGCGGGGAGGGGGCCGACGTGGTGGTGGAGGCGGTCGGCCTGCCCGAGACGTGCGAGGCCGCGGTGATGTCGGTCCGCAAGGGCGGGGTCGTGAACCTGTTCGCGGGCTGTCCCGCCGACACCCGGATCCGGATCGACATGCAGCGCCTGCACTACCAGGAGCTGACGATCAAGTCGACTTTCCACCACACGCCCGAGAGCATCCGCAAGGCGTTCCGGCTGATCGCCGAGCGGAGGATCGACGCCTCTGCCTTCGTCACGGGCGAGGCCCCCCTCGAGCGGCTGCCGGAGGTCCTGCGCGAGCTCGCGCACGGGGGAGAGGGGCTGAAGACGGCCATCCTCCCCGAGGCCCGGGAGGGCTCAGAATGAAGAAGGGGGACGCGAGCGTCGCGCCCCCCCGGTCCGCCGGCGACCCGGAGCCGACTAGCGCTTCTTCGCCTTCCTCGCGGCCCTGCGGACCGGCTTCTTCGCGGCCCTCTTCTTGGCCGTCTTCTTCGCGGGCTTTCTCGCGACCTTCTTCTTCGCGGGCTTCTTCGCGACCTTCTTCTTCGCGGGCCTGGCCTTCTTGACCGCCTTCTTGACCACCCTCTTGACCTTCTTCACGGCCTTGCCCACGTTGGCGCCGATGACGCTGCCGGCGGCCGCGAACGCCTCCTTGGCCTCCTGGATCGCGTTGGCCACGGTCGGCTCGGGCTTGGGGGCCTCGGCCCCCGGCGAAGTGGGTTCGTCCTGCATGCGCTGTCCCTCCACTCTGCTGGATTGGGTGCCGGCCCGGCGAGGAGCCCAGCCCCGGAAGTTCGTACGACGACGGCTGGCGAAGTGTGCGCCGCGCGGCGCCGGCCGTCAAGGCGAAAAGCGCGTCAGTTGAGGGTCAGGCTGCTCGGCAGGTTGGCGAGGACCGCGCAGTCGTCGCAGACGGTGTAGCCGCGCCCGAAATCGTCGCCGAGGGGGATGGGGTGGAGGTCCTCGTCGAGCACGTGGCCCTGGGGGCCGATGGAGAGCACGGGCGACCCGCAGAGGGGGCAACGTGCCCGAAGGGCGACGGCCGCGATGCTGGTGCCCATGTCGTCTCCTTCCCGGGAGCGGTCCGGCCGCTCCACCTTGTCCGACGACATGAAGGGGCAAAAGGTTCGCCAGGCCGCCCTTGCGACACGTTCTTTTTCCAGCCTGGCGTAAGTGCATTCTACGACGGGACTAAGGCTCCCCTGACGAGACCCCCCCGCGCCGGCCTGGCGACGTGAGGGGCCGCCGGCTGTCCGTTCCGAGGACAGGGCCGGCCGGGGAGAGGACAGCGCGGCCCGGGGTCGGGCGGCACCCGTCACCCGGCGCTCAGCGCACGATGAGGGTCGCGAGGCCGAGGAAGAGGCCCATGCTCGCCACGTCGGTGGCGGTCGTGAGGAAGATGCTCGAGGCGGTGGCGGGGTCGGCGCCCAGGCGCCGGAGGGTCAGGGGGATGAGGGCCCCCGCGAGGCCGCTCACGACGCAGCTGCCGATCATGGCCAGCAGGACGACGAAGGCGAGGAGGCCGGCCTGCGGGTTCGCCTGTGCACGCGCCACGACGTACATGCCGATCGCGGCCGACACGCCCACGAGGGCCCCGTTCAGCAGGCCGAGGAGTCCCTCCTTGAACACGAGCCGCCGGCCTTCCCCGTGGCGCAGCTCGCCGAGGGTGAGCCCGCGCAAGGTCACCGCGAGGGCCTGGCAGCCGGTGTTGCCGGACTGGCCGGCGAGGACGGGCAGGAACACGGCGAGAACCACGAGCCGGTCGATCGTGCCCTGGAAGGCGCCGACCACCGCGGCGGCCACGAACGCGGTGAGGAGGTTGAGCTGCAGCCAGGGATGGCGGAAGCGGAGGCTGCGCGGCCACGGGGTCGAGAGCCGCTCCTCCTTCTCGACGCCGACCATCGTCCCGGCCTGGGCGCTGATCTCGAGGGCCTGCTCCTCGAAGAGGGTGCGGCCCCGCACGATCCCGACGAGGCGAGAGGAGGCGTCGCACACCGGGTAGACCGGGAAGTGGCGCGCGACGACGAGCCGCGCGGCCTCGAGGAGCGGGGTCTCGGGGCGCAGCGCGAAGGGCTGGCGCAGCATGACCGCCTCGAGGCGGTCGTCCCGGCCGGCGAGGAGCAGGTCGCGCATCGCCACGACCCCGAGGAGCGTCCCCGCCTCGCCGACCACGAAGCCATAGGTCACGAGCGTGCTCTTCGCGAGCTCGCGGATGCGCTCGATCGTCTCGGCCACGGTCAGGCCGGGGGGAAAGACGGCGTGGGGCGGCTCCATGATGCGGCCGACCGAGTCCTCGGGGTACGTGAGGTTGCGGGCCCACTGCCGGCCCTCGTCGGGCGGCGCGGCGGCGAGGACCGCCCGCCGCCGCTCCTCGCCGAGCGCGACGAGCACGTCCTCGGCGTGCGCGGGGCCGAGCGCCCGCAGGACGGTGGCGAGCTCGGTGTCGGGGAGGAGGGACAGCAGCTGGGCGGCCTCGGCGGGAGCGAGGGTCGCGGCGTCCGTGGCGATCGTGTCGAGCGACGGTGCGGGGGCGTTCGCGGGGGCGTCTCGATCCATGGGACCTCGGGCGGGGATGAGCTCGCGGAGCATAGCACGCGGCCGCGGCCCACCGCGGTCAGCCGCGCGCGCCGCGCTCGTGCAGGACCAGGAGGAGCAGGGTCGTGCCGAGGAGGAACGGGCCGATCGCCTCGAGGGACGTCTCGCGGGCGAGGCGGCCGGCGAGGGCGGGCAGGATGCCCGCGCCGAGCGTCGCCGCCGCCACCTGGAATCCGATCGCGTGGGCCGCGTGGCGCGGGCCGACGCGCGACGGAGTCTCCGCGATCAGGAGGGGGAAGATCGGGGCGAGCAGCAGGCCGAGGCGGCTGCGCCGGCGGCGGCCGGCACCCATCCCCGCGACTCCGTGAGGAGCGAGTAGGCCCACTGGCCGGCGGTGGCCTCGGTGCCGGCGTAGAGGAAGAACAGCAGGGCGTTGGTGCGGACGCGGGACGAGCCGAGCGCGTCGCGCAGGCCGGCCGCGGGCACAGGCGTCGCTGCCGCCCCCGCCGACAGCGACCACAGGCCGAGGGTCAGGGAGAAGGCCAGGGCCATGGCGACGAGCGTCGCCGCGAGCAGCGCGTAGCCCGCGCGCCAGCTCGCGCCGCTCGCGAGCAGGGCGGTCATCGCGGCCGGGCCGGCCATCGCGCCGAGACCCCAGCAGGCGTGCAGCCAGGTCACGACGCGCGGGCCGAAGCGCGCGGCGGCGAAGGCGTTGATGCCGGCGTCGATCGCGCCGGCGCCGAGGCCGGCGAGGAGCGCGCCGACGAGGACCGGAGGCCACCAGGGCGTCGCCGCCCACGCCGCGGCGCTCGCGGCCACGAGGAGGCTGCTCGCGACGAGGAGCCGGCCGAGCGACGTGCGGGCGAGGACGGCCCCCGCGGCGAAGCTCGAGGCGAGGTAGCCCGCCGTGGTCGCGAGGAGGATCAGGCCGAGCTGGTCGATCGGGCGGCCGAAGGCGCGGCGCAGGGAGGGCCACGCCACCCCGAGCACACCGTCCGGCAGGCCGAGGCTCACGAACGCGAGGAACCCCAGCGCGACGAGGGCGCGGGAGGCGCGCGAAGCCACGGGCGATTATCCGCTACGATGGGGCTTTGACCGAGGAGGACTCCGCTTGAACCGCTGGCTCCCTGCTCTCATCCTGCTCTCCCTCGCCGCGTGCGGCGGCGACTCCGGCACCGGCCCCTCCGGCGGGGGCACGCTCGTCTCCGTCGACCTCGTCACCGGGACCGGCGCGACCGCCGCCTCGGGCGACACGGTGACCGTGCACTACGTCGGGACCTTCACGAACGGGCAGAAGTTCGACAGCTCCTACGACCGCAACCAGCCCTTCGTGTTCCGGCTCGGGGCGGGCCAGGTCATCGCGGGCTGGGACCAGGGCGTCCCCGGCATGCGGGTCGGGGGCAAGCGCCGCCTGACGATCCCGCCCGAGCTCGCCTACGGAAGCCGGGGGCAGGGGCCCATCCCCCCGAACGCGACGCTGGTGTTCGAGATCGAGCTGCTCTCGATCGCCGGGAAGTAGCGGCTCAGGGAGCGGCCACGATCGCGGCGAGGGCCACGGGCCGCCGCCGCGGGTCGAGGGCCGCCGCCATGCGGGCGACGGCCTCGGGCCAGGCGGGATCGAGGACTGCGTTCGCCCTCGGGCGGCGCGTCCGCAGCGGCCGCTCGCGGAGCGCCCGCGCCCAGTCGTGGCGCGGGCGCCCCCGGGCGTCGACCGCGACGGCGTCGAAGGCCGGGCCGTCCTTGTAGAGCGCGAGCAGGCCGAGGCCCCTCTCGCTTCCGAGGCGGACGTGGAGGACCGCCACGCGCCCGAGCGGCGACTCGTCGAGGTGGGCGAGGATCCCCTCGACGAGCGGATGCCCGGCCGCGAAGTAGTCGAGCCGCTCGTCCTCGACCGCCTCCTCGCGGTCGAAGGTCCCGAGGAAGCCCGTCCCGCCGGGGACCCCGGGAAGGCTGTCGACGAGCGCCTCGTTGCCGAGCTCGATCGAGAACGCGTGGCCCGAGTGCGGCTCGACTCTCAGGCCGAGCCGCTCGGCCGCGGCGGTCACCACGTCCTCGTTCAGGGCGTCGAGGTCGCCCGGGACGCGGGCGAGGATCCCCGCCGCGTCCTCTCGACGGTAGGGGTCGCGGTGCATCTCGCGCCACGCGGCCTCGCGGACCCGGGACTGCGCCGCGCGGGTGCCTTTCACGATCGCCTCGAAGCGCTCGGCGCCGAGCGTGCCCGAGGGGGACAGCGCCGCGAGCTCGAGCGCGGCCTCGACCCGGGCGAGCTCGGGCTCGAGGCCCGCGAGGGGCTCGCGGAAGAGCCCCAGGGCCTCGAAGAGACGGGCGGCATCGCGCCCGATGCCCGCGGGCGGGGGGAAGTGGACCACCTCGACCGGCAGACGCCGGCCGATGCGGTCGAGCCGTCCGATGCGCTGCTCCGCGACGAGCGGGCTCCACGGGAGGTCGAACAGGACGAGCCGCCGGCAGAACTCGAAGTTGCGCCCCTCGCCCCCGCACTCCGTGGAGACGAGCAGGCTCGGCCCCTCGGGGAGGCGGAAGCGGGCCACCTCGATGTCGCGCCGGGCGGTCGAGAGGCCCTCGTGAAAGACCCCGCTCGCGAGCTGGGCGCGACGGCTCAGCTCCTCGCGCAGCCACTCGAGCGTCTCGCGGTGGGCGGCGAACACGAGCGTCTTCTCCCCGGCGTCGCGCCACCCCGGGGCCTCGCGCGCGAGCCACGCGAGCCGCGGGTCCTCCGCGTCGGCTCGCCGCGCGCGGGCGGCGAGCGGCTCGTCCTCGCGGGCGAGGAGGGAAACGAGCGCGGCGCCGGAGGCGAGGGCGCGGCGCACCCGGTCGGCCTTCTCGCGACGCGAGAGGGCGTGCTTCGCCTCTGCGGAGCGGAGCCGCTCGACGAGCTCGAGCCGCGAGGTCCAGGCCGTGGCTTCCTTCTCGACAGCGACACCGACTCGAGGCGGGAGCCCCCCGATGTCGGCCCGCCGCGTGGCGCTCGTGCAGGGCGGAAGCGGCTCCTTTCGGGCGAGGCGCTCCTCGAGGCTCTCCTCCGGGAAGTCGGTCGGCCGCAGCAGCTGGAGGAGGCGGAAGAAGCCGTGCACGTCGTCGTCGAGGGGGATCGCGGTGAGCAGCAGGAGGTGGCGGCCGAGGGCCGCGATCGGCGCGACCGCGCGGTAGGCGGGGCTGCCGGGGCGGCCGCGGGGCCGGCGCAGACGGTGCGCCTCGTCCACGACGACGAGGTCGATCCCCGCCTCGACCGCGCGGGCGGAGAGGGCCGGCCGCGCGACCAGCGTCTCGAGGGCCACGACCGCGCGGCGGTGCACGTCGAACGGGTTGAAGTCCGGGCCGTGGTCGCGCGCCACGTCGGCGAGGCGGTCCTCGTCGAGGAGCACGAACACCTGGTGGTACTTGCGCCACAGCTCGCCGAGCCACTGGACGGTGAGGGTCTCCGGGGCCACGACGAGGCAGCGCTCGGCGCGGCCGGTGCGCACGAGCCGGCTGAGGACGAGGCACGCCTCGACCGTCTTGCCGAGGCCCACCTCGTCGGCGAGGAGCCAGCGGACGGGATCCGCGGCCGTGGCCCGCTCCGCGGCGTGGAGCTGGTGCGGGAAGAGGCGGATGCGGCCCCCCAAGAACGAGCCGAGGCCGCGGGCCTCGCGCCGCTCGGCGAGGTGCAGCGCGTCGAGCCGCAGCGCGAAGTCCTCGACGGGGTCCACGTCGCCCGCGGCGAGGCGAAGAGCGAGGTCGGCCCCGGGGTCGACGGGCCCCGCGTCGCCCTCGGCGAGCGGGAGGAGGGCGCCGTCGCCCCCGGCGAGCCGGAGCGTCGTCCCGGAGCCCGCGAAGAGCACCGTGATCACCCGCCCCTCGACGGCGGTCACGCGGCCGACGCCGAGCTCGGGGTTGTGCCGGTGCACGAGGCGGTCTCCGACCTTCCACATGGGCCGAGCATTCTTCCACAGGGCGGGGTCAGTCGGCCGCGGGCGCGATCCGCTCGAGCGCGGCGAGGATCCCGGGCCGGCGGGAGAGCGGGCGGAGGAGCGGGTCGTGCCGGAGCAGGACCGCGGCGGGCTCTCGCGCGTCGACCGCCGCGCGCAGCGCCGCGTCGGCCCGCTCGACGTCCTCCGCAGCGGTGCACGCCCGCGCCCTCTCCGTCGCCGGGCCGCGGTCGCGGCAGAGGGCCGCCGCGTCCGCCCGCTCCGGGCCCGAGGGGAGGCAGGCCGCGATCTCGGTTCGCGCGCCGCGCAGGCGCGGGTTGGAGGCCACGGCCCGCCGCAGGAGGGGCACGGCCTCGGAGCAGCGGCCGCAGGCCGCAAGGCCGCGGCCCGCGAGGAAGAGCGCGCCGGCGTCGGGCTCGACCGGCGAAGGGGCGAGCAGGAGCCCGGCGCTCTCCTCGAAGCGTCCCGCGGCCTGGAGAGCCAGAGCGAGGCCCATGCGCGAGGTGAGCTCTTCGGGCGCGGCATCGAGGGCCTGCCGGCAATCGGCGACGGCGCCGGTCGCGTCCCAGTCGAAGAGGAGACGGACGAGGCCAGCGGCGAGGAGGGCGGAGGGCTCGCGCGGGTCGATCTCTCTCGCGCGGGCCGCGTGCGCCCGTGCGACCGCCTCCGGGGCGCGAAGGGCGCCGTCCATGGCGAGGCCGCACGCGGCGAGGGCGAGACCGGCGTGGGCGGGCGCGCTCGCCGGGTCCAGGGACAGAGCGTCCTCGTAGGCGCGGCGCGCGGCGGCGAACGACTCCGCATCCCACGCCAGCCAGTGGAACTCCCCTCGCAGGCAGAGCCGCCGGACGCGGGGGCCCTCCGCGGAGCGCGTCCGGCCGGCGCCAGCGCCGCGCCCGGCGTGCCGGGCGACGGCGTCCGCCGCCGCGGCGAGGAGTGCATCGCTCTCCGAGAGCACCTCGTAGGCCTTGCCCCGCGCGGTCCTCGCCCACACGACGGCGCCGCCGGGCCCCTCGCGCAGCCGCAGGGCCACCTCCAGGCGTTCGGCCCGGGTCCGGACGTCGCCCTCGAGGACCAGCCCGCCAGCGGCCTCGTCGTCCCGTCCGACGCGGACGCCGGGCGTGCGGGCGAGGCGGGCGCGAAGGGCCGCGGAGAGGTCCCCCGCGACCGAGCGCATCGGCTCCGGCAGTCCCGCGTCCGACAGTGGTGCCACCGTCACCCGAGACTCGCCGGTCTCGCGCGAGAGCGCCACCGGACGCGTGAGGAGGGCGGCGGCGAGGGCGACCCCGAGGGCGGAGAGGGCGAGCCGCGCCCGGTACGGCCGCTCGTCCGGGGAAGAGGGGGCCTCCGGTAGCCGCGCGACGGGTGCGAGGAGCCGGTAGCCGAAGCCGCGTTCGCCGGCGATGTAGCGGGGAGCCTCGGCACGGTCCCCGAGGGCCTGTCGGAGGAGCAGGACCCGGTGGGTGAGCGTCTGGTCGCTGACGTGCTCCCGGGGCCAGACCGCGTCGAGGATCTCCTGGCGCCTCACGAGGTGCGGGTGGCGCCGGACGAGGAGCAGCAGGAGCTCGAAGGTGAGCGGGGGCAGGGCGATCCTCTCGCCGTCGCGGACGACCGACGCGTCGTCGGCGTCCACGTCCAGGTCGAGGACGCGATAGCGCTCGGCACACATCGCTCTTGGCTTGGGAGCGGACCTGCTCACAGTCTAGGCCCCCCGCACCCGACACGGTCCTTGGATTGGTCTTGGAGCCGCCTTGGGCCGCGCTGGGCAAGACGTTGGCGCCGCCTTGCGTCACCCGACCGCGATACGAGCGCGAGCCACTCTTCCGCATTCCGCGATCCGCCCGTCAGGCGCGGGGGGCCACGGCGGCCGACATTGCTGCCATCAAGCCCCCCACAGGAGGAACCCATGAGCAGGACGATCGTGGTCGTCGCCGGCGCCGCCCTTCTCTGCGCGGCGCAGACGCAGGGCGCGGACACCGCCACCCTGCGCGCCATCGGCCAGGGCAAGGCCGTCTACCTGACGCACTGCGCGCCGTGCCACGGCGCCGACGCCGCCGGGGCGGTGGCGGGCACGAACGGGCTCCCCGGCGCGGTGCCCGACCTCACGCGGCTCGAGGAGAGGGACGGACGGTTCGACCCGATCCACGTGGCCGTCCACGTCGAGGGTCGCCCGAGCGGCAAGTGCACCTCGACCATGCCGTGCTGGCAGCAGAGGCTCACCCGAGCCCACGACGGCGATCGCGCCTGCGCCTACCTCGAGATCTACAAGGTCGTGAAGTACCTCGAGTTCGTGCAGGGCGGGATGCCGACGGTCGCCTCGCTGCAGAAGGAGCCCCGGCGCTAGGGAAGGGCGCGCCCCGCGCCCCCGCGCCCCCCCCGGCGTTGACAGCGCCGGGGGGCGTTGCTACACTTCCCTCGTCGTCGAACCGACGCGGGGTAGAGCAGCCAGGTAGCTCGTTGGGCTCATAACCCAAAGGTCGGAGGTTCAAATCCTCCCCCCGCTACCAGCACTCATACGAATGCAAGCGAGGGCCGAGGCCGCGAGAGCGGCCTCGATCCATTTGGGGAGGTCCGTTGGCGAACCGCCTGGCGCGTGAGTCGAGCCCGTACCTCCTCCTCCACCAGGACAACCCGGTCGACTGGTATCCCTGGGGCGAGGAGGCCTTCGCCCGCGCCAAGGCGGAGGACAAGCCGATCTTCCTCTCCGTCGGCTACTCGACCTGCTACTGGTGCCACGTCATGGAGCGCGAGTCGTTCTCCGACCCCGAGATCGCGCGCCAGATGAACGAGGGCTTCGTCTGCGTCAAGGTGGACCGCGAGGAGCGGCCGGACGTCGACGAGATCTACATGGCCGCCACCCAGCTCATCGCGCGCGCCGGCGGCTGGCCGAACTCGGTCTTCCTCACCCCCGACCTCAAGCCCTTCTTCGCGGGGACGTACTTCCCGCCGGCGGACGGCCGCGGGCGGCCGGGCTTCCCGACCGTGCTCCAGCAGCTGCGGCAGGCGTGGCTCTTCCAGCGGCCCGAGCTGCTGCAGCAGGCGGAGCTGGTCGCACGCGCCATGGAGCAGCACCTCTCCTCCTCCGGGCGGGCCGCGTCGCTGCCGGGGCCCGAGGTCGCGACGGCGCTCCAGGACGCGCTCGCCCAGCGCTTCGACCCGGAGTGGGGCGGGTTCGGCCGCGCGCCCAAGTTCCCCTCGCCCGCGAACCTGTTCTTCCTCCTCGAGCGCGCGGCGGACGAGGAGGCCCGCGGCATGCTCCTCCACACGCTCGACCGCATGGCGCGGGGCGGCCTCATGGACCAGCTCGCGGGGGGCTTCCACCGCTACTCGACGGACGAGGCGTGGCTCGTGCCGCACTTCGAGAAGATGCTGTACGACAACGCCTCGCTCGCCTGGCTCTACGCGGAGGCCTCGGCGCTCGCGCCGGGCCAGGGCATGGACGAGGCGGCGCACCGCACGCTCGAGTTCGTGCTGCGGGAGATGACCGGTCCCGAGGGCGGCTTCTGGTCGGCGATCGACGCGGAGACGGACGGCCACGAGGGCGCCTACTACACGTGGACGGCGGAGGAGCTCGAGCGGGCGCTGCCGGGCGAGGACGGCGCTCTCTTCCGCGCGGTGTACGGCCTCGAGGGGCCGCCGCCCTTCGAGGGCGAGCGCTACGTGCTCTTCCTCCACACGCCGCTCGCCGAGCAGGCCCGCGCGGGCGGCGTGGCCGAGGCCGAGCTGCGGCGGCGGCTCGAGGCGGGTCGCCGAGCTCTCCTCGAGGCTCGCGCCCGACGCGAGCGGCCCCCCACGGACGACAAGGTCCTCGCCGACTGGAACGGCCTCATGATCGGGGCCATGGCCCGCGCCGGGGCGCGGCTCGCGGCCCCTCGCTACCTCGAGGCCGCGGCCCGTGCGGCGCGCTTCGTGCTCGCGAGCCTCCGGGACGAGCGGGGCGGCCTCCTCCACTCCTGGCGCGGCGGGCGGGCGCACGTGCCGGCCTTCCTCGACGACTACGCGTTCCTGGTCGAGGGGCTGCTCGAGCTTCACGCCTCGAGCGGGGAGCGGCTCTGGCTCGACGAGGCGGTGCGCCTCGCCGAGGAGCAGGAGCGGCGCCTCGGCGATCCGCGCGACGGGGGCTACTACGCAGCGGGCGAGGACCCGCGGCTGCTCGTCCGGGCCAAGCCGGCCTTCGACGGGGCCGTGGCGTCCGGGAACGGGATCGCCGCGCTGAACGCGGTCGCCCTCTTCCGCGCGACCGGCGACCCGGCGTGGCGCGACCGCGCGGAGTCGACCCTCGTCGCCTTCGCCGACGGCCTCGAGCAGGCCCCGCTCGCCCACGTGACGCTCGTGCGGGCGCTCGAACGGCTGCGCGAGACCGAGCGCCCCGCCGTTGCCTCCCCGCGTCGCGAGGCGCCCGTGTCGAGCCCGGCTCCGGCGACCGCACCCTCCGCCTCCGCCCTCGAGGAGGAGGCGTACGAGGCGGTCGAGGTCCTTGGCCGGCTCGGGACGAGCGACGACGACGCGTGGAAGCCCTTCCGCGTCGAGCTCGCGGTGCGCGCGGGCTGGCACGTCAACGCGAACCCCGCGGGCGAGGGCCTCGTCGCGACCGCCGTCGCCGGCGTGACGGGCCGCGTGCGCGACGTGCGCTACCCCGCGGGGGAGGGCTGGGACGGCGGAGGAGGGCCGGTGCCCGTGTACCGGGGACGGGTGGTCGTCGAAGGCCTCGTGGAGCGGACGGTCGGCGGCGCGGCGAGCGTCGAGCTCACCTACCAGGCGTGCGACGAGGGACGCTGCCTGCCCCCGGTCTCCCGGATCGTCCGGCTGCGTTGAGCGGGATGGGAGTGGCGCCGCTCGACCCCGCGGGACTCGAGCGCTACGACTCGCTCTTCGTCGCTCCCCACGGGGACGACGTGGCCCTCGCGTGTCCCGGGCGGCTCCTCGGCGAGGCGGAGCGCGGCCGCCGCGCGCTCGTGCTCGCCTTGTTCGAGCCGGTCGGCGCGGAGACCGCGGCCGCGCGCGTCCTGCGCGACCTCGGGGCCGACTACGCCGCGGCGGGCCTCGGCTCGGGGGCGGGCGAGGCTCTCGGGGAAGACGTCGGGAGGGAGGCGGCTCGACTGCTGTCGCTCGTCGGCCCGCGCACCCAGGCGGTGCACGTCTACGCGCCGCTCGGCCTCGGGCACTCGCCCGAGCACCTGCTCGCCTACGAGACCGCGGTGCGGGCCTTCGCGACGGAGGCGGGGCGCAACCTGTTCCTCTACGAGGAGCGGCCGGAGGCGTTCGTGCCGGGGGCGGTGCGGACGCGTCTCGCCCTGCTCGGCGCGCGGCTGCCCCCCGGCGCGGCGCGAGCGGCGGAGCGCGTGGGTACGCTCCGTCACATCCTCCGCGTCGGCGAGCCGGCGCGGCTGCGGGGGCTGAGGCGGGGCCTGGGTGCCCGCCTGCGCGCGCTCGTGGAGGCCCGGCGTCGGCTGCGGGACGCCCGGCGGTGGAACCCCCTGCGCGCGTTCGGGCCGCGGCTCCAGCCGGTCGTCCACGTCGGCGACGAGGCGGCGCAGGCCCGCTCGCGAGCGGCGTCGGAGGCGCTTCTGCCGCGCGACGCGAAGGGCCGGCCGCGCGGCGCCGCGCGGTTCGACGCGCGAGCGCTCGCCGCGGCGAAGCGGCTGGGGGGCGTGTACCACGCCGAGCGGCTCTGGCTCTTCCTGCCCTCCGGCGACGGCCTGCCCGAGGTGCAGCACCCGCTGGACCTCGGCGAGATCTAGGTCCCGGTCGCCGCCTCGAGGGCGCCCCAGCGGTCCGGGTCCTGCAGCCACAGCGTGTTGAGGTAGGTCTCGACCTGCGCGGCGGGGAAGGCCGCGAGGGCCGCGCGACCCGCACGCGCCTCGTCCGCGGTCAGGGGACCGGGCTCGGGAGCGCCCTCCTCGTCCTTGAGGACCCCGTCCTCGTGGGCGAGCGAGAGCGCGTCGAGGAACGCCCGGAGCAGGGGCCGGCGGTGGCCGAGGTGCAGCGAGACGAGCAGGCCCTGGGCGAGCGGCTCGCCGGGGTCGAGCACGGTGGCGAGGATCCGGGCCTGGGCGTCGGGAGAGAGCGCCCGCGCCGCCTGGGGCCGCAGGTGGCGCGCCCTCACGAGGGCGGAGAGCGCGGCCCCCGCGAGCTCCGGCGGCGGCTCCTCGAAGAACGTGGAGGCGGCGGCGAGGCGGTCCTCGGGCGGGAGGCCCTTCCAGAGTCGTGTCGCGGTCTTGTGGAACGCCATGGCGCCCATCTGAACACATCCGCCCGCCGCGACCAAGCGGGGCCGGGGCTGGTAACATCGCGCCCATGAGCGACGCCGCGCACGGCCGCTGCCTCACGGACGCCGAGCTCGCGCAGCTCGTGGCGGCCCCTCCGGGCCGGGCGCCCGAGGCGCTCGCCCGCCACCTCGCGCAGTGCGAGCGGTGCCAGGCGCGGGCGCTGTTCGGCACCGAGCGGCGCCCCGAGCGGGCGAGGACCCCCCGCGAGCTGCCGAGCGTCAAGCGGGCGCTCCTCCTCGGGGCGCTCGTGCTCGCCGCGATGGCCGCCTTCTTCTGGACGCTCCAGAAGCTCGCGGGGCGGATCGAGTAGCGGCGGCCTCAGGCGCGGCCGTCGACGGGCACGAGGGCCCCGGTCGTGGGCGCGGAGTCCGCCGACAGGAGGAACGCCACGACCCGCGCGATCGCATCGGCCGGGGTCCAGGCGGAGCGGTCGGCCGAGGGCATCGCGCGGCGGTTCTGCGGCGTGTCGATCGTGCCGGGGAGGACCGCGTTCACCCGCACGCCGCGCCCCGCGTTCTCGAGCGCGAGGACGCGCACGAGCGCGTGCAGCGCCGCCTTCGAGACCGCGTAGGCCGCCATCCCCGCGCCGGCCGTCTCCGCCGCGCGCGAGCCGACCGCCACGACGCTCCCCCCCGAGCGGCGCAGGTGGGGCAGGGCCGCGCGCAGGACGTGGGCCGCGGTGTCGAGGTTCGCGCGGAGCATGAGGTCCCACTCCGCGGGCGGCGCCTCGTCGAACGGCGCCCCGCCGGCCCAGGCCCCGGCCACGAGGGCGGCGCCGTCGAGCGCTCCGAGCTGGGCGACGGCCTCCTCGACGAAGGCGGCCGCGCCCGCCGCGTCGCCCACGTCGGCCGCGATCCCGACGAGCCCCGGCGCCGAGGCCGCTTCCGCGCGCAGCGTCTCCCAGTCCGCGGCGGAGCGGTAGGGCACCGCGACCCGGGCGCCCCGGGCGAGCAGCTCGCGCACGACGGCGCGCCCGAGGGCCCCCGTGCCGCCGGTGACGATGGCCTGCCGAGGCGACGCGAGTTTCGTCATCTGCGGGAGCCTCCTCGCCGGTTATAGCACGGCGTCGGCGAGCACCCGCGAGACCCCGTCGGTGAACTCGGCGGGCGGGGGCAGCAGGCTCAGCACGAGGTACGCCTCGCGCGGGAAGTCGAAGAAGTAGCCGGGGTGGACGAGCACGTCGCGCTCGTCGAGCAGGCGCAGGGCGCGCTCCTCCTCCGGGACGGTGGCCGGGACGCGCAGGACGGCGGACCAGCCGCCCTCGGGCTCGAGGAGGGTCGCGGGCGAGCCGGGCGCGATCGCGCGGCGCAGCGCCTCGAGGTTCGCGCGGACCCGGGCGCGGATCGGGGCCGCGAGCTCCTCGCGGCGGGCGAGGATCCCGGGCAGGGCGGCCTGCACGGGGGTCGCCACGGAGAGGTACGTGTCGGCCACGACCTCGAGCCGGGCGAGGGCGGCGCGGACGAGGGCCGGGGGACCGGTGACCGCGGTCCAGGCCAGCTTGAGCTGGGGCAGGCCGCAGCTCTTCGACAGCCCGCCCAGGGAGAAGACGAGAGCGGGAGAGTCCGCGGCGAGGCTCGCGGCGCGGCGGGGGTCCTCGCGGAAGGCGAAGTCGGCGAAGACCTCGTCGGCGACGACCGCGAGGCCGCGCTCGGCGCACAGGGCGAGGAGGGCGTCGCGCTCGTCCGCGTCCAGGAACGCCCCGGTCGGGTTGTTCGGGTTGACGACCACGACCGCGCGGGTCCTCGGCCCGAGGGCGCCGCGCAGCGCCGGGAGGTCCACGTGCCACTTCCCGTCGTGGGCGCAGGGGTAGCTCGCGAGGCGCACGGACTCGAGCCGCGCGAGGAAGTCGAACAGCGGGTACCCCGGCCGCGGGACGAGCACCTCGTCGCCGGGGTCGCAGAGCAGCTTGAAGAGGAAGGCGTAGGCCTCGCTCGTGCTCGCGGTGAGCAGGATGCGGTCCGCCCCGACCGGGAAGCCGCGGCGCGCGAAGTCCGCGGCGACCGCCTCCCGCGCGGACGCGAGGCCGAGGGGCACGGGCTCGTAGCGGCGGGACTCGGCCGCGGCCAGCAGGGCGAGCAGGTCCGGCGGGCACGCGAGGCCCGCCCGGGTCGGGTTCGACTCGGTCAGGTCGAGGAACCCCCGGCGTTGCGCACGCCGCTCGGCGAGCCGGGCGGACAGGCGGTTCGGCCGCAGGTCGAACGTGGCGCGCTCGGAGAACATCGGCCGGGCATCGTAATCCAGCCCGGCCGGTTTGACTCGGCCCGCGGGAGCGCCTTAGCCTGTCGCCCGAGACGACATGAGAGCACCCCGCGCCGTGCCGGTCCTCGTCGCCCTCGCCCTCGCCTCCTGCTCCCGGCCCGCCACGGGCCCGGGCGGCTCGGCCACCCCGGGGCCGGCCGAGCTCGCGCGGCCGCTGCCGAGCCCCGTTCCCGACGTCGTGGCGCGGGTCGACGGCCGGCCCATCCACATCCAGCAGATCCTCGCCCTCGCCAAGGCCGAGCTCGACCGGATCTCGGTGGCCGAGCGCGACGCGAAGAAGCCCGAGGCGCTGCGGCGCGCGCTCGAGAAGTACGTCGACCGCGAGCTGCTCCTGCAGGAGGCGATCGCGCGCGGGGTCGAGGCCGACTCGCGCGAGGTGGAGTGGGCCTTCGACCAGATGCGCCGGGAGCACCGGGACGAGCAGGCGTGGGCGGAGTTCCTCGCGGGCCAGGGTCTCGACGAGCGCGCGCTGCGCGGCGAGCTGCGGGCCCAGCTCACCGTCGAGGCGCTGCTCGACGGGGAGAGGCGCGCAGGCCGCGACCCCGACGCGCTCCTCGCGCGGCTGCGCACCTCCGCCCGGATCGAGCGGCTGCTGTGACGCCGGGCCGTCCCGCGGTCGCGGTCCGCGAGCTGCGCAAGAGCTACGGGCCGGTCGAGGCGGTGCGCGGCCTCTCCTTCGAGATCGCGGCGGGGGAGTGCTTCGGCCTCCTCGGGCCGAACGGCGCGGGGAAGACGACCACCGTCGAGATCCTCGAGGGGCTGCTCCCGGCCACCTCGGGGGACGTCGAGGTGCTCGGCCGCCGCTGGGGGAGGGGCGAAGACCAGGAGATCCGGGAGCGGCTCGGCTGCTGTCTGCAGCAGACGGTGCTGCCGGAGAAGCTCGAGGTGGGAGAGACGGCCGAGCTGTTCCGGGCGCTCTACCGCTCGGGCCGCGAGGCGCGCGACGTGGTGCGGGACGTCGGCCTCGAGGAGAAGCTCCGTGCCCGCGTGGGGACTCTCTCCGGCGGCCAGAAGCAGAGGCTCGCCCTCGCGTGCGCGCTCGTGGGGGACCCGGAGCTGCTCTTCCTCGACGAGCCCACGACCGGCCTCGACCCGCAGTCGCGCCGACAGGTGTGGGACATCGTGACGGACCTCAAGCGACGGGGCCGGACCGTGGTCCTGACCACGCACTACATGGACGAGGCGGAGAAGCTGTGCGACCGCCTGGTCGTCGTCGACCGCGGCCTCGTCATCGCCGAGGGCACCCCGCGCGGTCTCATCCGCACGCTCGGGGGCGACCACGTGGTCGAGATCGCCACCGACAGCGCCGCCGTGTCGCCCCTGCGGCCGGAGGAGCTCGCCTCGCTTCCCTCGGTCCGCTCGGTCCACGCGGAGGCGGACCACCTCGTCCTGACCGTGGCCGAGCCGCACGTGGCGGTGCCGGCCCTCCTCGAGCGGGTGGGGGCGCGCGGGCTCGCCCTCTCGAGCCTCGCCACGCGCCACGCGAGCCTCGAGGACGTGTTCGTCTCGCTCACCGGGAGGCACCTGCGCGATGAGTGAGTGGCGCGCGCGCCGGCGCGGCTTCGTGGCGCTCTTCCTGGCCCGCCTCCGCGAAGGCTGGCGCGAGCCGGAGGTGCTGTTCTGGGCGTTCGTGTTCCCCGTGCTCCTCTCGGGGGCCCTCGCGGTCGCGTTCCGCAGCCGGCCGGCCGAGCCGTCGCGGGCGGCCGTGGTGACCGGTCCCGGGGCGGAGGCCGTCCTCGTCGCCTTGCGCGCTGCGCCCCTCGTGGACGCGGAGCTCGCCGGGGAGGCCGAGGCGGAGAGGGCCCTTCGCCGGGGCCGGGCCGACGTGGTGGTCGTGCCGCCCGGGGCGGGCGGCCCCGAGGTCGAGTACCGGATCGACCCGAGCCGGCCCGAGAGCGCCGTCGCCCGCGCCCGCGTCGACGACGCGCTGCAGCGCGCGGCCGGCCGCACCGACCCGGTGTCGAGCCGCCTCGTCGAGCGCCGCGAGCCGGGAGGCCGCTACGTGGACTTCCTGGTGCCGGGGCTCGTGGGCATGAACCTCATGAGCGCCGGCATGTGGGGCGTGGGCTTCGCCCTCGTGGACATGAGGATCAAGAAGCTGCTGAAGCGCCTGCTCGCGACGCCGATGCGGCCGTTCGACTTCATGGCGTCCCTCATGGCGACGCGGGTCGTCTCGACCTTCCTCGAGGTGGGGGTGCTGCTGGGCTTCGCCGCCCTCGTCCTCGACGTGCCCGTGCGCGGCTCGATCGCGGCGGTGGCGGCGGTGAGCCTCCTCGGCGCGGCCAGCTTCGCCGGGCTGGGCCTCGCGGTGGCCTGCCGTGCGCAGAAGATCGAGACGGTGAGCGGCCTGATGAACCTGGTGATGATGCCGATGTTCGTCGGGTCGGGGGTCTTCTTCTCGGTCGAGCGCTTCCCGCAGCCGGTGCGGGGCGTCCTGCGCCTCCTGCCCTTGACCGCCCTCAACGACGCGCTGCGGGCGGTCGTGCTCGACGGGAGCGACCTCGTCTCGCAGTGGCCGAGGATCGCCGTCCTCGCCGCGTGGGGCGGGATCAGCCTCGCTCTCGGCCTTCGCCTGTTCCGGTGGACGTAGGCGGGGCCCCGGGGGCGGGCAGCCCGTCCGACGCGGCCACGCGGTTGCGCCCGCCCTGCTTGGCCGCGTAGAGGGCCCGGTCGGCGAGGTCGACGAGGTCCTCGGGGCGGTCGGCGGGCCGGGGCACGATCGTCGCGACGCCGAGGCTCACCGTGAGGTGCGGTCCGACGTCCGACTCGCGGTTCTCGATCCGCAGGCCCTCGACCCGCGCGCGCATGCGCTCGGCCAGCATCCGGGCGCCGCCCATGTCGGTGTCCACGAGGAGGGCCACGAACTCCTCGCCCCCGTAGCGCGCCACGAGGTCGGCGGGCCGGTTGAGCGCCTCCTCCATCGCCTGGGCCACCCGGACGAGGCACTCGTCGCCCGCCTGGTGGCCGTAGGAGTCGTTGAAGCGCTTGAAGTAGTCGATGTCGCAGAACAGCAGCGAGATCGCCGACTCGTCGCGCACCGCGCGCCGCCACTCCTGGCGCAGCACCGCGTCGAAGCGGCGCCGGTTCGCGATCTGGGTGAGCGTGTCGAGGGCGGAGAGGCGCTCGAGGTCGCGGTTGCGCTGCTCGAGCTGACGGCGCGTCTCCTGCAGCTCGCGGTTCTGCCGGTCCATCTCCTCCGCCTGGGCGATGAGCTTGAGGTTGACGGACACGAGCGAGTCGAGGTCGCGCCGCGAGCGCTCCGAGAACACGCGCAGGAGGGCCATCAGCGCGCCCGGGTGGCCGGCCAGGCGCTCGCGGAACGCGGACTCCGGGATCTCGAGCACGAGCGTTTCGTCGAGCGCCCGCAGGGTGGCCGCCCGCTCGCGGCTCTCGATGAGGGCCATCTCGCCGAAGCAGTCCCCCGGGCGCCCCACCGCGACCTGCTTGCCCGCCTTCGACACCACGAGGTTGCCGGAGAGGACCACGTACATCGCGCGGCCCTCCTCGCCCTCGTGGCAGAGGGCCTGGCCGGGAGCGAGGGACAGCTCGCGGCACGCGGGAAGGAGGCCGTCGATCTCGGTGTCGGAGAGGGCGGCGAAGATCCCCGCCCGGCGCAGAACCGCGAGTCGCTCGGTCCGGTCCAACCGCCTCAGGCCTCCGCCAGGCGCTCGAGGGCCGCCCGGTCCTTGACGAGGAAGCCGTCCCGCTCGGTCAGGACGATCCCCTCCTTGCCCCAGCGGCTCATGATGCGGATCGCCGTCTCGATGGTGGTGCCGGCGAGGTCGGCGAGCTCCTGGCGGGAGAGCGGGAGGGGCACGAATCGGCCGTCGGCGCGGTGGCGACCCATCCGGTCCGCGAGCTTGAGGAACAGGTGGGCGAAGCGGGTCTCGACGCGGCCGCCCGCCACCTCGGGGATGCGGCGGGTCAGCTCGACGATCCTCTGGGCCATGCCGGTGAGGAAGCCCCGGACGAGCGAGGGGTGCCGCTCGAACAGCGCGAAGAACTCGTTGCGCCGCACGAGGATGCACTCGGAGCGCTCGATCGCGACGGCGGAGGCGGGGTAGGGGCGACCCTCGTAGGCGACGACGGCACCCACGGGGTCGCCGGGGCCGAAGATCTCGAGGATGATCTCCTTGCCGGAAGGGATCGTCTTGACGACCTTGACCCTCCCGCTCGCGATCGTGACCAGGAAGTCGGGGGGGTCGCCCTCCGCGAACAGCGTCTCGCCCTTCTCGTAGGTGCGGGCGAGCGAGACGGCGGCGAGCCTCTTCTGGTCCTCTCCCGAGAGGTTCCGGTAGAGCGTGCTGCTCCGGAGCAGCTCCTCGACGGAGGCCATCGCCCCCGAATGATAGCCTACCGGGTGCGGCGGATCTCGACCCGGAAGACCTCGGGGCCCGGCTCGACCAGCTGCCACTCGAAGGTCCCCGGCCGCTGCTCCTCGAAGTGGCGGCGCAGGCCGTTCGGGACGTGGTCGTTCACGACGTACAGGCTGTCGCCGGGGCGCAAGCCGTCGAACGTCGCGAGCACCGCGGCCTTGCGGTCGGCGCAGGCGCCCATCGCCCGGATGTCGAGGGTCCGGATCGGGGTCTCGGTCGAGCTCATCGTCCCTCCGCGGAGGCCGTGGGCCTCCCGTCGGACCGAGGATGCCACGCTCGCACCGCCGGCACCATGACGGCGGTCATGCCTCGGCCCGGGCCGGGGCCCCGACCGGGAGGCCCGCGGCGAGCCTCCGGCCCCACGCGTCGAGGGCGCGCAGGTCCGTGAAGACCTCGATCCCGGACCGTGCCGCGGGTGCGCCCTCCCCCCCGACCAGCAGGGCCACCCGCCGGGGCAGCGCCTCGCGCAGGCGCCGCACGGCCGCGGCGCTCGCCGGACCCTTCGTGGCCGAGGAGACGCTCACCGCCACCGCCCGCGCCGAGAGGTCGCGGGCGAGCGACGCCACCTGCGGCGGCGGCACCTCGGTGCCCACGTAGAGGACCCGGCACCCCGCGGCGGCGAGGACGAGGGCGGACATCTGGAGGCCGAGGGCGTGAGCCTCGCCGGGCAGCGTGGCGAAGACGACGAGGGGGCCGGAGGCCCTCTCCTCGAGCGGCAGGCGCAGCGAGCGAAGGAGGTCGCCGATCCGCTCGGAGAGGAAGTGCTCGTGACGGATCTCGAGCTCGTTCCGCTCCCAGCCCTCGCCGACCGCCCGCACGAGGGGACCGACGCGCGACTCGAGGAACTCGACCGGTCCCATGCGCCCCCACTCGGCGAGGAAGAGCCGGGTGAGGCGCTCCCCGTCGAACGCTTTCACGAGGCGCAGGACGGCGGGCAGGTCCTCCGCCGAGGGAAGGGCGGAAAGAACGGGCGCCGGGGCCGCGGCCGGCGCTCCGGCGCTGCTCTCGAGGAGGCGCGACAGCGACTCGTCCGACGCGGCGACCACCTGGCCGGCGCGATGTCCGAGAGCGAGCGCTTGCGCGATGCGCCTCAGGCGGGGGACCGCGGCCAGTGGATACACGCGGTGACCGGAGGGCTTTCTCTCGGGGACCGGGAATCCGTAACGCGCTTCCCAGGTGCGAAGGGTCTCGACCGCGATCCCGGTCGCCCGGGACAGGGCGCCGATCGACAGCCACGCTCCACTCTCCCCGCCGTCCTCCTTCTGCGCCATCGGTCCGCTCGCTCTCCCGGGCGACATTCTACCGCAGGCTCGGCAAAACCTCCCCACAAGCGCGACGCCCCCGGGACCGGGATGTCCCGGGGGCGCCGGACGAAGGCGGGGGAGAGACCTACCGCGGAAGGATGACGGAGTCGATCACGTGGATGACCCCGTTCGAGGCTGCGACGTCGGCCTTGATCACGTTCGCGCCGTTGATCTTCACGCCGCTCGAGGCGTCGATCTTCACCATCTGCCCCTCGACCGTCTTCGCCTCCTTGAGCTTCACCACGTCCGCCGCCATCACCTTGCCCGGCACGACGTGGTAGGTGAGGACCTTCGTGAGCTTCGCCTTGTCCGCGAGGAGCGCGTCGAGGTCGGCCTTGGGGATCTTCGCGAACGCCTCGTCCGTGGGGGCGAACACGGTGAACGGGCCGGGCCCCTTGAGCGTGTCGATCAGGCCGGCCGCGGTGAGCGCGGAGGCGAGCGTCTTGAAGCTGCCCGCGGCGACCGCGGTGTCGACGATGTCCTTGCCCTTGTAGCTGTCCGCGGCGGCGAGGGCGGGGAGCGACGCGACCGCGATCGCGGCCGCGAGAGCCAGCATCTTCATCTTCTTCATTCTTCGATCTCCTCGTTTCGGGTGGGGACGATTGCGATGGCGCCCGTTGCGGGTCGACCCCTCTTCCCCGGCCGGGCGCGAGCCGGAGGAGCCGGACCGGCCCTGCCGGTCCCGGGGTGAACCAACCCTGCTGGGCTGATATACGAAAAGACCTTGACTTGGTTCTGAAAAGATTGTGAACTATTTGCCGCCCAGGCCCGTTTCGTGGTGTCCTTGGGTCCGCAGAGGAAGCGATTCGGGTCTGGTGACCTGCGCGGCCTTCAAAGCCGTCCGGCTCCGGGCTGACCCCCGGAGCGGTGGGTTCGATTCCCACCCGCTTCCGCCAACCGTGCCGGGCTCGCCAAGGCCATGCCCGCACGCCTTGGCGGGAGTCGTGAGCCCGTCCGGGCGCACGGACTGATCGGCGCTTCAGCGCGCCGCGGCCGCGATCCCCGGGTGGTCGGTGAAAAAG
>CAZLRF010000023.1:13650-79649 GCA_964561785.1 uncultured Acidobacteriota bacterium | reverse complement strand
GCCGCCTCTCCCGCGACGACGTGCGGATCGAGGTCCTCGCCCACTGGACGAGCCCGCATTCGGGAGCCCGCTACCCGTCGCGCTGGCGCCTCGCTGTTCCCTCCGAAGGCCTCGACCTCCTCGTCGAGCCTTGGCTGGACGACCAGGAGATGCGGACGTCGTTCGTGTACTGGGAGGGCGCCGTGAGGGTGAGGCCCGTGAATCCCAGCTCTGGCTCGACCCCCGCTCCGAGGTCGGTGCGAGCCGGAGCCGCTCCACCAAGGCCCTCGACGGGCCGGGGCTACGTCGAGCTCACCGGCTACGCCGCCTCGATGCAAGGCGTCTTCTGAGAGACCGAGATCCCCAGAGCCCCCCTTGCCATCCCGCCCATCGGCCCCTATTATCTCAACCATTACTTGAGCTTCTGGGCATGAACCTAGGCTCAAGCTGGCTCCGTCGGCTCACGTGTGAGCCAGGCGGGTGTCGGGCATAGGCCTTGCCCTCTACTGGGGCGGGGAGCGTGTTGGTGTCCGACTTCGTGACAGCACGGCGAGGCCTCGGCTCTCGAGCCAGGGGGGGCACGGGGTGGTTTGCCGCCGCCTCGGGCGCGGTCGTTCTTGCCGGCGCTCTCGGCGTCGGTACCGCCCACGCGGCCATCGCCTTCGATGCCTCGTCCCAGGCCAACACCGGCTCGGCGGGCAGCACCACTCTGACGTTCTCCCACACGGTCGGCGCCGGCGCGAACCGCATTCTGGTCGTCGGGGTGAACATCTTCTTCGGGACCGCCACCCCAACCCCGACGGTGACCAGCGCCACGTTTGGCGGTCGGGCGATGACGTTCATCTCCGGCCGCGACAGCCTGGGCACCAACAAGGTCCGCTCCGAGTTGTGGTACCTGAAGGCACCCGCGACGGGATCGAACAGCGTCGTCGTCAACTTCAGCGCCGCCGTGCAGGCTGTGGCCGGCGCCAGCTCGTACACGGGTGTCGATCAGGCCAACCCGCTCGGCCCCGGGGCATCCGCCGGGGGCAACGACGCCAACCCGACGATCCCCGCCTTCTCGGCAGCCGCGGGCGAAATCGTCGTGGACACGGTGGCGATCCGCCAGAACGGCACGGCCAGCCAGGCGCTCACCCCCGCAGGGGGGCAGCAGCAGCGCTACGGCGATGTCAGCGGAACGGCTCCGAACAACGTCGTGGGCGCCGGGTCCGAGAAGGCTGGGGCGCCCGCGGTGGCCATGTCGTGGACCGCCGTGACCAGCCGTCCCTGGGCCATGATCGCCGTGCCGCTCAAGCCAGCGTTCGAGTACCGCCGGCTCATCACCATTCCCAACACCAGCCTCGGGTCGGGCTGCTTCACCGACCTCTCGAACTTCCCAGTCCTCGTCAGCCTCTCGGGCAACTGGCTGAAGACGGTTGCGAACGGCGGACACATCCGAAGCGCGAACGGCTACGACATCTCGTTCCGGTGGGGATCCAACCCCGGACAGACGCTCGACCACGAGATCGAGAGGTACGACGGCACAACGGGGACCCTGGTGGCCTGGGTCAGGGTGCCCACTCTGTGGTCGGGCGGGGACACGAGCTTCTACGTGTACTACGGAGACGCCGGGGCCACGTCCGACCGCTCGAACCCGGCCGGCGTATGGGACTCGAACTACCTGGCCGTCTGGCACCTGAACGAGGACCCCTCCGTCACCAACTGCCCCACGAGCAAGGAGGTCTGCGACTCGACGTCCAACGCGCGTCACGGCGACATGTTCGGGGGCATGAACTCCGGAGCTCAGGTGGCGGGCAAGATCGGGGGCTCGTTGAGCTTCGACGGCTCGGACGATCGAATCCAGGTGGGCTCGATCGTCGGGAACCTGAGTGCCTTCACCGTATCTCTCTGGTTCAAGACGTCTTCGACCGCCGGGCCGAACAAGATCTGGGGCGAGGGCAACAGCATCAGCGATACTCCGCTCACGTACCTCGACGTGAACGAGGCCGGCAACGCGGGCGATGTCGAGCTCGCCCTGCGCGACGACGCGAGCCAGAGTGCGGGCCTCGGCCATGCCGGCCCCTGGAACGACAACACCTGGCACCACATGGTCGGTGTCCAGACGTCGAAGAGCCTTCGCGAGCTGTTCGTGAACGGCACGAGCCGGGGCACGAACGCCACCACCCTGGGGACGGTGACCCTCAACACGGGGAACATCGGGGCCATCGCCCGGACAACGCTCATCCACCACTTCCCGGGCGGAGTCGACGAGGTCCGGATCTCCAACGTGGCCCGATCGGCGTGCTGGGTCGGCACCGAGTACAACAGCCAGGACAACCCCGGCAACGAGGGCAGTCCCGGTTTCTACTCGGTGGGCACCGAGCAGAACTTGGGTCCCAACCTCACCCAGGGCCACTCCCGCTGGCGCCACGACGACGGGACGGAGGTGACGGCGGGCTGGGCGGCGGGCGAGGACGCGGCCCTGGCCGGCGTCCCGCCTTTCGCCACTCGCCGGCTCCGCTTCGGGGTGTCGAACGAGGGGGGCGCGGCGGGGGCGACGAGCTACCAGCTGCAGTACGCGCAGAGCGCCACCTGCGCCTCAGCCACCTACGGACCGGTGCCGGTCGAGCCCGCGACCGGCGCGTGGCAGATCCTCGACACGTGGAACTTCAACGACGAGGCCCCGACGACCAACGTCTCCGGCGGGGTCACCGACGAGGGGTCGACGTTCGTGGCGGGCTACCTCAAGGACGCCGGCAACTACAACACGGTGGCGATCACGCTCGGCGCCGACCAGTTCACCGAGCTCGAGTTCAACCTGCGGCCCACCGCGAGCGCGGTGGCCGGGGCGAGCTACTGCTTCCGCCTCTACGACTACACGAACAACCGCGCGCTCGACACGTACACGACGTACGCCCAGGCGACGGTGGCCGCCGCCTCGCCGATGCTCGTTCGGTCGGGCGCGTACGTGGGCGACGGCGCAAACGGCAGGTCCATCGCGGTCGGCTTCCGGCCCGATTACGTCATCGTGAAGGCGAACGCAAACTCCAACGCCGTCGCCCGGACCTCGACGATGACGGGCAACTCCTCACGGTGCCTCTTCTACGACTGCGGGATGCCCTTCGCCGACGGGATACAGTCTCTCGACGCCAACGGCTTCACCGTCGGCAACCGATCCGAGGTCAATCTCGGCGGCACGACCTACTACTGGGTCGCGTTCCAGGCGGGGGCGGGCGAGATGGCCGTCGGCTCTTATACCGGCGACGACCTCGACAACCGCAACGTCAACGGCCTCGGCTTCCAGCCGGAGTACGTGCTCGTGATGGCGCAGGACCAGACGTGGGCGTGGCACCGCTACGGGGCGATGGCGCCTGACGACAGCATGACGGTCGAGGGGGGTCCCGCCGGCAGCCGCGCCAATCGCATCCAGGACTTCCTGGCCGACGGCTTCCAGCTCGGCAGCGACGCCGAGGTCAACAACGGTCCCTCCACGGTCTACCACTGGGTGGCGTTCAACGACGTGGCCGGCCGGATCAAGGTCGGCACCTACGCGGGGAACGACACCGACAGCCGCTCGATTCCCGGGGTCGGCTTCCAGCCGGAGCACGTCATCGTCTCCCGCATCAGGACGAACCTCACGGTGCAGAAGCCGGCCTCGACCGGCGTCTCGACGGACGCCTCGCAGCCCTGGGGCGGGTATCCCGGCGCGACCAACACGACGAACCGGATCCAGGCGCTCGAGGCCGATGGGTTCCAGGTGGGGACCAACGCCGACGTGAACGCGTCCGGCACCGACAACACCTACTACTACGCCGCGTTCGGCCCCTACTCCTCCACGCCGTCCGAGGTCTTCTACTCGATCGGGACGTCGACCGCGGACCTCAAGACGGGTTCCCCCACGATCGCGATCTCCGGCGGGACGGCGACGCTGAGCGTCGCCCAGACCGGGAACGTCGGCGTCGGCGACGTCATCGACTACGACTCGCCGAGCAAGAAGGCCTACATCGCTTCGGTGGTGAGCCAGACACAGTTCATCGTCCGCACCGCGACCGGCGTGACCCCCTCCGACACGCCGGCAGTGGCGGTGAGCTCCATCAAGCGTGCCTTCAACACGATCGCCGCCGCCGTCACCGGCTCGGCGGACGCCAGCCACCTGGGCACGTACGACCTCGTGGCCGGCCGCTACAACCTGACCTGGGTCGGCTACAACGACGGGACCTTCACCGCAGGCGCGACGATCGACGGCTACACGACCGACGCGACGTACGGCATCACCCTGACCGCGGCAAGCGCCGGCCAGGTCGCGAGCGGCGTGAGCCAGCGCCACACCGGCCTCGGCAACACCGGCACGCGGATCGACGGGCCGGGCACCAGCGCCGGCTCCCTGATCGTCCGCGACGACTACGTGACGGTCGAGTGGTGGGGGGCGCGCAACACGAAGAGCTGCACGACGTGCGGCTCGGTCGACGTGGACGGGGCGACGAACGTGCTGCTGCGCAACCTCGTGATCCACGACACGTGGAACGGCGTGTACGCGCAGAACGGCGCCAGCCTGACTCTCCGCAACAGCCTCGTCTGGTTCGCCGACAACGCGGGCTACCTCGGGAACCCGGGGACGACCGCGACGATCCAGAACGTCAGCATCTACGGCAACGGCACGGGGGTGGGCGTGAACGGCGGGGGCGGCGCCGCGACCGTCACCAACACGATCGCCGCCCAGAACAGCTCGGACTTCCTCGCGGTGACGAGCCAGAGCTACAACATCTCGTCCGACGCCACCGCCACGGGCGGCGGGTCGCTCACCGGCCAGGGCGGGTTCTTCCTCTTCGAGAGCGTCGTCACCCCCGACCTCCACCTGAAGCTGGGCTCGGCCGCGGTGAACGCGGGCCAGGATCTGTCCGGCAGCTTCTCCGACGACGTCGACGGGCAGGCGCGCCCCTTCTCGACCGGGTGGGACATCGGCGCCGACGAGTCCTCCTACTCGGCCAACCACATCGTTCTCGCCGACCATGCCTCCGGCCAGGTCGCCGACGCGTTCGGCACGACGTCGCCGGTCACGGCGGTCCTCTTCCGGTTCCGGCTGACGCGCCTCGGGACGGCCTCGGTCGACACGCTCCGCGTCGCGTTCACCACGGCGGGGGGCGTGGCGAGCGCGGACGTGACCGCCGGGGAGCTCTGGCAGGACGCGAACGGCAACGGCACGCTCGAAACGGGCAGCGACACGCTCGTCCAGGGCGGGGTCGCGGGGGCGGGAGGCGTCCTCACGTTCACGACCGACTTCACGCCCGACACGAGCGCGACGACCTACTTCGTGCGCGCGACGGTCGCCAACCTCGCGGCCGGGGACACGACGACCCTGACCCTCGGGACGGACGGCATCGACCCCGTCCAGGCGGGCGTCACGGAGTCGGGATCGGTCGCCGGCGCCACCCACACGCAGGACGTCACGCTGATCGAGGTCTTCTACTCGATCGGCACCTCGACGGCCAACCTGATGACCGGCGCTCCCACGGTGAACGTCGTCGGGGGCGTGGCCACCTTCTCGATCGCCCAGACCCGGAACGTCGGCGTCGGCGACCTCGTGACCTACGGCGGCGTGCGCACCTGCTACGTGAGCGCCGTGCTGAGCCCGACCCAGTTCGCCGTGCGCACGGCCACGGGGCTCCTGCCCTCGGACAGCGGAGGCGTCGTGAACTCGATCACCCGCGCGTTCAACAGCATCGCCGCTGCCGTGAGCGGTTCCTCGGACGCAAGCCACCTCAACGGGGGCGACCTCGTCGCCGCCGACCGGAAGCTGACCTGGGTGGCGTACAACGACGGGCCGTTCACGGTGACGACCGGCACGCAGATCAGCGGGTACACGACCGACGCGACGCGCTACATCACCCTCACGGTGGCCGGCGCCTCGCAGGTGGCATCCGGCGTGAGCCAGCGCCACTCGGGGATCGCCGGGTCGGGGGCCGTGATCGAGGTGGGTGCCACCATCCCGGGAGACGGCGTCGTGCTCGGGGTCGACGAGGCGTACACCCGCGTCGAGTGGCTCGAGATCGACGGCAACGACCACCCGGGGAACATCGGACTCGAGGCGCGAGACCCCGGGGGCGCGGGTTCGCTCTTCGAGGGCCTGATCGTCCACGATCTCGAGAACACCCCTCCGACCGGCCAGACGGACGGCTTCGGCTTCTCCATCCCCGCCGACGGCGTCACCGTGCGCAACTGCCTCGTGTACGAGTACGGTGAGGACGGGATCTACGCCAGCGGGACGGGCATCCGGGTCGAGAACTCGTCGTTCCTCCGCAGCACCAACAGCCCGAACGTCGGCGAGGCGATCCAGGTCGCCGGGAGCGGCAGCCTCACCGCCGAGAACGTGGTCGCCGCCGAGAGCTCCCTCTACCACGACGCGGGGGGCACGTTCGTGTGCAACAACACCATCACCGACGATGGCTCCGCGAACGACGCGGCCTACGGGTGCACGGGAACGGGGAACCTCACCTACCGGAGCGCGGCGAGCCTGTTCGCCTCGGTGGCGGGCGCGATCGACCTGCATCTGAAGCTCGGCAGCGCCGCCATCGACGCGGGCAAGGACCTCTCCTCGTCCTTCAGCGGCGACGTCGACGGCCAGCCGCGGCCGCAGTCGACGGCGTGGGACGTCGGGGCCGACGAGTTCTCGGGGGCCACGGCGGCGATGGAGGTCCGGTCGGGGGTGTACACCGGGAACGACACGGACGGCCGGGCGATCCACGTGGGCTTCCAGCCCGACGTGGTGTTCGTCAAGCGCGACGCGGGCTCCGGCTCGGGGGACGACTACTGGGGTGTCGTGAGGACGTCCACGATGGCGGGCGACGCGACGAAGTCGCTCTCCAACTCCGGCCTCGACCTCTTCGCGGGCGGCGTCAAGTCGCTCGCCGCCGACGGGTTCGTGCTCGGCACGAGCGCCCGGGTGAACGCCGCCGGCCAGACCTACTACTGGATCGCCTTCAAGGCCGCCCAGGGCCAGCTGAAGGTCGGAACGTACTCCGGCGACGGCACGGACGACCGCTCGGTGAGCGACGTGGGCTTCCGCCCGGAGGTCGTGGTCACCCTCCCCGCGGCGAGCGGAGCGGCGGGCGACCCCTTCATCCGCACCTCGACGATGCCCGCCAACCTCGCCTACGACTTCGACGCCTCGAGCTACACGAACCGCATCCAGGCGATGGAGCCCTACGGCTTCCAGGTGGGCAACGACGCGTCGGTCAACCAGCTCGGGACCACCTACCACTACCTGGCGTGGAACGAGACGGGGGGCCGCGTCGCCGTGGGGAGCTACGTGGGCGACGGCGTCGACGGTCGCAACGTCGACCTCGCGGGGTTCGCCTCGGAGTGGGTCCTGGTCAAGCGGGGCGACAACAGCCGTCCCTGGGTCCAGAAGCCGGCCTCCACGGGGGTCAGCACCGACTACAGCCTCCCCCTCACGAACTGGACCGGTGAGCCGGGAGACATCCAGCAGATCCGCACCCAGGGCTTCCAGGTGGGCTTCGGGCCCGAGTCCCCCGACCGGGTCAACGACGTGGGGGTCACCTACCACTGGGCGGCCTTCGGGCCCCACGGCTCCACGGTGAACTACCGGTCGATCGGCAACACGGCGACGATCGTCGGCGCGGGGCCGGGAGGGGCGAGCCTCACCCAGGGCTCGACGCTGGTCAGCGCGGCGACCGCCCAGTGGCTCACCAACAACCGGGGGCGCGGGGACGTCGCGGTCATCCCCTGCCCCGACCCGCCGACCTGTACCGGCGGCGTCCCCTACCAGGTTCTCTCCGTGGCGTCGGAGACCCAGCTCGTGCTGGCCCGGGGCTACGAGGGGCCGACCCAGAGCGGCGTGACCCTCATGATCCGGCGGCAGGCGAGCACCCTCTCCGCGTGGGAGGACTGCGTCGACGGACCCGGCGGCACCGCCTGCAGCTACTTCCCTCCGGCGAGCAGCAGCCTCGTCGCGGACGACCGCTCCGAGGTGGGCGTCGTCTACAACGACGGCACCGCCTACGCCGGCGCGCTCACCATCGACGGCTCCGTGACCGACGCTTCGCACACGATCACGCTCACCGTCGACTCCCGCAGCCGACACTCCGGCCAGGCCTGGCCGGGCACGGGCGCGACGAGCCACGTCGTCGTCGACAACGGGTCGGCCACCTCGCCCGCGATCCAGGTCCTCGACGACCACGTGACGGTCGAGTGGCTCGAGGTCAAAGGGGGCGCGAGCGGGGCCGACCTCGTCTCGGTCGACAACCTGACCGCCGGCGGCAACGAGATCTTCGTGCGGTACAACCTGCTGCACGACGGCGCGGGCGCCGGGATCCACTTGCGCGACGTCGACACGGTCGCGACCGTCTCGGGCAACGTCGTCTACAACAACCTGGCCCACGACATCGCGGTGGGACTCAACGGCAACGGGTGCGGGACCGACGTGCGGATCCTGTCGAACACCGTCTATGGCGGGTCTCAGTCGGGCATCAAGGGAGGCAGCTGCTCCGACTCGGTCCAACTGACGAACAACCTCGCCTGCTCGGGCGGCCGCTTCTCGGGCGAGCGCGACATCCTCTTCTCCGACAGCTCGCCCGTCGACGGGGTGATGGACGTCCGGCTGCCGGACAGCGGATCCAACCTGACGTGCATGCCGAGCCCGCTTCAGACCGGAGTCGACTCGGTGTACCTGGACTGGGCCGACCCTGGGCTGGCGGCTCCCTACGCGACGCCGCCGGACTTCCACCTGGCGTCAGGCTCGCCGGCGATCGACCAGGGTGCGAGCCTCGCCGGCCAGATCGCGTCCCTGGACGTGGACGGCGAGGGCCGGGTCGGGGCGTGGGACATCGGGGCGGACGAGTACAACGGCTTCACCACGGTTCGGTTGGCCGCGTTCCGCGCGACGGGGTACGACTCGTCGGTCCTGGTGGAGTGGGCGACGGCGCAGGAGCTGGACAATCTCGGCTTCCACCTGTATCGGGGGTTGTCGGCGGACGGGCCGTGGGAGCGTCTGAACGAGTCGCTGATTCCGGGTCTGGGGTCTTCACCCGAGGGCAAGCGCTACAGCTTCGTGGACGCGCCGCTGCGCAACGGGGCGACGTACTTCTACCGGCTCGAGGACATCGACCGCTCGGGGCGGGTGACGTCCCACGGGCCGGTGTCGGCGACGCCTCTGGCGGGGGCGGGAGCGCCGGGGGAGGGTGAAGAGGGCGGCGGGTCGGGCGGCGAGGGTCCGGGCGAGGGCGAGGCGACGCCTGCGGGGTGGACGGAGCACGGGGACCCGCGCGACGTCTCGCTGCGCCTCGTCTCCCGCGACCGCACCTCGGTCACCTTCGAGCTGCGCACGGGGGGCTTCTACTCGCTCCCCCAGGAGGACGGCTCTCATCGGCTCTTCGTCCCCGGCTTCTTCGACCTCGCCGAGCCCGGCTATCCCACGCTGCCCACTCGCCGCACCTGGACCGACGCCGTCCCCGGCCTCGGAGCCCGCGTCCAGTCCGTCTCCGCCGAGGAGATCGTGTCCTTCGACGGCCTCGTGCCCCCGCGCGCCGGCGCTCCCGCGGCCGTCACGATGCACGACGGCACCTACCAGAAGGCCTTGCGCCCCGTCGCCGCCCGGCCTCTCTCCCGCGGCCTCTTCCCCAGAGAGCAGGCCCGCGTCCTCCAGACCGCCTTCCAGGGCGACACCAAGAAGGCCTACGTCGAGATCCTGCCCCTGCGCCTCGACTCCGCCCGCGGGCGGCTCGTCCTCGCCCGCAGGATGATCGTCACCGTCCTCTTCGACGGCGTCGTCCCCGGAGAGACCGGCCTCGGAGGCTCCTCCGGACGATCCCTCACCCTCAGGCGTCAGCCTCCCGCCGACGGCCGCCTCATCGCCCGATTCGCCACCCGTTCGCGCGGCCTGCACGCCGTCGCCTGGGAGGACCTCCTCGCCGCCACCTCCTCCCCCGGCGGCGACCTCGCCTCCTCCGCTCTCATGCTCGACACCGCCTCCATGCGCCTCTCCCGGCTCGGTGTCCCCGTCCCCTTCCACGTCGAGCCCCGGCCCGACCGCTTCGTCCCCGGGTCCACCCTCTTCTTCCTCGCCGAGGACGTCTCCTCCGCCTACACCGGAGAGGCCGTCTTCGAGCTCGCCGTCGCCACAGGCGGACTGCGCATGGCCCTCGGAGCCTCCTCGCGCGGCCGCTCCGGCTCCACGGAACCGCTCGCCTCGCTGATCGCCTCGCTCCCCCTCGAGCGAAACCTCGACTACCTCCCCGGGCTCCTCGACTCGCCCGACCCCTGGCTGTGGAGCGGGTTCCTCTCCGGCTCCTCCGCCTCGTACCCCTTCTCCCTGCAGGGGCTCGCCCCCGGAGACGCCTCCATCTCCGTCCGCCTCATGGGTGGCTCCGACACCACCGACCCCCAGGACCACAGGGTCGCCCTCTCGCTCAACGGAACACCCCTCGGTGAAGCCGCCTGGGACGGCATGGCCCCCTTCACCTTCTCCGCCCCCGTCCCCGACTCCGTCCTCACCGAGGGCGCCAACACCCTCCTCCTCGAGGGTCGAGGCTCCCCCTCCTCCGCCGTCTACCTCGACCGCTTCTCCCTCGAGCACCCACGCTCGCTCTCGCCCCTCGCCGGCTCGCTCGAGGCAACCGCCTCGCGCGACGGCGTCGCCCGCGTCTCCGGCTTCGACCCCGGCGCCGTCCTCCTCGAGATCTCCCCTCGCACCACCCGCTGGCTCGGCCGCTCCCGATCCTCAGAGATCGCCTTCTCCGCACAAAAGGACCACCGCTACCTCGCCGTCTCCCCCTCCGCCGTCCTGCGCCCCCTCATCCGCCCCGTCTCGCTCTCTTCCCTGCGCGACCCCGCAAACCGCGCCGACTGGATCGCCGTCGCTCCCCGAGAGTTCCTCCCCGCCCTCGAGCCCCTCACCCTGCACCGCCAGGCCCAGGGCCTCGCCACCGCCGCCGTCGCCATCGAGGACGTCTTCGCCGAGTTCGGTTTCGGAGAGACCTCCCCCGACGCGCTGCGTGACTTCCTCGCCTTCGCCTACCACCACTGGGCCTCCCCCGCACCCCGATACGTCCTTCTCCTCGGCGACGCCACCTACGACCCCAGGGGCTTCTTCTCCGGTACCTCCCGCAGAGACCTCGTCCCCTCTCCCTTCGTCCGCTCCTCCTTCCTCTGGACCCCCTCGGACCCCCTCCTCGCCTCCGTCAACGGCGACGACCTGCTCCCCGACCTCGCTCTGGGCAGAATCCCCGCCTCCACCCTCGCCGAGGCCACCGACGCCGTCCAGAAGATCCTCGACTTCGAATCCGCCGGCCGAACCCTCCACGGCGACGCCGTCCTCGTCGCCGACAACCCCGACCCCGCAGGAGACTTCGAGCAGAACGCCAACGACATCGCCTCCCTCCTCACCTCCCGCACCGTCCGCAAGATCTTCCTCTCCCAGTACGGCTCCTCCACCAAGGCCCAGGTCCTCGCCGCCTTCGACTCCGGTCCCGCTCTCGTCTCCTACGTCGGACACGGCTCCGCCTCGCTGTGGGCCAACTCCTCCGAAAACGTCCTGCGCTCCACAGACGTCCCACTCCTCCAGCCCCAGCCCCAGCAGCCCCTCCTCCTCACCATGACCTGCTCCAACGGTTACTTCGTCTCCCCCTTCTCCAACTCCATCTCCGAACGCCTCGCCCTCGCCCCCGACAAGGGCTCGATCGCCGCCTTCTCACCCACGGGCCTCTCCCTCGACGCCGCCGCCCACGTCTTCCACAAGGCCCTCACCGCGCAGCTCGAGACCGGAAGCCACGCCCGCATCGGTGACCTCGTTCTCGCTGCCCAGGCCGACTACACCCAGTCCGGAGCCTTCCCGGAACTCCTCGCCATCTATCACCTCTTCGGCGACCCGGCGCTCAGGCTACGGTAGAGAGACTCAATCGCGTTTGTTGATAGGCTAGAATGGTCTAACACTTCGCGTAATACTTGAGGGTCTTGCCGGCAGGCTGGGCCGGGAGGTGGCAAAGATCCGGCCATAGTAAGAGCTAGAGGCTGCCACTGGGCCTTCGGGAGCCTCATTCCTATCAGTCACTTGGCTGCGAGTGCGCGATCATGGCACGAGATTTGCTGATTCGACTCTGGGGAGGGGACCCTTGCTGAGTGTGAGCGTGCAACGGCGGTCTCGGTTCGGTGGGCGGGCTGTCTCGTGGCTGCTGGCGGCCGCGCTCTCCCTCGACCCTGTCGGGTCTTTACTGGCGGCCGTCCCGTGGCCCCGCTCCACAACGCAGGATCCCCACAACGCGCTGTCTGTTTCCGCGAATCATCCCCCTCCAGTCCTCGCCTCGGCGACTCCAAGCGCGGGAACCCCCGCTCGGCAGAGGTTCGGGAACCTGCCCCTGTACTTCGTCGAGAACCAGGGCCAGGTGGATCCGCGCGTGGCGTACTACGCCCGGGGCTCGGCCAACAGCGTCTACCTGACCCGCGAGGGCATGGTCCTCTCCCTGTCGAACCGGGCCGCCTCACAGGGCGACACCGTCGCGGAGGGCCGGGCCGCTGATGCCCCGGACGGCGACCTGGGAGCCACCGCCCGCTGGACGGTGCGCCTCGACTTCGAAGACGCGAACCCCGACGTGCGGATCCGCGGTCGCGAGCGCGCCGAGGCCGTGGTCAGCTACCTCAAGGGCCGGCCTTCCGAGTGGAAGACGGACCTGCCCACCTACGCGGACGTCGTGTACGAGGACCTGTGGGAGGGGATCGATCTCGTCTACTCGAGCGAAGGCGGCCAGCCCAAGTACACGTTCGTGGTCGAGCCCGGGGCGGACCCCTCGCGGATCCGCCTCGCTTATCGCGGAGCTTCGGCCGTCCGCCTCACGGAAGAAGGGCGCCTCTCCGTCGAGACCCCGGTCACGACGTTCGAGGAGGACGTTCCCTACTCGTACCAGGAGGACGGCGGCACGCGCACCGAGGTGGCCTCCGGGTTCGCGCTCGAGTCCAGCCCGACGGCTGGCGAGGGTCGTTTCGGCTTCCGGGTCGGGCCCTACGATCCGACGAAACCGCTCGTCCTCGACCCCGCGGTCCTCGTCTACTGCGGCTACATCGGCGGGACGGGTGGGGGGAACGGCGACGAAGCGTTCGGCGTCGCCGTCGATGCCGCCGGGGCCGCCTACGTCACCGGCGCCACCACCTCGACCGACTTCCCCGCGACGGTGGGCGCCTACGACACGACGCACAACAACAACCGCGACGTTCTCGTGGCCAAGGTGCGCGCGGACGGCACCGGGCTCGTCTACGCGACCTACATCGGGGGCGCCTACAACGACATCGGCCGCGCGGTGGCCGTGGACTCGTCGGGGAACGCCTACGTGACGGGAGACACGACGTCGGACTCCTTCCCGACCGTGGCCGGTCCGGATCTCGTCTTCAACGATACGCCCAACTCCGAGACCAACGCCTTCGTCCTCAAGCTGAACGCCGCGGGCTCGGCCCTGGTCTACTCGGGCTTCATCGAGGGCGCCAACAACGACAACGGGCGCGGGATCGTCGTGGACACCACCGGCTTCGCGTTCGTGGTCGGGGACACCTTTTCCGACACCCTCACCGCCCCGACCTTTCCGATCACCGCCGGCGCCTACGACAACTCTTGGGGCAACAGCGAGGCGTTCGTCGCCAAGGTGGCGACGAACGGCGCATCGCTCGTCTACTGCACGTACATCGGCGGCTACGGGACGGAGTACGCGAAGGGGATCGCGATCGACACCTCGGGGAACGCGTACGTGACCGGCGAGACGAACGACTACCCCAACTCCCCGCCGTTCCCGGTGACGGCAGGCGCCTACGATCAGGTGTTCAACGGGCCGGGGACTGGCGCGGGCACCGATGCGTTCGTCACGAAGCTGAACTCCACCGGCACCGCCCTCGTCTACTCGACGTTCCTGGGGGGTACGGCGAGCGACAGCGCCAGCGGCATCTCCCTCGACGCCTCGGGAAACGCGTACGTGGTCGGCCAGACAGCGTCGTCCGACTTCCCGAGGACGTCGCTTCAGACCTGGAGCGGCGGCTGGGACGGCTTCGTCACGAAGCTCAACAGCACGGGCACCGCCCTCGTCTACAGCGGCTTCATCGGTGGGAGCACGTACGACTCGGCCACCAGCATCGCCGTGGACGGTTCGGGAAGCGCCTACGTCGCCGGCTCGACCGACTCGACCGAGGCGTCCTTCCCCGAGACGGGGGGCCCCGACCTGACGTACAACGGCGGCTCCTCGGACGCCTTCGTCGCACGGGTCAACCCGGCGGGCACGGCGCTCTTCTTCTGCACGTACCTCGGGGGCTCGGGCGACGAGTACGCGTACGCCGTGGCCGTCGACGGCCTGGGAGCCGCATACGTCGCGGGGACCACGACCTCGACCGAAGCCACCTTCCCGGAGACCGTGGGCCCCGACCTCACCCACAACGGCCCCGGCAGCAACGACGCCTTCGTCGCCAAGATCCAGTCGTCCGTGATGCAGGTGAAGACGGGCCAGTACGTCGGCAACGGCTCGACCCAGTCGATCACGGGCCTGGGCTTCTCCCCGGACTACGTGATGGTCACGTCCGCCGAGACCTGGGGTCGCGCCGCGGTCGTCACCACGCGCAGCATGAGCAGCAACGTGTCGAACGCGCTCGACGCGTTCGCCTACGCGCCCCTCACCAACCGGATCACCTCCCTGGACGCGGACGGGTTCAGCGTCGGCCATCCGGCCACCCACGCCCCGAACAACGACGTCACGCGCTCGACCTCGGCTCCCTACCACTGCGTCAACCACAGCGGCGTCGTCTACTACTGGACCGCCTTCCAGGCCGCTGACGGCGAGATGAAGGTCGACAAGTACGTGGGGGACGGGGCGGGGACGAAGGACGTCGCGGGAGTCGGCTTCCAGCCGGACTACCTGATCGTCTTCCCGGCCTCGGGGGCCTACCCGACCCACCGGTCGTCGACCATGACGGGGAACATCAACTTCGTCTTCGACGGCGCCGCCGGCCGGGCCAACCAGATCGTCGCCCTCCAGGCGGACGGCTTCCAGGTGGGCAGCACCGGCTTCTCGAACTTCAACACGTCGGGAGCGACCTACCACTACGTCGCGTGGAAGAGGACCACGGGCCGGATCAACGTGGGCTCCTACACCGGCAACAACGCGGCCAACCGGCTGATCACGGGCGTGGGCTTCCGTCCCGAGTTCCTCACGATCACGCCGTCCAACACCACGAACCCCACCGGGAACTTGCCCGCGTGGTCGGCCATCATGAAGGCCGGGGTGACCGGGGCCTACTCGGACTACGCGCAGGAGTACATCGCCTACACCGCACGAAGCCTCAAGGACTGGATCCACGCGCTCGAGCCCGACGGCTTCCGCGTGGCGCGAACGGCGAGCTTCCTCGACCCCGTCAACAAGTCCACCGACACGTACCACTGGGCCGCATTCGGGCCATTCAACGGGACGGCTTTTCCCAACACCAACCTCCGGTCGATCGGCAGCACGGACGGCACCAACCCGACGACCTACACCCAGGGCACGGCGGCGGTCGCCAGCGGGTCGGTCCTCGTGACGGGGGGCGGTGCCCCGGCGCCGGACTGGGTCGCCGCCAATCGCGGCCGGGGGGACAAGATCACCTTCGACGGCGGGACCACCTGGTACACGGTGTCGAGCGTCAACTCCGCGACGTCTCTCACGCTCACCTCCCCGTTCGCCGGAACGGGGTGCGACGCGGGGTGCGCCTACACGATCTCCCGCAAGTTCGCGACCCTGCCCGCGTGGGAGAACTGCATCGATGGCCCGACGTCCTCGGCCACGTGCGAGGGAGTCGCCAGCAGCAGCCTCGTAAGCGACGGCCGCCAGGAGGTCGGGATCGCCTACGAGGACTCCGTCTTCACCGAGACTGCCGCCAACTGCGCGGTGACCGGCGCCACCTGCGGCGTGGAGATCACGGGGTCGACGACGAGTTCGGCCAACAGGATCCTCCTCACCGCCGACGGCCCCAACCGGCACACCGGCATCGCGGGGACGGGGGCGAGGCTCGACGGCACCGGCGCGACGGGCAGCGGCATCGTCGTGATCGACAGCAACGTGACGGTCGAGTGGCTCGAAGTCAAGAACTTCACCGCGTCCGCGCAGCAGGGGCTCCTGGTCAGGGACGGCGCGACCAACGTGCTACTGCAGAATCTCCTCGTGTACGACAACAACAACGGGGTTGGCGGGGGGGGCTCGGCCCTCGAGAGCTGGACGCTCCGGAACTCCATCGTCTACTCGAACAACAATGACGGCGTTGCCGGAGACGACCTCAACGACGCGATCACCGTCGAGAACTGCACGATCTTCGGCAACACGGGAAACGGCATCGACGGGAACAACACCACCACGACCCTGGTCGTGCGCAACGTCGTCGCCATGAACGGGTCCACGACGCAGCTCGCCGCCGGTCCTTCCTATTCCTACACGGTCACTTCGGACGGCTCGCCCAGCTCGGGCTGCACGGCCAACTGCGCGACCGGCGTCCTGGCCACCACCAACACGGTGACCTGCAGCGACGTGGACGGCTGCGTCACGTTCCAGAACATCACCTCCGGGACCGAGAACCTGCACCTGGTGTCGACGACCTATTCGATCGCCAGCAACAAGGCCGTCGACAAGGGATCGACGCTTGCCGGCTTCAGCAGGGACGTCGACGGCCAGTTCCGTCCGGGGGGGGCGGCCTGGGACATCGGGGCCGACGAGCTCAACGGGACGACGGCCGTCCGGCTCGCATCGCTGACGGCGCGTGGATTCGACGAGTCGGTTCTCGTCGAGTGGGCGACCGGGATGGAGCTGGACAATCTCGGCTTCCACCTGTATCGGGGCGTGTCGATGGACGGGCCGTGGGAGCGTCTGACCGGGCACATGATCCAGGGGCTGGGCTCCTCGCCCGAGGGGCGGCGGTACAGCTTCCTCGACGCGCCGCTTCGCAACGGGACGACGTACTACTACCGGCTCGAGGACATCGACCGCTCGGGCAAGGTCGCGGCCCACGGCCCCGTGTCCGCCACTCCGCTCGACGGGGCCGGGGCTCCCGGCGAGGAGACCCCGGGCGAGACTCCCGGCGTAGGCGAGACGGCGCCTGCGGGGTGGACGGAGCACGGGGACCCGCGCGACGTCTCGCTGCGCCTCCTCTCCCGCACCTCGCGCTCGGTGACCTTCGAGCTGCGCACGGGGGGCTTCTACTCGCTCCCCCAGGAGGACGGCTCTCATCGGCTCTTCGTCCCCGGCTTCTTCGACCTCGCCGAGCCCGGCTATCCCACGCTGCCCACTCGCCGCACCTGGACCGACGCCGTCCCCGGCCTCGGAGCCCGCGTCCAGTCCGTCTCCGCCGAGGAGATCGTGTCCTTCGACGGCCTCGTGCCCCCGCGCGCCGGCGCTCCCGCGGCCGTCACGATGCACGACGGCACCTACCAGAAGGCCTTGCGCCCCGTCGCCGCCCGGCCTCTCTCCCGCGGCCTCTTCCCCAGAGAGCAGGCCCGCGTCCTCCAGACCGCCTTCCAGGGCGACACCAAGAAGGCCTACGTCGAGATCCTGCCCCTGCGCCTCGACTCCGCCCGCGGGCGGCTCGTCCTCGCCCGCAGGATGATCGTCACCGTCCTCTTCGACGGCGTCGTCCCCGGAGAGACCGGCCTCGGAGGCTCCTCCGGACGATCCCTCACCCTCAGGCGTCAGCCTCCCGCCGACGGCCGCCTCATCGCCCGATTCGCCACCCGTTCGCGCGGCCTGCACGCCGTCGCCTGGGAGGACCTCCTCGCCGCCACCTCCTCCCCCGGCGGCGACCTCGCCTCCTCCGCTCTCATGCTCGACACCGCCTCCATGCGCCTCTCCCGGCTCGGTGTCCCCGTCCCCTTCCACGTCGAGCCCCGGCCCGACCGCTTCGTCCCCGGGTCCACCCTCTTCTTCCTCGCCGAGGACGTCTCCTCCGCCTACACCGGAGAGGCCGTCTTCGAGCTCGCCGTCGCCACAGGCGGACTGCGCATGGCCCTCGGAGCCTCCTCGCGCGGCCGCTCCGGCTCCACGGAACCGCTCGCCTCGCTGATCGCCTCGCTCCCCCTCGAGCGAAACCTCGACTACCTCCCCGGGCTCCTCGACTCGCCCGACCCCTGGCTGTGGAGCGGGTTCCTCTCCGGCTCCTCCGCCTCGTACCCCTTCTCCCTGCAGGGGCTCGCCCCCGGAGACGCCTCCATCTCCGTCCGCCTCATGGGTGGCTCCGACACCACCGACCCCCAGGACCACAGGGTCGCCCTCTCGCTCAACGGAACACCCCTCGGTGAAGCCGCCTGGGACGGCATGGCCCCCTTCACCTTCTCCGCCCCCGTCCCCGACTCCGTCCTCACCGAGGGCGCCAACACCCTCCTCCTCGAGGGTCGAGGCTCCCCCTCCTCCGCCGTCTACCTCGACCGCTTCTCCCTCGAGCACCCACGCTCGCTCTCGCCCCTCGCCGGCTCGCTCGAGGCAACCGCCTCGCGCGACGGCGTCGCCCGCGTCTCCGGCTTCGACCCCGGCGCCGTCCTCCTCGAGATCTCCCCTCGCACCACCCGCTGGCTCGGCCGCTCCCGATCCTCAGAGATCGCCTTCTCCGCACAAAAGGACCACCGCTACCTCGCCGTCTCCCCCTCCGCCGTCCTGCGCCCCCTCATCCGCCCCGTCTCGCTCTCTTCCCTGCGCGACCCCGCAAACCGCGCCGACTGGATCGCCGTCGCTCCCCGAGAGTTCCTCCCCGCCCTCGAGCCCCTCACCCTGCACCGCCAGGCCCAGGGCCTCGCCACCGCCGCCGTCGCCATCGAGGACGTCTTCGCCGAGTTCGGTTTCGGAGAGACCTCCCCCGACGCGCTGCGTGACTTCCTCGCCTTCGCCTACCACCACTGGGCCTCCCCCGCACCCCGATACGTCCTTCTCCTCGGCGACGCCACCTACGACCCCAGGGGCTTCTTCTCCGGTACCTCCCGCAGAGACCTCGTCCCCTCTCCCTTCGTCCGCTCCTCCTTCCTCTGGACCCCCTCGGACCCCCTCCTCGCCTCCGTCAACGGCGACGACCTGCTCCCCGACCTCGCTCTGGGCAGAATCCCCGCCTCCACCCTCGCCGAGGCCACCGACGCCGTCCAGAAGATCCTCGACTTCGAATCCGCCGGCCGAACCCTCCACGGCGACGCCGTCCTCGTCGCCGACAACCCCGACCCCGCAGGAGACTTCGAGCAGAACGCCAACGACATCGCCTCCCTCCTCACCTCCCGCACCGTCCGCAAGATCTTCCTCTCCCAGTACGGCTCCTCCACCAAGGCCCAGGTCCTCGCCGCCTTCGACTCCGGTCCCGCTCTCGTCTCCTACGTCGGACACGGCTCCGCCTCGCTGTGGGCCAACTCCTCCGAAAACGTCCTGCGCTCCACAGACGTCCCACTCCTCCAGCCCCAGCCCCAGCAGCCCCTCCTCCTCACCATGACCTGCTCCAACGGTTACTTCGTCTCCCCCTTCTCCAACTCCATCTCCGAACGCCTCGCCCTCGCCCCCGACAAGGGCTCGATCGCCGCCTTCTCCCCCTCCGGCCTCTCCCTCGACTCCGCCGCCCACCTCTACCACCGCGCCGTCGTCACAGAGCTCGAGGCCGGACAACATCACCGCCTCGGAGACCTCCTCCTCGCCGCTCAGGCCAACTACACCCAATCCGGCGCCTTCCCCGAGCTCCTCAGCCTCTACCACCTCTTCGCAGACCCCGCCCTCAAGGTGCGGTAAGTGATTGACCGTGGTACCCTTTCGGCGGTGACTTGCGAGGTTCACCCGAGCCCCGGTCGGCCCGGCTGTGATCGCAGGGAGGAACGCACGGGGGGGAGAGCACGGCAATGAAGCCCGTGGCTCGCGCGGACGGTCTCGTGGTGCGGACGGTCGGGGACGAGACGCTCGTCTACGACACCCGCAGCCACCTCGCCCACTGCCTCAATCGGACGGCGAGCGAGGTCTTCCGGCTCTGCGACGGCACTCGCACCGTGCGGGAGATCGCGTCTTCTCTCGCCGGAGGCGAGGCGGACGGATGCGACGAGGGCACAGTGACGGAGGCGCTGGGGTTGCTGGTGGCGGCCGAGCTACTTCGAGACGCACCCGCCCCGCTGACGGCGACGGACCGGAACTCCCGCCGAGAGGCGCTCCGGCGCGTCGGGCTCGGCGCCGCCCTTCTGGCCCCGATCGTCACGTCGTTGGTCGTTCCGACCCCGGCCGAGGCGGCCGCCACGTGCATCCCGCAGCCGGCATGCACGGCCGAGAAGTTCGGCCAGCCGTGCTACGTCCTCACCCAGTCCGAGTGCACCTCGAAGGAGTGCAAGGGCGACGGCGTCTGCGGGTCGATCTAGCCGCCCGCCCCCCCGTTTCCGCGGCGGGCACGCCAGCTGAGCTACGGCAGGATGCGGCTGCCGTAGAGGTCGTCACCGGGATCGGTCGGCCCCGCCTTCCCGCGTCGGTCGGACCACACCGCGAACACGACGCCGAAGTCGCTCGCGGCGATCCCCGTCCGGTCGTTGGTGCTGGCCCCGTTCTGGGCCGACGACACGTCGGAGACCCGCCGGTTCGCCGACCACCCCATCCCCGACGCCGGGACGAGCCGGGCGTGGAAGACGTCGTAGCGCGACACCCCTGCCTGGAGGGGCGTCAGACCCGGCGCGGAGCCCGGGGCGAGCCGCGTGTCCTCCCACACCACTTCCACCACGGAAACTCGCCCCTGCCTCCTCGTGGCGAGGCTGGGAAAGCCCTGCGCGCGGCCCAGGCCGTCGTCGTTCACGGTCACGGGCTCCGACCACTCGGTGTAGGGCGCTCCCGAGCTGCTCACGTGGCGGATGTCCCCCTGCTCTGCGGTCGCCGCGAAGGGCTCGGGGTCCTGCGTGTAGACGAGGTGGGCCCGCCCCTGGCGGTCGATCAGCGCCGACGGGAACATCGAGGTGAACCACCTCCGGGTGAAGGGCGCCGGCCCCAGGACCTCGCCCGTCTCCCGCTCGCTGGCGGCGGCGACGACGATGGGACCCCACGTCTGGCCACGACTCCCGGATCGCCGGGTCCGGATCTCGAACGTGCCGAACCTCGGGCCGTCCTCCGCCGAGTGGTACCACGCCACGAGAACCTCGCCCCGCGGACCCGTGGCCACCCGGGGGCCCTGGGTGAGCACCAGGGTGCCGGGTCCCGCCGGACGACCCTCGTCGAGAGCGAGGGGCGGGCTCCAGCTCATGCCGCGGGTCTGGGATCGTGCCAGCTCTACGATCGTCGGCGGCTGCGTACCGTCGATGTCGATGTTGGGGACGCGCGTGGCCGCCACGTAGACCCCGGAGCCGTCCGAGCCGTCCCCCCCGGCGGCGATCGACGGGCGTTCGTACGAGGCGCCGAGAATGAAGTCCCGGGGAACGCAGGCCTCAAGGACGCCGCCCGGACAGTCGTACCAGACCGTCAGGGGGGGCGCATCCAGGGCCGGCACGGGCGGCGTCCAGGTTCGCCCGTCGTCGCTCGAGCGCGCGACCACGATGTCGGTCTCGTTGTCCTGGCGGATCCGGGATCCGTCCGGGGCCAGCAGCGTGGTGATCACCCGCAGGTCCTGGTACGCCGCGTAGAGGTCGCGCCCCTCGTGCGAGTAGGCGAGGGCCGGAGTCCCGCACACGCTCTTCTCGGAGAGGGTGGGCAGCCGCACGGGCTCGGACCAGCGCCCCTCACGATCGGAGCTCCGCCGGACCCGGCAGTCGGAGCCATCGAGGTAGGCCATGACCAGGCCGTCCGGTCGGCGCGGGCTCGTGACGAGGCTCGGCCGCACCTCGATCCGTAAGGGGTCGGCGGCAATCGGCACGTCCCCGGTGCCCGGCCTCCTGCGGCGCATCACCCCGGCCGGGCCGGGCGCACCGGTCGACTCTGCCGAGCCGCGCCGGGCGATCGCCGCTGCGAAGGCTCGCGGGAGGCGGCCGCCCCGGACGCGGACCTCGAATCCCCGCAGAACGAACTCGGGATCCTCTCGCCACGAGAGCGTCTCCTGCAGAGGCGCGGGGAGAGACAGACGTACCTGCGCGGCCGCAGGGAAGGCCTCGAGCGAAAACACGCCACCGACGACGAGAGCAAGCGACAATCGCGCGTGCATGGCGACCTCGGACCCTGAATGAGTTCTGATCGGAGCCGGCCGCCGAGGGGGGAGCGACCTCGATCGCTTGTAGAACGGTCCGGGCGGCGCGTCAAGAGAAAACACGCATCGCGGCCTGTGAAGCGTCGCGTTCGTGCCATCGCTGCGCGGAAACCGATTACCCGCGGGTCGGCTCGCGACCCTCACTCGACCTGTCGCGCCGCTCGCACCATCGCCCGGACGTTCTCGCTCGGCGTCGTGGCCGGGATCGCGCAGCCCGCGTTCAGGATGAACCGCGGCGTGTCGGCGAACACCGCGCACAGCTCGCGGGTCTTCGCCTCGACGAGTTCGGGGGTTCCCAGGGCGAGGACGCCGCTCGGGTCGAGGTTGCCGATGAAGACGGCCCGGTCCTTCAATCGGTCGTGGGCGAGGCGCAGGTCGGTCTTGTGGTCGAGCTCGAGCGCGTTTGCGCCGGTCGCCAGCATGTCGTCGAGGATGCGGTCCGTGCTCCCGCAGACGTGGAGCGCGTACGGGAGCCCGAGCCGGTGCGCCTCGTCCACGAGGCGCTTCTCCCACGGGAGGGCGAACGTCCGGTAGACCCGGGGCGAGACGAGGTCGGGCCCGGCCGGGCTGTCCCCGCTCGACACCATGTGCGCGCCGGTCCCGGCCATGAGCCGGAGGAACTGGAGGCCCGCCTCGGCGCAGTGGTCGAGAAGCCGCTCGGCGCGCTCGCGGCTCTCCTCGTCCATGAGGTCCATCATCCAGTCGGCGGCGCCGCGCATCATCGAGGCGAGAGAGAAGGGCGCCTGGTCGCAGTTGCCGCGGACGAACACCTCGCCGCCGATCTCCCGCACGAGGATCCGCACGCCCTCCAGCCAGGCCTGCACCCGGGGGTCGCGGCAGACGTCGGGCGGAGGGAGGTCGTCGACCTCGTCGAGGCTCGAGAGGCGCGCCCCGTGGGCGAGGGCCGGCTCGTCCTCCGGCGTCTCGACCGGCACCCCGAGGGCCCCGGCCAGGGTGGCCGTGTCCACGTCCACGAGGACGCCGTCGTAGCCGTAGGTCTCGACGGCCCGGACGAAGCTGTCGGCGATCTTTCGCGGGTCCTCCCTGAACGCCCTCATCGTGTGCCCGGCCTCGCGGGCCGCCATCATGAAGTTGTGCAGCATCACGGGGACGCGGTCGGGCCGCTCGCCCCGCAAGGCCGCTGCGACGCGCTGATGGCCGTTCATCGAGGCCTCCGCAGGCTCACCGGAAGGACAGCCACACGGCGGCGACCGTCGCGATCAGCAGGAGCGACAGGACTGCGTTGAGGGCGAAGTGGGGACTGCGGGGCTCGACGGCCGTCCCTGCGTCGCCGCCGAACGTCAGGCCCCGGACGCTCTCGTCCGCGGGGGCCGGGGTCAGGAGGCTCACCGCCACGAGCACCGCCGAGCAGAGGACGAAGAGCGCGACCGCGAAGTGCAGGAAGCTCATCGAGACGAGGTCGAGGACGATCCCGGGCCCGAGGCGTGACCTGTTCAGCTCGAGGACGAGCCGCGCGAGCCCGGCGACGAAGCCCGTCCCGAGGGCGGAGAGCGCCCCCGCGGAGCTCGCGCGCCGCCAGAGGATGCCGAAGACGAAGACCGCGGTGATCGGGGGCGCGACGTAGGCCTGCACGCTCTGCAGGTACTGGTAGATCTGCGCCGAGATGAGCTTCATGAAGGGGATCCACAGGAGCCCGAGGCCGACGAGGCCGACCGTGGTGAGCTGCCCCACGCGGACGAGGGTCCGCTCGGGCGCCGCCGGCCGGAGCTTGCGGTAGACGTCCATCGTGACGAGGGTGGAGCAGGAGTTGAACACGCTGGCGAGGGAGCTGGTGAGCGCGGCGAGGAGGCCCGCCACCACGAGGCCCCGGAAGCCGACGGGGAGCAGCGCGACCACGAGCGTCGGCAGCGCGCGGTCGGGCTGCTCGAGGACGAGGCGGCCCTGCTGGGCGAGGCCGTGGGCCACGACGCCGGGGATCACGAACAGGAAGAGCGGCAGGACCTTGAGGAAGCCGCCGAAGATCGCCCCGCCGCGCGCGTGGTCGACGTCCCGCGCCGAGAGCACCCGCTGCACGATGAACTGGTCGGTGCACCAGTACCACACGCCGAGGATCGGCACGCCGAGGAGGATCCCGGTCCACGGGAAGTCGGGGTGAGAGGCCGCCTTCCACATGCTCATGCGGTCCGGGCCGGCGATCTCCCGCATCGCGTCCCACCCCCCGAGCTCCCGCAGGCCGACGAGCGTCGTCGCGAGGGAGCCCGCGACGATCACGAAGACCTGCAGGACGTCGGTGTAGAGGACCGCCTTGAGCCCGCCGAGCACCGTGTAGAGGCCGGTCAGGAGCACGACCGCGAGCGCGCCCGTCCAGAAGTCGACCCCCATGATGGTCTCGAAAACGATGCCGCCGGCGGCGATCGTGACGGAGATCTTCGTGAGAACGTACGCCGCGATCGAGACGAGGGCGAGGTACCACCGCGCGGCGGGCGAGTAGCGTCGCTCGAGGAACTCCGGCATCGTGAAGACGCCGTTCCTCAGGTAGAACGGCACGAAGACCCAGCCGAGGACGAGCAGGATCCAGGACGCGGCCACCTCGAAGTGGCCGACCGCGACCCCCGACGCCGCCCCGGTGCCGGCGAGACCCACCAGGTGCTCCGAGCCGATGTTGGCGGCGAAGAGTGAGGCCCCGATCACCCACCAGCCGGCATGCCGGCCGGCGAGGAAGTAGCCCTCCGAGGTCGTGCGCACGCCGCGATCGCGCGCGGTCACCCACGCGGCGACCCCGAGGACGAGCACGAAGTAGGCGGCGACGACGAGCCAGTCGAGGGGTTGCATCCCGCCTCCGCCGGGCGGTCCGCCCGGCGGCGCCATGTTACCCTCGCCGGGTTGTCGCGCCCACGCGATCGAGAGAGTGCCTCGATGAGATCCCCCGCCCGACCGGCCCGCCGCGCCCTGGGATGCCTCGTCTTCTCCCTCCTCCTCGTCGTCGCGACGATGGCCGGCCTCCGGCTCCAGGCCTGGCGCGACCGCGAACGCGACGCCTGGCTCCGTCTCGTACACACCCTCACGGGCACGGTGGAGCGCCATCCCGACTTCCGCTCGGAGGTCCTCGGGACCACCCGCCGCGTGTGGGTCTACCTCCCGCCCCACTACGCGCGCGAGCCCGAGCGGCGCTTCCCCGTCCTCTACCTCCAGGACGGGCAGAACGTGTTCGACGGGGCGACGGCCTTCCTCGCCGGCAAGGAGTGGGAGGTGGACGAGGCGGTCGAGCGGCTCTCGACGGAGGGCCGCATCGAGCCCCTGATCGTGGTCGCGGTCGACAACGGCGGCGACCGGCGCGCGTTCGAGTACCTGCCCACGCGCGACCGTCGGGTCGGCGACGGGGGCGGGGCCGCCCTCTACGAGCGGATGCTGGTCGAGGAGCTCAAGCCCTGGATCGACCGGAGGTACCGGACGCGGCCGGGGCGCGAGTCCACGGGCATCGGGGGCTCCTCCTTCGGCGGCGTCCTCGCCCTCCACGCCGGCCTCGCGCACCCCGAGGTCTTCTCGCGCATCGCCGCGTTGTCGACCTCGGTCTGGGTCGACGACCGCTTCCTCGTGCGCTTCGTCGACGCGCTCTCCGCGAAGCCCGACTCCCGCATCTCGTCCGACATCGGCACGCGCGAGGGCTCCTCGGCCGTGTCCGACTCGCGGGCGCTGCGCGACGCTCTCGTGCGCAAGGGCTGGCGCGAGGGCGTGGACCTGCGCCACGTCGAGGCCGAGGGCGCGGTCCACGACGAGACGGCGTGGGCGAAGCGGATGCCGGAGGTGCTCGAGTTCCTCTTCCCGCCGCAGGGCGCGCCCGCGACGGCGCCGGCGGTGCCGTCGGGCCCGTGAGGCGGCCTCCCGAGCGATCCCATCGCGCCGTCCTCCTCGCGGCCGCCGGCGCGACGCTGCTCGCCGCCGCGGTGCGCCTGCCGGGGCTCGGCGCGCGGGGTCTGCCCTCCGCGGCCGCGGGAACCCTCTCCGCCGGGCTCGGGGCGCTCGTGGGGGGCGCGGTCGCCGGCCCCGCGGGCGCGACCGGGGCGGGAGTGGTCCTCGCCCTCTCGCCGATCCACGTCCTGGCGAGCCGCGAGGCCGGGGTGGAGGCCGCGCTCGTCTTCCTCGTCCTCCTGGCGCTCGCCCTCGCCGCGTACGCCCCGGCGACGGGGACGCCGAGCGTCCTCGCTCTCGGGGCGACGGTCGGCCTCCTGTGGACGGCCGGCGTGGCCGCGGCCGCCGCGGCGGCGCTCGCGCCGCTCGCGTGGCTCGCCCTTCGCCCCGACCGCCGCCGCCACGCGGGCCTCGCCGCGGCCGCCGCGCTCGCGACCGCCGCGGGGGTCGCGGCGCTCGGCCTCGCCCGCTCGCCCTTCGACCTCGGGGTCATCCCGTCCTGGATCCCGGAGGCGACCCCGTCCGGCGTCGTGCGCTGCGCCGGGGCCTCCTTCACTCGCCTCCTCGGCCTCGAGTACCACCTCCTGGTCGCGCACGCCCGCGCCGTCCTCCCCGTCACGCTCCTCCTGGTTGCGCTCATGGTCCTCGGCGCGCGCCGGCTCGAGCGCCCCGCCCGATGGGCCTTTGCCTTTGGCGCCGTCCTCCCCTTCGCCCTCGGCGCGGCGCTCGCGGTCGCGACCGGGCGGGTGGCGCCGCTCCAGGCAGGCCGGCTCCTGGCCGCGCTGCCGTTTCTGGCCGTCCTGACCGCGGCCGGCCTCGCCTCGCTGCGCGGCCGGGCGGCGAAGGCGGTCGCCCTCGCGGTGGCGGTGGCGCTCTCGGCCTTCCTCGCGCTGGCGCTCGCCCGTCAGTCGAACTCGCGTACCGGGGCCGACTGGTCCGGCCCGACCCGCCCGGCCACGATGTCCGCCCTCAGGTAGTTCTCCCCGCGCACCGGCGCGCCGAACAGGCGCCGCAGGAGGGCGATCTGACCGACGTGCGTGAAGGCGTCGGCGATCGGCCCCTGGAAGATCCGCGCCTCGCTGACGCCGAGCGGCGCCTCCGACGCGAGCCGGGCGTCGACCCGGCCGAGGGTGTCGAAGAAGCGCCCGACCTCCTCGGTCCAGGGCCGGGGCGCCGAGTCGCGCCACGCGTGGCGGCCCTCGGCCAGCTCGAGCGTCCAGTCGAGGAGGTCGCCCACGTGGGCGAGGATCTGCCCCGGCGTGCGGAGCGAGCCCTCGGGACGGAACTCCCCGAATCGGTCGGGCACGCCCCGCACGGCCTTGCCGCCCCGGTAGGCCAGCGTCGCCAGCGTGTGCCGCAGCATCTCGCGCTCGGTCATGGCGCCTCCAGCTCGTCGCCCCGGAGCGAGGAGTCTACCGGGAAACGGCGCGGGCGAGGCGCGCCATTTGCCTCGGCGGCGCCCGCTGCCGAGAATGGACACCCATGAGCGACGCCGCTTCGGAGGGGGCCGCCGCCGGGGGCCTCGTCGAAGGCTTCTCGCCCGAGGAGCTGCGGCGGCTGTACCGCTCGCTCCTCCTCCCCCGGATGATCGAGGAGAAGATGCTCATCCTCGTGCGCCAGGGCCGGCTGTCGAAGTGGTTCTCCGGCATCGGCCAGGAGGCGATCGCGACCGGCGTCGTCACCGCGCTCGAGCCCGACGACTACGTCCTGCCCATGCACCGCAACCTCGGGGTCTTCACCGGCCGCGACCTGCACCTGCCCCGGCTGTTCCGCCAGCTGCTCGGCCGGGAGGGCGGCTTCACGAAGGGCCGCGACCGCACGTTCCACTTCGGCACGCTCGAGAAGGGCATCGTCGGGATGATCAGCCACCTCGGGGCGATGCTCCCGGTGGCCTGTGGGCTCGCCCTCGCCGCGCAGCTCAAGGGCGAGCGGCGGGTCGCCGCCGCCTTCACCGGCGACGGGGCCACGAGCGAGGGCGACTTCCACGAGGCCCTCAACCTCGCCGCGGTGTGGAGGCTGCCGGTCGTGTTCGTGATCGAGAACAACCAGTGGGGCCTCTCCACCCCCGCCCACGAGCAGTACGCCTGCCGCAACCTCGCCGACCGCGGGATCGGCTACGGCATGCCCGGCCTCGTGGTCGACGGCAACGACCTCGTCGCGGTGCACCGCGCCGTGCGTCGCGCGGCGGAGCGGGCCCGCCGGGGCGAGGGGCCCACGCTGCTCGAGTTCAAGACGTTTCGCATGCGCGGCCACGAGGAAGCCTCCGGCACGGACTACGTCCCGAGGGACCAGCTCGAGCAGTGGGCGAGGAAGGACCCGGTGAGGCGCTTCGAGGCCTTCCTGCTCGAGAAGGGCGTCCTCTCGGAGGAGGACTTCACGGCGGTCCGCGCCGCCTACAAGGCCCGCATCGACCTTCTGGCCGACGAGGCCCTCGAGGCCCCCGAGCCGCGCTCGACGGTCGAGGAGAAGCTCGGCGACGTCTTCGCCCCGACCCTCCTCGCGCCCCGGCCGCCGACGCCCGGGCAGGAGGCCGAGGCGCGGGAGATGCGCTACGTCGACGCGATCACCGACGGCCTGCGGACCGTGATGCGCGAGGACGATCGCGTGATCCTCCTCGGGCAGGACATCGCCGAGTACGGCGGCGTCTTCAAGGTGACCGAGGGGTTCGTCGAGGAGTTCGGGAAGGCGCGCGTGCGCAACACGCCGATCATCGAGTCGGGGGCGATCGGCTGCGCCCTCGGCCTCGCCCTCGCCGGCCACGTGCCGATGGTCGAGATGCAGTTCGGCGACTTCATCACCTGCGGCTTCAACCAGATCGTCAACAACGTGGCCAAGACCCACTGGCGCTGGGGCGCGCGGGTGCCGCTGGTCGTCCGGGCCCCGATCGGCGGCGGGACCGGCGCCGGCCCCTTCCACTCGCAGTGCGTCGAGTCGTGGTTCACCGCGGTCGCCGGGATCAAGGTGGTGGCGCCGGCCACCCCGTACGACGCGAAGGGCCTCCTCGTCGCCGCGTTCGAGGACGGCAACCCGGTCCTCTACCTCGAGCACAAGCTGCTCTACCGCTCGGCCAAGGGCCGGGTGCCGGCCGGCCGGTACTCCCTGCCGATCGGCAAGGCCCGGGTCGTCCGCGAGGGCCAGGACGCCACGATCGTGACCTACGGCGTGGGCGTGAGCTGGGGCCTCGAGGCGGCCGAGGCGCTCGCGCGCGAGGGCCGGCAGGTCGAGGTCGTCGACCTGCGCTCCCTGATCCCGTGGGACGTCGAGACGGTGGTGCGGTCGGTGGCGAGGACGGGCCGCTGCTTCGTCCTGCACGAGGCGCCGCTGACCGGCGGGTTCGGGGGGGAGATCGCGGCCACCGTGGGCCGCGAGGCCTTCGAGTGGCTGGACGCGCCGGTCACGCGCCTCGGCGCCCTCGACACCCCCGTCCCGTTCGCGAAGGCGCTCGAGGCCCTGTACTCGCCGCGGGGACGGCTCCTCCCCGCGCTGCGGGAGCTGCTCGCCTACTGAGCCGGATTCGCGCGCTCGAAGGCGAGGCGCACCTCGAGCGGCGCCCGCAGCGACTCGTGCTCGAGGCGCCAGTCCACCTGGAGCTCCCTGCCCCCCGGGAGCAGCGTGTAGGCGGCCCGGATCCGGCCCTTGCCCTTCGCGGCGCGCTCCTCGGTGACGAGCTGCTCGCCCTGCCAGGCGACCGTGACCTTGTTCGACCCGCCGGCGGGGCCGCGGCTGGTCGCCTCGCGCCCGAAGTAGAAGATGCTGACCTCGTCCCCGATCCCCGCCTTGAACTCGGTCGCGGTCTGCTCGATCGTCAGGACCTGCTGGCCGGGGTCCTCGGCGAACCCCTCGAGCCAGCTCCGGATCCACGCGCGGGCCTGCTCGGACTTCTTGCTCCCGACCGTGTAGTCGGGCCCCACCGCCGCGGACACCTTCTCCCGGACGTTCTCGCTCTTCTTCTGGACGAAGACCCAGGTCCCCGAGAAGTCGGGCGGGGCGGCCGAGAGGGCGGGAGAGAAGAGCGTCAGCGCCGCGGCCAGCGCGGGGAGGGTCGGCACGAATCGCTTCCTGGGCATGGATGGGAGCATAACGCATCGGCTGCGTCCGTGGCTCCACGGAATGGCCTCCCTCGCAAGTGACTGTCCTCGAACCACTTGGACTCGCGTCACAGCTCGGACCCGCAGGCGTGCGCCACGCGCGCCGGGTTGGCAGGCTTTCTGCTGAAGACAGTCATTGCGGCGAAGGTCGGCAAATCCTGCGCCCGGAGGCACGCTCATGAGCAAGCACCGCATCGCCTGGCTGCCCGGTGACGGCATCGGTAACGACGTGATGGAGGCGGCCCGCCTGGTCCTCGACGCGGTCGAGCTGGATGCCGAGTACATCCACGGCGACATCGGCTGGGAGCTCTGGTGCCGGGAGGGCGACGCCTTCCCCGCCCGGACGATCGACCTCCTCAAGAACGTCGACGCGGCCCTGTTCGGCGCGATCACCTCGAAGCCGGTGAAGGCGGCGGAAGCCGAGCTCGTCCCCGCCCTGCAGGGGAAGGGCCTCGTCTACCGATCGCCCATCGTGAGGATGCGGCAGCTGTTCGACCTTTACGTCTGCCTCCGGCCTTGCAAGGCCTACCCCGGGAATCCCCTCAACCACAAGGAGGGGATCGACCTCGTGGTGTTCCGCGAGAACACCGAGGACCTCTACGCCGGTGTCGAGTTCGGTCCCGTGCCGCCCGAGCTGGTGGCGACCCTCGAGCGCCTCTCGAAGCCGTTCGCGCCGTTCGCGAAGCTCCCCGGCGACCAGTACGCGGTCTCCTGCAAGATCAACACGAAGAAGGGCTCCGAGCGCATCGTCCGCGCCGCCTTCGAGTTCGCCCGCGAGCACGGGCGCAAGAAGGTCACGATCGTCCACAAGGCGAACGTGGTGCGGGCGACGGACGGGCTGTTCCTCGAGGAGGCGAAGAAGGTCGCGGCCGAGTTCCCCGACATCCAGGTGGACGACGCCAACATCGACGCCATCTGCATGTGGCTGCTCAAGAACCCGTTCTCGTACGACGTGCTCGTGGCCCCGAACCTCTACGGCGACGTGATCTCGGACCTGTGCGCGCAGATGGTGGGCGGCCTCGGCTTCGGCTGCTCGGGCAACATCGGCGAGAAGCTGGCCGTCTTCGAGCCCACCCACGGCTCGGCGCCGAAGTACGCGGGCCAGTACAAGGTCAACCCGATCGCCACCATCCTCGCCGCGAAGATGATGCTCGACTGGCTGGGCGAGAAGGACAAGGCCGCGCGGATCGAGCTGGGCGTCGCCGAGGTGATCAAGGACGGCCGCGTCCGCACCTACGACATGGGCGGGAAGAACTCGACGCTCGAGATGGGCAAGGCCATCGCGGCCGCGGTCGGCGAGACGAAGCCGGCGCCGGCCGGCCGGCGGTGAGCGCGGTGGGGCGCCTCCTCGTCCACGAGGTCTCCCTGCGCGACGGCCTGCAGATGGAGAAGCGGGTCGTCCCCACCGAGGCGAAGATCGCCTGGGCCTCCGCTCTCCTCGACTCCGGGGTCGACATCCTGCAGCTCGGCTCGTTCGTCCACCCGGAGAAGGTCCCCCAGATGGCGGACACCGACCGGCTCTTCGCCCACTTCTCCGCTCCCGGCCGCAAGCCGGCGGGCGTCGTCCTCTCCGGCCTCGTGCTGAACGAGCGCGGCCTCGAGCGCGGGATGGCCTGCGGGGTCGACATGTTCTGCATGGGCGTCTCCGCGAGCGAGACCCACAGCCGCAAGAACACCGGGATGGCGATCGAGGAAGCGAACCGGCGGATCGTCGGCATCGCGAGGAGCGCCCTCGCCGCGGGCAAGCGCGTGCAGGTGTCGGTGCAGTCGGCCTTCGGCTGCGGCTACGAGGGGCGCGTGCCGAAGGAGCGCGTGGTCGCGATCGTGAAGACGTTCCTCGACGCCGGGCTGCGGGGCCTGAGCCTCGCCGACACCGCGGGCCACGCGACGCCGGACGACGTGGAGGACCTGTACTCCCGCGTCCGAGCCCTCGACGAGGGCGCGGAGTGGACCTGCCACTTCCACGACACCTACGGCCTCGCGCTCGCCAACTGCTACGCGGCGCGCCGGGTCGGGGTCACCGTCTTCGAGTCGGCGGTGGCCGGCCTCGGCGGGTGCCCGTTCACGAAGGTGGCGGGCGGCAACACCTGCACCGAGGACCTCGTCCACGCCCTGCAGAGAAACGGCCTGCGCACCGACATCCGGCTGGGCCGGTTGGTGGACGTGGCCCGCGAGCTGGCCGGCTTCTTCGGGCGCGACATGGCGGGCTCGGTCTACAAGGCGGGGCCCATCCCGGAGCCGGCGGCCGCGTCCCCGAGATGAGGTGAGACCGTGGGAGCCCTGACCGGAGTCCGCGTCCTCGACCTCACGAACGTCCTCTCCGGACCGTTCTGCACGCTGCACCTCGCTCTCCTCGGAGCGGACGTGCTCAAGATCGAGAACCCGAAGGCGGGCGACCTCGCCCGGGTGCTCGGCAACGTGCCGAAGCTCAACAAGGCGCTCATGGGCACGAGCTTCCTCGCCCAGAACGCCAACAAGCGCTCGCTGACCCTCAACCTCAAGGCGCCCGAGGGCAAGGAGATCTTCAGGAAGCTCGTTTCGCAGGCCGACGTCGTGGTCGAGAACTTCCGGCCCGACGTGATGGCGCGCCTCGGCCTCGCCTACCCCGCGCTCGCGCAGATCAACCCCCGGCTCGTGTACTGCGGGATCTCCGGCTTCGGCCAGACCGGGCCCGACGCCGACAAGCCCGCCTACGACCAGATCATCCAGGGCCTCTCGGGCGAGATGGACGTCAACGGCGACGAGCGGCTGCACCCGCTGCGCGCCGGCTTCCCGGTCTGCGACACCGTCGGCGGGTTGAACGCCGCCTTCGCGATCCTGGCCGCGCTCTTCCACCGCGAGCGGACCGGCGAGGGCCAGATGATCGACGTGGCTCTCCTCGACTCGATCATGCCCCTCATGGGCTGGGTGGCGGCCAACCTGCTGATCGGCGGCCAGGAGCCGGTGGCGATGGGCAACGACAACTTCACCGCCGCGCCGTCGGGCACGTTCCGGACGCAGGACGGGCACATCAACATCGCCGCCAACAAGCAGGAGCAGTGGGAGGCGGTGGCCGACGTGCTCGGGGCACCGGAGCTCAAGGAGGATCCCCGCTTCAAGGAGCGCGACGCGCGGAAGAAGAACCGCAAGGCTCTCACCTCGCTCCTCGAGGAGAAGCTGGCGCGCAGGCCGACCGCCTACTGGGTGGAGGCGCTCAACGCCCGGGACGTTCCCTCGGGCGACATCCTGTCCCTGAAGGCCGCCCTCGCCCAGCCCCAGGTCGAGCACCGGAAGGTCCTGCGCTCGGTCGAGGTGGACGGCGAGATCGGCTCGGTGAAGCTGTTCGGCCTCACCGCACAGCTGTCGAGGACCCCGGGCGAGATCACCTCCCCCCCGCCGCGCCTCGGCGCCCACACCGAGGAGGTCCTCCTCGGCCTCGGCTACTCGAAGGAGGACGTGGCGGAACTGCGGGCAAAGGGAATCGTCTGATCGGGGTCGGATCTTGAAATGGCGCGTTTGCGGCAATTCAAGATCTGACCCCTTTACACTGACACTGACACTTCGAATCGGGAGCCAGCATGGGAATGACCGTGGTCGAGAAGATCCTGGCCCGCGCGTCCGGGCGTGAGGCCGTCCGCGCGGGCGACGTGGTCGAGCCCCGCGTGGACCTCGCCATGTCGCACGAGAACGCGGCCCTCGTCCTCAACCAGTTCGCCGAGGTCTGGAAGGGCACCGGGCTCCCGCCGAAGCTCTGGGACCCCTCGAAGATCGCGATCATCTTCGACCACCGGGTCCCCGCCGAGTCGCCCAAGACGGCGAGCAACCAGAAGAAGGTCCGGGAGTTCGTGGCGCAGAGCGGGATCACCCGCTTCCACGACGTGCGCGGCGACGAGGGCGGGATCTGCCACCAGGTCCTTCCCGAGAACGGCTACGTCCGACCCGGCGCGGTGGTCGTGGGCACCGACTCCCACACCACCTCCCACGGCGCCCTGAACGCGTTCGCGTTCGGCATCGGCGCCACCGAGATGGCCTCGGTCTGGTCGCTCGGCGTGGCGCTGAACGTCGAGGTGCCGGCCACGATCAAGGTCGAGGTCTCCGGCCGCTTCGCCCCGAAGGTGGGCCCCAAGGACCTGATCCTGCACCTCGTGGGCCTCCTCACGGCCGAGGGCGCGAACTTCCGCGTGATCGAGTTCCACGGCGAGACGATCCGGATGATGTCCACCTCCGGCCGCCTGGTGCTGTGCAACATGACGGTCGAGGCCGGCGCCACCTCCGGCGTCGTCCCCGGGGACGAGGAGACGGTCCGCTACCTGCGCGAGGTCGCGGGGGTGAGGGACGAGATCCACCTCGTGACCCCCGACCCCGACGCCGTCTACGAGCGGACGATCAAGATCGACGCCTCGGCCCTCGCGCCCCAGGTCGCCTGCCCGCACACCGTGGACAACGTGAAGCCGATCGACGCCGTGCTCGGCACGAGGGTCCACCAGATCGTCATCGGCTCCTGCACGAACGGCCGGCTCGACGACATCGCGGCCGCCGCCGACATCCTGCGCGGGAAGAAGGTGGCGAAGGGCACGCGGATGCTCGTGTTCCCTGCCTCGGCCCGCATCTACCAGGAGGCGCTCGACAAGGGCTACGTCCTCGATCTCATGCGGGCCGGCGCCGTGGTCATGAACTCCGGCTGCGGCCCCTGCCTCGGCGTCCACGAGGGAGCGCTCGGCGACGGGGAGGTGGCGCTGTCGACCACCAACCGCAACTTCAAGGGCCGCATGGGCAACCCGAGCTCCGAGGTCTACCTCTGCTCGCCGGAGGTGGCCGCCGCGTCGGCGCTCACCGGCACGATCACCGACCCGCGGAAGGAGGCGTAGCCATGGCCAGGGTCATCGCGAAGCTGGGCGACGACATCTCGACCGACGTCATCTACCCCGGCCGCTACATGGCGACCGTGCTGCCCACCGAGACCCCGCAGTTCGCGTTCGCGGACAACGCGGAGCTCAACGCCAAGCTCAAGTCGAAGCAGGTCCCGCCGGGCAGCGTGATCGCGGCCGGGAAGAACTTCGGCTGCGGCTCCTCGCGCGAGCAGGCCTGCTCCTGCCTCAAGGGCCACGAGCTCACGATCGTGGCGAGGGGCTTCGCCCGGATCTTCCTGCAGAACTCGATCAACCTCGGCCTCGACGTGATCACCGCCCCGGACTTCGAGGCGAGCGAGGGCGACGAGGTCGAGGTCGCCGGCGACGCGGTCGTCAACAGAACCACCGGGAAGACGTACACGACCGTCCCGCTCCCGAAGGCCCGCCAGGCCATCATCGACGCGGGCGGCCTCATCGCCTACACCCGCAAACGCGTGATGGAGGCGGCGGGCAAGGCCTGATCCTCTGCCGGGGATCGACCGGACCGCCCGGAAGGAGGGAATGACCATGGGAAAGCGCGTCTTCAAGGCCTTCAAGATCGCCGCCGGCGCCGTCCTCGCCCTCGTCCTCGTCGCCGCCGCCGTGGTCGCCTTCTGGGTCCGCGGCCAGATCCGGCGTCTGGACGTCACCGCCGCCCGGGCGAGGTGGCCGAAGTCCATGACGTACGAGGCCGCGGACCGCGCCGCCCTCGACCTGGTCTCGAGGATGACCCTCGACGAGAAGCTGGGCCAGATGACCGGCTCCGGCATCGGGCCGATGGTCGTCTCGCCGCTCCTGCGCGCCGGCGAGATCGCGCCCGTCTACTCGGGCGCCAACGAGCGGCTCGGCATCCCGCCCATCGCCTTCACCGACGGGCCGCGGGGGGTCATCTGCGGCCGCTCCACCGCCTTCCCCGTCGCCATGGCCCGCGCCGCGACCTGGGACCTCGAGCTGCAGCGCCGCGTGGGCGACGCGATCGGCAAGGAGGCCCGCGCGCAGGGCGCCAACTACTGGGGCGGGCTGTGCCTCAACATCGTGCGCCACCCCTCGATGGGCCGCGCCGAGGAGGTCTACGGCGAGGACCCGTGGCTGACCGGCGAGATGGGCGTCGCGATCCTCGAGGCGGTCCAGCGCCACAACGTGATGGCCTGCGCCAAGCACTTCGCGCTCAACAGCATGGAGACCGCGCGCTTCAAGAACGACGTCCAGATCGACGAGCGCACGCTGCGCGAGGTCTACCTCCCCCACTTCGAGAAGGCCGTCGCGCACGGCGTGGCCAGCGTCATGAGCGCCTACAACAAAGTGCGGGGCGAGTGGTGCGGCGAGAGCCGCCACCTGCTGACCACGGTGCTCCGGGAGGACTGGGGCTTCCGCGGGTTCGTGACCTCGGACTGGATCTGGGGCGTCTGGGACGCCAAGCGCGGCGTCCACGCCGGGCTCGACATCGAGATGCCGCAGGCCAAGGTGTACGGAAGCAACCTGAAGCGGCTCGTCGAGCGCGGCGAGGTCCCCCAGGCCGAGGTCGACGAGAGCGTGCGCCGCATCGTGCGGACCAAGCTCCTCTACCTCACCCGCGAGGACCCGCAGGCGTACCCCCTCGGCCTCGCCGGCTCCGCCGAGCACGCCGCCCTCGCCCGCGAGGTCGCCGAGAAGGGGATGGTCCTGCTCAAGAACGACGGCCCCCTCCTCCCCCTCGACAAGGCGAAGCTGAGGACGATCGCCGTCGTGGGTCACCTGGCCGACGCCCCCAACACGGGCGATCACGGCAGCAGCAAGGTGAACCCCCCGTACACGACGTCCGCCCTCGCCGGCCTCCGCGACTACCTGGGCGCGGGCACGAGCGTCCTGCACTCGGACGGAGCGGACCTCGCCGAGGTCGCCCGTGTCGCCGGCGAAGCCGACGCGGTGGTCGTGGTCGCGGGCTCGCGCTGGGACGAGGTCGGCGAGTACATCACCGACGAGCAGGGCCTGCGCCCGAAGGGCCCCGCCGAGAAGAGGCCGCTCGTCGTCAAGATCCCCTTCCTGAAGGAGCCGATCGTGATGAGCGGGGGCGACCGCGTGCCCCTCTCGCTGAAGCCGCGCGACCTCACCGTCGTCGAGGCGGCGGCGAAGGCCAACCCTCGCTGCGTGGTGGCGCTCGTCGGCGGCAGCGTCTTCACGATGGAGGAGTGGAGGAACGACGTGCCGGCCATCCTCATGGCCTGGTACTTCGGCCAGGAGGGCGGCCACGCCCTCGCCCGGGTCCTCTTCGGCGACGTGAACCCGAGCGGGAAGATGCCCCTCACGACACCGAAGGACGAGTCGCAGCTCCCGTTCTTCGACGAGTTCGCGGACACGATCGAGTACGGCCCGTACCACGGCTACACGCTCGCCGACGAGAAGGGCTGGGAGCCCGCGTTCCCGTTCGGCCACGGCCTGAGCTACACGACGTACGCCTACGCGAAGCTGAAGGTCGCCACCCCGACGGTGGCCCCGGACGGGACGCTCGACGTGACGGTGGACGTGACGAACACCGGCCCGCGCGCCGGCGAGGAGGTCGTGCAGCTCTACGTCGGCTTCGACGGCTCCGCGGTCGACCGGCCGGTCAAGCTTCTGCGCGGCTTCGCGAAGGTCGCCCTCGCCCCGGGCGAGACGAAGACCGTGCCCCTCCGGGTCGCCGCGAAGGACCTGGCCTGGTACGACGCCGAGAGCAAGGCCTGGCGGGTCGAGGCCATGACGTACGGCGTCTTCGTCGGGCCCTCGTCCCGGGCGGCCGACCTGCTGAAGGCGAGCTTCACCGTCGCCGCCGCGAGCGCGGCGCCGGAGCGCCCGGCCGCGGACTGAGCGTCGCGCCTGGCCGCGGGCTCAGGTCAGCCGGGCCGCGGCCCGCAGGGCGCCGTACACGCCCTGCAGGAGGGCGGTGTCGGCGGCGAGGAGCTCGAGCAGCGCGTCGCCCTCGAGACGCAGGGCCCACCCGGACACCGTGCCGCGGGCCCGGCCGCCCGGGACGCCGCCGAGGGCCGGCCCGACGCCGAGCGAGTCCCCGGGGCCGGCGGGCCGGGCGGGCACGCCGCCGGCTTCGGCCACCGCCTCGCCGGCCGCGATGACGTGCAGCGCCCCGGGGTCGGACTCGTCGAACAGCAGCCCGCCGGGGACGAGAGCCACCTCGCGGGCGACGCGAGCGAGCCGGAGCAGCTGCTCGGGTGTGGCGCGCGCGAACAGGGGGCTCGCCTCGAGGACGCCGACCGCAGCGAGCGTCCGCGCCCCGGGGGCGCCGTCCCCGGCGAGCGGCCGGCGGGCGGGAAGAACGCGCGCGCCGACAGCCGCGCCGTCGAGGACGGCCCGGAACAGGGCGCGGACGAAGGCCGGGTCCTCGGCCAGGAGGCCGAGGAGGTCGCGCGCCGGGACGTCCAGCAGGACGGCGCCCTCGCCCGCCCACGCGGTCTCACGGCGACGCTCGCCGGCGAGGACGGCCTCGAGGCCGAGGGCGAGGGGCGCCCGGGCCTCCCGGGCGGGCCCTCCTCCTTCCTGCACCGCGACGACCCCGTCGAGCAGCAGCCGGAGGTCGGCGGCGGCCGCGCCCTCGCGGCAGATCATCCGCCCGCCCTCCGGTCGCGCCGTCCGCCCCGCGCCCGCCAGGCGCAGGAGCTGACCCACCGACGCGAAGCGCAGGGCCGGGACGTGCCGCAGCCGGTCCGCGACGACGGCCGCCGGCAGCGCCTCGCGCCAGCGGGCCCGCCGGGCCTCGGCGGGCATGCGGCTGGCGGCGAGCGCCCACGACGCCGTCTCGAACACCAGGACGTCGCGCGCGTCGCGCCGCTCGAGGACGTGCTCGAGGTCGGCGGCGAGGCCCCACATCGCCTTCTCCTCGACGCGGTGGATGGCGGCGGCGGCGAGCGCGTCGTCCTCGTCGTGCACGAGCTGGGCGACCGTGTCCTCGGCGTCGCGCGCCCGGGTGCGGAGCAGGGCGTTCGCCCGCGCCGCCTTCTCCTCGAGGGGCGCCGCCTCCACGAGGGGCAGGACCAAGCGCCGCACCGGCCCCCCGAGCACGTTGTCGAGGTACTCGGCGGCCCGGGCCTGCGAGCGCGGATCGCCCTCCAGGCCGCGGCGCGCCACCGCCACGTCGCGCCACGGGCGGACGAGGCCGAGCAGCCCGAAGACCCGGTCCGTCGCGCGCGCGCGACGCTCCTCGAGCGCCCGGTCGAGGAGCGTCCCCTCCCCGTCCTCGCGCACGAGGTTGTGGCGCAGGCTCAGGCAGCGCAGGGCGAGACGCGCCTCGGCCAGGATCCTCTCCTCGACGCGCTCGCGGGGGAACGCCGTGGCGTTCCCGGCGCGCCGCAGGGCGGTGAGCGCGCCGAGGACGCGGTCGCGCAGGACCTCGTCCTCCTGCCCGAGCGCCGCCACGAGGAGGTCCACGGCCCGCGGGGAGCCGATCCGGGCGAGCAGCGCGGGGATGCGGCGGCGGACCTCGAGGTCCTCGCCCTCGTCGGCCAGGAAGTGGCCGAGGGCGGGCACGACCGCGTCCCCCCGGGCCACGAGCACGTCGCGCGCCGCGTCGTGCAGCGCGCGGTGGCGCAGGAGCGAGACGAGCGGGGCCACGAGGAGGTCCTCCGGCCCGCCGCCCTGCCCCGCGCTGCGGATCGCCTCGCGCGCGACCGCGGGGTCGGGGTCGAACACGAGGGGGACGAGGCGCGCGCGGAGGCGGGCCTCGCCGACGTCGGCGAGGGCGATCGCGACCTGCCTCCGCCCCTCGGCGCCCGTCTCGCGGCCGTCCGCCGCGAGGCGGTCGAGCGTCGCCTCCGCCGCCGCCACGTCCTGCGCGCGGGGACTGCGGGCGAGCGTGGCGGCCGCGGTCGCGGCCACGCGCGGGTCGAGGTCGTCGAGGTGGGGGCGCATGGCCTCGACCGCCCCCTCCCCGCGGATCGCGGCGAGCGCGTGCACCGCGGCCGCCCGCACCTCGGCGCTCGGGTCGGCGAGGAGGCGCGTGACCGCGGAGGTCCACCGCTCCCGCAGCTCGGGGCGGGCTTCCACGAGCGCGTGGAGCGCCCTCGCCCGGACCTTGTCCGAGGCGTGGTGGAGGAGCAGCGGGGTCACGAGCCGCCGGCGGTTCAGGGCTTCGAGCAGGTCGATCGCGTAGAGCACGCGCTCCTCGTCCGGGTGGGCGAGCTCCTCGATGAGCGCCTCGACCGTCGCGGGGTCGGCCATCTCCGGCCGCGCCTCCGAGGCCGCCACCTCGCGCCGCTCGATGCTGCGGCGGAACGTGGCGAGGTACTCGCGCCGCGCGCGGACGGCCGTCACCACCCACAGGCCCATCACCGCGAGGCTGGCCCAGCTCACCTGCTGCCAGGTGAGAGCGAGCCCCCAGGGCTTGATGAGCACGAGCGCGAGCAGGGCGGCGAGCCCCTTCGCGAAGCGGTCGACCGTGACGTCCACGAACGGCTTGGCCCGGTACTTGAGGTCGGTCGGGAGCGGGAGGAAGAGGACCTCGCGGGTCGTCTTGTCGAGCGTGTAGCGCAGCGAGGTGTCGAGGATCCGGGCGAGGGCGGGGGCCCACAGGGCGGCGTTCAGCAGCATCACGACCGCCGTCGCCCCGAGGCTCACGGGGAGCACGAGGAGGGCGAAGCCGACCCCGAGGTACCGGTGGACGCGGCTCGTCAGGGCGACCTGGATGAAGAAGCCGATGGCCGAGAGGTACAGCGTGACCTGGGCCAGGAACTCGGTGAGGTTGTCGGTGGAGGAGCGTCCCTTGAAGGCCTCGGCAGCCATGTTGAGCTGCTGCTCGATGAGACCGGCGCCCACCGCGGCAAAGGCGATCACCAGGGCGATGATCTGGAGATGGCGGGACTCGCGCAGGAGGCGGATCGCCTCCTCGCCGGAGACGCCTTCCTCCTGGACCGTCGCGGCGCTCTCCCGCCCCGCCGCGGCTTCCCGGCGCACGACGAGCGCGACGAGAAGGGCGCACCCGAGGAGGATTCCCGCGCTCACCAGCAGGAGGTTCTCCGTGCCGACCCGGCTCACGACGAGCGCGGTGAGCGCCGCGCCGGTCATCCCCCCGAGGCTCGCGCCGCCGCCGATGAAGCCGAAGACCCGCTTCGCCTGGCGCGCGTCGTAGATGTCGTTGGCGAGAGTCCAGAACTGGCTGATGAGCAGGATGCCCAGGACGAGGCCGAGCAGGTAGAAGCCGACCGACACCCAGTCGCCGCCGCGGCGGAACAGGAACCAGAACGCGACGAGCAGGAGGGACATCCCGGTGAGGGTCAGGGGGGCCACCAAGCGCCGGGGCAGGCGGCTCACGAGCATGCTGTAGCCCTGCATGAGGACGCCGATCAGGACCCCGGCCGCGAGCTGGACGTAGGGGAGGTTGTCGGCGCCCAGGCTCGAGATGAACTTCGACCGCGTGATCGGCTTGACGACGTTGTACGCCGTCATGGCCAGGAACGAGTACGCGAACATCATCGCGACCGTGGCGAGCTCCCCCCGGCGGAGCTCGACCAGCGGCGCGAGGGCCCGGCGGAGCCGACTGGTGACCATGGCGCTTTCGCGAGGACGCCCGAGTCTAGGGACGGAGGCGCCGCCGAGTAAAGCCCTTTCGGCCCTCGGACCCTTGACCGCATTTTACTTGACCAGTCGAGTATCCTCGGCTGTACTCTCGCCCGTGAGGCTCCCGGCCGTCGGGAGGGAAAGCGAGGGGTGATGGGCCTCGAGAGTCGGACGCGACGCGAGTTCTGCAGCCGGGCGTGCACCGCGGCGGCGGCGGCCGCCGTCGGGGGAACGCTCGCAGGCACCCTCCAGGGGTGCGGGGGCGGCGGGACGAGCCCCACCTCGCCCGGAGGGGGGGGAGGAGCGGGCGCATCCGCCCTGCCCTCGGTCAACGGCACGGTGGCCGGCAGCGCGGTCACGGTGAACGTGGGCACGGGGTCGGTCCTGGCCGCCCCCGGGTCCGCCGCGATCGTCCGCAGCTCCCTTGGCGACTTCCTCGTGGCCCGGACGTCGGGCACGACGTTCTCCGCGCTCACCGCGGTGTGCACCCACGAGGGCTGCACCATCACCGGCCAGTCCGGCCAGGCGTTCGTGTGCCCTTGTCACGGCTCGCGCTTCGACCAGACGGGCGGCGTTCTCAACGGGCCGGCGAGCCGGCCCCTGCGCCAGTTCGCCACCCAGCTCGCCGGGGATATCCTCACGATCAACACCTGATCTTCGGCGGCGGGCCCCGCCGGCGTAGGATGCGTCTGGCGGGGCCCCCGGCACAGGCCGGCGGCACGAGAGGAGGTCGTGATGACGACAAGGCGTGCTTCCCTGCTCCTGCTCCTTCTGGCCATCGCCTCGCCGGCGCTCGCCGCCGCGGCGGCGCTCGAGGTGTCCGGGCCCTTCGTCCTCGACGGCGGCGACGTGGAGGCGGGTGCGCTCGACGAGGCCGCGCCCGCCCCCGCCCCCCAGGGGCCGCCCGCCCCGCGCCCGATCGCCTTCGAGTACAGCGACGGCTACTACAAGCGCCTCAAGGTCCACCGGATCGCGAGCTACGCGACGCTCCCCCTCTTCGCGACGCAGGTCGTGCTCGGCCAGAAGCTCTACGGCGGGGAGTACTCCCAGGGGACGAAGGACGCCCACACCGCGGTGGCCATCGGAACGGCGACCCTCTTTGCAGTCAACACCGTGACCGGTGTCATGAACCTGTGGGAGGCGCGGAAGGACCCGAACGCGAGCCCCCGGAAGAGGGTCCACGGCATCCTGATGCTGGCCTCGAGCGCCGGCTTCGTGGCCACCGGGCTCCTCGCGCCCGACTCCGAGGGCGGGGGCGACCGCTCCGCGCACCGGGCGGTCGCCCTCACGTCGATGGGCGTGGCCACCGTGGGCTACCTCATCATGCTGCTCGGCAATTGAGCGATGGGCGCCCCCGCCTTCCTCGCGCCCGCGATCGAGTGGTGGTCGGCCTTCTACGGCGACCACCAGGCGGTGTCCGTCGCGGTGCGCTACCTGCACCTCGCCGGCATCGTGGTCGGCGGGGGCACGGCGATCGCCGCAGACCGTCGGACCCTTCGCGACGGGAAGGGGAGCGAGGATGCGCGGCGCGCCGCCCTCGCGGAGACCACCTCCGCCCACCGCGTCGTCGTCCCGGCTCTCGCCCTCGTGGTGGCGACCGGCGCCCTCATGGCGGCCTCGGACGTCGACACGTTCCTCTCGTCCCGCGCCTACTGGCTGAAGATGGGCCTCTTCGCCCTGCTGCTCCTCAACGGCGTGGCGCTCCTCGCCGCGGAGAGGGCGGCCGGGGCGGGACGGCCCGCGGGCTGGCCGGCGCTGCGCGCCGCCTCGGCCGCGAGCCTCGCGCTGTGGCTCGCGGTGCTGCTCGCCGGCGTGTGGCTGACGGTGGCGGCGTGAAGGACGGCTGCGGGGACTGCGGCGGCCGCCGCGCCGCCGTCGGGCGCATCTCGGCGGCGACGCTCGCGGCCCTGGCCGGCGTGACGCCGCCCCCGGGGAGCGCCGGGGCCTACCCGGTCGTCGAGGCGACCGGCACGGCGAAGGGCGGCGAGGAGTGCCGCCTCCCGCTCCCGGGCTCGGACGGCGTGACCATCGACCGCGAGGCGCAGGTCATCCTCGTCCGCTTCGGGGGGAAGGTCTACGCCTTCAACCTCGCCTGCCCGCACGAGAACACGGCCCTGCGCTGGCGGGCGCGCGACGTGCGCTTCCAGTGCCCGCGGCACGAGTCGCAGTACCAGCCGGACGGCACGTTCATCCGGGGGCGCGCCACGCGGAACATGGACCGCTTCGCCGTCCGCCGCGAGGGCGGCGAGGTGGTGGTCGACCTCCGCCGCCTCTACCGTTCGGACGAGAGCCCGCGGGAGTGGGCGGCCGCGTTCGTCCCCGCCTAGCCGACGCGGCCGGCGAAGAGGAAGTCGGCGTAGCGGCCGGCGCCGGCCGCGATGTCCACCGCCTCGGCCGCGGCCAGCACGCGGGACACGCCTGAGCGAGTGAGATGCTGCGGCGCGTAGCCGAGGGCGGCGAGCGCGTCGAGGAGCGCCGCCGCGCTCGAGCCCTGCCGCCTCAGCCTCTCGTCGTCGACCTCGACGAGCAGCGTCGGATGCTGGCGGCGCAGCGTCTCCGAGGCGCCCGCGAGCACGCGGGCCTCCGCGCCCTGCACGTCGATCTTCACGAGGCTGAGGGGCCTCGGGTCCTCGGGGTCGACCAGCTCGTCGAGGGTGATGCCCCGGACGGGTAGGCCCCGTGCGGCCAGCTGGTGGTCACCCGGGTGCGTGGGGTCGACCCGGAGGTAGAACCCACCCGGGGACTCGACCGCCGCCGCGTTCACCGCCACGACGCGGGGCGCGAGGCGGGTGCGGGCCATCCGCCGCCGGAGCCGTCCGAAGTTGACGGGCTCGGGCTCGAGGGCGAGGACGCTCCCCCGCGGTCCCACCCACCTCGCGAAGCGCTCCGTGAAGAAGCCGACGTGGGCCCCCACGTCGACCACGCGCGAGCCGGAACCCACGCGGGGCTCGACGTGGCGGAGGAAGGAGGCCTCCAGCCGGTCCTTGTACAGGTCGTAGACCCGCTCGAACACCGCGTAGCCGGCGCGGGTCTCGAGGAGCCGCGTGCGCAGTAGCTGGCGGTATGCGGCCAGGAGGAGGGCCTGGGAGCGGTGGTCCATGCGGGGCGGAGCGACTCTAGCCCGCCCCGGCCGGCGGGGCAACCGCGAGCAGGCGCAGCCGGGGCAGCCGCGGGCCCACGACGATCCGCGCCCGCGGCGCGTAGGAGGCCCCCGGCGGCAGCGCTCCCAGCTCCTCGGGCCAGATCTCGACGAGACGCAGGCGTCCGCTCGGATCCTCGCGCACGACCACGACCGCGTCGTGCGGGTAGAGCCTCTCCCGCTCCCCCCACGGCCGGCGCAGGACCGGAGCGGGCGAGGAGAGGATGCCCCCCTGCTCGACGCGGGTCTCGTAGAGGAAGGCGTCGGCCGCCGGCACGTGGCCCGCCGCCCGGTCCTCGTAGAGGTAGCGGACGGCGTGGCGGAACGTCAGGTCGAGCGGCCAGCGGCCGCGGGCCTGCAGCAGGACGACCAGGGTTCCGGGCCGCAGGTCCGGGGCGATGGCCGCGAGCTCGAGGAGCGTCTGACGCTGGTCGCCGTAGGCGCTCCACGAGTCCCAGCGCTCCTGGAAGGCGGCCGTGCGCTGGATCCCCGAGGCCACGATCGCCGCGCCGAGGAGGGCGGCGAGCGGCGCCCGAGCCCGCCCCGGGGCGAAAGACGCGAGGAGAAAGACGCCCGCGGCGAGGAGCACGGCGACGCCGGGCGCCGAGACGAACTGCGTGCGCGAGGCCTGCCGGGTGGAGGCCGCGAGCGGGAGGTAGGCGGCGAGCGCCCAAAGCACGCCGATGACGCCCGCGACGACGAGGCGGCGGACCGGCAGGTCGGCGCGCGACCCGCGGCGCGAGAGGAGGATCATCCCGCCCAAGACGAGCGCGAAGCCGATTCCGACGGGCAGCCACGCCATGTCGCCGGGGAGCGGCTCGACGACGGGAGAGACGTGGCGTCGCAGCTGCGCGAGGCTGCCCGCCGCGAGGCGCATCGGCCGGAGTCCCCCGGCCGCGAACGCCGCCTGGTACGTGACGCGCTCGGGCGCGAGCCACATCGGCAGCACGGCCCGCAGGCCGAGGGCGAGGACGGCCGCCGCCGCGCCGGCCGTCCACAGCGCGAGCCGCCGGGGCTCGCGCCAGCCCCCCGCGGCGAGCAGGACGAGCGGCAGGAGCGGTAGCGGGGCGAGGGCCGCCTCCGTGCTGAGGGCCGCCACCGCCGCGGCAGCGAGGGCGAGCCCGGCGACGGCGAGGCTCCTCCGGAGCCACGCCTCGAGGAGCAGCCACGTCGCGAGCAGGGCGCCGAGCGTGCAGCCGCTGTAGACCGTCATGTGCACCGGGCACAGGCGCGTCCCGTCGGTCGGGGCCCAGAAGACCGTGAGCGCCCCGGCGAGGAGGGCGAGCGGAGCGGCGCCCGGCAGCAGGCGGCGGACGATCAGGAAGACGACGAGGCCGGCGAGAGAGATCCACGCCGCGTGGAACGCGAGGAAGCCGACCAGGCGGTCGGGAAGGAGAAGCCACGCCGGCAGGTTCCAGACGAGGTTGAGGGGGCGATTCGCGTACGGGAAGTCGAGCGTGCCCCGGGACAGGAGCGACAGGCAGAGCCACTCGTCGGACCCCCCGAAGTTCGTCGGCCGCACGGTGGCGAAGAAGACGGCGCCGAGCCCGGCGAGCACCGCCGCGGCGACGGCGAGGGAGCGACGGCTCGGGTCGCCCGGGAAAGACCTCACTCGCCGGCGAAGTATGCCGGCTCGTTGCCCGGCTTCCACTTGATGTTGCAGCCGAGGCTCGGCCGCTGCTCGGCCGGCACCGGACGTCCCTCGAGCAGCGCGTCGAGCGCGCGCCGCAGGTCCTCGCCCGTCACCGGGACGCCGTTGCCGGGCCGGCTGCCGTCCATCTGGCCCCGGTAGGCGAGGCGCCGCTCGCGGTCGAAGACGAAGAAGTCGGGCGTGCAGGCGGCCCCGTACGCCTTCGCCACCTCCTGCGTCTCGTCGAAGAGGTACGGGAACGTGTAGCCGGCCTCCTTCGCCTCCGCCGCCATCCCCTCGGGCCCGTCCTGGGGGTACTGCCCGACGTCGTTCGACGCGATCGCGACGACCGCGACGCCCCGCTTCTGGTACTCGGCGCAGAGGGTGGCGAAGCCGGCGCGCACGTGCTGGACGAACGGGCAGTGGGGGCAGATGAAGGCCACGAGGAGAGCGGGTGCGCCGTCGAACCCGGCGAGCGAGTACCGCCGCCCGGAGGGGTCCTCGAGCTCGAAGGGGGGCGCGGGTGCGCCGAGCGGCATTCTCATCGTCGACGGCGTTCGGGCCATGGGGTCTCCTCGATGGCGGCGGCGAAGCGGGACGCCACCTTGGCGAAGCCGGCTTTGGTCGGGTGCAGCTCGTCGCCCCAGTCGGCCTTGTAGCCCGCGGGGAGGGCGGCCGAGAGGGTGCCGCGCAGGTCCACGTGCCGGACGTGGGACGCGCCCGCGGCGGAGAGGTCGCGGACGAGCGCGGCGAGCATCAGGTTGTAGCGGTCGATCAGGTCCCGCAGGACGAGGGCGTTGCGCGCGAGCGCGGAGCGCCGTCCGCCCGGCGCCGGTGGCACGTGGCCCTTCCGGCGGAAGCCGGGCTCGAGCCACGGGCCCGGCAGCAGCCACGCCCCGCCGAGGTATCCGCGGCCGTCCGGCACCGGGTAGTCGTAGCCGTGAACGATCACGGGCACGGGCGAGCCGAAGTGGACCTCGCACAGGCGCGTGACCACCCCGACGAGGCTCGCCATCGCGGTGCGCAGCCGCTCGCGGAGGATCCCCTCCACGACGCCGTCGTTGAGCGCGGGCAGGCCGGACCGCGCGTGGTTGAGGACGACGGCGAGCGCGTCGCCGGCGATGTCGTTCCCGCCCCCCGACAGGAGAATCGCCCGCGGCGTCTGCTTCCTCCGGGCCACGGACTCGAAAGCGCGCGCGAGGCGCTCGACCTGGGCCTCGTCGTGGGCCATGTCCTCGAGCGTGTCGCCCCGGTGGGCCGCCGACTCGACCTCGTACCCCGCGGCCTCGAGCATTCCGAGCACGTCGAAGAACGGGTAGTCGAACCAGGAGTCGCCCTCGGCCAGGAGCACGCCCCGCGTCTCGTGCCGTGCCGCGGCCGCGAGCGCCGCGCTGCGTCGCCGGACGACCGCGTCCGCGAGCCGCGCGCCGGCGCGCAGCGCCCGGCGCGCCTGCGCGCGGTCGCCCCTGCTCACGGCTGGCTCCGGCGGTTGGCGCTGGCCGAGGCGACCTCCGGCTGCTCGAGGACCCGCTCGACGAGACGAGGGCTCCCGCAGAGCACGAAGTAGCCGAGGTTCGGGAAGACGTTCACGGCCCAGGCGCCGGGCGCCTCCCCGAGCTCGGTCGCCGCGCGGCCCACCACCCCCTCCGCCAGGTCGCGGACCCCTTGCCGCGCCGCGCCGCCCGAGGAGCGAGTGGCCGGGCGGAGACGGAGAACGGCCTCCACGGGCTCGCCCCCCCCGGCGGCCGTGGCCGACCGGCCGAGCTGCCGCCGCAGCTCCGGGTCGACCTTCGTGCTCGTGCGGCGGATGGCCATGGCTCTCGTGGAAGCAGACTACGCCCGGCCCGGCCCGCGGACAAGGGCCCTCAGCGGCCGAGAAGCCGCTCGAGGGCCGCCCGCGCGTCCGGGATCCCCCGGCCGCCCCTCTCCTCGCTCATGCCCGGGGGCCGCGCGCAGGAGCCGAGGATCGCCCGCTCGAGCCGCGCGACGGTCGCTTTCGGCCGCGCCTCGAGGAGGAGCGCGGCGAGGCCGGCCACGTGCGGGGTCGCCATCGACGAGCCGTCCATCGACTGCCAGCCGCCCCCGGGCTTCGCGGAGACGACGCCGACGCCGGGGGCCACCAGGTCCGGCACGACGGGGTCGCGCCTCCTCGAGAAGCGCTCGCTCGAGGAGAAGGCGGCCACGCGCCCTCTCGCGTCGCACGCCCCGACGGACAGCGCCTCGGGGTAGTTCCCCGGCGAGCGGCTCTGCCCCGCGTACTCGTTGCCCACGGCGAACACCGGCAGGACGCCTTTGCGCCTGAGGATGCGGGTGACGGCGAGGAAGTCGGGCCACCAGCCCCGGAACCCGAGCGAGAGGCTCATCACCCGCGCGCCCAGGCCCAGCGACCAGTCCATCCCCCCGAGCACGCGGGCGACCGCGTCGCCCCCCTCGATGACCATGGCGCTCGCGAGGCGGGCCCCCGGCGCGACACCCACGTGGCGGCCCTTCACGGGACGGCCGGCGATCGTGGCCGCGGTGTGGGTGCCGTGGTCGTCGCTGTCGCGCGGCCTCGGGGCGGGCGTTCGCTCCCGGCCCATGAAGTCGAACTCCGCGAAGTGGGCGACCGCCCCCGCGAGGGCCGGGTGCCTCGCGTCGACGCCGGTGTCGAGGTGGGCGACGAGGACGCCCGCGCCGCTCAGCCCCTGGTCCCACAGCGCGGGAACGCGAAGCCGCTCGATCCCCCACGTGCGAGAGGCCACAAGGCGCGCCGCTTCGACGCGGCGAGGGCGGATGGGGCTGAGGGCCGGCGCGCCGGCGACGGCCACGACCCGCGGGTCGGCGCGCAGGGCGGCGAGGCCGTCGCGGTCCACGGTGCCGAGCAGGACCCCGAGGTGGGGGAAGAAGGTGCACGCCCGGGCCGGGGCCCCGAGGCTCGCCGCGAGGGCGCCCGCTCGACTCACCGGCACGCGGGAGAAATGGCGGAGGAGCTCGCGACCCTCCCGGAGAGAGGCCGACGCTCCCGTCCCGGTCGCGGCGCGCAGCACGACGATCGCCCGGGCGGTGCCCCGCGAGCGCAGCTCCTGCATCAGGTAGGCGGACACGTCGTCTCCCGCACAAAAGAACGGGCGCGGACCACCGTCCGCGCCCGTGCCGGTGTCCGACGCGTCATGCCGTGCCAGCGGCGCGGCACCGCGGGCGGCCCGGCCGCTTCCCCGTCGGGGCGCGTGTCCGGGATGCCGGTCGAGGGGCTGTCTCGCCTCGCCGGTCGGCCCGTGGGCGTTCGGGATGGAGAGCCACCGGCTGCCCTTCCGTCCCTCCCGTCTACCCCCAATCTAGGCCCGGGTCCCCGACCCCGCAAGCGCAATGTGCAGCCTCACTCCTCCCTCAGGAGGCGCCGGGTGTACCCGGCGGCCACGAGGCCCTCGTACGCCTCCTGGACGTCGAGCGGGATCCGCTGCGGGGCGGACCATCCCTTCCGCCCGTAGACGACGAGACGCTGCAGGTCACCCACCATGATGTGGATGACGTCGTCGCGGCGGATCCCGCCCTGCGCGTAGTCGTCGAATGCGACCTGCGGCGAGGTCACGCGGACCTCGAGCTCCGGCCAGCGGGCCTCGAACGTGGCGAGGGTCCGCCGCTCCATGTAGGGCTTCTGGACGGCGATCGCCCGGCGGGGGCGGATCCCCCGCTCGAGGAGGAGCCGTCGGCTGAAGTCGACGTTCTCGCCGGTGTTCGTCGAGCGGGCCTCGAGCAGGATGCTCTCCCGGGGGACGCCGCGGGCGGCGGCGACCTCGGCGAAGACCTCCGCCTCCGAGCGCGTCCACGACCCGCTCGTGAGCGCCCCGAGGTGGCCGGAGCAGACGAGAAGCGGCGCCCACCCCTCGAGGAACACGTCGGCCGCGCGCTCGGCCACCCGCGTGTCGTGGCTGCCGAGGGCGAGGATCACGTCGGCCTTCGCGAGGGCGTGGCCGACGTGGTGGTAGTCCCAGACGAGGCGCGCCCAGCGCTCGACGCTCACCCCGAGATCTTGGCGAAGGCCGGGCGGCGCGGCAAGCCGACCCCGGGGGTATGCTCGGCCCATGGCACGCAGGATCGACGGACCGGCGATCGTGGAGGCGGCGGGAACACGGAGCGGGCCGTGAGGGCGCGAGCGGTCGTGGCGGGCGGCCTGTCGGTGGTCCTTCTCGCGACGGCGGCCGCGGCCGACCCCTCCGCGGTGTTCCCCCCGGGCTGGAAGCAGGGCTTCTCCCGCAGCGTGGAGGGCCGCAAGCTCTCCTACCGGTGGGGCTACCCAGGCTTCGCGGTCTCGCTCCTCTGCCGGGCGATCGACCCGACGTGGGCGATCGAGTGGGAGGGCGAGCCGCCCGGACCGGGCGACCGCGTCACGTACGTCTGGCACGTCGGCCTCGACAGCGGGACGTCGTCGCACCGTTTCGACCTGCAGGTGGACGGCCGCTCGGTCGTCGTGTTCGACACCGCGGGCGGAACGGAGCGTCGCGCCTTCACCGTCGACGGCCCGGGCGGCGGCCGGCTCGAGATGCTGACCACCCGCATCGGCAGCTTCGAGGAGCGCTTCGGGTTCATGGCGCTGACGCTGCCCCGCCGCCTGCTCGGCGACGGCCCGCCCCGCTTCCGGATCGTGCCCGAGGCCGCGGGGAGCCAGGACTACGTGCTCGTCTTCGAGGAGCGGGTGACGCAGTGGGCGACGGTCGCGGCCGAGGAGGCCGTGCTCGTGGGCGGCCGGCGCCTCCTCACGGCCGACGTGAGCCACCTCGGTCCGCCCGTGCCGGTGAGGGTCGTCGCGGCGGGCCGGGAGGTCCACCACGGCGAGCTCGCGACCGGGCACACGCGGATCCCGATCGCCGTGCCCGGGGGCGTGACGGGCTCCGTCGACGTGGCGATCGAGTCGGACGGGCGCACGGTTCTGCGACAGGCCGTGGCGCTCGGGCCAGTTGCGAGGCGCACCCTCCACCTGATCCCGCACTCGCACGTCGACATCGGCTACTCGGACCCGCAGCCCGAGGTGGAGCGCAAGCAGTGGAAGAACCTCCGGGATGCGATCGCCCTCGCGCGGGAGACGAAGGGCCTGCCGCCCGAGGCGCGCTTCCGCTGGCAGGCCGAGGGGCTGTGGGCGGTGGTGAGCTTCCTCGAGCAGGCGAGCGAGGCCGAGCGGCGCGACTTCGCGGAGGCGGTGGAGCGCGGCGACGTCGAGCTGCCCGCGAACCTGACGAACGTCCTCACCGGGATCAGCCACCCCGAGGAGCTCGCGCGCTGGACGGACGCGGCGCGCCGGCTGAAGAGGCTCTACGGCATCGCGGTGGCGCCGGTCGCGATGCACACCGACATCCCCGGCCTCGCGTGGCCCACGGTCGCGGCCCTCGCCCAGGCCGGCGTGCGCTACTTCTCGAGCGGGCCGAACTACATGCCGAACCTGAAGCCGGACGGGGGCGACCGCATCGGGGCCACGCTCGCCGAGCACGGCGACCGGCCGTTCTGGTGGCTCTCGCCCTCGGGCCGCGACCGCCTGCTGGTGTGGGTCGCCGGCCGCGGCTACTCGTGGTTCCACGGCGCGTACGTGGGACGCGTGACCGACGCGGCGACGCGAGGGATCCTCGACTACGCCCGCGAGCTCACCGGGCGCGGCTACCCGTACGAGATGGTCCAGGTGCGCTACACCGTGGGCGGCGACAACGGGCCCGTGGACCCGAACCTCCCTCCGTTCGTGGCGAGCTGGAACGAGAGGTACGAGACGCCCCGCCTCGCGATCGACTCCGTGGAGGGCCTGTTCGGTGAGTTCGAGCGCCGGTACGGCGCGTCCCTGCCGGAGAAGCGGGGCGACCTCACGCCCTACTGGGAGGACGGGGCGATCTCGAGCGCGGGAGAAGAGGCCTTGGCCCGCGCCGCGGCGCGGAGGCTGGTGCAGGCCGAGGCGCTGTGGGCGATGACCGACCCCGCGGCGTTCCCGCGGGAGCGGGCGGAGGCGGCGTGGACCTCGCTCCTCATGTGGCACGAGCACACCTGGGGCGCGGCCGCCAGCATCTCCGAGCCGGACCGCCCCGACGTCGTCGCCCAGTGGGAGCACAAGCGGGCCTTCGCGATCGAGGCCGACCGCGGCTCGAGGGCCCTCCTCGACGAGGCGATCGGACGGGCCGGGACGACGCCGGACCGTCCGGGAGAGGTCCCCGTCGTGAACACGCTGGCGGTGCCGAGGGACGGCCTCGTCGTGCTGACCGCCGACGCCTCGCGCTCGGGCGACCGCGCGAGCGTCGGGGGCGGACCGACCCTGCCGAGCCAGCGCCTGCGCGACGGCTCCCTGGCCGTGGCCGTCGCCTCGGTGCCGCCGCTCGGCACACTCGGGTTGCGCCTCGGACCCGGCCGCCCGCATCCGCCGATGGACCGAGCGACCGCCGAAGGCAACGTCCTCGAGAACGCGGCCCTGCGCGTCGAGCTCGACCCCCGCACGGGCGCGATCCGGAGGCTCCTCGACCGCGCGCGGGGGGTGGACCGGGCTGGCCCCCAGGGCCTCGCCCGCTACCGCTACGTGCCGGGCCAGGACCCCGCCGCGGCGCAGGACGCCGGCCCGGTCGTGATCGCGGTCGAGGAGAGCGGCCCGCTCGTCGCCGTGCTCCGGGTCGAGGGACCGGCGCCGGGAGCGCGGTCCCTCCTCGCGCGCTACCGCCTCGTGGCCGGCTCCGACCGCGTGGAGATCGAGGTCCTCCTCGACAAGCTCAAGGTGCGCGCGAAGGAGAGCGCCCACCTGACGTTCGACCTCGCGGTCGAGGACGGCCGGCTGCGCGTCGACCAGGGATGGAACCTGATGGACCCGGCCCGGGACGCACTGCCCGGCTCGTGCCGGGACTTCGTGGGCGTGCACTCGGCGCTCGACGCGGCCGGCCCGCACGGCGGCGTCAGCCTGGGCGTCCTCGACAGCCCGCTCGTCGAGCTGGGGAGCCTCGTCGACGAGAGGCCCAACCCGGCCGGGATCCGGCACTGGAGGACGGAGGCCTACGCGGGCACGATCGTCCACGCGTACCTCCTCGACAACTACTGGCACACGAACTACAAGGCCGACCAGGAGGGTCTCCTGCGGTTCCGCTTCGCGCTCCGGCCGCACGGAGTCGAACCGCCCGGAGGTCTCACGGCCCTGAGCCGCGACCTCGAGCAGCCGCTCCTCGTCTTCCCGGCGGGTCGGCGTCCGAGAGGGGCCTCCCTCCCGCTCGAGGCCGGCGCGGGAGTGCAGGTTCTCTCGCTGCGCCCGGCGGGCGAGGGACGCGCGCTCCTCGCGCGCGTCCTGAACGCGTCGGACCAGGCGCAGGACGTGCGGGCCGGCCACAGGCCGCGGACGCGCCTTCTGCCCTGGGAGACGACGACGCTGCGGCTCGAGTGACGCTTACTCCTTGGGCACCGGCGGCGGGCCGTCCGGGACGAACGGCCTGTACACGAAGCCCTCGGTCTTCTTCGCGAACTCGGCCCGTACGGCCTCGCGGGCGGCCGGGTCGTCGAAGAGGTCGACCATCGTCGCGGCGAGCGTCTTCGCGGCCTGCACCATCCCCTTGTGGCCGATCGACGTGCCCGCCGCCGCCACGACCGGCCAGGCGTGCCAGGGCACCTCGAAGGGCGCGGTCGCGACCGAGACGTGCAGAGTCGGCACGTTCCAGCTCACGTCCCCGACGTCGGTCGAGCCGCCCTGCTGCTCCTGCCCCTCGAGCGGCCAGATCGTGCCGTTCATGCCCTTCGGCTCGACGCCCGCCGCCTCCTGCAGCGCCCGCGCGAAGTCCTCCTCCTCCGGCGTGTAGGCGATGGGCCCGAGCCAGCGCAGGTTCGCGTCGAGGAGCCGCGCCCCCGTCTCGTTGACGAGGACCTCGTAGTCGCCGGCCTGGACGGTGAGCGTCCCCTCGACGCCGGCCAGGAGCGCCGCCCCCTGCGCCATCGCGCGCAGGCGGTCGAGGACCTCCTCGACGCCCTTGCGCTCGAAGTCGCGCGCCCAGATCCACAGCCTCGCGTGGTCGGGCACGACGTTCGGCACGTCCCCGCCCTCCTGGATCGCGTAGTGGATGCGGACGCTCGGCTTCACGTGCTCGCGCATCAGGTTGACGCCGTGGGTGAACAGCTCGAGCGCGTCCACCGCGCTGCGGCCGTTCCACGGGTCGAAGGCGGCGTGCGCCGTGCGTCCCTTCCACTCCACGACCACGTCGACCAGGGCCTGGCCGCTGCGCATGTCGGCCCGGGTGCGGTCGGCCGGGTGCCAGGCGAGCGCCACGTCGACGTCGCGGAAGAGCCCCTCCCGGGCCATGTAGACCTTCCCGCCAACCGCCTCTTCGGCCGGCGTGCCGTAGAAGCGGACCGTACCCGAGAGCTTCCCGGCCGCGATCAGCTCCTTCACCGCGATCGCGGCGCCGAGGCTGGCGGCGCCGAACAGGTTGTGGCCGCAGCCGTGGCCGGGGGCGCCCGCCTGGAGGACGGCCCGCTCCGGGACGGCCTTCTGCGAGAGGCCGGGAAGCGCGTCGTACTCGCCGAGGACGGCGATGACGGGCCGGCCCTCTCCGTAGCTCGCGACGAAGGCGGTCGGCATGCCGGCGACACCCCGCTCGACCCGGAAGCCCTGCTTCTCGGCGTGGTCGGCGAGGAGGGCCGCCGAGCGCGTCTCGCGCAGCGCGGTCTCGGCGAAGGCCCACACCTGGTCGGCGAGAGACTGCAGCTGCGGGCGCTGCGCGTCGATCGAGGCCACGGCCGCCTGCTTCTTGCGGACGTCGGCCTTCGAGGCGGCGGGGGGCGGGGCGGGCGCAGCGGCGAAGAGCAGCGCGGCGAGCAGGCTCATGGGGACGGGCTCCTCCGGAAACGCCGCATTCTACGCCGCGGCGACGCCGGCGCGGCCTGATACGATAGCGGCGGGGGCGTGAGAGACGCGGGAGGAGTCGCGCGTGCGCTCGATGCGCTGGACGGGCGCCGTCGTCCTGGCGCTCGTGACGACCGGTGCGGCGGCGGCTCCCGCCGAGCAAGGGGCGCGACGCGCCCGGCCGATCCACGACTCGATCGAGCGGGTCGTGGAGCGGGTGGTGGAATCCCACTCCCAGCCGTGCGACCGCGCGGCGCGCGAGGGCGTGCCCTGCTTCCCCGTCTCCGTGGAGGAGCAGGGCCCGCGCTTCTCGGTCGCGGAGGCCCTGCGGCGCTACCGCGGCACGGGCTCGCCCGCGCCCGGCCCGCCCACCGTGGCCGAGATCCAGGGCCAGATGTCCGGCGCGGCGCAGTCGGCCTCCGGCGGAGTCGGCTTCGACCCCGTGTGCTCGGTCAAGAAGCTCTTCGGCAAGCTGTCGGGGACGACCTTCTACCTCTACCGGACCTGGGACGCGCGCGGGGAGCGCCCGCTCCTCACCGACCGTCCCCTCGAGACCGAGCGCTTCGCATCCAACCCCGAGTTCCGCTTCGAGCGCATCGGGACGTACTCGGGCGACTGCGAGGCGCTCGCCGCCTGGCGAAAGGCGCTGCGGGAGGCGCGCGCGAGCGAGCCCCTGCCCGATGACTGGGACGCTGCCGACGAGCCGCCCCGGTGACGTCGAGGCAGGGTATGCTTCGGCGTCTGTCCGACACCGAGGAGGCCGCCATGTCCGAGAGGAGCCTGGGACGCCGTGACTTCGTGAAGCTCGCCGCGGGGGCCGCGGCAGCCGTGCCCGCCGTCGCCCGGGGCCAGGCCCCGGGCCATCCCCCGCGCCCGGCGCGCAAGAAGGCCCTCTTCGTCTACGGCGGCTGGGACGGCCACGAGCCGGTGAAGTGCCGCGACCTCTTCGTGCCGTGGATGCAGAAGACGGGCTTCGACGTGGTCGTTTCCGACTCCCAGGCGTCCTACGCCGACGCCGCCCTCATGAAGTCACTGGACGTGATCGTCCAGATCTGGACGATGGGCACGATCGCGAAGGAACCCCTGCAGGGCCTGCTCGCCGCGGTCAAGGGCGGGGTCGGCCTCGCCGGCTGGCACGGCGGCCTCGGCGACGCCTACCGGAACGAGACCGAGTACCGCTACATGGTCGGCGGAGACTGGGTGGCCCACCCCGGGGGCATCATCGACTACGAGGTCCACATCACCGACCACGAGGACCCGGTGACGGCGGGCCTCCCGGACTTCGAGGTCAAGAGCGAGCAGTACCTGATGCACGTCAACCCGAACAACAAGGTGCTCGCGACCACCCGCTTCACGGGGGCCCACGACCCGTGGATCGACGGCTCGACGATGCCGGTGGTCTGGAAGAAGGTCTACGGCAGGGGACGCGTCTTCTACACCTCTCTCGGGCACACCGCGGACGTCTTCGACATCCCGCAGGCGCGCGCGATCGTCGAGCGCGGGATCCTGTGGGCGAGCGACAGCCGCTACGAGCCGACGCCGGACCTGGTGTCGCCCGTCTACCCGCTGCGCTAGCCGGTCAGTCGCGGTAGGCGGGCGAGGCGGACACGCGGCGCTCGACGTCCGCGGCCACGCGCCGGTACCCCCGCCCGCCGACGCCGCCGTAGCGCGCCCGCAGCTCCGCGTCCGCGATGCCCTCGGGCAGGCCGTCGGCGGGAGGGAAGACGTCATTCACCCGCACGCCGGAGGCGAAGCGGTCCTGCATCGTGCGGGCGCGGGCCTCGTCGCGGGTCGACACCCAGGCGAGGGTCGTCCCCGCCCGGTCCGCGAGGAGGTCGGCGAACGAGAAGCCGCTCCCGCCGTCCGCGTCGAGCTCCTCCTTGAGCAGCCCGACCGCGTCGCTCGGCGCCACCGAGGACAGAGCGGTGAGAGCGCCGCTCACCGTGAAGTGGCGCACCCAGTCGTTGCGGCCGCGCACGCTCGCGCCCTCGCGCACCGAGTGCACGCGGGACGAGCGGCCCTCGTCCAGCTTCTCCCCCACCGCGCGGGCGAGCCGGGGGTGGCCGAGGACGACCCCGAGAGCGAGCAGGGCGCAGCGGTTCTCCTCGACCGCCGAGCCCGAGGCGGAGCGCTCTCGGGCGAGGTCGAACGCGGCCTCGAGAGCGCGGGTGAAGCGAGCGTCCCCCTCCGGAGTCTCCTCCAGGACCTCGAGAAGCCGGTCCACCTGAGCCAAGACGGACTCCCTCATCGCCGCGCTCGCTTCCTCGCCCCACAAGAGGCGGGCGAGGAGACCGCGGGGCATGTCGACCCGCGCGTAGGTGAGGGTCGCCTCGTCGTCGCCGACCGCGAGCGAGCGGACGGACGGCAGGACCCGGCGCAGGTCTTTGTCCCAGCGCAGCCCGGCCACGGCGACCGGAGCCAGGGCGTCGAGCAGCGGCGCCGGCACGGAGAGCCGCCCGACGGCCAGCCGGGGCTCGGCCACCGACGGCCGGCCGTCCGCGATGCCGAGGCGGGCGGAGGCCGACACGTTCAGCCAGCGGCCGGAGCGGGGAACTCGAACCGAGGCGGCGCCGGACGCGACGCCGTTCTCCAGGCGCACCCGGGTCCGGGTCCGCAGGCCCACGGCCGCCGCCCACGACACCAGCTGGTCGAGCTCCGTCCCGCTCAGGCGGACCGTGCGCGTCTCCCCTGTCGGCACCCGGCGCGGGTCCCGGCCACGGAAGACGTCCACGAGGTGTCGCTTCTGCTCGGACGTCAGGGGTGCTCTCTCCGGCACCGCGGGCTCTCGCTCCAGGGCCGCGACGGCGAGGCCGGCCCCCGCGAGCAGCAGGAGCGCCGCGAGGGCGGCGAGCTTCGGCAGGAAGAGAAGTCGCGCCCACCAGCCCCGGCGCCAGGTGAGCGCCGCCCAGGCGCCGAGCAGGATCCCCGCGCCGGGCAGCACGAGCTCGAACGGCCCCGGGGGCGTGAACCCCGCCCGCGCGGCGAGGGCGAGCCCGGCCAGGACGAGGGCCAGGAGAGCGGCGGGGAGGGCCACGCGGACGAGGCGCGAGAGCGGCCCTTCCCGGTCGGGAAGGGCGAGCACGGCGAGGGCTCCGAGCGGGACGAAGCGCGCGGCGTGCAGCGAGAGCGACACCGCGAGGGCCTGGAGCAGGGCGAGAGCGCCCTCGGCCGAGCGCAGGTCGAGGACCGAGGCTCCCCCGAGGAGGCGGGCCTGCGGGTCGAGCAGGGCCGTGGCCAGCGCGGCGGTCCAGGCGAGCAGGGCGAGGGTGGCGGCGAACCTCGAGAGAGCCAACCGGGCGAGTGTAGCCCACCCGGCGCAGTCCTTGGATCACCGGATCCATTGCGCGCCGCCTTTCCCGGCGCGAGCCTTGAAGCGAGGGGGTGTCCTCATGAGATTGCCCGTCGCTGTCCTCGCCGCCGCGTTCGCCGCCGCGCCCGCGCTCGCCCAGGCCCCCGCCGCGCCCCCGGCCGCCAAGGCCCCCGAGTACGACCCCAAGGCGGAGGTCACGATCAAGGGCGTCGTCGAGGACTTCCACGAGTCGAAGACCCGGGGCGACCACCCGGGACTGCACCTCATCGTGAAGACGGAGACCGAGACGGTCGAGGTCCACGCCTGCCCGGTACGGTTCATGAAGGAGCTCGAGTTCGCGATCGAGAAGGGCGACGCGCTCACCGTCATCGGCTCCCGGCCCGGGGGCGGGGAGATCGTCGTCGCGCGCGAGGTCCAGAAGGGGCAGACGAGCCTCATCCTCCGCGACAAGGACGGCACGCCGGTCTGGACCGGCCGCTGATCGGGCGCCTGCGGTAGACTCAGGCGCAGGAGAGCCCGATTTGACCGACGACGACGCGCCGAAGACCGCCTGGGAGCTCGCGCTCCTGCGCCTCCGGAAGAAGGACCGCGAGGAGGGGGTGGAGGAGCGCGCCCTCACCGACGAGCAGCGCGCGCGCATCGCCGAGCTGCGCAAGGTCTACGAGGCCCGGCTCGCGGAGCGCGAGATCCTCCACCAGTCCTCCCGCCGCAAGGCGAAAGACCTCGAGGAGCTCGACCGCCTCGAGGAGGAGTACCGGCGCGACCGCGAGCGCATCGCCGCCGAGCGGGACCGCAAGATCGACGAAGTCCGGGCGGGCTGATCTACGGGCCGGCCGGCTCGCACGCGGGCGCCTTCACCTCGAAGAGGTAGAGCAGCGTCGCTCCCATCCGCTCGACGGTGAAGACGAGCTTGCCCGGCGTGCGCAGGTGGTCGTGAAACCGCGTCGTCGCCATCACGTAGTGCGGGTCCCCGTCGGGAAACAGGGTCGGCAGGAACCGCTTGCGGTCCTCCTCGCTCCTCCAGAGGTAGTGGTCGATCTGCTGGCGGACCGAGTGGCCGGCGACGCGGACCCTCTCCGAGCACGCTGCGCCCTCGACCCGCCGGCGCACCCACTCGCTGCCCTCCTTGTAGGACAGGCACCAGTAGTCGCCCTCGTACCGCGCGACCCCCTCCTTCACCCCGCCCGCCCAGAGCCGGTTGAAGTACACCGACTCGTAGGGGTGCAGCCGCGCCATGTCGGCGACGGTCAGGAGCAGCGCCGCCGCGAGGGGCAGGAGCCCCGCGGCCCGCGCGGCGCGCGAGAGCGGCGAGCGCAGGAAGAGCGCGACGCCCGTCCCGCCGAGCGCGGCGGTGAGGGGGATGACGAAGAGGAAGTGGCGAAGGCCGTCGTAGAGGAGCATGCGACGCACGACCACGCTGCCGACGAGGGCGGCGGGGACCGCGGCGAGCCAGAACGCCTGGAGGAGCCGCAGCCGCGCGGAGGGCGAGAGGGGGCGGGAGCGCAGGAGGAGGACGAGGCCGATCGCGCCCAGGAGCGCCGCCAGGAGGTACGTCTCCGGGAGGGTGAGGGCGAACCAGTTCGGCAGATAGAAGCGGGAGACCTCGGAGGCGGGCACGAGGCGGCCGTCGTAGAGCAGCAGCACCCCCTCCCAGTAGCGGGAGAACCGCGAGAGGGCGCGCAGGGGATTGAGAAGGGGCGAGGTCATGGCCCACGGCCAGAACGCGACCATGATCGCCCAGCCGGCCGCGACCCCGGCCGCCCACTTGAGGAGAAGGTCCGCCGCCTCGCGCGCGCTGGGGCGCACGGGCCGGCCCGAGGCCCCTCCCCGCGCGAGCAGGACGGCCGCCCACAGCGCGAGGGAGAAGGCGAACAGCGCGAGCCCTCCCACGCGTACCGCGGCGGTGAGGCCGACGACGGCGCCGGCGAGGAAGGTGCGCCGCCACGGGACGTCCGGCCAGGAGTCGCAGGCGAGGATCGCGGCGACGGCGAGGGCGAACATCGCGGCGAAGGGGATGTCCTTCGAGTTCACGAAGGCGTGCCCGTAGAACGGGGGGGTCAGGGCGAGGAGAAGCAGGGCGAAGAAGCCGCCGGGCGGGCCGGCGAGCCGCCGGGCGATCGACACCGCCCCGAGGAAGGCCAGGAAGGAGAAGCCGAGGTTCGCCACGTGGCGCGCGGTGAACGTCTCGAGGGGCAGGAGGGCCACGACGCCCTGGGTGACGACCTCGCAGAAGCCCCCGTACTTGGCGATGTCGATGTCGTCGGTGACCCGCGGCTCCTGACCGAGGCTCAGGTACCAGCGCACGAGGCGCTTGCCCCAGCGGTGGTGGACGCCGGCGTCATTCGAGATCCCGTAGTCGGCGACGGAGGCGAGCATCACCGCGGCGAGGACGCCGAGGAGGGCGAGGGTGGCCCGCGAGAAGACCCGGTCGGCGCCTCGCGGGAGCAGAGGGCTCAGAGGACCGTCCCGTCCGGGATGACCCCCCCCTTCGGGACGATCACGATCCCGTCCCGGATGAACCACCCCTCCCCGTCCTTCTCCCGCTCGCCCGCCTCGTTGAGGATGCGCACGCCGCGGCCGACCCGGGCGTTCTTGTCGATGATCGCCCGCCGGAGGTGGCAGTCCTCGCCGATGCCGATCGGGGGCAGCCCCTTCGCCTGGGCGCGGTCGATCTCCTCGAGGCTCTCGTACTCGTCGGCGCCGAGGACGAGCGCGTCTTCGATCCGCGTCCCCCGCCCGACGCGGCTGCGGATGCCGATCACGGAGCGCTCGATCTCGGCGCCCATGAGGATGCACCCATCGGACAGGAGGGTCCGGCGCATCGAGCAGCCTTCGACCTTGGTCGCGGGCAGCAGGCGCGGGTGGGTGTAGACCCGGCGGGTCGCGTCGTAGAAGTCGAAGGGCGGTATCGGGTCGCACAGCAGGAGGTTGGCGTCGAAGTAGGAGCCGATCGTCCCCACGTCCTCCCAGTAGCCGCGGAAGAAGTGGGCCTGGACCCTCATCTCGCCGATCGCCCACGGGATGACGTGTCGCCCGAAGTCCACGAGGCCGCGGTCGGACAGCGACCGCTCCAGGGCCTCGCGCGAGAACATGTAGATGCCCATCGAGGCGAGGAAGCCGCGGCCGTGGCCGGGGATGTCCGACTCGAGCTCCGGCAGGCGGTCGGCGTTCGGCTTCTCCTCGAAGTGGACGATCCGGCCCTGGCGGTTCACCTTGAGGATCCCGAAGCCCGCCGTCTGCTCGGCGCTCACCGGGAGCACGGCCACCGTGGCGTCCGCGACGTGGCGACGGTGGGTGTCGAGCATCTTCCGGAAGTCCATCTGGTAGAGCTGGTCGCCGGACAGGATGAGCACCTCGCGGCTGCGGTGGCTGCGCATGTGCCACATGCTCTGGCGGACCGCGTCGGCCGTGCCCTGGAACCAGTCGGGGCTCTCCTCGGTCTGCTCGGCGGCGAGCGTCGTGACGAAGCCGGAGCTGAAGATGTCGAACTTGTACGTCATCGAGAGGTGCTTGTTGAGGCTCTCCGAGTTGTACTGGGTCAGCACGAAGATGCGGCGCAGGTTGGAGTTGAGGCAGTTGCTGACCGGGATGTCGATGAGGCGGTACTTGCCGGCGATCGGGACCGCGGGCTTCGAGCGGCGCTGGGTGAGCGGGAACAGGCGCGTCCCGCGCCCCCCCCCGAGGATCACGGCCAGGCAGTCGTTCATGACGCGGGGATTCTCCCACGCGCTCGACAGACGGTGTCAAGGGACCGACGACTCTGCTAGGCTCCGCGGTCATGGAGCCCGCGCGACCCGCCCTGCCCCTGCGCGTGGCGGCCGGGGCCTTTCACGTCCCGGCGGGGTTCGCCCTCCTCCTGCGCCGGCCCGGCCTGTGGCCGCTCGCCGCGCTGCCCGCCGCCCTCGCCGCGATCCTCCTGTTCCTCGGCCTCGTCGGGGGCGTGTTCCTCGGGCCCGAGGTCCTGGCCCGCCTCGGCCCGACCCCGGGCCGCGTGCCGGCCTGGGTCGAGATCCCCGTCAGCCTGCTGCTCTGGACGGCCACGCTCGGCTCCGGCGTCTTCCTCGGTCTCGGCCTCGCCCTCGCGCTCGCCTCCCCGATCCTCGAGCAGCTCTCGCGTCAGGTCGAGCTGCGGACCCGAGGCCGTGCGGCCGAGAGCGGGCGGGGCCTGCGCTGGGAGGCCGGCCAGGCGCTGCGCGGCTCGCTCCACTTCCTCGCCGCCGCCCCCCTCGTGTTCCTCCTCGGCCTCGTCCCGGTGATCGGTCCGTTCCTGTCGCTGCTCTGGGGGGCTCGGGCGGTCGCCTTCCAGATGACCGACCCCGCCCTCACGCGACGGGGCCTGTCCTTCGCCGAGAAGAGGCGGTGGCACCGGGGCTGGCGGGCCGAGAGCCTGGGCTTCGGCCTCGCCGGCATGGTGGGCCTCCTCGTGCCCCTCGCCAACCTCCTCCTCGGCCCGGCGCTCGTCGCCGGAGGGACGCTGCTCGTCCTGAGCCTCGAGGAGCTGGGGGAACCCGCCGTCCCGGCGGATTCCCCCGATCCGGCCCCGGGCGCCTAGAGACTCACCCCCGGCGCGCGGTGCCGCGGCCGCTCGGGCTTCGCGAGCGTCACCTGGAGGTCGAGCGGGCGGCCGTCGCGCTTCACGGTTACCGTGACGGCCTTGTCCTCTCCGGCTTCGGCCACCGCCTCGCGCAGGTCACGGCCGTCCTCGATCGGCTTCCCGTCGAGCTTCAGGACGAGGTCGCCCGCCTTCATCCCCGCCTTCGCCGCCGGGGAGTCCGCGTCGACGGAGCTGACGAGCACGCCCGACTTCCCGGGCAGACCGAAGTGGGCGGCGAGCTGCTCGCCGACCTCCATGTACTCGATGCCCAGCCGGCGGGGGCCGCCGCCGAAGAACCGCATGACCATGTCGCGGCCGTCGTCGCCGCGCCAGGCCCAGGCGTGCGGGAACGGGGCCCGCGGCGCCTTCGGCGCCTCGGGGGGAGCGGGCGGCTCCGGAGGCTCGGGCAGGTCGACGTCGACGTCGGGCATCTCGAAGGCGAACTCGCGCATCCCCGGCCCCCCGAGGACGCGGATGCGCCGCCCGCCCTCGGCGAGCGTCGCCTCGAGCTTCTGCGTCGCGCCGCCCCGGCTGACCTCGATCGCGACCGACCGGCCGGCCGGCGTCTCGCCCACGAGCCGGGCGAGCTGGGTCGCGCTGCGCACGGCCTCCCCGTCGAAGCGGACGACGACGTCGCCTTCCTTGATACCGGCCTTCGCCGCGGGGCTGCCCTCCTCGACCGAGCGGACCTTCGCGCCCCGCACGGCGCCCTCGGTTTCCTCGAGCGACACGCCGAGCCGGCCCCCGCCGGAGTGGCGCACGACGATCTTCCTCTCGACCTTCTCGACTGCGCCGTCCTTCTCCTTCTGCCCGGCGCGGACGTCCCCCGGCCCGAGGGCGAGACCCGCGGCCAGGACGGCGGGGACTCCCACGGCCAGGGCGATGAGACGCTTCATGACACCTCCTCGGGTCGTAGCCCTGTTTTCGCTGCTTCTGACGCGGCTCCGACGGGAAAAGTCGGCGAGCCGATTGCAGCCCCCCGCCCCGGGGGCCGATACTCAGGACGCCCGCCCGCGCGGGCGAGACCGAGGAGTCCCGATGATCAACGGATTGAAGGTGCTCTTCGGAGCGATCCTGGTCCTGATGCTCTACGTCACGATCAGCGCCAGCCTCGACCGGGGCGTCTTCGCCGCCGGTCGGGCGCTGTGGCCCGACCCGTGGTTCCGCGCGACGCTCGCCGACGCGTACTGCGGGTTCCTCGCCGTCTACGCCTGGGTGTTCTACCGGGAGCGCTCGTGGGGTGCGCGAGGCGCGTGGTTCGTCGCGATCATGGCGCTCGGGAACATCGCGATCGCCGGGTACGTCCTCGCCCGGCTCTTCCGCCTGCCCCCCGGCGCGGGGGCCGAGGAGCTGCTCCTGCGGCCGCGGGCGTGAGCGCAGGCGCGGATCGACCGGGCTTCTGGCGCCGGCGCCTGGGCCCCCCCCTGCGGGCGCTGCTCGTCCAGGGCCTCTCGCCCGAGGGGCTCGCCCTCTCGCTGGCGGTCGGCGTCGTGCTGGGGCTGTTCCCGATCCTCGGCACGACGACGCTGCTCTGCCTCGTCGCCGGGGCCACCCTGCGCCTCAACCACGTGGCCCTCCAGCTCGCGCAGCAGCTCGTCTACCCGCTGCAGCTCGCTCTCATCCTGGCCTTCGTGCGCCTCGGCGAGCGTCTCGTCGGGGCGCCTCCCGCCCGCCTCGCCCCCCGCGTCCTCGCCTCCCGCTTCTTCGAGGACGCCCCCGGCTTCCTGCGCGAGTTCGGCCTCACCGGGCTGCACGGGATCCTCGGGTGGTCGGTGGTCGCCCCGTTCCTGGTCGCCGCCCTCGTGCTCGTGCTGCGCCCCGCGCTGCGCCGGGCGGACGCCACATGGCGCGCCCGGCGCAGCTCGGCCGCGACCGGAACCGCGGAGCCCGTGTAGGCGTCAGGGCCCGGCCGGGAGCCACTTCAGGCGCTCGACCTGGCTCGCCCCGTAGGAGATCTCGACGACGAAGGAGTCGCCGAGCGCGGACGTGCCCGTGCAATCGCCGGCGGGGCCCGCGCCGCAGCCGAAGTGAAGCGCCGGCTCCAGCTCCAGGCCGCGGTGAAGCGCCCGCAGGAGGCCGTACGTCGCGATGTCCGTGCCCTTCACCGTCTCCGCGCCCGAGAGGCTGCGGGTGAAGCCGGTGAGGCCGATCGCCTTCGCCGGCTTCGACAGCGTCGACTCCCCCGGGAGGCCCGGGATCACGAGGACGCTCGAGCCGTCGCCGGAGCCGTAGCCGATCGCGCCCTGGGCGGTGACGGCCTCGCCCGTCCACGTGAGGGTGGCGAGGTCGTAGCTGCCGGTCAGCTGCGGGGCCGCGGAGCCGTTCGGCAGGACCGGCCGGTAGGTCCACTCGATCGCGCGGTACGCGAAGGCGAGCCGGTCGAGGAGGTCGGAGCCCTGCGAGAAGCTCGTGATCACGGCGTCCTTCAGCTCGATGGCGAGGAAGCACTGCGGGCCGCCGCCGCTCGCCACGCGGCACACGTCGAGGTCGACCCGGGGGATGACCTCTCCCGCGGCGGCCTTCGCGTAGAGCGCGTCGCTCGTCCGGTCGGTGACCTTCACCACCGCGAGCTCGTCGTGCTGCGGCCGGCCGGACTGCGACCCGCCCCCTGCGGCTCCGAGGAGGATCCGGACCGCGTGGCTGTACCAGGTCGCGTCGCTCCAGTCCTTGTGGCCCTTATCGACCGACTCGCCTTTCAGGTCCCCGACGCGGAGAAAGATGCCGATCTCGGGGGGGACGGGCTCCCCGGGACCGGATCCGCCGCCACCGGGAGGGCCGGGAGGGCCCTGTGGCCCGGGAGGGCCCTGTGGTCCGGCGGGGCCGGCAGGTCCCGCGGGTCCGGCCGGTCCCGGAGGGCCCGGAACCCCCGGCGGGCCCTCGGGTCCCGGGGGTCCCGCCGGCCCGGCCGGGCCCTGCGGGCCGACCGCGCCGATCGTGACTTCGAAGCTGTCCGAGCGTCCTTCGCCGGGCGCTCTCCAGACCACCAGCCGGTAGCTGCCGGGCTCGAGATCCGGCGGCAACGCTGCCAGGATCTCGAACGGGGA
>CAZLRF010000023.1:0-13640 GCA_964561785.1 uncultured Acidobacteriota bacterium | reverse complement strand
TCGCTTCCACCAGGGCGGCACGGAACCGCTCCCCGGCCAGGATCTCGAACGGGGAGTGGCGCACGACCTCGAGCGGCTCGCCGCCGAGGGTGACCCGCGGAACACCCCCGCCGAAGTTGCGGCCGCGGATCCTCAGCCACTCGGCCGCGGGGTCGGCCGCGGCCGAGGTGACCTGCAGCTTCCGTGGGTCGACGCGCTCGTGCGCCGCCGCCGCGGGGGCGAGCACGGACGCCACCGCGAGCCCGAGGGCGGCGACGAGCGCCGCCCTCCTCCACCCCTGCGTCTTCGTCGTCTCTCTCATCACGTCTCCTTTCGAGGCACGGACCACGGCTCAGTGCAGCGTTCCGCTGCGGCCCGTCGAGCGCTCGAGCGCGCGGAACTCGAGGATCTCGAGCAGCCGCGCGGCCCGCGCTTCCACGGTGTCGCAGACGAGGAGGGAGAGCTTTTCCACGGGAAGAAGGTCGAGGCCCTGGGCGAGGCCGTTGACGAGGGCGGCGGGTGAGACCTCGTCGGCGAGCTCGACGCGGGCCTCGCCCGAGGTGGCCCGGGCGACCGCGCCCAGCAGCCGCTCGCGCAGCGCCCCGAGCGAAGAGGCGTCGCCGACGGGGTCGGGCAGGTCCTCGACCGTGGCGAGACGGTAGGGGCGCCCCTCGTGCTCCCCGGCGACGCGGAAGCGGGCCTGGCCGAGGAGGAGGATGTTGAAGCGGCCGTCGTCGAGGCGCTCCTCCTCGAGGATCCGGCCCGAGCAGCCGACGGGGTAGATCGGGGGGCGGCCGTGGTAGTCCGCCTCGTAGCCGGGCTGGAGCAGGACCATGCCGATCGTGCGGTCTCCCGCGAGCGCGTCCTGCACCATCGAGCGGTACCGGGGCTCGAAGACGTGGAGCGGCAGCGCGACCCCCGGGAACAGCACGACGTTCGGGAGCGGGAAGAGGGGGACGAGGCCGCTCAGTGCTGCGGTCCGCCCTCGCCCGCCTGGAAGGAGTGGCCGCAGCCGCAGGTCGACTTCGCGTTCGGGTTCTTGATCGCGAAGCCCCCGCCCATGAGGTCCTCCTTGTAGTCGACCTCGGCGCCCTCGAGATAGCGCAGGCTCATCGGGTCGACGATGACCTTGACGCCCTCGAGCTCGAGCACCTGGTCCCCGTCCGAGACCTCGTCGAGGACCATCCCATACTGGAAGCCGGAGCAGCCGCCCCCCTGGACGTAGATGCGGAGCCCGCCCTGGGGAAGGCTCTCCTTCTCCTGCTCGAGGATGCCCTTCACCTTCGCGGCAGCGTTCGAGGTCAGTGTGATCATGCCGGCGACACTCCTTGGATTGGCCCTGCGGCGAGCCGTGGTCCATTGATACTAGTACATCTGAACTATTCTGTGAAGTATGCCCCCGCCCCGCGCCTGTGGCGCGGGGCGGATCTCGAAGGCCCCGCCGAAGGCCGGCCCGCCTCCCCCTATAATGCTGCTCCTTCGCCCACTGAAACCCTCGCGCCGAATGCCCCCCCTTCTCGCCCTTTCCCCGGACGCCCTCACGGAGCGCCTCCGCGCCTCCGGCCTGCGAGGGCGGGGGGGCGGCTGGTTCCCCGCCGCGCGCAAGTGGGCGGCGGTCCGGGCGGAGGGGGGCGAGCCGGTCGTGATCGCGAACGGGGCCGAGGGGGAGCCCGGATCGTTCAAGGACCGCCACGTCATGCTGACGCGCGCGGGGGACGTCGTGGCCGGCCTCGCGATCGCGGCGCGCGCCGTGGGGGCGCGCGAGGCGATCGTCTTCCTCAAGGGCTCCTTCGACGCGCCGGCCGCCGCCCTCGGGGACGCGCTGCGCGGGGCCGCCCTGGACGGTCTCGCGGTGTCGATCCGCCGGGGCGACGACGGCTACGTCACCGGCGAGGAGACGGCGCTGCTCGAGGCGCTCGAGGGCCGGCGGCCCTGGCCGCGGCCCAAGCCCCCGCTGCCCGCGGCGGTCGGCCTCCACAGCCGGCCGACGCTCGTGCAGAACGTCGAGACGCTCGCGCGGGTGCCCGCGGCGGTGGCCGACCCCGACGCGTACCGCCGGGACGAGACGACCTTCGTGACCGTCTGGGGCGACGTGCGCCGCCCCGGCGTCCGCGAGGTGCGGCTCGGCACGCCGCTGCGGCGCGTCGTCGACGAACACGCCGGCGGGGCGACCGAGGACGTGGGCCTCGTCTTCCCCGGCGGGCCCGCGGGGCCGCCGCTCCCCGCGGAGCGCCTCGACACCCCCCTCGACCCGGACGCCCTGCGCGACGCGGGCAGCGCGCTCGGGACCGCGGCCGTCCTCGTGGTCGGGGCGACGGCCTGTCCGGTCGCGCTCGCCGCGTCGGCGGCCGCGTTCTTCGAGCGCGAGAACTGCGGCCAGTGCCCGCCCTGCTCGGTCGGGACGGCGAGCCTCGCCCGCATCCTGAGACGCGTCGCCGCGGGAGAGGCGCGCCCGCGCGACCTGCGGGCCCTCGACGAGGTGGCGGGCTTCATGGCGGGCCACGGGCACTGCGCCCACTGCCGCACCGCGGCCGCGGTGGCCACGGGACACGTGCGCGCGTTCCCGGGGCCGGTGGAGCGCCACGTCGGTAATTCGGCCTGCGCCGCGTCGCGGCACCCCGACCCGTTCGCCCCGGGCTCACCGGAGCGCGCGGCGCTCGAGGCCGCGGTTGCAGGAGGCACGCGATGAGGTTCCCCGTGCGGAACGACCTGATCGTCCTCATCCTGGCGACGGTCCTCTCCTACCCGCTCGGCCTGTGGCTCCGCCAGCCGTGGCTCCTGCCCGTGCTGAACGCGCTGCCCGCCTACGTCGTGCTCGTCCACCGCCTGCGCAAGGGCGAGCGGGGCGGCGCGGTGCGGGCGATGCTGTGGTGGGCGGCCACGGTGGCGGTCGTGGGGACGATCGCGTTCGTCTGGTGGCCGGAGCCCCTCGGCAAGGTCGTCCTCAACGGCCCCGCCTACAAGAACGAGATGTTCCACTGGATCCGCACCGGCCGGGGGAGCGAGGGCTCGATCCGCCTCTTCCTCCCCGAGCACCTCGTGCACCTCGGCGCCTTCCTCGTCGTCGGCCTCGGAACGGGCAGCGCCGGCGCGATCCTGATGGGCGCGGTCCTCATGAACTTCATGTCGTACTACGTGGCCGCGCTCGCGAAGGCGGGCGTCCCCCCGTGGGCGGTCACGCTCCTCGGCTGGCAGCCGTGGGCGATCGCCCGCGTCGCCGCCTTCGCCACTCTCGGCGTGCTCCTCGCCGAGCCCCTGCTCACGGTCGTCTTCCCCGCCGCGCGGGAGCGGCTCAAGGCCCCGACCCGTCCCGCCTACGTGGTGGCCGCGATGAGCGGCATCCTCGCCGACTGGTTCCTCAAGTTCCTGCTCGCCCCCACCTGGGGCAAGTGGCTGCGCGCCCTGCTTCCCTGAAGGCCCCCCGGCCGTGCGACACTCGGCGTCCATGGCTCCCGAAGACCCTCCGTCCCCCGAGGCCTCCCTCGTCCGCGCGCTCGGCGTGCGCCAGCTCGCGGCCGGCATCGTCAACGTCACCGTCGGCGCGGGGATCTTCGTCCTCCCCGGCGCGGTGGCGGCCGGGCTCGGCGCCGCCGCCCCCGCGGCCTACCTCGTCTGCGCGGGCCTGATGGCCCTCGTCGTGACCTCGATCGCCCTCGCGGGGAGCCGGGTCTCGCTCACCGGGGGGATCTACGCCTACGTCGAGACCGCGTTCGGCCCCTGGGTCGGCTTCCTCGCCGGCGTCCTCCAGTGGCTGATGCTCTGGCTGACCGCGGCGAGCCTGCTCTCGGCGTTCGCCGACCAGGTGGGTCTCCTCGCCCCCGCGGCGGGGTCGGGCCTCGCGCGCCTCGCGGTCCTCGCCGCGACGGTGGGGCTCCTCGCCCTCGTCAACGTGCGGGGAGTGCGGCAGGGCGCACGGGTCATCGAGGGCGCGGTGGTGGCGAAGCTCCTGCCCCTCGCGCTGTTCCTGGCGGTGGGCGTCTTCCACGTCCGGCCCGAGGCCCTCGCGTGGCCGGGGTGGCCCGAAGCCGACCGGCTCGGCGAGACCGTGCTGCTCCTCATCTTCGCGTTCGTCGGGATCGAGGTCGCCCTCGTCCCGAGCGGCGAGGTTCGGGACCCGCGGCGCACGATCCCCCGCGCGATCTTCCTCGCCCTCTCGCTCACGACGCTGCTCTACCTGGCGATCCAGGCCGTGGCCCAGGGCGTTCTCGGCGAGGAGATGGGCCGGCACGCCGAGGCCCCGCTCGCGGAGGCCGCCGCGCGCTTCCTCGGCGAGGGAGGCCGCCTGCTCGTCCTCCTCGGGGGGGCGGTGTCGATGTTCGGCTACCTCAGCGGGGACATGCTGAGCTCTCCCCGCGCGCTCTTCGCCTTCGGACGTGACGGCTTCCTGCCCCGCGCCCTCGCCCGCGTGCACCCCGCCTTCCACACCCCGCACGTCGCGATCGTCGCCCACGCCGCCCTCGCCCTCGCCCTCGCCGCCACCAGCACGTTCCGCCACCTCGCGGTCCTCTCGAACGTGTCGGTCCTCTCCCTCTACTTCCTCTGCTGCGCCGCCGCCCTGCGGCTGGTCGCGCGAGGGCCGGCGGACGGAACGGGGGGCCTGACGTTCCCCGGGGCGCGGCTCGTCCCCGTCGTGGCGATGGTCGCGATCGCCTGGGTGCTCGCCCACGCGACCGCGCGGGAGCTGTCGGTCCTCGTCGCGACCCTCGTCCTCGCGACGATCGCCTTCCTGGCGCGCCGGCTCGCGCGGGGCTGAGGTAAGATCCGGGCATGAAGAACGCCACCCGAGCCGCCGCCGCCCTCGCGATCGCGCTTCTCGCCACGCTCGCCACCGCCGCCGAGCCCAAGGTGGCCGGCACCTGGGATGCCCTCGCCTCGACGCCCGAGGGCGAGATGGCGTCCGTCCTCGTCCTCAAGCAGGTCGACGGCAAGCTGGAGGTCGGGATGGAGCTGAACGGCTCCCCCCGCACGGTCACCGACGCCACGCTCGAGGCGGGTGTCCTGCGCTTCAAGGTCCAGTACGAGGGCGGCGTCTACGACGTCGAGCTCAAGGTGGACGGCGACGCGATGGAGGGCACCTGGCAGGGCGGAGGCTACTCGGGGACGCTGAAGGCCAAGCGCCGGCCGTAAGCCGCCCCCGCCCTTGACGCCCGAGCCTCCTCTCGATCCCGAGGCGGCGCGGCTGCGGCCGACGTACGTGGTCGTGAGCCTGGGGCGCCTTCGAGCCAACCTCGCCGCGGTCGCGGCTGCCGCCGCCCCCGCGCGGGTCATGGCGGTCCTGAAGGCCAACGCCTACGGGCACGGCCTCGAGGCCGTCGCTCGCTGCCTCGCCCCGCAGGCCGACGCCTTCGGCGTCGCCCTCGTCGAGGAGGGCATCGCGCTGCGGCGGCTCGGGATCGCGAACCCCATCCTCGTGATGGGCGGGATCTGGACCCGGCAGGTCCCCCTCTTCCTCGAGCACGACCTCACGTTCACGGTCCCCTCGATCGCGCGGCTGCGCGACGTCGAGGAGGCGGCCGCGGCACGGGGGACGCGGGCGAAGGTCCATCTGAAGGTGGACACCGGCATGGAGCGCATCGGCGTCCATCACTACAGCGCCCCCGGCCTCCTCGAGGCGGCGGCCCGCTCGCCCCACGTCGAGGTCGAGGGGATCTACACCCACTTCGCGAACGCCGACGCGGAGGACCTCGGCCACGCCCGCCTCCAGCTCGAGCGCTTCCACGAGGTGCTGCGCTTCTACGAGCGGCGCTCGCTCCCGGTGCCCGTGCGCCACGCCGCGAGCTCGGCGGCGCTGCTCCGGATGCCCGAGGCGCGCCTCGACATGGTGCGCCCCGGGATCCTCCTCTACGGCGTCTACCCCTACCCCGGCGCCCCGCGGAGGGTCGAGGTGGCTCCCGCGCTGTCCTGGCGCTCGCGGGTCGTCTACTTCAAGGTGGTCGAGGCGGGCAGCCCCGTCTCCTACGGCTCGACCTGGGCGAGCGACCACCGCGTCCGCGTCGTCACCGTCCCCGTGGGGTACGCCGACGGCTACTTCCGCGCGATGTCGAACCGGGCCGAGGTCCTGCTCCGCGGGAGGCGGCGGGCGCAGGTGGGCCGGATCTGCATGGACCAGATGATGGTCAACATCGAGTGGGGCGAGGCGTGGAACGGCGACGAGGTGGTCCTGGTCGGCGAGCAGGGGGGGGCGAGCGTGACCGTCGAGGAGCTCGCGCGGTGGGCGGGCACGATCCCCTACGAGGTCCTGACCGCGATCAGCGAGCGGGTGCCGCGCGTGTACGAGCCCTGACGCGCTAAGATCCGCGGCCATGGAGGGCCCCCGCTACGCCCGCTACCCGAGCCTCGAGGGACGGACCGTCCTCGTCACCGGGGGAGCGAGCGGCATCGGGGCCTCGATCGTCGAGCACTTCGCGGCGCAGGGGTCGAAGGTCGCCTTCCTCGACCGCGACGAGGCGGGCGGCCGCGCCCTCGCCGGAGCCCTCGCCGGCGCCGCGGGGGGAGAGCCGCTCTTTCTCGGCTGCGATCTCGTGGACACGGGCGCCCTCCGGGCGGCGGTGGCGGAGGCCGAGGCCCGTCTCGGCCCCCTGCGCGTGCTCGTCAACAACGCGGCGAGCGACGACCGCCACCGCTTCGAGGACGTCACCCCCGAGTACTGGGACGAGCGCATGGCGGTGAACCTGCGCCACCAGTTCTTCGCGGCCCAGGCGGTCGTCCCGGGCATGGCCCGCACGGGCGGGGGCTCGATCGTGAACCTCGGCTCGATCGCGTGGGTGATCCCCTCGACCGGCCTGCCCGCCTACGTCACGGCCAAGGCGGCGATCGTGGGGCTCACGCGGACCCTCGCCCACGAGCTGGGCCGCCGGGGGATCCGGGTCAACTGCGTCATGCCCGGCGCGATCGCGACCGAGCGCCAGCGGCGGCTGTGGTACACGCCCGAGTATCGCGCGCTCATCCGATCGCGCCAGGCGCTCGAGCGGGAGCTCGTCCCCGAGGACGTCGCGCGCCTCGTGCTCTTCCTCGCCGCGGACGACTCCTCCGCCATCACCAACCAGAGCTACGTCGTGGACGGCGGGTGGGTCTGACCACGCCCCCTTTCCTGATACGATCGAACAGGCTCTCCCCCTCCGGGAGCCGCTCCTCCGAGGAGGCCCCCATGCACCGACTCGCCCGCGCCGCGGCCCTCGCCGCGCTCGTCGCCGCCGCGTCCCCCGGCGCCGCGCAGCCCCCGGCCTGCCTCGCCCCCGGGGGCGACGACGACACCGCCCTCCTCCAGGCGGCGCTCGAGCGCTGCTCCGGGGCCGTGCGCCCCTGCCAGGTGAGGCTGTGCCCCGGCGTCTTCCGAACGGGGATCCTGCGCGTCCGCGACTTCCGGGGGACGCTCCGGGGGGCCGGGCCACGGGCCACCGTCCTGCAGGCCCTGCCCGACCTGCCGGTCAGCGGGCGGGACGGCTTCTTCCGGACGGACCCGTTCGACCCCGACGAGGGCCCCTGGCCCTACCTCCTCCAGCTCGTCGAGGGCCGCGCGTCGATCCGCGATCTCGGGATCCTCGTCCCCGCCCCGCCGGAGGGCTCGCGGCCGACCACCGGCTGGACGCTCCTCGAGGGGTTCGACCCGGCGTACGAGCTGAGGGGCGCGATCCTCCTGACGGGCAGGCGGAGCGTCGACTTCGAGGTGAGCCGCGTGCGCATCGAGGCCGAGCGCGACCCGGCGAGCGAGCTCGAGACCACGACCTTCCACGGCGTCGAGTTCTCCGGCCTCCTCTTCGACCCCGACGGCGCCGAGCCCTACCCCGTCTTCCCCGCCCGCGGCCGCTTCCGCCTCGCGGACTCCGAGATCCTCGGCGTCCTCGGGGGCGCGCCCGTGTGGGAGCTCACGGGAGCTCGGGTGGAGGTGGAGACGAGCCGCATCCGCGCGGCGGTGGCCGTGGACGTGATCGACGTCGACCTCTCGCACGTCCTCGTGCGGGGGAACCGCTGGACGACGAGCGCCCGCGGCGTCCAGGTCCTGCAGAACCTCGACGGCGTCCCCTCGCGATCGAGCGGGATCCTCGTGGACGACAACGAGGGCGCGCTCCTGCCCTTCGCCCCGGGCTTCGGCGACGGGGTGCTCTTCCAGGACCCGATCGACGCCTCCCCGGCGCCGGGGGGCACGGTGGTGTGGGCCACCCGCAACCGCCTCGCGCTCGGGAGCGGCGCGGACGCGGTCGCGAGCGGGGTGACCCTCGTCGGGGCGGCGCGGCCGAAGCTCGGGATGAACCGCCTCTCCGGGCGGGCCGCGCGGGGACTCGACGTGGACGAGACCGAACGGTGTCTCGTCCTCGGCAACTCCTTCCGCGGCCTCGACACCGCGGGCGGAGCCGACCTGCGCCTCGGCGGCGGCACGAGCGCCTGCCTCGCGATCGTGGGAAAGGACGACGCCGTCGTCGACGAGGGGCAGGCGAACCGCGTCGTGCGGCGCGGGGCGAGCCGCTGAGCTCGTGACTCTCGTGACTCGCCGCACTTGACGGCGGCACCCGACCTCCCTATACTCCGCCGATCATGAGCCGGACGGCGATGCCCACCGCTCGAAAGCGGGCCACTCGAAAGCGCACGAGTCGCCTCGTCGGCGGTCTGGGCGTCCCGCACCCGGTGACCTAGAAGCAGGGACCCATCGGGAGCACCCGAACCCGCCGACGCGGCGAAAGCCGCCGGCGGGTTTCGTGTTTTCGGGCGACGAGGAGAGCGATGCGGAAGCGGATCGAGGTCGGGGTGCTGGGGGCGACGGGCATGGTCGGCCAGCAGTTCATCAACCAGCTCGCGGGGCACCCCTGGTTCGAGCTCGTCTGGCTCGCGGCCAGCGAGCGCTCGGAGGGCAAGCGCTACGCGGAGGCCGCCCCGTGGCGGCTCGAGACGCCGATGCCCGAGGGCATCGGGGAGCGGACGGTGGAGCCCGCCACCCCCGGCGTCGGCCCCCGCCTCGTCTTCTCCGCCCTCGACGCGAACGTCGCGGGCGAGCTCGAGCGGGCCTTCGCGGACGCCGGGCACCTCGTGGTGAGCAACGCGCGCAACCACCGCATGGACCCGACGGTGCCCCTGCTGGTGCCCGAGGTGAACGCCGAGCACCTCGCCCTGCTGAAGGCCCAGGCGAGGCGGCGCGGCGGCCGCGGCGCGATCGTCACCAACCCGAACTGCTCGACGGTCGTCCTGACCATGGCGCTCGCCCCCCTGCGCCGGTTCGGCCTGCGCTCGTGCCTCGTGAGCACGATGCAGGCGGTCTCGGGCGCGGGCTGGCCCGGCGTGCCCTCGCTCGACATCCTCGGCAACGTGATCCCGTTCATCTCCGGCGAGGAGGAGAAGATCGAGACCGAGGCCCGCAAGATCCTCGGCGCCCTGCGCGGCGAGAGCGTCGAGATTCACCCGGTGACGGTGAGCGCCCACACCAGCCGGGTGCCGGTGGTCGACGGCCACACCATGACCGTCTCGGTGGCCCTCGACGAGACGCCCTCCGCGGCGGATCTGCGCCTCGCCTTCGAGACGTTCTCGGGGGCTCCCCAGCGCCTGGGGCTCCCCTCGGCGCCGGAGCACCCGGTCCTCTATCTCGACCTGCCGAACCGCCCGCAGCCGCGCTTCGACGCCGGCCGCGGGCGCGGCATGACCGTGTCGGTCGGCCGGCTGCGACCCTGCCCGGTCCTCGGCTGGAAGTTCGTCACCCTCGGCCACAACACCGTGCGCGGCGCCGCGGGCGCGGCGGTCCTCAACGCCGAGCTGATGCAGGCCGAAGGCCTGCTCGAGGGCTGAGCCGTGATCGTGATGAAGTTCGGAGGGACCTCGGTCCGGGACGTGGAGGCCGTCCGGCGCCTCGCGTCGATCGTCGCCGGGGAAGCGCGGCCTCGCCTCGTGGTCGTCTCGGCCCTCTCCGGGGTGACGGACGCCCTGCTCGGCCTCGCCCGGCAGGCCGAGACGGGGGACGCCGCGGGCGCCCGGGCGGCCGTGGCCGAGCTGCACCGGCGGCACGAGGCGATGTCCGTCCTCGTCCGCGCACCGGAGAGGCGGGCGGATCTCCTCGCCGCGATCGACGCCCTCTTCCGCGAGCTCGACGCGGTCGTCCACGCCCTCGCGGTGGTCGAGGAGGTCTCCCCGCGCTCCTGCGACCTCATCGCCTCGTTCGGGGAGCTGGCCAGCAGCCGGGTCGTGGCCGCCGCCCTCGAGGACGCCTCCGTCCCCTCCCGCTGGCTCGACCCCCGACGCATCCTCGTCACCGACGCGCGGCACGGGGCCGCCGCGCCCGACCGCGCCGCGACCGACGAGCGCCTGCGCTCTCACGTCGCGCCCCTCCTCGCGGAGGGTGCGGTGGCGGTCACCGGCGGGTTCGTCGGCGCCACCGCGGCCGGCCTCACCACCACGCTCGGCCGCGGCGGCTCGGACTACTCGGCCGCCCTCTTCGGCGCCGGCCTCGCCGCCGAGGAGATCCAGATCTGGACGGACGTCGACGGCATGCTCACCGCCGACCCGCGCGTGGTCGACGGGCCGAGGGTGGTGCCGCAGCTCAGCTTCGACGAGGCCTCCGAGCTCGCCTACTTCGGGGCCAAGGTTCTCCACCCGAGCACGATCCTCCCCGCGGTCTCTCTCGGCATCCCGGTGCGCATCCTGAACGCGCAGCGTCCCGCCTCGCCCGGCACCCTGATCACGCGCTCCGTCCCGGAAGGCGGCGACGGGCCGGCCGCGATCGCCTGCAAGCGCGGGCTCGTCCGGATCGACATCGCCTCGACGCGCATGCTGATGGCCTACGGCTTCCTGCGACGGGTCTTCGAGGTGTTCGAGCGCTTCCGGACGAGCGTCGACGTCGTCACGACGTCGGAGGTCAGCGTCTCCGTCACGATCGACGACCGCCGCTCGCTCGACGCGATCCTCGCCGAGCTGCGCGCCTTCGCCGACGTCGCGTGCGAGGAGAGCATGGCGATCGTCTGCGCGGTCGGGGAGAGGCTCCGCACGGACGCCCACCTCGCCACCCGCGTCCTGTCCGCCCTCGACGGGATCCCCCTCGCCATGGTCTCGCAGGGCGGCTCGCGCAAGAACATCACGGTGGTGCTCCGCGAGGCGGACGTCGCCGCGGCCATGCGGGGCCTCCACCGCCGCTTCTTCGAGGACGCTCCGGGCGAGCGCGAGGCGCTCGCCACCGCCTGAGGCCGCCCGTGCGCCTCCTGGTAGTCGGCCACGGGCGGATGGGACGGCTGGTGGCGCAGCACGCCCCCGCGTGCGGATTCGAGGTGGCGGGCATCCTCGACCGCGCCGCGAACGAGGGCGGCCGCGGCGCGGACGACGAACGCTGGCGGGGCGTGGAGGTGGCCGTCGACTTCTCGACGCCGCCGGCGTGCCTCGAGACGCTGCCCCGGCTCGCCGCCCGCGGGATCGCCCTCGTCGTCGGGACCACGGGTCTCGGAGAGCGCGAAGCCGAGCTGCGGGAGGCCGTCCTGCGCTCGGGCGGGGCCGCGGTCCTCGCCGCCAACTTCTCGCTCGGGGCGAACGTCCTCGACGCGCTGTGCGAGACGGCCGCCCGCCTGCTGGCCGGCTCCCCCGCCTACGGGGCCTTCATCCACGAGGCGCACCACGCGGCCAAGAGGGACGCCCCCTCGGGCACCGCGCTCGCCCTGGCGCGCGCGCTCGAGCGGGGCGGGCTCGGTCGGCCGGTGGACGTCTCCTCGACCCGCGCCGGCTTCGTCCCGGGCACGCACACGGTCGGCTTCGACGGGCCGGCGGAGACGCTGGCGCTCACGCACACCGTCAGGGACCGGGCGACGTTCGCCCACGGTGCGCTCGCGGCGGCGCGCTGGGTGGTCGGGAGGAAGGGCTGGTTCACGATGCGGGACGTCCTGGGGATGTCGTAGACGGCCGCTTCGGCGGGAGACAGGAGGGCTCGATGCGGACACCGTTCACGGGGGTGGGGACGGCGCTCGTCACGCCGTTCACGGCGGCGGGCGCGATCGACGAGGCGGCGGTGCGCCGGCTCGCCCGGCGGCAGGTGGAGGCGGGCGTCCACTTCCTCGTGCCGTGCGGCACGACGGGCGAGGCGCCCACGCTGTCGGCGCAGGAACGGCGGCGCGTGGTCGAGCTGGTGGTCGCGGAGGCCGGGGGCCGGGTGCCGGTGCTCGCCGGCGCGGGAGGCTACGACAGTCGCGAGGTGGCCGAGTCGGCGAGGGCGATGCACGCGGCCGGGGCGGACGGCCTGCTCTCGGTGACCCCCTATTACAACAAGCCCACGCCGGACGGGCTCGTCCGGCACTACGAAGCCGTCGCCGAGGCGACGCCGCTGCCGATCGTCGTCTACAACGTCCCCGGCCGCACGGGCTGCAACGTGGACCCCGCGACCCTCGCCCGCCTCGCGGCGATCCCGACGGTGATCGGCGTCAAGGAGGCCTCGGGCAACATGACGCAGATCTGCGAGGTCGTGCGGTCGGTGCCCGAGGGCTTCATCGTCCTCTCGGGCGACGACGCCCTCACCCTCCCCGCGATGGCGGTGGGCGCCCGCGGCGTCGTCTCGGTCGCGTCGAACGAGGTCCCGGCCGAGATGGCGCGGATGGTCGAGGCCGCGGAGCGAAACGACTTCGACGCCGCCCGCGAGGTCCACGCGCGGCTGCTGCCGCTCATGCTCGCGAACTTCGCCGAGTCCAACCCGATCCCGGTGAAGGCGGCCATGGCGCGGATGGGGCTCCTCGAGGAGACGTACCGCCTCCCGATGGTCCCCCCGCGCGCCGAGACCCGCGAGAAGCTCGAGCGGGTGCTGGCCGCGGCCGGCCTCGTCCCCGCGGGAGCCCGCGCGTGAGCGGTATCGAGTCGCTCCGCTCGCGCATCGAGGCGCTCGCCGCACCGGATGCGGTCCCGGACCGGGAAGCGGCTCGCGCGGCCTTCGCGGAGCTGCGCGCCCTGCTCTCCCGCGGCGAGGTTCGCGCCGCCCAGCCGGACCCGACGTCTCCGACCGGCTGGCAGGTGAATGCCTGGGTCAAGCAGGGGATCCTCCTCGGCTTCCGCCACGGCGACCTGGCCGACGCCTCCATGGACCACGGGCGGCTCCCCTTCTTCGACAAGGACACGCTGCCCCTCAAGAGGCTCGACGCCGCGGCCGGCGTCCGCATCGTGCCCGGCGGCTCCGCGGTGCGCGACGGGGCCTACCTCGGACGCGGCGTCGTCTGCATGCCGCCGATGTACGTCAACGTGGGGGCGTACGTGGACGAGGGCACGATGATCGACTCGCACGCCCTCGTCGGCTCGTGCGCCCAGGTCGGCCGGCGCGTCCACGTGAGCGCGGGCGTCCAGATCGGGGGTGTCCTCGAGCCGGTGGGGGCTCTGCCGGTGGTCGTCGAGGACGAGGTGCTCCTCGGGGGCCTCACCGGCCTGTTCGAGGGCACGATCGTCAAGCAGCGGGCGGTGATCGCGGCCGGCACGATCCTCACCGCCTCCACGCCCCTCTACGACCTGCCGAACGCTCGGATCCTCCGGCCGGAGGGCGGCTGGCCCCTCGTCGTCCCGGAGGGGGCGGTGGTCGTGCCGGGCTCGCGGGCGGTGACGGCGGGCACCGGACCAGCGTGGGGTCTCTCCCTCGCGACGCCGGTGATCGTCAAGTACCGCGACGGGAAGACCGACGCGCGCACGGAGCTCGAGGCGTGGCTGCGCTGAGCCCGGCCCTTCGGGCT